>NZ_FNNT01000016.1:0-59977 GCF_900106725.1 Paenibacillus sp. PDC88 | reverse complement strand
TTTTTGAGGCAATGACCTCGTGCGTAACCCCATCATAACGAGGCGTTCTTTTTTATTCAAACTCCAAATATTCGTATTACAGGAATTCTAACGGGCAAGTTAGGTTAAAGAGGTTCAAGGGTTCTTTTTTGTTGACTTTTAAATGTTATGAAAAGATCTTATCTCAATGTTATTGTTCAGAGTAAAATGAGGGAGTACATATTAAGAAGGGGGAACCTGCATGAGCTGGGAAACGATAAAATGAAGATGAATTGCTTATTGAGATTAAGAAGCAATATGCACAAGAACAAGCTTTAAATGGAATAGATCTATCGAAAGATAAAAGAAAAAAAGAATTGATTTACATAATTCATAAATTGATAGAGAGAGTACCAAGCCTTACACAACATGAGATAGCTTCAAGAGTTAATGTGAGCCAATCAAGAGTGAGTCAAATTCTAAAGATCATTAAGAAAAAATGAAATAATTAAAAGTCCCTGAGTACTGCTGTACTCCAGGGACTTTTTTAACCAGCCGTAAATTCATTCTTCGATAGTTAAGGAGTAATGACGAAAATAGTTGAAGAAACGAAAAAGAATAAAATTATTCATAACTTTTAGCGAGTTCAAGGGTTCTTAATATCCAAGGAGAGGAGTGTGATTGACTAAGACCAAATCATTTCGTTGAGAAGGTTATTTGGTAAGCCTATTTTTAGTATACAGCAGTCCCAACGAATGATTGCTTAAAAAACTACAAAACTGGAGCCAAAGTCTTTTTTCATTTTTTCTAATGTTGATAATGCGTCTTTGTATGTGGAACCCGTCACTATATATCTAACCTTTGTCTGAACATCTAGAATTGTTATATTATTAAAGTCATCATCAAACCAAATAATACCTAACATAGAAACATTGTCCGGAGGGTTTTTGGAAAGATCATTGTATACTAAATTGCCCATATTAATACCATTCTTTTTCTCTAAAATATATGTATCAAGTGTCTCCCCGTTTTCAGATACTTCATTTCCATTAATTATAATTGAGCCTTTAAAAACATGATCTCGAAATAATGGTCGATAAAGTATGCCATTAATTTGAATATGAGTTTCCTGAAATGTTGAAGAATTATTATAAGAGAAAGTTCCGGCAGACCTTACTACTTCAACTTTATTAGGGAATTTATAAAAAAACAAAAAAATCACCAACAATAAAATTGGAATCAAAGAATATTTCAAAAAATTTCTCACACTTACATCTCCTTTAACACCAAATAAGATTTGTGCAACAGATAAGTAATTACACAAATCTTATTCAGCATTAATCCAATTAATAACTTGAAATAATTCTATTAAGGCATTGTTATAGGTGAAGCGGGTGTAGCAACAGGTATCAGACCAACCCTTTTATCTTGATACCCCTTAATTTCAGCAAACGTTATATAGGCATTTCTTGGTGCAGACGGATCAAGATAAGCGGCAACAGCGAATGAGCCGTTTCTATGTGCAGTTGTACTGTGGTAGGTGAATAGTCTACTTCCATTTAAATTCTTTACGCTTTTTACTGCTCCACTTGACTTATAACTAAATGAAGGCATTGTCCAAGAAGCATCACCGCTAATAGAGGATGACATAAATGTCAATTCTTGATTTGAATCTGGATCACTCTTTTTCTTTACATACATAAAATCTATATTTTCGAACCATGAAACAGTATAGTTAGAGGTGACATCGGTTATTACCGTAGTTCTTCCGAAATTTGCATCAGTGATAAAATTATACACTGCATCAAAGAAGGTTATTGAAGCATCAACAGGTTTACCAATTGTAGAAGCGCCTTCTTTTACAAGAGTCCCAACCAATTTTACAGCAGCAGCTTGCACTTCGCTAGAACTTTGCGTTACTCCAGTTTGAACTCCCCATAGTATGGATTTCGTGCTATTAGGCTCCGCTGTCAGGTGTTGAACTTCGTATGTAACCCCGTTTTTCACCCATGAATTTCGAAAACTTGACCAAACATATTTTGGATTTGTTGGCAATGCTATTTGAGGTGTGGGTCCATTATATGTTTTTTTAGCAATTTCCATTTTTTCAGCAACTTGAGCTTGAGTCAAGAATTCAACCCCAAGTGCTTCTAATTCTTTTCCTAGTTTTTCATATTCTTCTTGGTACCCTTCCTTTTTTTGTGCTAAAACTAGACTTCTTTGTTCGTATAATCCTTTAATTTTCTCATCTACGCTTATTGAATTTAGTGGAACAATATCAGCACTCACTACAAGATCATCGGAAGCTAAAGCGACGCTTGAAATACTGAATAACAATGTACCAATTAATAAACTTGAGAGAAATCCTTTGACTCTTTTTCGTTGCCACTTTTTAATCAATAAAATCAGCTCCTAAGATTTTTTGATCATTGGTACTCATTTAATTCGTAGATGATATGATCTAACTTTATTTTACAATATTTTTCATTAAATTCAATATTAATTACTAGATCCATTATCTTTAAATTCAATAAAATAAAAACGATCTTCTATTTCGTTCGGATTTTCATATTGTGTATACTCTTTAACAAAGTCCAATCTCACTTCTTGGCCCTAAGATTGATAGCAAAGCAATTTCATAAGTAATTGTCAATCTGCAAAAAGCCCAAAATAGGTGCCCTCAGGTACAATGGGCAAACCCCCAACATAGCATATTACATAATCAGATCAAACAAAGGAGAAGATCCTTAATGTATCCTTATCATTGTGTACCTTCTAGCTATATCCCGAATGAGTATCGTCAGTTACTTCCATCCCAAACCTTAAATTTTCCATTTGGACAGCAGGACTTGGGAGTCGAGTGGCATGAGCAAGAGGGATCTTGGAGCGGCTTGTGGCGCCGGCGGGGAAACAGCAATATTTTTGATGCAAGATGGACGATGCCTGGTACGAATGCAACACCAATCACAGCAGTTTTGACAATTTATATCTTCGGTAATTTTGTGTATGTTCAGCGTCGGAACAGCAGTGATGGCAATAACTGTGACTACACCGGCACTCTCTCCTCAGATGGACGCAGGGTTGCTGGAACGTTTAGATGCAATCAAGGCGGAGGTACTTGGACTGCCACGATTGTACGACGTGAAAGGCCCCGTCTAGGACGAGTTTGGTACGAACAAGAAGACGGCTGGAGCGGGGTATGGACGCGCCGAGGAAACAGCAATATTTTTGATGCAAGGTGGACGATGCAAGGTGCGCAGGATATTACAGCTGTACTGACGATCAATATATCCGGCAACAACGTGCAGGTGTTACGAAGAAACAGCAGCGATGGCAATAACTGTACCTACACCGGCACCCTTGCTGCAGACGGCAGAACCGTTACAGGAACCTATACCTGTACGCAAGGCGGCGGATCTTGGAGAGCAACGATTACTTTTTGATTTGTTGAACGGACTAGGACTGCCTGTATTTCTTCCAGATACAAAAAAGGACCCATTATTCGCTGGGTCTTTTTTTGTTAACCTCTGCCCTTTCCTGAAGATCTCACTTAAATGTATCCGGGTATTGGGCTAACGCTAACTGATCTTCGATCGGAAACACATCGCTTATCGGTTTATAACTTAATTGAATGATCCTTTCATTATCCAATGTTGTGTACGGTTTGAAATGACCCTCGATAGATCCTTTAAGTGTATTATTCAGCGATAAGCAGCGAATCGAGGCGGCATTGAAAAATCGAAGTTTTTGAAATCAATGGATTAGCGGATTTTTAGGTTTTTGATGTCAAACACAATACGCTTTAGAAGCAAACATTTTACATACAAGCAGCTACAGAAGCAGACCGTGTGAATGAACCTTAAAAGTGATTGAACCCTTTAATTATAATTGTATAATTGTTATAACAGTTGAATAAGATGATAAGGAGGAATTCTAATGAATAGGATGATAGAGATGGAGCGAAAAGTAACGAAGTTCGGTAACAGCTTAGGTATCACCATGACGGATGCTTTGAAGCAAATTGGATTGGAGCAAGGCGATACAGTGAGTATTGATGTTAATCCTGCAACAGGCGAAATCCTCATTAAAAAGTCAACAAAGGTTTCTCTACCTGAAGGGATTAGTGTAGACTTCATGGATACTTTGACAGATGTCATTGAAGAATACGATCAGACATTACGAGGACTGAAAGACAGATGACGTCCACTCGTTATTTATCCGTTCAAGAAGTAATAGCTATTAACGTAGCTATGATTCAACGCTACAGCCCAGGTGAACAGATAGGAGTTAAAGAACCTGGGTTGCTTGAATCAGCAGTGCATCGACCTCAGCATTCCATTTTGGGCAAAGATGCATATCCTACTATAATGGAGAAGGCTTCGGCTTTATTTGAATCTTTGGGTCAGAATCACCCTTTTCACAACGCTAATAAACGGACCGCTTTTACAGCACTGGTCATATTTCTGCGTTATAATCACCTGCAATTCAAAATGGATCCCAAGCAAGCCGAAGATTTTACGGTTGACATGGTAAACCATCATATCGACCGTCAACAAGTAGTTAAGATTATCGAAGCTCATTCTATTAATCTACTAGAATCATAGAACACAAATCCCATCAGGATATCTGGTGGGATTCTTCATTACCTATAGGTGAATGATAATAGTGATTTGCCAGAATTAGCATCGATGACTACATTAAACTGGCTATATGTCGGGGCTTCCTTCCCTTTCATTGCGTGTCCTGTACCTTTTATATCGAAAAATGTAACAATGTATACAGGTGTATTTAACAAAAAACCATCCTTCTTTAATTGGCTGTTACGAATTAACGCTTCTTCGGTAAAGGCATTCATAAATGGATAACTAAAAAGCTGATATTCCGCTTCTATTGAGCTAGCTTCCTTAGCAAACTTGGGACTTTTAGCTGAAGCAATGTTGATCGCTTCTTCTACGCTTACTTTTGGAGCAAATAAAGGGGGACTTAGCTTCATTCCGAGAAACTTTAATCGATCCTTGTCATGGAGAGTTATCACTTCAGATGCTGTGGTCGCATCATATGTATTTATATCAAATGGAACGTCTACTTGCTGTATTTCCTCTACAGCTTGCAATGATATGTCACTGGTCTGAGCTAAAGCGGTTCCAGGTGCTTTTAATACAACAGCAGCTGACAACAGAAATGCGAAGAATATATGGGTGCGTTTCATTATAATAACTCCCTCTGTAACCATGTACTGATGATCCAGTCTATTATAAACAACAGAAGAGAATCTCATTCTAATGCTTCAATACAAATGTCCCCGAGCAATCTGATCTGGATCAACAAGATTCCCCCAACTAGTCCCGCATTTGCATACTTAGTGTTCTCTTTCCAGCACCATTAGTTCCAGCGAAAACGGTCATAATCGGTTTAATGTCATCAAACTTGTTTCCTTGCACGTCTTCTCGTATACGTTTGTTATTTTTTATATAGTAAATAGACGCACCTAAATCTTTAGCTTAACGTACATGTTGGTTTGCTATTTTTTTAAAACTTCTCGGAGTTGTTCTCGATTAATAACCATCTAAAGTTCCGCCGTTCTGATTGAGTTTCAACAATTAGTGTTAACAAACTAAAAAACCACCAACCAGATAATCTGGTTGATGGCCTTTGAGTACTTAGAAATGGAAGCGAGGGCCTCCATACTCGCTGGGTCCTTTTTTGTTAACCTCTGCCCTTTCCTGAAGATCTCACTTAAATGTATCCGGGTATTGGGCTAACGCTAACTGATCTTTGATCGGAAACACATCGCTTATCGGTTTATAACTTAATTGAATGATCCTTTCATTATCCAATGTTGTATACGGTTTGAAATGACATTCGATAGATCCTTTAAGTGTATTATCCAGCGATAAGCAGCGAATCGAGGCGGCATGGGAAAAATCGATTTTTTTTAAATCAATCGAGCGAATTTCCTTATTGCCATAATCGTTATAGTGGATTATTAAGTTCTTGATGTCAAACACAATACTCCAATAGGTGAGTGTGGACGGAATTCCGTCACCGATCCAGCTCCAATCTACGGATGGCTTCACCGCAATATCTTCTAACACACAAAATGCTTCTTCTACCGAAAGAGGCGACGTGTTATCTAATCGGCACTTATCCTCCACAAGGCGATAACCTAAGGTAAAACGGTCAAGAGATGTGACCTTTCGGGATAATTGCGGAATTGGAATATCTTGAAATTGATTGGCGTACGCCAATGATTTCTCGAAGCTCGTATTGGTAAGTGAAAAATAGGGTGCATCCTGAGTTACATGTGCTCTTCCCTCAATAAATTCGATAATTGCTGTCTGACCCGTTGCATCTGCAATCATATAGTGGAGTTCATACAAGGTTTTTTCTAACCTGATGTGATCTAGATGATAAATTACTTCTTCTACGGAAGCATATTGATCTAGCTGATATTGTATCCATTGCAGTTCATTCAGGGCAGGTCTGCTGTCCGTTTGCGGATATAGCCCGTCTTCATGATACATCATCGCAATCGTGAGTCCCTTCTCATTCATCCCGTTCATCGGCAGCTCACGGCCAAACTGCGTAAAGGTAATGTTTCCATACTTTGTTTTCCAGCGAACCCCTTTCGTCCCGTCAGCCTTGAAAGACTCTTTCATGAGGTCCCTCGTACTTACAACAATTAAGCCATGTCCATAGTAAAAATCGTAATTGTGCCCCAGTAACATCACTTCTTCATTTTTCATCGCAAATGTGGTACACATCTCTCGATTCCCTCCAATAAAAAAGCTTCCTGATCATCAAATTAACAGGTTGTTAACTTGAAATTTACCAGAAAGCCGTTATCGGTTTTTGATTCTGATTGCTACATTGTTATCGAATGGAGAAAGATATTTCCATATGTGAATTTTCATGGAATGGTCCTTTAAAATCTGCACCGTACCTTTCAAGAAGAAAGTCTTTTGTTAATTCATATGATTGATAAGGGATGCGATAACGATACAAAAAATGATATGTATTTATAATTTTCTCTTCTTCCCCCATGAACAATCTGCCCTTATGTGTATAAGTCACTACTTTTGCATACTCAATACACTTTGCTGTCATTCCATTCGGCACATAAGCCGTGTCATAAACCTCCAATGCGATTAACTCTTTATATTTGGGAATATCTCCGGAATAATCTATTCCATAACAGATGCGAAATATGGTTTCGTTTACGATGTTAGGTATTCGCTCTGCTTCCTTTAAAAAAAGCTCCATTGCGTCAACGACACTGTACGCCTGCTCATCTGTCATTTCCCGTTCTATTCCTATCAGCTTGAGGTCCTGTATGATCTCAACCTTCTCGTTTACAACAATTTTTCCGTTCATACTCTTAATATCAAGTCTGAGAGAATCCACATTCATCTTGCCTGTTGCGCGCAGCGCCCAATCCACATTATTGGTTTTTCGAAATGCAGCTGGGGTACAGTGGAACAACTTTTTGAAATTACGCGTGAATACTTCCTGTGAGTTAAATCCATATCTTGTCGCTATGGTTAATATATCATCATTTGTGGTACAGAGGTGCTCTGCGGCCTTGCTCAACTTCCTCTCCTTCATATACTCATGAACTGTCATACCCACAATTGCTTTGAAAAGACGATAGAAATGAAACTTAGAAACGTGAGAACTGCGAATTGCCTCATCGACATCGGTATCATCTTCAATATGTGTCTCGATATAATCAACAACTTTTTGAATACGATGAAAATAATCCAATGATCGTTCTCCTCTCTCACTGTACGTCTGCTATATATGTAAATACAACAACAATTCAACTTAATATAGCCCATGTCAATACTACTACTATACCGGTGTAGAAAAAGGCTGAATACAACTTGTCTAAATGCCTGTACGTTTCCTTGAGGCTGCTCAGCACTAGAAATAGTATAGATAACAGTAGAAGTATAATCCCTAATATTCTTAGAAGTTCGATCAAAGTATGCAAAAGAATCATTCCTTCGTATCGTCATTAATTCCTGTTAATCCTGTTATGATATCCTAACAATAGAAATAGGAGCCGTGCTGAAAAGAGCGTATGAATGACACTGCATATCTTAATCGGTAATAACAAATTCACACTAGTCATCAGACTGCCTCAACAGAATTTCTTCCCACTCGCCATTTAAAGTTTCTTTGAAGATATGAAGATTACCCTCATGCTCTCCCATAATAAAGTTGAATCCCGTTTCTGTCCAATCATCAATAACGGATAGACTACCATTTGATTTAGCTGAATACATAAAACTATACTTTCCATGTACTAATGTAATGTCACGTGCAACTGGATAAAAATCGTACCAGAACAGCTCATCTGTTTTCTGCCCAAGAATACCTGCATCCCCACCTCTTGAAAAATGGGAGCTGCTAATTTCAAACCTGAAATCCAACCAATGTAAGGGGTTTAACGGGAATTCATAATGATGATCAGGTTCCACTGTGATATATGACTTTTCCCAAACAGGATACTGAACCCGCACTTTTTCTTCGATGATCTCTTTTGCCGTTACTCGAAATACTAGGTATATTAGTACGAATAGTATTGAAGTTATTACAGGTGATTTAGATTTATTGCTTAAAAGCAAACTCCATACAAGGCCGATAACCAATGGAAACCATATCCACGGATCACCTAAAGTAATAGCTCCCATAATAAAGGACTTATCGCTAACCGGATAAAATGCTGGTATATCATGCCCCATGTAGTCTAAAAACAAATGTCCAAATAAGACAGACAAAATCGAAGATCCCCAAATTAATTTAAATGATGCCTTTTTATAGAACTGTTTTGTTAAATAAGCCACACCTAACGCTTGAAAAGGGGCAATTAGTACCGAATGGGACCATGGAGCTGTACTTCTATCCCCCAAAAAATCAGGAATTATCCCACAAAGGGCACCTGAACAGAGGCATACAACACGGTCTTTCCAATTGTTCTTTGGCAAAAAGCAGTATGCAATAATTGCCCCCAAAAGTGCATGTGATAAGACATGAAAAAACAAATATAGATAAGGATCCATTGGAACTGCACCTTCTTTGATTTACTGATTAGCATTATGCATACCACTTTCATCTTCTATATGCTCTATAACATAGAAGATATTTCCTACTATATTATTTTTTCAGCATATCCTCTTTTCCTTCAGAGCTGTCAATGAAACATCATTCAGAAGATGTTCACCGTCTATTTCTTTTTCTTCTAACGTTACCATTAAAAACTCCATCAACAAAACCAAAAACCACCAATCAGAACTTCTGGTTGGTGGTTCTTTAAGCACTTTAAATGAAGTCGAGGGGGAGTCGAACCCCTGTCCGAAGGTAAGCTTCTTAGCGTGCTACTTCTAGCACCATTAGTTCCAGCGAAACTATCATAATCGGTTTAATGTCATTCATGGTATTCAAATTCCTGACGTTGTCCGGATTCATCAAACACAATTTCAAACTTGTTTCCTTGCGCGTCTTCTCGTATACGTTTGTTATTTTTTATATAGTAGATAGAAGCACCTAAATCTTTCGCTTGCTTACGTGCATGTTGGTTTGCTTTTTTTAGAACTTCTTGGAGCTGTTCTCGATTAACAACCATCTGAAGTCCCTCCGTTCCGATTGAGTTTCAACGATTATATCACAAACTAAAAAACCACCAACCAGATGATCTGGCTGATGGCCTTTGAGTACTTAGAAATGGAGGCGAGGGGAGTCGAACCCCTGTCCGAAGATAACGCCACATAAGCTTCTACGGGTGTAGTCACAGTTTTGATGTCACCCGAGTAGCGCCCCGTAACCGGCTCTACGTTGGGTCAGCCTGTTTGTCTTCTTCAGCTAGCCGCAGGCGGAGACTAGACAGCGTATCCCACTAAAGTTGGGCCCTCATCCCGGTACATGGGCGATACAGAGCGAGAGCACGCACGCAGGTTATTAAGCTGCGAAAGCGTAGTTGTTTTGTTGTTTGCCGTTTAATAGGCTTTAGCGTTGATGAAGCGGACGCGTCCCCACTACCCGCTACTCATGCTCGAACTATCCCCGTCGAATCCAAAAACGCCCCCTTGTTATAAAGGGCCTCCTGGATAGATCGGATCAATAAGAGCACCAGTAGATCTATTCCGCATCCTTCCCCTCCATGGTGAAAGGATGACTAGAAGCAATTGGTTATACCAGAGCACTTGTTCTCTCTCGTACTTCCTTAGTATATCACAATAATATATATAATGCGACTTACTCCAATCTATAACTTGCAGGTAAACAAGGAGAGAGTTGGAAAAGCGCGTCATACCTAACCTATTCTGACCAGCTGCAACAGAGCTAACTCAGACATTAAATGTCACTTCATTCGTTCAAAAGCACCGCTAAATCAACTTACCGAGCAACCTTCTGCTTCTCGCGCAGTGCACGCTGGATATCACGCTGTGCATCCCGCTTCGCGGCGGTGTCACGTTTATCATATTGCTTCTTACCTTTACCTAGTCCAAGCAGCAGCTTCGCATATCCATTGCGAACGTAAATCTTGAGCGGCACGATGGAGTATCCTTCCTGCTTCGACAGACCCAGCAGCTTGTTAATCTGTGCCTTGTGCAAGAGCAGCTTACGCGTACGCGTAGGATCTTCCGGGTTATTGCGGTTCCCTTGCTCGAACGGGCTGATATGCATGTTATGAATATGGATCTCGCCGTTCCGAATGGTCGCAAACGCATCTCCAATATTCGCACGCCCATTCCGCAGAGACTTGATCTCTGTCCCAGTCAGCACCATTCCTGCTTCATACGTATCCTCGATGAAATAGTCATGGGAAGCCTTCTTATTCTGCGCTAATACCTTGCCGTCATTCTTCTTCGCCATGTTCTCTTCACCTCTTCGTATCGTATTGTAGCAAGCACTGACGGTCATTTCGTCTATAAGACTGCGGGAAATAACAATCATTTCCGGACTTCATTGTATCAAATTCTATGATGAGAAATCAAGGTAACAAACCCCTATATGCGTTGTACCCCTCTGCCAGCGGTTTGAAGCACTTGCACTTCCCCATCTCGCATTGTAAAAAGAACACTTGGCTCAAGCTCAGGCTGAAATTCACTATACTTATTTATCAGTCCCCAAGGATGAATAGATCCCATATTCCATGCGTCCTCCAATGAGCACAACCCCTCGCGAACCAATCGGCTGATTCCTTGAATCAGCATTTGAGCCGATCCGGCAAGCAGCTCCGGCTGAGCGGTCAAATGAAGCTTTCCTAATTCCGTCAGTGTTACTCTTCCACCAATATGCGTCTTATAATCCCCTGCCGGTAAACCCGCCAAATGGGCCGCATCGCTGACAAGTATGGCCTTTTCCTTTTTTACGCGCATAATGACCTTCTGGACCGCATCCGGCAAATGAAATCCATCCGCAATAAAGCAGGTGTATAGCTCATCAGCGGCTAGCTGCTCCCATATGTAGTTGGGATGTCTTGGAAGTATCAGATGTGCGCCATTGCCAAGATGAGTAGACATGAATGCCCCGGCTCTTACGGCCTCAACAATCTGCTCACTGCTCGCCGCTGTATGCCCTACGGATACAATGATTCCTTCCTGCACACACTGTTCTATAAACAGCTGGCTCCCAGCCCACTCGGGTGACATCGTCACAATCCGGATCATCCCTGTGGCAGCACTCTGCAGGCGCTGAAACAGATCTATATCCGGTGCAATCACAAATTCCGCTGGGTGTGCTCCCCTGGGGCCGTCCTCCCGTGAGATAAAAGGACCTTCCAAATGCACCCCCGCTATGCTCCTCCTTGTGATCTCATTTACTGAACAGGCTGCCGCAATTATTCGCAAAGACTGACTCATTGCTTCTTCACGGTTTGTAATTACAGTCGGGCAGTATTTCACGACACCAACGGCTTGTAACAGTCTAGTTACTTGGTGAACCTGCTCCACCGTAAGATCTGGGCTATTAAAATCAATACCCATGTATCCATTAACCTGCAAATCAACTAGACCTGGCGCAAAATAGACCTTTTCATTGTTCATACCTGCTAGAGCAGCCAAGCTATCATCTGTCATCTCCACCCTGATTGGATCCCCTGTGGCATAATGCACAGCTTCCCTATATCGTACGTTAATCATCTGAACAGGCCCCCTTCTCATAGAAAAAGCGTCTTAACGACGCTCGATAGCAAGTAATAACATGCTTAAATACACAATGGTTCTAACCTTGTTGTCTATCCCTCTCCTTCACCCCAAGCTGCCAAATCTACATACAAAGTACACCTCGGGTGGGTTCTTAAAATGCTGGCCGGACAAGCTTCGCTAATCTTACCGTTCACCGTGTTATATACCGCCTGCTTCTTTGTCGGTCCTGGCACCATACAGAACAGCTCTGTTCCGGACATGAGTGCGGGCACCGTCAATGTAAGCGCATGGGTGGGTACTTCGTCGAAGCTCGGAAAGCAGCCATCATTCACCTGCTGCTGCCTGCACGCCTCATCCAGCTCCACCGGCTTCACCCAAGCCTGATCTGCAAAATCAGCCACCGGAGGATCGTTGAAGGCAATATGACCGTTCTCACCAATCCCCATAAATACAAAGTCAATCGGTCTCTCCCTCAAGAGCTCCTCATACCTGCGGCACTCCACTGCCGGTTCTGCCTTCCCATTTAGTGGGTGCCATGCGTTTAGCCCCGGTTCTGCCGCCTGTATGACCCGCTCCTCTACAAATCTGGCAAAGCTTTGTTCTGCCGTCCGGGACAACCCGATATACTCATCCATATGAAAAGCCTCCACCCTGCCCCACTCCACATCGGCTGCTTCCATAAGCGCTTGCAAAAATTCATTTTGCGATGGAGCTGCAGCAAAAATAACTCTCACCCGCTCCTGTGTGCGTAGCCGCTGCTGTAAAGAACGAACGGCCTCTGCGGCAGCCGCCTTCCCCATCTCTTCGCGTGTTGCATATACGCTGACCTTCAGCTGATCTGCCTGTGTTTGAAATACTGGTGTAATCATGAGCTCACTCACCCTCTCACCCGCCTTTCTTCCTAACAGCCTATTTCGGATTCCATCTCAATTTTGCATTCCTGCTGCTCCCCTACACCATTGAAAAATGCTCTTTGAGCTTAATCTCCTGCTTCAGACGTGAGGATGCATACGTCCCCAAAATGATCTCCAGCGAATGCCTTCCCTCTGTCCCCGGTACCACCGGTGCACGTCCTTCACGCACTGCATAAGCCAAATCGCGAAGCTGCTCCCGATGCCCGTCTGGAATGACGGCAAAAGGGGCAAACTCCGGCAGTGTAACCTCTGCTCCATCCAGTTCAAGCATCACGATATCATCCTCTTCAATGATCAGTGTGCCCGTTTCTCCATATAGCTCTAAACGCTGACCCTTCCCTTTATAAGCGGTTGTCGTAATCTCCAGTACACCCATCGCACCATTTTCATATTGGAGCAGTGAGGTTACCGTGTCCTCCACCTCAATATCTCGCAGTACATTTCGGGCTCTTCCCTCAAGCGAAGCAACTGGGCCTGCCAGCCACTGGAGCATATCCACGGTATGTATGCCCTGATTCATCATGGCTCCGCCTCCGTCCATCGCCCATGTTCCACGCCATCCCGCACTGTCATAATAAGCCTGACTCCGATAGATCTTCACGTAGGCGGAACAAAGACTCAGCTTGCCAAGCGCGCCAGAGGCAATAAGCTGTTTCGCGTACTGTGCTTGCGGTGACATGCGGCGGGGAAATACGGTAGCAAGCAGAACTTCCTCCTGTTCACAGGCTTCAATCATGCGCTCTACGCCTTCCATCTGGATCGCCATCGGCTTCTCGACAAGGATGTGTTTGCCCGCTCTTGCCGCTCGAATGACCTGCTCCTCGTGCAGTCCGCTGGGTGTGCAGATGGATACCACTTCGATGTCGGGCCTTGCTAATAACTCATCCAGATTCGAGTATGCTGCTGCGCCATATTGTGCAGCGAATCGAGCGGCTTGATCCGGGTTCACATCACATACGGCCACAAGCTCTGCCTCCGGTAGTTTTGCGATCTCACTGGCATGAACCTCCGCAATAATTCCGCAGCCCACAATCCCATATCTCACAGGTATTATTCCTGCTGACATAACCGCTCACCCTTTCCTTATATGTTCCTTTTTAGAGTAAACAAGGACCCGCTCTGCCTGCTCATCTGCCATTAATGTGGCTCTTGTAGCTGCCAAGAGATCCTCATGCGTAAATTCATGCGGCTTCCCCTCAATCCGGTTTATAAAATCCTCCACGATACGAACAGGAGGCATACGCAGCGGCACTTGCTGCAAGGGCTCCTCATGGGTCATCATGAGCAGCAGCTCCTCTTCACCATCCAGCTTCGCTGCCGGATCACCTGCGAGCCTAATTTCGGCGCTCCCCAAGGTGCCCGTCACGAAGATGCGTCCATCTCCCCAAGTCCAGCATTTTTCCGGGGCATGCCAATCCGCATACAGCTGAGCGCTGACTCCGCCATCCAGTACGATTTGAACAGCGGCCGTATCATAAAAATCTGGATACTGTGGCAGGATTCTTTTTCCCATTGCTGCCTGGATGCTGTGAATCTCTTGACCGGTCAGCCAGCGCAGCAGATCAAAGTCATGCACCAGCAAGTCAACAATAATGCCTCCTGACTCCTGCTTGTTGAAGTGCCAGGAAGGACGGGTCTCCGGCCGCAGCCGATGCGGCTTCCGCATGGTGATACTCATGATCTCTCCCAGCTCACCATTCAGCACCATTTCGCGCAGCGTATATAATGAAGGGCGATAACGCTCTGTTAACAGCATTCCTAGCTGAATATTTCCTCTACTAATTAGCTCCTCAAGCTCGTTATACCCCTTCCAGTGAACAACCGCTGGCTTATCCAGCATCAGATGCTTGCCGTATTTCTCACATTGGAGTGCGATCTCCAATTTGAGGTTATTCACGGCAGAGCTCCCTATGATTTGAACCTGCTCTTGCTCAAGCAGCTCCTTACTGCTGTCTACAAGCTGCAGCTGATACTTGGCCGCCAGCTGAGTGGCCAGTGCCAGATCACCTGGTTCAAATATACCCGCACACGCATAACCCAGCTCCAGCATCTCCTCGATAAAAATCGAGATATGCGGATGCTGACAGCCGATCACCGCAAACTTCTCTGCCTTTCCTGATCCAGGCAAGCCTCTTACAGATGACATCATACCTCTCCTTTCCGCTAAGAGATCTTTACAAAATGTCATGCTCCAATACGCGTAACTCTACTGAATGCTCCCCGTCCTCGCCCTCTACCCTCAGTTGCACTTGCCTTCACCAATATAAACTGCAGCTTCACTTTAGCTCTTTTAACTTCCCTATGCTGCTGCTACTGCTGAATCCCTCATCTCACCTGTGCTACTTCCCAAGTGACTCCTGAATCTAGCGGCTTTAGTAATTTCTCCTCAATATTCGCACTTCTTCTTCAGCCCTGATTCTGTGCCTTCGCTTGTGCCATCAATCTTTGAATCTCCTTCAGATCATAAGCGAGGCGCTCCACCGCAGGATAAGGCGCTGCACATTCCAGCGTAATCCACCCGCTATATCCGCTCTGATGCAGAGCCCCCAGCAGCGGAGCGTGATCTACCTCGCCTTCTCCCAGCCGGCACTGCATGAATGCCTCATTCCCATGGCGAGTCAGATTGACAAACGTCCCTTCCTCACCCGCAGCCGCCATTCTCCGCTCATCCTTTACATGGACATGGCAGAGAGAAGCACCGAGCTGCTGAACCGATTCAGCCCCATAATCAACATCGGAGATGTACATATTGCCTGCATCATGGATGAATCCCAGCCTGTCATCCCCTGTTAATCCCTGCAGCTTCATGGCGCTAACGGCGTCCTCTATCAGCGTTTGGTTATGAATTTCAATGAGGATTTGAACCCCAGATTCCGCCGCCTCTTCTACGCAGGCTCGCAAATACCGGGCTGCCTGCTCATAATGATGCTCCTCTGCCTTAAATGCATTGGGGGCACCCGGAAACACACGAACATAAGGGACACCCATTACACTTGCGATCTGAATAAGCTGCCGAACATCTTCTAAAGCAGACTTACACTCCTCCTCCGTCAAGTTAGAGAAGTATCCGACATATCCTGCTAAGGCTGGAATGGCAAGTCCCAGCTCCTCTGCCCGCTCTCTCACTTTCCTGACTTCCTGAAGCGGCATATCCAGCGGAAGATGAGGTGATCTGCAGGCAATCTCAATACCATCAAAACCAAGTTCAGCCGTAATTCTCATTGCTTCCGGAAGGCTGTACTCGATCAGGGTCCCACTGAAAGCCGCGACGGGAAATAAACGGTCGTGAGACACAATGCCATCCTCCTGCGTGTCAGTACGCAGCTGCGTGTGAGCACGCGGTGGTGGACTATGATGAGATGATTTTGTCTTGTCCTGACCGTCTCGGCTAATCTCGTTATGATCCAACCTTTCTCTTCCTCCTTACGGGGCAACATTCAATCCCGCATTATTTAATGCCTGAAGCCGTATGGTTCTGCACGAAGTACTTCTCCGCAAACAGGAATACGAGCAGAATCGGCAGCAAACTCATCAGCGCCGCAGCGACCATCAGCTGCTCATTGCCGACCCATTGCCCTTTGAGACCCAAGATGCCGATTGGCAGGGTAAACTTCTCGCTGGAGCTCAAATAAATGGACGGTGCCAGGATCTCATTCCATTTGGTCATGAATGTAAAAATGGAGAGTGTCGCGAGCGACGGCAGACTCAGCGGCATATAAATGCGCCAGTAGATCCTCAGCGGGTTGGCTCCTTCCATCTTGGCCGACTCCTCATACTCTCCCGGTATGCTGAGGAAAGCCTGCCGCATCAGAAAGATGCCGAACGGCTGGGCAAGCCATTCAATTACCCACAGCGGTGTAAGTGTATCCAGCATGTTCATCGAGTTGAAGATGATAAAATGTGGAATGATGATAACTACTGGAGGGATCATCATCGTGCCGAGTACAAACATGAACAGAACGTTTTTAAAGGGGAAACGGAGCCTGGCAAAGGCATACCCCACCAGTGAGCAGGACAGTAAGGTTCCGACCACAGACAGAATGGCAACAATGAAGCTGTTCATCGTCTGTGTGCCAAAATCGCCCAGCTTCAGTACCTCCGCATAGTTGGACCACTGAAAGTCTTTTGGGAACCAGGTCGGCGGTACGGCGGTGTATTCTGCATATGTTTTTAATGAGTTCAGAATCGCCTTAACAAAAGGCACCAGCATAATGAGCGAGCTGATCATGATTGCGATATAAGCGATGATTTTACCTGATTTCTTACGAGAGGATTTCATGGATTGACCTCCTTCCTATAGGAAGACGCTTCTTCTCAGTTAAATAAGACCTTATTAGCTGCTAATCTGATTAGATCAGGAGCTTGAATGAGCACCTAGTTGTAATGCACCCAGCGGTTCTGCAGCTTCATCTGCACGAGCGTCAGGCTGAATAAGATAATGAACAGCACCCAGGCGATCGCCGAGGCATAGCCCATATGCAGGAATGAGAAGCCTTCACGGTATAGGTAGAGCATTAGCACAAGACTGGAATCACGCGGGCCTCCTGCTGCTGCAATGTCCCCGCCGCCTGTCATGACATAGATCTGCTCAAACGCCTGAAACGTGGAGATTGTACTGAGTATAATGACTAGAAACGTCGTCGGCGAGATCAGCGGCACGGTGATGCTCCTGAACTTGCGAAGCACACCTGCACCATCCATCTCAGCAGCCTCGTACAGCTCATTCGGGACATTTTGCAGACCTGCCAGGAACAGCACCATAATGTACCCTATACCTTTCCAAACGGCAATAATGACGAGCAGCGGAATAACCCAGTTTTCACTGTTCAGCCATTGCTGCGGCTCAAATCCCCACTTCACCAGCAGGGAGTTGGCAAATCCGAACCGAGGATTAAAAATCGCATCCGCAACATACAGGATGACCGTCCACGAGGAGATAACCGGGATAAAATGTGCCATTCGGAACCATTTGAGTCCTTTTAGCTTCTGATTCAGCATCACAGCCAGAACCAGGGCGAGAATCGTCTGCAGCGGCACAAATAAAATGGCAAAATAGATCGTATTCCACAGCGACTTCCAGAACAGCGGCTCGTTAAACAGCTTGTTATAGTTCTCTGTCCCAATCCACTGCGGCGGCGTCAGCATGTCATAATCGGAAAAGCTGAAATACAGGGAGACAAGTAGCGGGCCGGCGACGAACACGACGAAATGAATAAGATACGGGGACACCATCAGGAGTCCCCATCTTCCTTCCGATCGCAAGTAGCGGCTGCGGCCCGCGGACTTTAGCTTATGCCCTCTCTTGGGCACGGCTCTCGTCGATTTGCTCAGTGTCATCCGCGGCAGCTCCTTTGGCTTCGTTATTTCTCATAAAATGCATCCAGCACATCCTGAATTTCTCCATTAGCCTTCGTCAGTGACTCATCCACCGTAGCATCACCAAGGAAAGCACGCTCTGCATTCTCATTGAATTTGGATACCCACTCTTCCCATACCGCATTGGTATCCAGTGTCCCTGCAAATTCAAAGCTGTCGAGGAACGCCTGACGATTCTCAGGCTTCTCCCCAGCGGTTAAGAACACGTCGGAGTTAGCTACTGACTTCTTGACCGGAACGGCCTCCCCAAGCGCTGCCCATTCCTTCTGCACCTCATCCTCCGTAGCCCAGAACTTCATCCATTCCCATGCTGCAGCAGCCTTAGCCTCATCGGCTTTCGCACTGATGACCCATGAGTTCGCGATAACCGGAGCAAAGCGTTTGCCGTCCGGACCTGTCGGCAGCACGGTGACATCATAATTCAGTCCCGCTTCATTAGCTGCCTGAACACGGGCATAAATGCCGATTCGCATCGCGGCTGACCCGCTCGGGAACACAGCCATCGCACTTTGGAAGCTCTTCAGATCCACGGGATCGGTGAAGATGCCTTTTTGCATACCATCGACGATCCAGTTCATCGCCTCTTTGTTGCCATCGGAGTCTACAATTGACTGTGTGCCGGTCTCGTCGAGAATGCCGCCGCCGTACGATTTAAGTACCGTGAACCAGCCCTCGGTTATGCTGAAAAATGTAAGTCCGAACTGACTAACGGTATTCGCATCGAACCCTTCCTCTGCAGCAGCCTTTCCGCTTCCATCTACCGTCAGCTGAGTCGCAGCTGTCTTCAGATCTTCCCAGCTCCACTCCTCTGTCGGATATTCGACTCCGGCTTTATCAAACAGATCCTTGTTATAATACAGGACCCCGATTTGAATGCCTTGCGGAATGCCCCAGTATCGTCCATCTGCATCCTTGTTGAACTCCAGTCCGTAATAGTCATCCTTGTTCAGATCACGGTCAATCCACTCGGTTACGTCCTTCAGCGTGCCTCTCTCGGCATACTTCATGACGAGCGCTCCGTCCGACAGCCAGACATCCGGTGCTTTGCCTGCGGCAATCTGTGTGTCGAGCTTCTGATAGAACTGTCCATACGGCGCACTCTGCGTATCTACTTTAATATTCGGAAACTTGGCAGTGAACTTCTCGATCAGTTCCTTCATCTTGGCGTCGCTCTTGCCATCAGAGTAATATCCCAGCGTGATGGCTACCTCTTCCTGAACCGTTTCCCCATTGGTCTCTGGATCTGTGCCGGCTCCTTCACTGCCTCCATTCGTGCCTCCTCCACTGCAAGCTGCCGCGAATACAGAGAACACAAGCAGCATACATACGAGTACGGACACCTTCTTACGCTTGACCATTTAACCGCCCCCCGCTATAGTAATTCCATCCACATCTTATATTGTAAATATTGTAAGTGAGGGAGGAATGGTTAATCCTACTCTAGTTGTCTTTTCCTGCACTCACCTGATTCACATCGCAAAGAGAGGTGGTTCATATCTTATCCAGCCTGTCTATTAATAAGAGACTGATTGCAATCAGCCTGATCTTTGTCTGTCTGCCTGTAATCATCCTCGGCTCCTATTGGTACAATGCATCAACCCGCACCATTGAAGAGTCTGCCATCGCATCCAACGAACGAATCGTGACTCAAACCAGCGAATATCTGAATCTATATATATCTAATCTGGAAACTTCAACCTACCCCTTTCTATCGAATCCGCATATCCAAACCCTAATCAATCGTTCCAGCATGACCCCTTATGAGTACTTGAAGCTATCTGATGCCATCGAAAAAGGACTGTTCGCCCAAATGCTATATGGACGTGATGATCTGGTCGGGCTCTCCGTTCTTGCCAAGAACGGCATGCAGGTCAGTGATTACAGCCGCTCAGAAGAAATGCTCGATATGCGGAGCATCAGGCAGCGTAATCGGCTGCTGTTAGCGGACATGGATCAGATGGATGATTTTCATATGACGGGGATCCGCTATATTGGTTCAGAGCCCGTGCTGACATTAATCCGAAAAATACCGAGCAGTAAAAGCTACCTCTATGAGGGACTGCTCGTGGTTGATCTGAATCTCGATCAGATTGCCGGTATTTGCAGCAACGTCTCCAGAGAGGACCTTCACCTGTGGATTGCCGATACGCAGAATAACCGCATCCTGTACCATCCGGACAAGGAACGGATTAACGATCTCTTACCGGCATCCCTTGCGGAGAAATTCTCAGCAGAGCCTGCCGGCCTAATACATGAATACGAAGGCAACAGCGAAAATATTTTATTATATGAGGAGGCCACTCTCTCCAAATGGGCGGTGGCACTGGAACAGCCTAAGAATGCTATCGTGTTTGAGCTCCTTAATCTAAGATCAACTACCGTATATTTGTTTGTCGTTATTATGCTGGTGACACTTCTCGTTATGGGCGGATTCTCCTTACAGATCAGCCGCGCCTTATCACTGCTCCAGCATTTCATGAAACGCATACAATCCGGTGATTTTTCTACCCCTATCACCCGTATGACTGGACGCAAGGATGAGATCGGCGGGCTGTTCCGCAGCTATTCCCATATGGTGGGGGAGCTCAAACGACTCGTGAGCGAGGTTCAATCCGCCAAGCTCAAAGAGCGTGAGCTGAGTCTGAAGCAGAAGGAATCGGCGCTTCACGCGATGCAATCCCAGATTAATCCTCATTTTCTGTACAATACACTTGAAGTCATTAATGCCCATGCCATCCTCGACAACCAAATGGTGATCAGCCGAATGACAACCTCCCTCGCCGATCTGTTCCGCTATAACCTGAAGAATGCTCATCAGATCGTTACACTTCGGGAGGAGATCGGGCACTTAAGGGCGTATTTGGATATCCAAAAGGCGAGGTATCGAAAATTAACGGTCGATATCTGCATTGAAGAGTCAGTAATGGATCAAATTCCGCTGGTTCGGCTGACACTGCAGCCGCTCGTTGAGAATGCATTTATTCATGGCTATCAGCACCACCGTCTGCCGCCTTCCTATATCGGTCTGACCGGAACAGTGGATACGGACGGGAATTATATACTGCGAATTACGGATCATGGTAAAGGAATGGAAGAGAATCGAATGGAAATGCTGAATCAGTACTTCCTTAATGGTGAGGAATCCAGGGTGGAATGGGAACCACTGCAATCCAGCGGAATCGGGCTCACCAGTGTTCATGAGCGGCTTAGGCTGTCCTTTGAATGTGATTACGGGTTAACCATTCATTCCTCCGGTCCTGCCGGTACCGTCATTGAGATTAAACTGCCACTCCATCTACAGACGGCCCGTCCATAACAAATAAGGAGGGATCTTGAATGTATAAAGTCATTATTGCGGATGATGAGTACATGATTCATGCCAGTCTTGCGAAGCAGGTGGAGTCCTCTGGACTCCCGTATCAAGTTGTTGGTGAGGCTGAGGATGGACAGGAAGCACTCCTGCTGTTATCCGAGCAGCCTGATCTGATTGTAACAGACATCTGCATGCCAGCGATGGATGGACTCACGTTCATCGAGCAGGCCAGAGCAGCGAACCCTCATGTGGTGTTCCTCATTATTTCCGGCTACAGTGATTTCGAGTATGCCCGGACTGCACTGCAGCTCGGTGTGGAAGATTACCTGGTGAAGCCGGTAAGCCCTGACAAATTCAAAGCAGCACTTGAATCGATCCTTCACAAAATCGAGTCCCGCAAACAGCAGCTCCTACACCAGAAGCAATGGGTTGTTCATCAGCTGGAGCTGCTGAAGAAGCTTGAGAACAGCATATGGAAACTGGATGAGACAGCCGCTCATCAAGCAGCTGTCCACCTTCTGGATCAAGGACTGCTGCAGGATGCACCTGCTGTACCTCCGAACATGATCATCGATCAGATCAAATCAGACCTGAACGATATGCTTAAGACACGGGGAATTGATGTAACTTATCTTCTTTCAAACAAAGGCGGAGCGATTCAGTCAGATTCTGCCGAACCCGAAGCCGCCTTTCTCCAATACGTCACACTCCTCTTAGACCTGATTAAGCAGGATCGCAATTTCGGCTCACGTAACCAGATTCTAAAAGCAATTGCTCATACACGGAAGCACCTTCATGCAAGTGACCTCTCCGTACAGCAGGCTGCAGATATAGCGGGGATGTCTGTGACCTATTTCAGCAGGCTGTTTAAGGAGGAAACGGGGTTGAGCTATGTACAATATCTCATCAAGCTCCGAATGGAGGAAGCTAGAATACTGCTTGAACAGCAAGCCTGCAGCGCATCCGAAGCGTGCGAACGAACGGGGTATACGGATTATCCCCACTTCAGCAAGACGTTCAAACGGCATTATGGTATTGCCCCCGCCGATTATATGAAGCATCACCGCAGTTTATAACCGCAAGGGGAAGGCTCTAGCATAATCCCTGCCTGCAGGAACCTATAAAAAAAGGCCAACCAGATATCTCTGGTTGACCTAATCATACGGCTTATCGGATGCCCTATTTCTTTTTCTTACGGACAAATGCTGCCATGCCGTTTCCGCCGCTTTTCCCTTTAGGCTTACGCTTGCGCTTGCCGGAGCCTTCTCCACCATTAGCCGGATTGCCGCTTGGCGCCTGTGCAGCTTGTTCACCAATGAACACGCCGCTCTTCGACGTTTTTTTCTTGCGGCCTTTACCCTGGCCTGAATGTCCACCACGTCCGCCTTCTCCGAAGCCGGTAGAGGATCCGCCTGGTGAGCTGTAGCCGCCTTTACCGGAGCCAAAGCCAAAGCTCTGTCCTCCGCGCGATTCCGTACCGGAAGCTCCCTGCTGTCCGCCTCTGCCGCCATTTTTGCCGCGGTTTCCACCGCCGCTCTTACCGCCGCGGCTGTCTCGTCCGCCTTGATGACCGCCCCGGCTGTCTCTGCCTCCGCGGCCCTCACGGCCTTCACGACGGGAGCCTCCGCCAAATCCCGAACCTGGACCGCGTTCCTGCCGAGGCTTCATATCTACCATTTCAAAATCAATGGTGTACTCATCCATATTGACCCGTGCTACACGGATCTTCACTTCATCCCCGATACGGAATATCTTCGAGGTCCGCTCGCCGATCAGAATCATGTGCTGATCATCAAAATGATAATAGTCATCGGTCAGCATGCTGAGTCGAATAAGGCCTTCTACCGTATTCTCAAGCTCAATGAACATGCCGAAGCTGGTCACACTGCTGATCATGCCGTCAAACTCTTCTCCGACTTTATCCAGCATGTACTGTGCTTTCTTCATCTTCTCGGTGTCACGTTCGGCCTCAACGGCTACACGTTCCCGCTCTGAGGACTGCTGAGCAATGTCAGGCATGCGGCTCGCCAGGTACTCCTGTCGGTTCTCTGGAAGCGCGCCGCCATTCTCGAACACTTCTCGCATGACACGGTGAATTACAAGATCCGGATAACGACGGATCGGTGACGTAAAGTGGCTGTAGAATTCCGCAGCCAGACCAAAGTGTCCGGACATTTCCGAATCGTATTTCGCCTGCTTCATGGAACGAAGCATCATCGTGCTGATAACCGTCTGTTCCTTCGTACCTTGAATATCTTCAAGCAAAGACTGAAGCGCTCTTGGATGAATGGAGTTGCCACGACCCTTAACGTGGAATCCAAAGTTCGCAGCGAAGCCCAGGAAGTTCTGAAGCTTCTCTTGATCCGGGTCCTCATGGACACGGTAGATGAACGGCACCTTCAGCCAGTGGAAATGCTCTGCTACAGTTTCGTTAGCCGCCAGCATGAATTCCTCAATGATCTGCTCGGCCACCGTACGCTCTCTCTTGACGATATCAACCGGCTTGCCTTCCTCATCCACGAGAATCTTGCTTTCTTCAAAATCAAAGTCTACCGCGCCCCGGCGCATACGCATGTCACGCAGCTTCATCGCGATTTCCTTCATCAGCTTGAAGTCGTCGACCAGCTCGCTGTACCGCTCGATCAGCTCAGGATCTTCTTCCTCCAAGATTTTGTACACATTCTTATAGGTCATACGTTCTTTGGTTTTGATCACACTGGTGAAGACCTCATGGTTTACGACCTTCATCTGCTCATTGAATTCCATCACACAGGACATGGTGAGCCGATCCACTTGGGGATTCAAGCTGCATATTCCATTGGATAAACGGTGCGGCAGCATCGGAATAACCCGGTCCACCAAGTACACGCTGCAGCCCCGGTTATACGCTTCCTGATCCAGCTTGGAATTCTCGCGTACGTAGTAGCCGACATCCGCAATATGAACACCCAGACGATAATGACCGTTTGGCAGGCGCTCTACGTTGACCGCATCATCCAAGTCCTTCGCATCTTCTCCGTCAATGGTCACAATATTCAGTCCACGCAAATCTCTGCGGCCCTGCTTAATAATCTCATCTTCCGTAATGGAGTCTGGGGCCTGTTCTGCCTCTTCTAAGACTTCGTCCGGGAATGCCTCAGGCAGCTGGTGCTTGCGAATGACGGACAAAATATCGATGCCCGGGTCATCTTTATGACCTAGAATTTCGATGATTTCTCCTTCTGCAGCAGCACGTCCCTCTGGATAGCTTACAATATTGACGACGACCTTCTGGCCATCTACCGCATTATTAAAGCCCGTCCTCGGGATAAAAATATCACGATTGATACGTTTGTCATCTGGAATAACAAACCCATATACCTCCTGGCTCTGAAACACACCCACGACTTGTACTACAGCGCGCTTGACGATACGAACGACTTCACCTTCAAGCCGTCCGCCTTCAGGTCCCTTGGAGGTTACACGAACAAGCACGGTATCTCCATTCATCGCACTCTTCAGGTCATTTGCATGAATATAGACATCCGGGTGCTCACGATCCTCGGGTATGAGAAAAGCAAAGCCCTTCGCGTGAGCCTGCAATCTTCCCTTCACCATCTGCATGCGTCCTGGCACACCGTAACGGTTCGTACGGGTCAAGACAATTCTTCCCTCGTCCTCCAGCTGATTCAGCAGCTTCAAGAACGCTTTGAACTCAGCCGCATCTTCGATGCCGAAGTGCTGCTCCAGTTCTTGATACGTCATCGGTTTATAGGCCGTCTCCAGCATAAAATCAAGTAATTGTTGTTCAGTTATCATTTAGTTCACCTCTAGGAAACATAAGAGTAGGCCTTTATGTACTTTGTCAGTCTTGATATCATTAGTAAAATCTTACCCTAGTATACACGAATTTAATCCAAGTATGGATTTCTCATATACTCAAATGTGCACTTTGGTCGAGAAAGCTCTTAGATCAGGCGAATAGCCCTAATTACAAAAAACCTTCGTTCCTCTGAGGAACGAAGGCTCTAAACGTCCAAGTGTTGAATTATTCAAATACAGCTACGAGAATCGCAAGGATCATAAACCCTGCTGCGAGACCAACTGTAACCCGTTGCAATACAAGTTCCAATCCGCGTGCTTTGGTTTTGCCAAATAGATGTTCCGCACCGCCGGAGATGGCACCGGAAAGACCCGCACTTTTACCTTGTTGAAGAAGAACGACGACGATTACACCGATGGCGAAAATAACGAGAAGCAATTTCAAAACGATATCCATAACTTCCACCTCCTATACGAAATGTGCGTAACTCCACGCAGTAAACAATATTTTTATTGTACCATACGCTCTGCACATATACAATCCGAAAGTCCTTAAGCTTTCAGATCAATCGAATGACCTGAGGTCGGATGCGGCGCACTCTGAGAGAGCATCTGCGCCATCTGATTGCCCATCACTTCCGCTTGACTCTTCGCCATATTCAGCACCTGAATGGATGCTGCCTGCTTCACGGCTGTCATAGACATAACTGTAGACATTGCTGCGATATCCATTACGCACCTCCTTTCTCTCCTCTATATCGGCAGAACGAACATTAATCTGCAATCGTGCAGCATACACTGGGGTGTAAGCAAAAAAGAGCCGCCCCGATGGGCGACTCTCTGTAATAAGCTGAAAAGCTTATTATTTTTTCAGGTTGTAGAAAGAGCTCAGGCCGTTGTATTGAGCGAGTTCACCCAATTGATCTTCGATGCGAAGAAGTTGGTTGTATTTCGCGATACGGTCTGTACGGGAAGGTGCACCCGTTTTGATTTGGCCTGCGTTTGTTGCAACCGCGATGTCAGCAATTGTGCTGTCTTCGGATTCACCGGAACGGTGGGAGATAACTGCTGTGTAACCAGCGCGTTTCGCCATTTCGATTGCATCAAATGTTTCAGTCAGTGTACCAATTTGGTTAACTTTGATAAGGATCGAGTTACCGATCTTCTCGTCGATACCTTTGGACAGACGCTCTGTGTTTGTAACGAACAAGTCGTCACCAACGAGTTGGATTTTGTCTCCCAGTTTCTCAGTAAGGAGCTTCCAACCTTCCCAGTCGTCCTCGGAGCAGCCATCTTCAATGGTAACGATTGGGTATTTATCAACCCAAGAAGCAAGAAGGTCTACGAACTCAGCAGAAGTAAAGGATTTGCCTTCACCCGCGAGTGTGTACTTACCATCTTTGTAGAACTCAGTGGAAGCAACGTCCATACCAAGAAGAACGTCTTCACCTGGTTTGTAGCCTGCTTTTTCAATAGCTTCCATGATCGCGCCAAGAGCGTCTTCGTTGGAAGTGAAGTTAGGAGCGAAACCACCCTCGTCACCTACAGCTGTGTTCAGTCCTTTTGCTTTCAGAACGGATTTGAGGCTGTGGAAGATTTCAGCACCTGTACGAAGAGCTTCCTTGAAGGAAGGAGCGCCTACAGGCAGGATCATGAACTCTTGTACGTCCACGTTGTTGTCCGCATGCTCACCGCCGTTAACGATGTTCATCATTGGAACTGGAAGCTGTTTCGCGTTGAATCCGCCAAGGTATACATACAGTGGAAGATCAAGAGCGTCTGCAGCTGCGCGAGCGACTGCCATGGATACAGCAAGGATTGCGTTCGCACCGAATTTACCTTTGTTTGGCGTACCATCCAAAGAGATCATCAGTTTGTCGATACCCAATTGATCAAGAGCGTCCATACCGATAATTTCTGGAGCGATTTTTTCGTTTACGTTCTTAACTGCGTTCAGAACACCTTTGCCAAGGTAACGGTCTTTGTCGCCATCACGAAGCTCAACCGCTTCGTGTGCACCGGTGGAAGCACCGGATGGAACGATTGCGCGTCCGATTGCACCGGACTCTGTATATACTTCAACTTCTACTGTAGGATTACCGCGGGAGTCAAGGACTTCGCGTGCGTATACGTCAGAAATAATTGTCATGAGTAATTACTCTCCTTTTTTCTTCGATTCATTTTTGCTATATAGCATCTTCTATCATTAAACCCTATACGCGCATAGGATTGCAAATCGGTTCGTTTAACAGCTTACTTGCGTCCTGAAATAATAGAATGTCCGGTCATTTCCGCAGGCTGCGGAAGTTCCATCAAATCAAGGATCGTTGGAGCGATATCTGCCAGAATTCCGCCATCACGGAGCTCTACGTTCTCAGATGTCACGATGAATGGAACCGGATTGGTTGTATGTGCTGTGAACGGTCTGCCGTTCTCATCAAATACCATATCCGCATTACCATGGTCCGCTGTAATCAGTGCGACGCCGCCTTTTGCAAGAACAGCCTCTACCACACGGCCCATGCACTCATCGGTTGCTTCTACTGCTTTGATCGTTGGCTCCAGCATACCGGAGTGACCCACCATGTCCGGATTTGCAAAGTTCAGAATGATCGCGTCATGTTTGTCTGCCTCGATCTCCTTCACACAAGCATCCGCTACTTCATAAGCGCTCATCTCAGGCTTCAGGTCATAAGTTGCCACCTTCGGCGAATTGATAAGAATGCGAGTCTCGCCAGGAAGCTCAACATCGCGGCCGCCGCTGAAGAAGAAAGTAACATGCGGGTACTTCTCTGTTTCCGCAATACGAAGTTGTTTCTTGTTGTTCTGAACAAGCACTTCACCAAGCGTATTATCCAGGTTCTTCGGAGAGTATGCTACATATCCTTCAACGGTTTCGCTAAAGAGTGTAAGACATACAAAGTGAAGTCCTTCAGGGAATTTGTCTCCACGATCGAAACCACGGAAATCCTGGTTGGTAAACACTTGAGACAGCTGAATTGCACGGTCAGGACGGAAGTTCAGGAATATGACAGAATCGCCGCTTTCCACGAGTCCCACAGGTTGTCCATCTTCCTTCACGATGACCGTTGGTTCAACGAACTCGTCGAATACGGATTTCTCGTAGGATTCCTTGACAGCCACCATCGGATCCGTATATACCGGTCCGTCTCCATACACGATCGCACGATAGGACTTCTCTACACGTTCCCAGCGTTTGTCGCGGTCCATCGCATAATAACGTCCTTGAACGGTTGCGATTTTACCAATGCCCACTTCCGCAATTTTTGCATTCAATTGCTCCAGGAACTTGATACCGCTGTCCGGGGATACGTCGCGTCCATCGAGGAATGCATGGATGTAAACATCGTGCATATCTTCTTTTTTGGCAAGATCCAGCATAGCGAACAGGTGATTAATATGGCTATGAACGCCGCCGTCGGACAATAGTCCGTACAGGTGAAGCTTTTTACCCGTTGTCTTCGCAGCACGAACTGCGCCTACGAGTGTTTCGTTATCGAAGAACTCGCCTTCACGGATGGACTTGGAGATCCGAGTAAGGTCCTGATATACGATACGACCTGCACCGATATTGAGGTGACCTACTTCCGAGTTCCCCATTTGCCCTTCCGGCAGTCCAACCGCTTCACCGCAAGCAGTAAGGGTTGTATTCGGATATTTTGCCATGTAACGATCATAATTCGGCTTCTTCGCTTGAGCTACTGCGTTACCCACTTCTGTGTTGCGCAGTCCGAAGCCGTCCATAATAATCAGAGCTACAGGTTTTGGTGCCGTCATCTTACTTCGCCCCCTGAACGAGCGCGATGTAGGATTCAGGCTCCAGGCTTGCTCCGCCTACCAATGCACCGTCAATATCGCTTTGTCCAAGATATTCAGCTACATTCGCTGGTTTCACGCTTCCGCCGTATTGAATAACAACGGCATTCGCTACATCTTCGTTGTACAGACCTTTGATGATGCTGCGGATGTAAGCAATCACTTCGTTTGCATCTTGTGCAGTCGAAGATTTGCCTGTTCCGATCGCCCAGATTGGCTCGTAAGCTACAATCACTTGAGCTGCTTGGTCAGCAGCAAGTCCTGCAAAAGCCGCTTCTGTTTGCACTTTGCAAACGTCCTTCGTTTGATCTGCTTCACGCTCTTCCAATTTCTCGCCTACACATACGATCGGTGTAAGACCATGACGGAATGCAGCGTGAACTTTCTTGTTCACGGTCTCGTCTGTTTCGTTGAAGTACTGACGACGCTCGGAATGTCCGATTACCACGTAATCCACACCCAGATCCTTCAGCATCGAACCGCTGATTTCTCCTGTGAATGCGCCGTTGTCTTCAAAATGAAGGTTTTGAGCACCAATCTTGATGTTCGTGCCTTTAACCGCTTCTACCAAAGCCGGCAGGTTCGTAAAAGGAGCACAAATTACGCTCTCCACGCCTTCTGCTTCGACTTTGCCTTTTACCGCTTCGATAAACGAAGTGGCTTCCGGTACGGTTTTGAACATTTTCCAGTTACCTGCGATGACTTTTGTTCTGCTCACCGTTTATCGCCTCCTCAAATCTAATCCATTATTTATCGTTCAATGCCACAACACCTGGGAGTGCTTTACCTTCCATGAACTCCAGGGAAGCACCACCACCTGTAGAGATGTGGTCCATTTTATCCGCAAGATTGAATTTCTCTGCTGCTGCTGCAGAATCGCCGCCGCCGATTACAGTGTAACCTTCCGTTGCTGCACAAGCTTCTGCAACTTCACGAGTACCGTGAGAGAATGGCTCAATCTCAAATACGCCCATTGGTCCGTTCCAGACTACCAGCTTAGAGTTCTTGATCACTTCAGCATATTTCGCACGTGTCTTCGGTCCGATGTCAATGCCTTCCCAGTCTGCAGGGATTTCATCGATGTTGACGATCTTCGTTTCTGCATCTGCGCTGAATTCTTTCGTAATTACGATATCTTCAGGCAGAAGGAAGTTTTTGCCCAGCTTTTTCGCTTTGTCGATGAAGCTAAGAGCAACGTCCATTTTGGATTCATCCAGAAGGGAAAGTCCAATTTCATGACCTTGAGCTTTGAAGAATGTGTAAGTGAGACCTCCGCCGATCAATACGTTGTCTGCAAGGTTCAACAGGTTGTCGATCACATCAATTTTGTCTTTTACTTTAGATCCGCCGATAATGGCTGTGAAAGGACGCTCTGGGTTGGACAATGCTTTGCCAAGTACAGACAATTCTTTCTCCATCAGTAGGCCAGATACAGCTGGAAGATGATGTGCGATACCTTCTGTGGAAGCATGAGCACGGTGTGCTGCGCCAAATGCATCATTCACGAAAAGGTCAGCCAGTTCCGCAAATTGTTTTGCGAGTTCTGGATCGTTCTTCTCTTCTCCAGGATAGAAACGGACGTTTTCAAGCACAAGCACGTCGCCGTTGTTCAATTTCTCGATTTCTGCTTTTACTGCTTCACCGACAGCTTCATCCGCTTTTGCAACCGGTTTGCCAAGCAGCTCGGACAGACGGTTTGCAGCAGGTGTCAGACGAAGAGAATCAACGAATTCACCTTTTGGACGACCCATATGGCTCGCAAGAATGACTTTTGCACCGTTCTCAATCAAATATTTGATCGTTGGCAGTGTTTCACGAATACGAGTATCATCCGTAATCTTTCCATCTTCGAGCGGTACATTAAAATCGACGCGAACAAAAACGCGTTTTCCTGTTACTTCTACATCACGTACACTTTTCTTGTTCATCTCCACGTTCCTCCTAAGCGCTATCTACCAAAGCCAATCACCGGCATCTTATGTGCAGTTACCGTCCGGCCTTAAGGTGGACAGCCCATTTTTATTAAACAGCAGCATGATATAAGTAATAATCTCTATATAATGTAATCTTCTATATCCGGTATCCCCGGTTCTCTGGCATTAAAGATAAAATCATGGTGAAGAGGAGACCAAAAGCCTTGTTCTCCTCTTCACCTTATTTTAAATTCCGATCGTTGGTCTTACAGACCTTTGCTTGCAATGTAAGCAGCGAGGTCTACGACACGGTTGGAGTAACCCCACTCGTTGTCGTACCAAGAAACCACTTTAACCATGTTGTCGCCTACTACCATTGTGGAGAGAGCGTCAATTGTGGAAGAAGCTGGGTCGCTGTTGTAGTCGCTGGATACAAGCGGCTCGTCGGAGTAGTTAAGGATGCCTTTCAGCGGTCCGTTAGCTGCTTCTTTAAGCGCTGCGTTTACTTCGTCTACAGTTACGTTTTTGCCAAGCTCTACAACCAGGTCAGTTACGGATACGTTCTTAGTAGGAACGCGCATTGCCATACCGTTCAGTTTACCTTTCAGTTGCGGCAACACAAGGCTAACAGCTTTAGCTGCACCTGTTGTAGAAGGAATGATGTTCTCAGCTGCTGCACGAGCACGACGAAGGTCTTTGTGCGGCAGGTCAAGTACTTGCTGGTCGTTAGTGTAAGAGTGAACAGTTGTCATCATACCTTTAACGATACCGAAGGACTCGTCAAGAACTTTAGCAAATGGTGCCAAGCAGTTTGTCGTACAAGAAGCGTTAGAAATTACTGTATGGTTAGCTGGGTCGTATTTCTCTTCGTTTACGCCCATAACGATTGTAATATCTTCGTTAGTAGCTGGAGCAGAGATGATAACTTTTTTAGCTCCGCCTTTAAGGTGAGCTTCTGCTTTTTCTTTCGCTGTGAAGATACCAGTGGACTCAACAACGATTTCAACACCGTTAGCTGCCCAAGGCAGGTTCTCAGGGTTGCGCTCAGCAAATACTTTAACTTCTTTGCCGTTAACGATCAGCGCGCCTTCTTTAGCTTCTACAGTTGCATTCAGACGACCATGAGTTGTGTCGTATTTGAGCAAGTGAGCCAAAGTGCTTACGTCTGTCAAATCATTGATTGCTACGATTTCTACATCGCTGTTGTTCAGCGCTGCGCGGAATACGTTACGTCCAATACGTCCAAAACCGTTAATACCTACTTTTACCATGAGTAAGTTCCTCCCAAGTTTTGCTTTTATTTTATATATTCAAGACAAGCCTGTTAGGGCCCGTCAAGACAACGAATCAGTGAATCAAATTCTATAAATCTTTAACAATTTCAGCTGCCGCCGCTTCATCAATGACAAGAATATCTTCCTGCCCGAAGCGCAGCACTGCCTGTATCGAAGCTGCCTTACTCTTACCGCCTGCAATGGCGATAACAAGCTCAGTGTGTCTAATGTCCTCCAAACGCATACCTAGTGTCAGCATCGTATGGACGACCTCTCCTTCATTATTGAAATAATAGCCGAAGGATTCTGCCACCGCACCTTCATCACGAATTTCAGTAACCGTCTGAGGCGCCAGCTTGCGCCGTTTGGCCATTTCCATCGCACCGCCTATTCCATGAATCACGATGCGTGCCTTACGGATCATATCCAGAATTTCCTGTATGTTGGAGTCTTGTATAAGTGAATCATAGGCATGATTGCTTAGTAGATCAGGTACGTGCAGCAGCCGATATTGCGCTCCTAGCTTCTTGGCCATCATGGAAGCAATCGTATTTGCCTGAAGCTCCAGACTTTCTCCAAGTCCGCCACGTGCAGGCACAAACCATACATCTCTCTTAGAAGATGACGGGGTCAGATGCTCTGCTATCGCTGCTGTCGTGGAACCGCCCGTTACAGCTACAACGTCTTCATCGTTCATGACGCTGAGAAGCGCCTTGGCACCGGCACGTCCAAGCTCACGCTTGGCATACTCCGAGTTCTCCGAATCGCCTGGAACGACAATGACCTTACGAAGTCCATAAGTTCTTCTAATCTGCTCTTCCATCTCCGATAGTCCAAACAGTTCCTTGGCTACCGGTTCAAGCATTTCAAGCAGCTCTTCTCCAGCCTGGCTGATTCTCATTCCCACCGTCTCGATCTCGATGAGTCCTTGCGACTTCAGCAGATCCGTCTCTGCTCTAAGTACACGCTCTGTCATATCCATAGCGTTCGCAAGAGTTCTCCTTCCAATCACTTCCGAAATCATGATCTGGCGTAGAATGGTATACCTCTTCTTCATTACGTCCATGAGATCAGGTAGAAGCTGCTTCTGCACTTCTAATATCGTTCGCATGCTATCCACTTCCGCAAGCTCCTTCATTCCGGTCTCTGAGGTGGACTAAAAATGTCCCGGGTTAACTTTTTAAGTCCCACGTATATTTTAACTAAATCTGACGTGTGATGCAAGGGGTCCAAAAGTATATTTTACAAAGCCTTTTCCCTTTATTCGCTTGTGTAAAATATCACAATTCAAAAGCCATACATTCATTCTCTCAGCCTTCATTTATTCCCTTCATCCATAGGTTGTACATATATGGCTCACATCAAACTCGATCAAGAGACTCTCTTGCAAATTTTTTTACATTCGGATATAATCAATATTGCTGTCACGGACAGTTACAATATGCGCCCGTGGTCCAACGGATATGACGTAGGCCTCCGGAGCCTGAGATCGAGGTTCGATTCCTCGCGGGCGCGCCATTATTATTAATGGTTCCATATACAATTAACCGATGAAACCGAGCAGGTTTCTTTTTTTATCAAAATAGTTTGACTTTCTTTGACTTTTTGTTTGAAATTGTTTATGATGTGGTTAATACGGAAACAGTGAGTATATGTAGATGTAGTTCCTGTTCTCGTGTCTCGTGAACTTAAACTCTAAATTTTTTTGAGGAGGTTTTTCGCATGAGTTATATTCCTATGGTCGTAGAACAAAGCAATCGCGGTGAACGCGCTTATGACATTTATTCCAGACTGCTGAAAGATCGCATTATTTTCCTTGGCAGTGATGTCAACGATGTCGTCGCTAATTCCATCATTGCTCAAATGCTGTTCCTAGCTGCGGAAGATCCAGAGAAAGACATTCATTTATACATTAACAGCCCAGGCGGTTCCATCACTGCGGGTATGGCGATATATGATACGATGCAATTTATTAAGCCCGATGTCTCCACAATCTGTATGGGTATGGCTGCTTCAATGGGTGCCTTCCTGCTTAACGCAGGTGCGAAGGGCAAGCGCTTTGCTCTCCCTAACAGTGAAGTCATGATCCATCAGCCGCTTGGTGGAGCACAAGGTCAAGCCTCTGATATAGAAATTCGCGCACGCCGTATTCTCAAAATGCGTGATAAGCTGAACCACATTCTGGCTGAACGTACAGGACAGCCGCTGGAGCGCATTGAGCGTGACACAGACCGCGATAACTTCATGTCCGCTGAAGAAGCGAAGGCATACGGTTTGGTTGACCAAGTTCTGGAGTCTTCCACAGCTGCTCAAGGCCTGTAAAACACAACAAAAATCCTCGATCCTGAACTTCAGGACCGAGGATTTTTTATTTTTCTAGATCCCATGGAGTAAAAAATCTCACTTCAGCTCATATCGAACCGTCAGCTGTGTAGACAGCTTGATCTCTCCGCTCTCAATTGCTGTATTGGCGCTGTCTTGACTCGAAGCAGCAGACTGCAGTTCCATGGATTCCTTGTAATAAGCTACCGGTTCATCAATACTTCCCTGGCTGACACTAAGAACGATACCCAGCTGACGCTGTGCGGCATTTGCGATCGCTCCCGCTTTAAGCTTCGCATTCGCCATCGCCTTGTCTATCACTTGTGTTTCAAACGCTTCTGTATCTTCGATGGAGAACACAACATTATCGATCTGGTTAGCCCCTGCATTGGTCGCAGCATCCAGCAGCTCACCGACTTTCTCTAGGTTACGATAAGACACTTTAAGTGTGTGATAAGCGGTGTAGCCTTTAATTTTCTGTCCGTCTTTCTCGCTGTAAGTATAATTGGGCTGTACGTAGAATTGATTCGTCTGAATATCCTTGCTGTCCACTTTCCAGGTATTCTTCAAGAGTGTAGTGATCTTTTGAATTTTGGCTGCATTCGCTTTTTGTGCCGCAGCGGCAGTATCCGCTTCCGATGATGCACCAATAGACAGATAAGCGATATCCGGTTTAACCGCGATTTCACCTTTTCCTGTAACCGATACGAAGTTCTGTGTTGCTGCTGCCTCCTGTGCCAGCGCTGTTCCGCCTGCAGACCAGCTCCATCCTCCAACCAGTAGTGCGCCAGCAAGGGCTGCGGCAGCAAAAGGTTTCATCCATTTCTTGTTCATCACTTCATCTAACCTCCTTGAATTTGCAATCTATACCATTGGACGCAGCATTCTTGAAAAAGGTTTCAATATCTACAAGCATGTCCAAAAAAACGAAAAAGCCCCGATTTCTCGCAGGTGTCATTAAGATCAAATCCAGCTTAATGACACCTGCAATTTCTCGAGGCTCTCTCTGTATTTAGGCGTTACAAAAAAGATGGTGGAATTATTGGTTCTCCAGTTCTTCTTTGCTTACGAGACTTACTAAAGCGTTTACAGCCTGTTCTGAATCCGCACCTTCTGCACTAATGACGACTTCAGTTCCTGTGCTGATTGCAAGGCTCATAATTCCCATGATACTCTTTGCATTTACTTTTTTATCATCTTTTTCCACAAAAATCTCAGACGAATACTTATTCGCTTCTTGTACGAATAGTGCGGCTGGTCTGGCATGAAGACCCGTCTTCAAACGGACTACTACCGGGTGCTTTGTCATGGAAACTTACCCCCTCTTCAAAATCTATACAACAATCAATACTTCATAATTATAAACATTATACCATTATAGCATGAATGAAACTAGAAAAAAAAAGAGTTATTGTCTACAAGTTTGAGTTCGTAAATAAACCCTTCTCTGTTCTAATTTTTTCAGCCATTTCATCAATTTTGCGCAGACGATGATTCACACCCGATTTGCTTACTGTCCCTTTTAGTAATTCCCCAACTTCCTTCAAATTAATATCGGGATGGGCAAGTCTTACTTCAGCGACTTCACGAAGCTTATCAGGCAGGGTATCCAGTCCCACTTCCTTATCCAGGAATTTGATGTTCTCAATCTGGCGGACAGCTGCACCAATCGTCTTATTCAAATTGGCCGTCTCACAGTTCACGATCCGGTTCACCGAATTTCGCATGTCCCGCATAATTCGAACGTCCTCAAATTTGAACAATGCCTGATGTGCACCGATAATGCTCAGCATTTCAATGATTTTCTCGCCTTCTTTGATGTAAAAAATAAAGCCCTTTTTTCTTTCGATACAGCGTGCATTCAGATTAAACTCATTTGCAAGATCAACTAAGGCCTGGCAATGCTCTTCATACATGGATGCAATCTCAAGATGATAGGAAGATCCTTCTGGATTGTTCACCGATCCACCAGCCATGAACGCCCCCCGCAGGTAAGCCCGCTTACAGCAATTTTTGCGGATAACCGCTTTTTCTATACCTGGTGTGAACAGAAATCCTTCCGAAACGATATGAAGCTCCTTCAAAATTTCCTGAACTCTTGCCGGAATTCGGACGATATATACATTATTCTTTTTGAGCCGCATTTTCTTACGAACTAACAACTCGGTGTGCACTTGAAAGTGTTTTTTGAGCAAAGAATAAATTCGCCTTGCTATCGCGGCATTCTCCGTAGAAACATCCAAAATAACCTTTTTGTTCGAGAGCTGAACCGCTCCAAGCATACGGATGAGTGCTGACAGCTCCGCTTTTTCACAGCAAGGCTCGCTTTCGATCATGGTTAGTTCTTTTTTGGTCTGTGCCGCAAACGACAAGGGTCTCACCTCTTTCGAATCATCCAATTTTGAACGAGTGTGTAGATATGATGACTGAGCTTATTCGCATCATGTCTTAGATAGGTCCTATACAGGACAAGCCGATCTGCAATACACTCGTTAGACAGCTTCAAAATTTCTTCCAGATCCATCTGTACAGGCTTAGCGCCTTGCTCCGCATACATCTCCTGCACCGGTTCTGGTATATCTCCATTATTTACAATAACGTAGTCAAACAATCTCGTCCCAATGTGCGCATCAATAGCTTTGAGATGGTCACTTACCGTATATCCGTCGGTTTCCCCAGGCTGGGTCATCACGTTACAAATAAAAATCTTTGCTGCCGGGGATGCAACCACAGCTTCTGCCAGTTTGGGAACGAGCAGATTCGGCAAAATACTGGTGTACAGACTGCCCGGACCTATAATAATGGCATCGGCTTGTTCAATAGCAGCCACAGCCTCTGGCAACGGCTCCACGTGGTCCGGCTCAAGAAACACTCGTTTAATCCGGCCGCCATGCTCAGGGATCTGCGACTCACCGGTTACGATTGTGCCATCTTCCATTTCCGCGTGTAAGACGACGGCCTCACCCGCAGCGGGAAGCACCTGTCCACGTACTGCAAAGACGCGGCTGATCTCCCGGACTGCCGTTACAAAGTCGCCCGTTATATCGGTCATACCCGCCAAGATAAGATTGCCAAGACTATGTCCTGCCAAACCATTACTTCCACTAAAACGATAATTAAGCAATTCTGACATCAGCGGTTCCACATCAGCAAGTGCTGTGAGTACATTACGGATATCGCCGGGAGGAGGCATCTGCAGCTCATCGCGCAATATGCCTGAGCTCCCCCCGTCATCAGCTACCGTAACGATTGCCGTGATATCAAGCGGCTTATTCTTTAACCCCCGCAGCATAACAGACAGCCCCGTACCCCCGCCCATTACGACGATATGCGGACGTTTCATTTGTTCAACAGCCACTTTCATCACTTCACCTTCTATAAGAAGTTGCTCAAGTTAAGCTATTTATCACCTAGGCGAATTCATTTCATACCTATCAGCTTTTTGAATGGATTCGCCTAGGCGAATTCATTCCATACCTAACAGCTTTATGAAACTGATTCTGACAAGAGCGGATTATACAGCATATGCTATAACCTCCGCAATGGCTATTATTAGGATGAACTTTCATGCGGTATGCTCACCACAAATTTTATACAGTCATCCTCTAGATTGGTCATGCTCTGCCTTTACGATAAATGATGCCTAACTGCAACTTTTCTATACTAAATCTCTTGATTCTGACCATTAATGACGGTCTCGATCCGCATCCCGATGCGTTACAGATACAGATTCCGTCTCACTGGCTCCAAGCATCTTGCCCAGATATTCTGATATGGCAACCGAGCGGTGCTTGCCGCCAGTGCAGCCAATCCCAATGATGACTTGGCTCTTCCCTTCCTTCCGGTACTGCGGAATAAGAAAATGCAGCATATCCAGGAGCTTCGTCAAGAAGGACTGTGTCTCCGGCCATTTCATTACATATTCATAGACATCACTGTTCTGTCCCGTGTTTGGACGCAGATGCTCCACGTAGTGAGGGTTTGGCAAAAACCGTACATCAAATACAAGATCAGCATCAATGGGAATACCGTATTTGAATCCGAACGACGTTACATTGACCGACAGCATATTCGCCTCGAGATGTGAGAAGCGGGAGATGATGCGCTCCTTCAGCTGTGCAGGCTTCATATTACTCGTATCGATGACCTGTGTGGCTGAATTTTTGAGCTCCTCCAGCATCTTGCGCTCCAGTCTTATCCCATCGAGCGGCATACCATCCGGTGCAAGTGGATGACGGCGTCTGCTCTCCTTATAACGCTGTACCAATACGCCATCCTGGGCATCCAGGAACATGATTTCACAATGGATGGTGAAGTGATCCTTGATGTAGTTTAAAGATTCCGACAATGCCGTAAAAAATTCACGTCCCCGCAAATCGATGACGAGCGCCACTTTCGAGATCTTCCCGTTAGACTGTACAATGAGCTCCGCAAACTTAGGAATGAGAACCGGTGGCAGGTTATCGACACAGAAGAAGCCCAGATCTTCAAGACTTTGCACTGCAATCGTCTTCCCTGCTCCTGACATCCCTGTAATGATAATAAGGGTTGCTCCTCCTGCTGGTGATTTTTCACCTTCTGACATGAATATCCCCCCTATCAATTTCAGTTCGTCCCGTATAATTTCTTGTATAATTTAAGATCGAATTAACAGTCCAGCGGCTCCGACGATTCCTGCATCATTGCCAAGCGTAGCGGGTACAATAGATACCCCTTCTTGCAGTGGTTCAGGGGTGTAGCTCGCGAACACGCTGCGCACTTCATCGAACAGAAATTCTCCTGCCTTCGATACGCCCCCGCCGATGATATAAGCCTGAGGGTTCAGCACAGCTGCTACTGCAGCCAGTGATTTACCGAGATAGAAGGCTGCACGACGCACAATACGAAGGGCTACCTCATCTCCTGCTTTGGCTGCATCGAACACATCCTTCGCCATAATCGATGGCACAGTGCTGAGGCTCGTGTGATCTCCACGTTCTACAGCGTCCTTCGCCATACGAATAATACCGGTTGCGGATGAGACGGTTTCCAGACAGCCCATCTTGCCACAGCCGCACTTAATCGCCTCAAGATCCGGGACAACGCTGACATGACCGAGCTCTCCAGCCATACCCGAGAAGCCTTGATAGATCTTGCCATTAATAATAATTCCGCCGCCAACGCCTGTTCCAAGCGTATAGCACACACAATTGTCAACACCAGCTCCTGCACCAGCCCATGCCTCACCAAGTGCTGCTACATTCGCATCATTATCTATTTTGACAGGCTTGCCAAGTCTTTCTTCGAGAATGGAACGAATCGGAACATCTCGAAATCCTACGTTAGGTGCCAGAATAATAATTCCTTCGCGCACATTAGTGAATCCGGCAACTCCTGCACCAACTCCTGCAAGCTGATCCCAACTGTATGGTGACGCCTCTACGATATGACGGACGTACTTCTCGATGTTGTCAATAACAGTATCTACACCTTTATCCACTTCTGTAGGTCCTTCATAGGTATGTAGAAGTTTTCCTTGCTCATCGCAGATTCCGACTTTGATTGCGGTTCCGCCCAAATCCACTCCAACGTAGATATTTTCAGACATTGCTAGCAAGCCACCTTTATCATCTGTAATATTTATTCTTACGTTATCACTATAATTGAAGGAACAAAGTCGGTCAAGACGAAGAAAGTGCTAAAACACCTTGTAAAAAGCGACCTGTAACAAAAAATTCTTGAATGCTCTCCGCAGAATTTCAGCGAATACAGCCGCCCATAAAATCAGCCGGGCACAATACAATCGTGCCCGGCTGGTCAGGTGAATCTTATATTCATTTAAGGATTGAGTGTCTCGCTCCAGTCATGTGTCATGCTGCCTTCCAAATACTTCTCACAGTCCATAGCCGCCATACAGCCGGACCCTGCCGCTGTAATCGCTTGGCGATACTTCGTATCCTGTACATCACCGCAAGCAAACACACCTGGAATGTTTGTTTCCGTTGTTCCTGGATGAACCGCAATGTAACCGCCGGCATCCAGCGTAATCTGTTCTTTCAGGAACTCTGTATTCGGACGGTGTCCAATCGCGACAAACACACCGGAAGCTTCAATCAGCTCTTCTTCGCCCGTTTCGTTGTTCTTAACCTTGAGACCTTTGACCCCTGACTCCTCCACTACGACCTCAAGCGGTGTGCGGTTAAGAGCCCACTCCACTTTTTCATTCCCACGTGCACGGTCCTGCATAATCTTAGAAGCACGCAGCTCCTCCCGGCGGTGAACGACGGTCACGCTGGAGGCAAAGCGAGTCAGGAAGTTGGCTTCCTCCATCGCTGAATCTCCTCCGCCAATGACGACAATTTTCTTGCCCCGGAAGAAGAAACCGTCACAAGTCGCACAGGTGCTGACACCGCGGCCTACGTTTTCCTTTTCCCCTGGAATACCCAGATATTTGGCAGAAGCTCCAGTCGAGATGATAACGGCATCAGCGGTTATTACCTCCCGACCCTCCACTTTAATGCGGAACGGCTTCACAGACAAGTCGATGTCATCCACCCAACCGCTCTTGAATTCCGCCCCAAAGCGTTCAGCCTGCTTGCGCATGTTGTCCATCAGCTCAGGACCTAGAATACCTTCAGGAAAGCCCGGGAAGTTCTCCACCTCAGTTGTGGTCGTCAATTGTCCACCCGGCTCAAGTCCCTCGATCACAAGTGGATTCATATTCGCTCGAGCCAAGTATATGGCTGAAGTCAGACCTGCGGGTCCTGTTCCAATAATAACCGATCTATAGTGAGACATATGGATACCTCCCTAGCGTTTATTGTGGAATGCTACGATTTCTTCTCCTTCAGAGCCTGAAAGATGTGTTCGATTCGATGCTGAATATCGCATACGCGATCAATTTGTTTCACGTATCTGCTTACGGTTGATGCAGAAATCCCGTATCTTTGGGCCAGTTCTGAATACGTTATTCCCTTAGACACATACTTCATTGTCAAATATTCCAGAGCAGCTGACCATCCTTCTACATGCTGAATGGCTGGCATGTCAGGAGACACTCTCATCAGATAGTCTGCCCATAAATGCTGAACACCTTCACGCAAATGCTCAGATCGTTTGTGCATTTTCTCGAGAGCCATGTCAATGACCGCCTGCTGCCGATCATCCAGTACAGGAGATGGCTCCTGGCCCTGTTCGCTCCGGCCATAACGATATTGCGTCAGTACCGGTGTGCCTTGACCGTAAGGATTCGCCAGAGATTCCGAAGCACCATGATCCATATCGGGTTCGTTCAAATCTCCAATCTCACGAAGTACAGACAGCGCCATTTGCTTCAGCTCCAGACTCTCCCCTTCCTCCTCCAAAAAAGAAGTAAGGGCCTGCCGAACCTCATAGTCCCCAATAATCCGAAGCGCCCTAATTACATTAGCCTTCGTTGCGTCATCGCCGTGATGAAGAGCCCAGAAGAAGGAAGAACGGATCAACGGATCTTTTTTGATATCATCCGGCACATGGCTTCCATACTTCTCCCACAGACGAAATTGCTCTTCGAACGGTAGATGATAGTGATAGCTTACAGGACCTACGCTTTGATCCTCTTTTCTCGAATGGAGCTGGTCCAAATAAAACTTCGGTACCTCTGACTCCGGATCCAGCTTACTCACCATTTGCCACAGTCGTTTCGCCGTATCATACCTTTCGGTATTGCATGCGGCGACAGCCGTATAATGCACGAGCGAAGGATCGCTCGCAGCCTCTCCGCTCTTCATCAGCCGGCGGAAATGCATATAGGCAGCTTCGTGCTGACCTAATATCCCCATCGTAGTGCCCAGCTTAAATACATGCTCTTGTTCAAAAGGAACCAAGGTCAACAGCTGCTTCAGGAGAACTTCCACTTGCTCTCTGTCTCCTTCATTCTGATAAAAAATCGCCAGATTGCACAGTGCATGCAAATTGCCGGGCTCCTGCTCTAGCAGATCGTATATCGTTTGCTTGGCCTTCGGGAATCGTCCCATATAGTAGTAAGCCAGAGCTAGATTGTTGCGTGCCGATACAAAATCAGGATGCTCGGAAGCGATGCTCTCCAGCATTTCTGCTGCCTGTGCAAACTTGCCTTCCTCCAGCAAACTGCGTGCATAATCATGCTCTGCAACGCCTTCTCTTGCTTTAATTCTTTTGACATGAAGCTTGCGTTTGAGCTCGTGAGATAGAAGCTCCATCATTTCTTCTGCTTCTTCGAGAAAGTGCCCTTGCTCATCCTCCTCCAAATAGGTCACCAGTGCTTCCTCAGCAGATTCAAACTGCTCCATGTTGGCATAGTTATTGGCCATATAGAAGTAGCATTCTGTCATCCCAGAATCAACGTGCTTCATGATATGCTCCAATACTTCATTCGAGCCGGCATAATCACCCATCTCTGATAATATACCCGCCATATTACAATGATTCACCGGATTGTCCGGTTCATATTCAACAGCTTTGCGAAAATATTTAAGCGCCTTGTCATAATGATTGCGATCCAGCTCGCGGACGGCTCTTTCAAAGAAGAAAGAAGCATCGAGATGAACCTGTATAACATTATTAGAAGAGCTGTCAGTCCGCTGTGGCTTGCTTTTCATATGTGCCAAGGCACCTCCCTATAACATACAATTTCATACTCTCCAGTATAACATAATCTGAGCAAGTCTTCGCCGGTAATGCAAAACTATGCACTCAATGAAAATTTATACTATCCATCTTCATGGGAGTGGTAATAAAAAAAGCTCTCCCTATAGACGGGAGAACTTTATACACCAGCATCCTTAAACAACGTGGCAATTGAGCCGCCATCAAGAATAATACGAATTGCTCTCGCCAGCATCGGTGCAACCGACAAGACCGTGAAGCAGGACGGATTACCTGATTCGGGCAATGCTATGGAGTCGGTAACTACAATTTCAGCGATGTGAGGGTGCGTAAGCCTTTCCAAAGCAGGCCCTGAAAAAAGACCATGTGTCGCGCATACAATAGCAGGGCCTGCCCCTCTCTCCTTAAGCCCTTCCACCACATTTACAATAGTCGTACCAGTGTCAATTAAATCTTCTATTATAATCGGTGTCCTGCCATCTACATCCCCGATGACATGAGTAATAACCGATTCATTATGATTGGGACGCTTCTTGATCATGATGGCGAATGGTGAATCTAGTCTGCTGGCCAGCTTCTCCGCCATGGAGGCCCGGCCTGCATCCGGTGACACAATAACCGGATTCACAATATTTTTACTCTTCAAGTAGTCACATATCAAATCAAGAGCCGTCAAGTGATCAACGGGAATATTGAAGAAGCCCTGGATTGCGGCAGCATGCAGGTCAATCGTTACGACTCTGCTCGCACCCGCTGTCGTCAGTACATCCGCCAGCAGCTTGGCAGAGATCGGCTCTCGTGGTGCAGATTTGCGTTCCTGCCTTGCATAGCCATAATAGGGCAAGATGACATTAATCGTTCGTGCAGAAGCCCGCTTGGCGGCATCAATCATCACGAGAAGCTCCACGAGCAGTTCATTGATCGGTCTCGACAGTGATTGTACTAGAAACACATCACAATTTCGGATCGTTTCCTCATAGTGCACATAAATCTCACCACTCTTGAAGCGGGATATCTTGATCTTACCCGATTCGACTCCAAGCTTGCGGCAAATATTTTGTACAAGCTGAGGGTTGGACGATCCCGAAAATATACGGAGAGAATGCTGCATACATGCCTCCCGGAGCTAAATTTTTGACTGATCCGTAATAAACCTTATATTTCCATTATACTCCTAGACGAGCGGATTACAATGGAACAGACGAGCGTTTTCGCTGCTCGAATACGGCAAGCTCTGTATAGCCAATTTCCCTTAGAAGTTCTCTTGCCTGATCGACATGCTCGCCTACTTTTGCCGGATCATGCGCATCAGATCCAACCGTGATCGGAATGTTCAGTTCACAGGCTTTCTCAAGTATTCGCCGGCTAGGGAACATCTCCGCACAAGGCTTGGATAGACCAGAGGCGTTCAGCTCTATTGCCATCCTGCTTGCTGCAATCGTCTTAAGGACGGAAGCCTCCAGCTGCAACCATTCCTCTGCTTCCGCTGGCTTGGGTGTATAGCCAAAACGCTTGATCACATCGATATGCCCGAGAAAATCATATAGCCCTGAGCGTGCCGCCTTCTTCACCGCATCGTAATACGTCTTGTACACTTCAAGAACATCCTTGTTCTCCCAGTTGTGCACCTGCCGATAATCCGAAATGTCCCATTCCTTCAGGAAATGAACGGAGCCGATGACATAATCAAAAGGATAGGCATGAATGATCTGCTCAATCTTCTCTTCCCATCCCTCGATGTAGTCACCTTCAAGACCAACACGGACCTCGATCTGTCCCTTGTACTTCTCCTTCAGCGATAAGCACTCCTCCACGTAGCGGGGAAGCTCCTCCATTGGCATGGCCATTTCAGGATAATACGATGCCGGATCGACGTGGATCAGCGGCATATGATCGGACAGTCCAATTTGGCTGTAACCAAGCCGAACAGCTTGCTGCACATAGGCCTCCAGCTCTCCAACAGCATGTCCACAGCGGGCATGATGAGTGTGAAAGTCGATTAGCATAGGCATAGTGTTCTCACCTGCCTTAATCCCGGCGTGGACGTTCATGACGAAGACTGAGCTCCTGCATGATTTCATCCAGCGGCAGCTTCCGCTCTTCAAGAAGAACGAGCAAATGATAGATCAGATCACTGACCTCAAGTCTGAGCTCCTGATTATCCTTGTTCTTGGCAGCAATGATCGTTTCTGACGCTTCTTCACCGATCTTCTTGAGGATCTTATCTACGCCTTTATCGAATAGATATGTCGTATATGCGCCTTCAGGACGCTCCTTCTCACGCTCTGAGATGACACGCTCCAGCTCAGCCAGTACTTCAAACCGGCCTTCTGAGGCAGGACCAGCCTTACTAGTACCGGGTACAGGCACAGAAGCACTCGTTCGAGCCAGTCCACTAATCTCACGATAAAAACAGCTGTTCTCACCCGTATGGCAAGCCGGTCCTTTTGGCTCTACGAGCACAAGCAGCGTGTCTCCATCACAATCATATTTCATGATTACGATCGACTGAACGTTACCGGACGTCGCGCCCTTATTCCACAGCTCATTCCTCGAACGGGACCAGAACCAGGTCTCTCCCGTTGAGATGGACTTCAGCAGCGACTCTTCATTCATATACGCCATCATCAGTACTTCTTTGGTATCCGCATCCTGAACGATGGCAGGGACAAGACCCTTTTCATCAAAACGGACGGCTTCTATTGCTAGTTCTGTACTCATCGAATTTCAACCCCTTTGGATTTCAGCTGCTGTTTGAGATGCGGTATCGCGATCTCTTTATAGTGGAAGATCGTTGCAGCTAGCCCCGCATCTGCTTTGCCTTCTGTGAACACTTCTTCGAAATGCGCTTCTTGCCCTGCACCGCCCGAAGCAATAACGGGAATGCCGACGGCTTCACTGACAGCCTTTGTCAGTGCGATATCAAATCCGTCCTTCGTTCCGTCTGTATCCATGCTCGTTAAGAGTAATTCTCCAGCTCCAAGCTGCTCAGCTCGTTTGACCCAATCCAGTGCTCGAATCCCCGCAGCCTTTCTCCCGCCGTGTGTGTATACCTCCCAATCGCCAATGGACTCGTTCCACTTGGCATCGACGGCAACCACAATACATTGAGAACCGAACCGCTGTGCACCTTGAGTAATTAAATTCGGGTTCAGTACAGCGGCTGTATTAATCCCGATCTTGTCCGCACCCGCACGCAAAATTCTCTTCATGTCATCGACATGTTTTATTCCCCCGCCGACTGTGAAAGGAATCGCAATTTCTCCAGCCGTTTGACGGACGACTTCAATCATCGTCTCCCGTCCTTCTGCTGAAGCTGAAATATCCAAGAAGACAATCTCGTCTGCACCCTCCTTATCATATAAGGCGGCCAGCTCTACAGGATCACCGGCGTCTCTCAGATTGACGAAATTGACTCCCTTAACTACTCTGCCGTCCTTTACATCCAGGCATGGGATGATTCGCTTGGCCAGCATAGGTTCACCTCTTCCCTCGCTCTTTCGTCTATACTCGTTTACGTCAATTACGTCAAACCACTGTTATTCATCGTTTCGATCGCCTGTCTCAGATCAATCGCACCTGTGTACAAGGCCTTTCCAACGATCGCGCCGCTGACACCCTGATCTCTGTATCTGTGCAGACGCACCAGGTCCTCCATTGTGCTGACTCCACCGGATGCAATCACCTGCTGTCCGCTGACCCCAGCCAAGGAGACGATGGCTTCTATATTTGGCCCCTGCATCATTCCGTCTCTTGAAATATCCGTGAAAATAAAAGTCTTCGCTCCGTATGCAGCAAGCTCCTTGGCAAGCACCTCTGCTTTAACCTGAGAAGTTTCAAGCCAGCCTCTTGTCGCCACATAGCCATCTCTTGCATCAATGCCAATAGCTACCTTATCACCATAGGAAGCAAGCACCTTCTCTGTAAACTGTCGATCCTCGATTGCCGCAGTACCGAGAATAACCCGGCTGACGCCAAGAGATAGAAGCTGCTCTACATCCTCAATCCGGCGCAGCCCGCCTCCGACTTGCACAGGAACATTTACAGCGGAAGCAATTTTTCCGATGACATCTGCATTCACCGGCTTGCCTTCCTTCGCCCCATCAAGATCGACCAAATGGATGAAGGAGCCTCCTTGTGCTTCCCACTCCTTGGCAGCTTCTACCGGGCTGTCGTTGTACACCGTCTCTTGGTTATAGTCTCCTTGCACCAGCCTTACACATTTGCCGCCTCGAATATCAATCGCCGGATATATAGTGAACAAAGACATACTAATTCAGGCCTCCCCCATCATCTCTCTGGATTCTCACACCAATCTTGACTCCATCATTCAAGAGAGCTATAGCTATAAGCTCCTCGCTTCAATAGAGCCATAAGACTTATTCAGCCTCTCATTTAGAGGCTTCCGCTAAACGCAGGAAATTGTTTAAGAGCTGCATTCCAAGCTCTCCGCTCTTCTCGGGATGAAACTGCATGCCATATACAGAGCCTTGGCCGACAATCGCTGTCACTGGATACCCATAATCCGTAACCGCCAGCAGATTTGATTCAACTTCCGGCTTCACATGATAGGAATGGACAAAGTACACATGCCCTTCCTCCAGTCCATCAAACAGAGGGCTATCCTGCTGCTTGAATTCAAGCTCATTCCATCCCATATGTGGAACCTTATACTCCGCTCTCTCTTCAAATCTCACAACATCCCCTGGCAAAATACCGAGACCTTCATGACTCCCATACTCTTCACTTCGGCTGAAGAGCAGCTGCATCCCCAGACAAATACCGAGCAGCGGCGTTCCGTTCTCGCTTACCTGCTTCACGACGGTATCGAGCTTCGTTTCTCGAAGATGCTGCATCGCATCTCCGAATGCCCCTACACCCGGCAGGATGACGCCGGAAGCCCCTAGAATCTCCTGTTCATTTCCTGTTACGAGTGCTGTATAACCCAGTCTTTCGACGGCCTTGCTTACGCTGTGCAGGTTCCCCATTCCATAATCAACAATGGCTATGGTCATAAGGCTACAGCACTCCCTTCGTTGATGGGACACCGGTAACACGCGGATCGACTGCTGTTGCTTCGTCCAGCGCTCTGCCGAGCGCCTTGAACACAGCCTCGATCATATGATGGGTGTTTTGTCCGTAATGAACAATAACGTGAAGCGTAATTCGCGCTTCGAGCGCGAACTTCCATAAGAATTCCTGAACCAGCTCTGTAGAGAAGCTTCCTACCTGCTGGGAAGGATACTGCGCCCGATATTCGAAGTGCGGACGATTGCTGATATCGATCACGACCTGTGCCAGCGCCTCATCCATCGGTACAAATACACTTGCATAGCGCTTGATCCCTTTTTTATCACCTAATGCAGTATGCAGCGTTTGGCCAAGACAGATGCCGATATCCTCCACAGTGTGATGATCGTCAATTTCGATATCTCCTTTGGCGACGACTTGGAGATCAAATTGACCGTGCTTGGTGAACAAGTCAAGCATATGATTCAGAAAAGGCACATCCGTCTCAATCTCAGATCTTCCTGTTCCATCTACACCAAAGGCTAGCTGAATGTCGGTCTCATTCGTTTTTCGGCTGACACTGGCTCCGCGGCCTTCTTCAATAAAGCTGTTGTCCTGATTTCCCATTTTTACCCCTCCGCTCTCCAAACATCTCACTCTTATTTCGTTATAGTTAATTGATATTTATACGCTTGCTAATGCAAACATAGGTATTTTGAAGTATTCGCCATCCAATTAATTGCGTTCCTGCTGTAATCTAATTTCAATCGCTCGGGCATGCCCCTCTAATCCCTCATGACGAGCCAGCTCCATAATGGCCTCTCCGTTCTTGAGGAGCGCTTCCTTACTGTAGTAGATAAGACTCGACTTCTTCGTGAAATCGTCCACATCGACCGGCGATGCATATCTTGCCGTCCCATTGGTCGGAATAATGTGATTGGGTCCTGCAAAATAGTCCCCGACCGGCTCCGAGCTGTACGGTCCAAGAAAGATCGCCCCTGAATGACGGATATAGGACACATAAGCCATTGGCTCTTGCACCATCACTTCCAAGTGTTCCGGTGCCAGCGTATTCACAACTTCAATGCCTTCCAATATGGAATCAACAACGATAATCGCTCCATGCGCCTCTACCGAAGCTCTAGCGATAGCTTCTCTCGGCAGCTTCCGGAGCTGCTCCTCTATCTCCTGCTGTACCTCTTCAGCCAGCTGCTGGGACGTCGTCACAAGAATGGCGGAGGCCATTTCGTCATGCTCCGCCTGAGATAACAGGTCGGCGGCAACATAGTCCGCTTTCGCGGTTTCATCCGCCAGGACCACAATTTCACTCGGGCCTGCAATGCTGTCGATATCGACGGCCCCGAACACCTCCCGCTTCGCTAGCGCCACATAAATATTACCCGGTCCACAGATCTTGTCGACCTTCTGTATACTCTCCGTGCCGTAAGCCAGGGCGGCAATTGCCTGCGCGCCGCCCACCCGGTACATCTCGTTAACGCCTGCTTCCGCAGCAGCCACGAGAATGTACGGGTCAATGCCCTCACCGCCGCTCGTTGCCGGCGGCGTCACCATCACAATCTCGCGCACACCGGCCACCTGTGCTGGAATGACATTCATCAGCACAGAGGATGGATATGCCGCCTTACCACCCGGCACATAGACACCCACACGGTCCAGCGGCCGGATAATCTGTCCAAGCAGACTACCATCCGAATCAAAGTCCATCCAGGAGCTTCGTTTCTGTTTTTCATGAAATTTACGTATGTTGTGTGCAGCTGCCCGAATTGCGGTAATAAATGAAGGGTCCACTACAGCATAAGCGGCCTTCATCTCCTCCTCCGTCACCTTCAGCTCGGCTGCGACTAATTCCGTCCGGTCATGGAGAGCAGTATACTTCAGCACAGCTGCGTCTCCATCGCTCCGGACATCCTGAATGATTTGACGAACCGCTTCATTCTGTTCCTTCGTTCCATAATCCACATCACGCTGCAGACGAAACTCCTTAGCCGGTACGATTCTCATCTTTCGAATCCTCCTTATTGACACACTTTCAGGGCTAGCATTCTTCTTTATTGATTTCGTTAAGTATTCAACTGCTTAATTATTCATTCCATGAAGCACTTTCAGGTTAAACCTTATATTGTCAGGGGTCGCACTTATATAGCTGCTCCAGCATTTCATGTCATGAACCATTTATCCTCTATTCTGCAGGTGCTGCAGTTACCTTCTGCAAGGCATCACATAAACTCTGAATCTGGGCATTCTTCATCCGGTAGCTTACCCGGTTCGCAATCAGTCGGCTGGTGATCTCGAACATGCTCTCGAATTCAATAAGCCCGTTCTCGCGAAGCGTCTGACCCGTCTCCACCATATCAACGATCCGGTCAGCCAAACCGATTAATGGAGCAAGCTCAATGGACCCGTTCAGCTTAATGACCTCTACTTGCTGACCCTGCTCTCTAAAATACTGTGAAGCCACATTCGGATATTTCGTGGCCACCCGTTGTCTGATGCCCGGCTCCCAGTCCGGCAGTCCGATGACAGACATCCGGCAGCGAGCGATCCCTAAATCAAGCAGCTCATACACGTCTTTGTTTTCCTCTAACAAAACATCCTTGCCGACAATACCGATATCGGCTGCTCCGTACTCTACATAAGTTGGAACATCCACCGGCTTGGCCATGATGAATTCGAGCTGTGCCTCCGGCAGTGGAATGACCAGCTTGCGGGATTCATCGATATCGGCTGGAATCGCAATGCCTGCCGCACGAAACAGCTCAGAAGCTTTCTTATATATTCTTCCTTTTGGCATAGCTACCTTCAAAATTTCGCTCATGTTTGACACTCCCTCCTTCTAGCCTCCTGCTGACTTAGATAGAATTACTGTAAGTATACACCTTCTCATACTTTCCCTGGAGCATAGACACCGCATAGTTAGAGCCCTGTTCACCCATTTCTATGGCCTGATTATAACGATCGTCATCTCTTGCCATCAGTCTGGTTACAACAATCCTTCCTTCGCTTCTCAGCTCGCCTGCCCGTGACAAGGCCTCTGCCCGGTGCTCCTTGGTATATTCAATAAGTACAGGCAGCGGCTGCTCCACACGGATTCCTCTTACTCCGTCGACAATTCGGTTTGTCTTGAGAGCAAAGCCGGTAGCAGGCACGTCTTTACCAAACTGCTTCAGCAATTTGTCATATCTGCCTCCACTGCATACGGGCGATCCAAGCTCGGCTGCATATCCCTCGAAGGTCATACCTGTGTAATAGGAGAAGTCGCCGATCATCGTCAGATCAATCAACACATGCTGTGACACCCCGTACGCTTCAAGCACTTCCCATACACTGCAGAGATGGTTCATCGAGCTCCGAGCTTCACGGCTTGCACTCAGCTGCTCTGCCTTGCTGCAGATCTCCTTCCCTCCCCGCAGACGCAGAATCGCGCTCATCCGTTCCTTCTTATCATCCTCAAGAGGCAGCGCATCAATCTTCTCCCGATAACCGACATAATCGCGCTTCAACAGAACTTCCTTAAGCTCCTCCTGCAATTCCTTCTGGCCTGGAACAATTTCTTCAAAGAGCCCGTTCAAGAACCCCACATGTCCCATCGCGATCTTGAAGGACTGAACTCCAGCCGCTTTCAATGAAGCAATCGCCAGAGCAACCACCTCCGCATCGGCTTCAGGCGAGTCGTCTCCAACCAGCTCCACACCTGTCTGAAAAAATTCCGCTTCCCTTCCGGCTTCCTCTTCAATGGCTCGGAACACATTCGCATGATAAGACAGACGCAGTGGCAGCTTCTCCTCCTTGAGAAGTGATGATACAACCCGTGCGATCGGTGCTGTCATATCAGAACGAAGGACAAGCGTAGTACCGCGATTGTTGAGCAGTTTGAATAGTTTCTTATCCGAAGTAGAGCTGGCGACACCCACCGTGTCATAGTATTCCATGGAAGGCGTTATAATCTGGCGATATCCCCAGCTGCCCATGCACTCCAATACCCGATGCTCGATGCGGCGCAGTTTATCAACCACATGAGGCAGATAGTCGCGTACACCAGCTGGTTTTTCAAAACCCTTTGGTTTAGACATTTGAATTTCTCCTCATTATCTATATTGGAATTGTAATCCCGATCATCATCTTTATCGCGTTAAAGTGCTACCAATCTAACAAATTAAAGAATTATTCGATATAATATCACGTCTTCCATAACACGTCAATTCATCACGAGCTTTAGGGAGCATCCTGTACTCATATTATTGGAGCTTTTTATAAGAAAAAAGGACCTCATTGGGGCCCTTTTTCTTTTCTATCCTAGTCATAACCTATTTACGTTTCTATCGACTCACTTTGACTACTTATCGACTCATTATCAGTGATGTTATCCGCTTTGGACTTCAGCTCTCGAAGCGGATTACCGCCAACAAAAGCCCCCGGTGCAACATCTTTATGAACAACAGACCCGGCAGCAACAACCGCGCCATCTCCAATGGTCACTCCAGGCAGAATCGTTGAGTTTGCTCCAATCAGCACATGATCACCGATCACAACATCCCCAAGCCGATATTCCTTAATGAGATACTCATGCGCAAGAATTGTCGTGTTGTACCCTATAACGGAGTTGGTGCCAATCTTGATCCTTTCCGGAAAAAACACATCCACCATCACCATAAGTCCAAACGCCGTGTAATCTCCTACCTGCATTCGCAGCCGGCTTCGGTAGATCCAATTCTTCAATGGCAGAATAGGGCAGTATCTTGCAAGCTGAATCCAGATGAAATTGCGAACCCCCTTGAGAGGACTCACCGTACGGTAAATATGCCACAATGCATTGTGCCCCTCGACAGGATAACGCTCCACCTTTCTCACGATTACTGCTCCTTCTGGATTATAGTCAATATATCGTTCATGTCATGCAAAATATAATCTGGTCCGTACTCCCGCAGCTTCGCCTCACCCTTCAGTGACCAGGCAACACCTGCTGCTAAGACTCCCGCTGCTTTCGCAGACTGGATATCGACAGGACTGTCACCAACCATTAAAGTACTGGCTGGATCGGCTCCAAGCTCCTCGACTGCCTTCTGAACCGGCTCCGGATGCGGTTTAGGATGCGTCACATCTGTAACGGTAACGATGACCTCCATATACTTCTTAAGATCATACATTTCCAGCACCTTCAGTGTACTTGGCCGAATCTTTGTCGTAACTACACCCATTCGAATTCCTTGCTTACGAAGCTCCTCACAGACCTCTGTAACATTTGGGAATGGATTCACCATGGCATCATGATGGATCGCATTGTACGCACGATAGCCTGTAACATATTCAGCTACATCCGTCTTCCCTGTAAAAGCCTGCATTTGCTGCTCTAGTGTTCCACCCATATGCGGAATGATCTCTTCACGCGGGAGTGCTCCTGGGCCAAGCTGCTCCAGGACATGCAGAAACGAGCTGATAATCAGCTCGTTCGTATCTATTATTGTTCCATCTAAATCAAATAAAACGGTGTTAATCATGCTGGACTACTCCTTTTTCTGATCAGAGCTCCCCTTGCTGCTGTGAGAAGCGTCTTTGTTGTCCTTTTCCTTATCCATACTTGTCAGCTCGTCATCTGCCTTCACTGCCGGTGTCTTCGTGGACACAATCGGATCTGAATAACGTTCCTTAGAGGCACCTGTCACTCGGCGGACAACAATCAGTGCGATTGCAATCAATATAATAACGATCGCCAGTAGCTGCGAAATTCTTATATTCCCGTATGCAGGGTCCAAATAACCCATTTCGAAGCCCATAGCAGTCATCGGTGACCACATACCGTGGATCATTGATGCAAGCCATTCAGGACCTTGGAATGCCAGACTGTCCGTACGGAGTCCTTCAATAAAGAAGCGTCCAATAGAGTACCAGATGAAGTAGGACATGAACAGCTCACCAGCGCGCATGAACTTCTGACGACGCAAAATGAACAGGATCAGCAAACCTACGATATTCCAAACCGATTCGTACAAAAATGCCGGATGATGATATGTACCCTGTACGTTCATCTGATTAACTATAAAGTCAGGCAGATGAAGGGTATCTCTCAGGAAGGATTCTTCGACAGGTCCGCCGTATGCTTCTTGATTCACGAAGTTCCCCCAGCGGCCGATCGCCTGACCAATAAGTAATCCCGGCGCGCAAATGTCTACAATTCTCCAGAAGTTATATCCCTTATGTCTGAAATAGAAAAATGCACAAATGATGGCCCCGATCAGCGCACCATATATAGCAATACCGCCCTGCCATATCTTAAATACATCCCAGAAGTTGTCCTTGTAGTCATCCCATTGGAAGGCAACATAATAAATTCTTGCCCCGATAATGGCCGAAGGGACACCCAGCAGTAATAAATCCATAAAAAAATCAGAAGGTATACCGAAACGTTTGCCTTCCTGCATAGCCAGCAGTAAGCCTACAATGGCTGCGGTCCCTAATATAAGCCCATACCAATGAACATTAAGAGAGCCAATGGAAAAAGCAATAGGATCAAGTAATAAGGTGCCCATTTGTCCACTCCTTAAATTTATCATCACTTTTGTTAATTATATCAGTCCATATCATCATTATCTTCCGCGATCGTTGCCGTCAGCTTGTTCGTAAACTGAAGCGCAGCATTAACACCCATCCGTTTCAAGCGGAAGTTCATTGCGGCCACTTCAATAATAACCCCCAGGTTACGACCAGGACGGACCGGAATCGTCACGAGCGGTACATCTGTATCAATGATTCGAGTCGTCTCCTCGTCAAGCCCAAGACGGTCATACTGCTTATCCTGCTGCCATGCCTCCAGACGCACAACCAGCGTAATTCTCTTGTGATTCCGAATAGCACCTACACCAAAAAGGGTCATGACATTGATAATCCCCACGCCACGAATCTCAAGCAAGTGTCTGATGAGCTCAGGTGCAGTACCGTGTAATTGATTATCTGCCGTTTGGCTGATTTCGACTGCATCATCTGCGACGAGACGATGGCCTCTTTTTACGAGTTCAAGAGCTGCCTCACTCTTACCAATCCCACTGCTTCCCGTGATGAGAAGACCGATGCCATATACGTCACACAAAACCCCATGAATGGTTGTCGTCGGTGCAAGCTTACCTTCCAAGAACCCCGTAATGCGGCTTGATAAGATCGTTGTAGACATTGGGCTGCGCAGAACAGGCAGGTCACGCTCATTACTGATATCGACCAGCTCCTGTGGCACATCAAGACCACGTGTCACCACAATACATGGTGTTTCCTCATGACATAGACGGCTCATTCGATCACGACGCTCTTCTTCAGGCAGCATCCGCAAGAAAGCAAGCTCTGTTTTGCCAAGCAGCTGTACCCGTTCCGTCGGATAGTATTCAAAATAACCTGCCATTTCAAGGCCTGGTCTGTTCAAATCATCTACTGTAATCGGCCGCTTAAGTCCTTTTTCACCCGATACAACCTCAAGCTGAAATTCGTTAGCCAGCTCTGTTACCTTTACTTTTTTAGCCATGTTGGATTCTTCCTTCCATTACAATCAGGATGACTCCTGCGAATTATATTACTGTTGAATCCATTTCATAATACCTTAGTTTATGAGATAGATTCGGTTAACGTATGTTATGTACATCTCTTTACCTAGCTTCAATGTCATTATCGTATAGGAAATTAGTGCTGAATGCAATGTTCATGCCATGGCAGGACAATCTAGCACCGATAAAAAATGAAAAGGGCTGCCCTGGCGCTAAGCCAAGACAACCCTCTTTATACTGTCCAAAGATCTTAGTCTTGAACAAGTACATTAGCTTCTGTTTCTTTATCGAAGATATGAACTTTGTTCATGTCGATTGCCATTTTTACAGTGCTGCCATCACGAGTATTGGAACGTCCATCAACACGGGCAATGGTAACATCGCTGCCTACACCGCTCAGGTACAAGAGCAATTCGTGACCAAGGTTCTCACTTACGTCTACTTTTGCAGTAAACACGGTGTGTGGGGAAGCTTCCAGGAATACTGGCTCTTCATGAATATCTTCTGGACGAACACCCAGAATCACATCTTTACCAGCATAACCTTTGCTCTTCAGAATTTGAGCTTTCCCTTGTGGAATTTCTACATCAAGACCGGTAGCTGTAAAACGAAGTGTGTCTCCTTGTTGAGACAGCTTACCGTTGATGAAGTTCATTGTTGGAGATCCGATAAAGCCGGCAACGAACAAGTTCGTCGGATTATTGTACAGCTCTTCCGGAGAAGCTGCTTGTTGAATATATCCGTCTTTCATTACTACGATACGATCACCCATCGTCATCGCTTCGATTTGGTCATGCGTTACGTAGATAACGGTTGTTTCCAAACGCTTAGCCAGTTTAGTAATCTCTGCACGCATCTGTCCACGAAGTTTAGCATCCAAGTTGGAGAGCGGCTCATCCATCAAGAACACTTGTGGATTACGAACGATCGCACGTCCCAAAGCAACACGCTGACGCTGACCACCGGACAGAGCTTTTGGTTTACGATCCAGCAAATGCTCGATATCGAGAATTCTCGCTGCTTCGCGAACGCTCTTATCGATTTCTTCTTTTTTCACTTTACGAAGCTTCAAACCGAATGCCATGTTCTGATACACGTTCATATGCGGATACAGGGCATAGGATTGGAATACCATCGCGATATCGCGGTCTTTTGGAGCCACGTCGTTAACGACACGATCACCAATATATAGTTTACCGTCGGAGATTTCCTCAAGGCCGGCAATCATTCGAAGTGTTGTGGATTTACCGCAACCGGAAGGACCTACAAGTACCAGAAACTCTTTATCCTTAATGTCTAAGTTGATATCAACTACCGTCGCCTTATCTGAACCTGGATATTGTTTGTAGATATGTTCTAAGCGTACACCAGCCATGATTATTGCCTCCTCAGCATAATTTCATTAATTAATGTAAACGAATACACACAGCAGTATCAATAATGTAATCGAATTCATTTCCTGCTCTTATATTAACCTAGTTAGGTCTCTTATGACTATGCACAATTCATACAAAAATATCAGAGCCTTTTCGTCACTTTGTACAAGAGCAGTGTCAGCTTCACCAAAACGGCGTCTTTAAAGCTTCGAACATCTAGACCGGTCTCCTGCTTTATCTTGTCCAGCCGGTAGATCAGCGTATTTCTGTGAATGTAGAGACGTTTCGCGGTTTCACTGACATTACAATCGAGCTGGAAGAAGATCTCTAATGTTGATATTGTTTCTTCATCAAAAAGTATGGAGGACTCCTTCACCTCATCCAAATAGCCCGATCTCTGCTCTTCAGGTATTCTGGATACCAAGCGCTCAAGTGTAAACTGCCAAGGAAAGTACACATGTTCACTCATTCTAAAAATTTTCCCCAGCTGAATTGTCTCCATGAGCAATGAGGTTACACTTGGCAGGCTTTCCAAAGTATACAGCGGAGAATGAACCGATAGATTAAATACCCCTACCCATTCATTAGCTACCACTTCATATAGACCTTCGGCAAATGCCATCAGCTCGCTCTCAAGTGCAAATTCTGTTCTATCAGTGCTCTGGTCCATATCTTTGAGCTCTGTTCGATCGAGTACGATGGCTTCTTCTGCAAGCACAAGCCATTTATCCTGTTGCAGTAGCACAAGCATGATCTCTCCGCCAAAGTAAGATTGAAGCAGCTTGTACATTGATTTTGGAGCAATACCCGAATCATGGCCGCCCTCATACGTTATGTAAAAGGGAACGATCCCTTCGCTAAAAACGGGCGTAAGCTTTCCCAGACCTTCAGGTATAGCGAGCGGCTCGGAGCTATTCATCTGCTCAAGAATCCAGGCACCTAGCAACTTCATATTCGACTGCTCTGTTGTTTGATCCGCTTGCAAGGGAGAGACAGACTGCATCGAAGTAATGATCCATTCTATTAGAGCCCTTTCTGACGCACTGACTCGATGAGCAGGGACAGATAGGACAAGCGGAAGTTCCTCATTTTCATTATTCAAATGAAAGTATAGCTGATCATGGACGACAAACGATGCCTCTCCTAGCCTTTGTTCGGCAATAGATTTAGTATCATCTATACTTTGGAGCTCATTAATCTCAAATGAGGTGTCCATAATTTGCTGCAGCTTCTGTATTAACAGTTTATAATCCATTACCATCTCTCACCACTTTGCGACTTGATGTTTAAACCAATAAATAAGCAGGTAAGCCAGTATTCATGAGACTGTTAGACATCTAACAATCTCAGCGTAGTCAGATTATAAGTATGACGATTACATATTATATCATGAGTGATTTAATATCATCGAATGGTTCAATAATTATAAGCACAGCTATATTATACAACAAAAAAAGCCATCAGTATGAAACTGATGACTTTAGTGATGAGCCATGAAGGACTCGAACCTTCGACACCCTGATTAAAAGTCAGGTGCTCTACCAACTGAGCTAATGGCTCATAAAAACTGGTGGAGGATGATGGATTCGAACCACCGAACCCGTAAGGGAGCAGATTTACAGTCTGATGCGTTTGGCCACTTCGCTAATCCTCCAGGAATAAAAAAGTGGCTCGGGACGGAATCGAACCGCCGACACGAGGATTTTCAGTCCTCTGCTCTACCGACTGAGCTACCGAGCCAAGGTATTGTGGCAAAAAAAATAAAGTGTCGGGCAAACCCCTTCCCACTTTATACGTGGAACGTGTACTTTATTGACTTTTCTCAAAAGTTAAATGGCGGAACTGACGGGATTCGAACCCGCGATCTCCTGCGTGACAGGCAGGCATGTTAGGCCTCTACACCACAGTTCCTAACTTTTTGAAAAATGGTGCCGGCGAGAGGACTTGAACCCCCAACCTACTGATTACAAGTCAGTTGCTCTACCAGTTGAGCTACACCGGCGTATATGGTGGAGACTGAGGGGATCGAACCCCCGACCCTCTGCTTGTAAGGCAGATGCTCTCCCAGCTGAGCTAAGTCTCCAGGATAATATGGTAGCGGCGGAGGGGATCGAACCCCCGACCTCACGGGTATGAACCGTACGCTCTAGCCAGCTGAGCTACACCGCCATATTTTCATCACACAACTTGTCCTATGTTATCATAGCCGATTATAAAAATCAACTAGATAATTAGTGGCGGAGAGAGAGGGATTCGAACCCTCGCACCGCTTACGCAGTCTAACCCCTTAGCAGAGGGTCCCCTTATAGCCACTTGGGTATCTCTCCAAAAGATGTGTAATTACCTTCAAGGAATTTACTCCCTGAAAACTAGATACGAAACAATGTGCGATGTTAGAATCTTTGTTTACCCGGTTTTGTTCCGGGCCCCGAGAAAGTATTCGGAATTCACTCCGGAAGCATTCGCTTCACTTTCTTGGGTATCTTTTGGATAAGCCCTCGACCGATTAGTACTGGTCAGCTCCATGCATTGCTGCACTTCCACCCCCAGCCTATCTACCTCGTCGTCTTCAAGGGGTCTTAC
>NZ_FNNT01000007.1:0-338530 GCF_900106725.1 Paenibacillus sp. PDC88 | reverse complement strand
TCTCTTTGGGTGATGTTGTATTGGACAAACACCATTCTACCAAAGATTTGGAGCCCTTTTCACGTTTTCAAAGAGTCGTACTTTCGAAATTCAGGATAAATGGTGAATATATGCATTAAAACAAGGCAGCCGTTACGGCTGCCTTGTTTTTTAAAGTTGGTATTCGGATGCTTACTATCTTCCAAATATGTCCATCGTGATCATCATTGCTTTAAAAGGACAGCAACAAATGAATCTTACTTTCGTATTGTTATATGACATTTTAAATTTATCTATATAAACAATATTGCATAATAATTGGTATTATATTATATTCATTTAAGTTTTATTTAACAGCAGCTTGTAATTCAAATCACTTATTGGTACAGAGGTGAAGGCTAAGTGTATCTCATTATGTTTCTACATTTGGTCCTAAGTGCAGCTTTGACCTGGTTAGGAGTAACAGCTTCAAATATAAATACTCAATTATCGAGAAGCTATGCTAGTTCGCAATCGCCTGGTCACTTAACTTATGAAGATCAGATGGGTTTATTGGTTTTGCCTATTTTTGCATTAATAGTTGCTTTTATAGTGATCAATATTATTACTGCAATCATACTTCGAAAATTACACAATAAAGGTATTTTCAATAACAAAAAACTTTACTTTATTGGGTCGCATTGTATTATGTTAATGGTTTTTGTAATCACAATATATAATCAAATTTTTAATTACAACCCCTAATTAGATCATAATTGAAGATGCTATAACGCTGTACTTGAAATTTACATCATTGTTTAGACTGGAGAATTTACTGGAGGATTTACTAATGTATTTACCAACAATAAAATCAAGGCTTCGCTATGTTGGTGTTGTAGCTAGTGTGCTAGCTATTTGTTATTATTTATTCTTATATAAGAGTACGACTAGCGCCATTGTCACTTTGCAGTCCATTGATGATCATACCATCCAAGTTCTGATGGGCGATTCTATAACCCGAGTCGATATTAAAACTCATGAAATGGTTCGAAATTTACTTATAGAAGGAAATTATTATTACATAGGGTTTACGAATCATCCATTATGGGGCTCAAAATTAATTAAGATTGAACCTTCTCTCTAACCTAATAGGCGATGACATCGTTTCCTATCTATTAATTTAAAAAGTCAGCTGATCGGTATGATCAGCTGACTTCTTTTTATAATGACAATTAGAGCTCCAATACGGTAACCTGTTCCCCTTCCACGACTTCACCGTTATCGCGGAAGCCGGCCCTTTCGTAGAGCTTTTTCGCTGCCGTGTTCTCCGCCTTATAAGAGATCCAGCAATATCGTGCAGGTCCTGCCGGGCGGGTACGGATAAATGCAAGAATTCGACTCATCGCTTCACGGCCATAACCTTGGTTCTGATATCGCGTGTCCATCATCAATCTCAGGATACAGTAGCTGTCATCTGCAATACTCGGGAGCTCGTACCCCGTTATCTGATAAGTGATCAATACAAAACCAACCGGCAGTTCATCCGCGTAAATGGCAAAAGGAAATGGATGCCCTCCATTCGTAGCCAGCACATAACACGAAGCCACACTAGACAGGTTGGAGGCTACATAGCGGCGCTGATCCTCTGTTACCTCCAGATTGAAGATTTCACGTCGGTTTTCCAGTGTAATTTTTCTGAGCGTAATCATGTAATAACTCTTCCTTCCATTCGGTAAATTTGCTGCGCCGCGGTCGCATGAATAAATATACAAAATCTTCAAAAAAAGTAATAGACTTATATATTATTTTTTTGTATCCTATTATGTATCCGTGTCATTTTTGGAGTAGAAAAAAGCAGCCGATGCAATTGAACTGAAGTTCATTGCATCGGCTGCTTATTTTTTCATGTAACCCATCGTTACCGATTATTCGTTTGTTGTTGCTCCTGTATCTTCAGTGGAATCCGTAGCCGCATCTGCATCTGTACTTTCCTCTGCTGGCGTAAGTGTATTTGAAATTTCGGCATTGGAACGCAGGTCAGTCATCCAAGTGGAGCTAAGCTCACCAATTTGTTGATCCACCAATATTTTGCGAATTTCTTCTTTCTTGTCCTCCAGTGTTGGATTCGTCGCTTCTTTATGATCTGTCTTCATGATGATGTGGTAACCATAATCCGACTTCACCGGATCACTGATTTCATCAATCTCCATGGAAAAAGCTGCTTTCGAGAATGGCTCTACCATATCTGCTTCACCAAAGAACCCGAGATCGCCGCCATTTGCTGCGGAAGCCGTATCTGTGGATTTCTCCTTTGCCAGTGTTGCAAAGTCTGCTCCACCATCCAGCTCTTTCTTGATCGCATCTGCTTCTTCTTTAGTTTTAACGAGAATATGAGAAGCTTTCACTTGCTCTGGTGTAGCAAAGGACGCCTTGTTCTCCTCATAGTAAGTGCTGATCTGCTCATCGGTTACTTCGGTTTGCGGCTCTAGAATTTTACGCATTTTCACTTGAAGATCCATATTTTTCTTAAGAGCGTCAAGTGTCATTCCAGATTGAGCAAGTGCCGAGTTAAATGCTTCTTCACCGCCATATTGCGTCTTCAACGTTTCAAGCTCGGCATTCACGTCCTCTTCTGTTACCGTCACGTTAGCCTCAGACGCTGCCTGATCCACAAGCTCCATCGTAATCATATTCTCCAACGTGGATTGTCCGCCAAGTGTCACAAGTTCGTTATACAGCTCGTCCTTGGAAATGTCTGTCCCATTCACAGATGCAACAGCTTCCTTACCGCCTCCAAACGGAGGATATATAAGGACGATAATGAGCGCAGCTGCAAGAACTCCAGATATCACCATCCAGACTACACTATTCTTCCCTTTGGCTGCTGGCTGCTCTTCGTTCTCTGCCTGATCCTTTTGCATCTCTGGGGCTGTAGCTGCTTCCGGCTGTCCTTCCACCTCTGTTACCGGCTGTGCCTCAGACGATTCCAGCTGTGATTCGGATTCCCCAGCAGGCTCACTTCCTTGCTGTATTTCTTTCTCTTCTTGCAAAGAATTCTGTTTCTCTTCCTCGTTGTCGAAACGCGATGGTTTGTTGTTATCCATTAAACTAAAACTCCCTTCGTGTCTTTCCATATCATGACCTTTTATTAAATATAAAGGATTTCAAAAATAAAACATTAAAATAACATAAAAAATCTATAGATTCGACTCTGATACCATAATATGTACTATTTTCACGCCAAAATTTCCTTTAGTCTCAATCTGTTTTTCTCATTTAAAGCATAGTCAACTAATTGTTCGTTATAACCCTCCGTTTGAAATATACTAATAATTTTGTTGATTCTTTCCTCTATATTTCGGCTCATATTGGTTTCTAGCTGGATCTCCAATGGAATGACGGGCAGCATCATATCCTTATAAGGGAGTGAAACGATGTGTTCCCATACATGCGGTCCATTTTCCCAGAAGCCTGAGCCATGGATGTACTCAATATGTTCTGGTGGCTGAATGCATGCAGCTTCAAACACAATTCCATGCACGACAAGGCGGGCAAAGGTCCAATGGTTTTTCGAAAAATCGGTAAACGTCCTAGTAGGAGTAGAAGCCGATGAGTACCAGTCCTCCATTGATGTGTTTAATTCATCTAAGCTCTCATCCTTAGTAAGAAACTCTTCAAAAATCTTTCCAATGTTATGGACATCTTCTGGCTTGGATACAAGAATATCAATATCTCCAGGCGTAATTTTGCATCCTTGGATAAAAGAGCTGAGTGAACCCGCAAATACATATCGGACACCCTCCTCATTTAATGCTCTAGCGATCAATTCAATAACGTTCATAAGCTGTGCTGGCGCAGTCATCGAATATACACCTTCCCTTTCTTGAGTTAAGAATCATGAGCATTCTATATAGAACTTGGTACAAGCTTATACATTTTATGCAATAAACATATCAGAAGGTTCAGTAAATTTGTAGTTCCATATATCATGATAAGGAAATTTTGCACTGACGAAAAAGCAAATCTCTATAGTAATACTCAGTAGCGCCTGTACTCCATTAATGCTCTCTTGTTAGAAAAACCGATATATCCCTTCTTGAAAATACGCGTATTCTTCCTCCGTTATCCTTAACCTGCCATAGGACTCCAAAAAGATTTCCTTATCCCTCGCTTGATCAAATACTCCCTGCTTCGGACGAATCGCGAGTGCCATATCAAATCGTGGATCACCATAGCCTGCTCTGGGCCAATCGATAATGCCGCATACCTTATTGTTTTTAATTAATACATTATTCGTATGGAAGTCACCATGAATCAGCGTATTCTTTATCGGTAGTGGTCTGTTCCTATCTAGTCGCATGAGCAGTTCTTCTGTTCCATCTATATTATAATTAGCTAGATTGTATCTGGCTTTCATAAGCATCGAATCGATCCAGGGCGGATCATTCTTATGTAATGGTCCAGGACATGGACATTCATGAATTCTCCTTAGGCATGCACCATATTGAGACACCACTTCTTCTCGATCCCTGTGGTTAGGTTGATCGCTCAAGAAATGTCTCAAGCTTATTCCATCTATGTAATCCATGAGCAGCCATCTTGAATTGCCTTCCACATGGAAAGCATACGTGCTTGGAACAAGCAGACCCGTAGTCGAAAGATATTGCATCGCTGCATATTCATCTGATAACCATTCGTTAAATAAGTCATGCTCTGTCTTCTTAATCACGAACTGGTGATCACGCGTTTCGATCTTCACGACAAGTGAAGTATGACCCTGCTTTGGATATGAGATGCTGCGAATCTCACCGATTAGATCTACAAGCTGAGCAGGAATATCCTCTATATTCATGGGTTATCTCCTTTTGCTTATTTGACATGGCTTCGGACTTGTTCAGCTAATTATACAATATTATAATTTGATATGTATCTAATTTATTACCGAAATATAATACTGTAAAGCTCTTTGTAGAATTATAAGTCCTCTTTTCAATCTACAATGTAATGAAAAAGGAGCAGCTGCCCATCGGCTAGCTACTCCATGCTAAGTTGAATTTACGTTCCCATTAGCCATTCAATTTCTCTCACGTAATCGGAAGAATATATACAGCACTAAATTTTTACCCTCAAGCCTTCTTTTTGTTTCGCGAAAGACCCAGGATACAAAAGCTAATGATAATGAATAAAATATTGGCATACATTTCGAGGTTATCCTGCAAATTTGTATAAAGTAAAAATGAATCTGCTGCACCGTGAACAAGACCCGTAATAATTCCACGAACTCCTAAACCGAAAAAAACAACAGCAAGGATTAATTGAAATGTTTTCAAGAGATCAACTCCATAATTTTATACTTTTTTTACCTAGGAATGAGTCTGACGTGTTGTGGATTCAAATAATTGGATCAGCTCTTTAGAATATTCAGTGATATCAAAATCAGGGTTCGTTACGAGCTGCTGACTTGCGAGATCAATTGCACTTCTAATCGTCATAGCTAACACTCTAGTGCCTGTAGACGTAAAAGTCCGGAAACTTCCGTCCTCTTGGCCCCATTGTAGAATTTCAATAAGTGGCTCATATATCGCATTATCTCCTGGTTTATGAAAAAACAGCTTCCCTTCTTCATCTCTAACATTCATCACAATTTCAGCGACAGCAGCCACCTGTTCCTTATGCGCATGAATAAATTCTAGATTTGTTTCGATATAGCACTTCAGCATAGAAGACGGAGTGGATTCATTTTCGATTTTTGACAAAAACGAGGCTCCCTTCATGTATAAATCCACTACAATATTTTGCATTAGTTCATCCTTGCTGGAAAAATGATACGTAACGACCCCCTTACTAATCCCAGCCCGTTTAGCAATTTGTCCGATCGAAGCCTGTGCATACCCTAGATCCCATATCGTCTCAATAGCGATATCCATGATTTGCGCTCTTCGCGCTTTTTCAATAAACGTCTTTTCATTAGATTTAGTACTCATGATCAAATATTAGCACGATCGTACTAATTGATCAATAGCTATTTGCTTCAGCCCTGTTACAGCTGTTTTCAATTGGCAGGTACGTATTTTGAAAGAGTCGTAATCAATCCACTTGTCCAATTCAACATTTCGTCCGTAAACTGTTCAAACTGATCTTCGCTGAAGCTGCCGGATTTAAACTGTTCTGAAATCTGAAGGATACGACGATCCTGATCGACAAGCACGTCATACATCTCTGTTCTCTGCTTAATGTAACTCCCTGTTTCATAATAATGCTTTGCCTGTAGTGTAAAAACAGCTGCTTTGTAAAGCCCGGCAAGTGCCTGCATATCTGCGCTATGCAAATAATTGTGGCTGCACATATGATAGAGATTGCAGGCACCGTTTAAAACCGCATGCCGGATATCAGTATGCTCAATTGGAGGAATCATTTTATTCAAGTTGCCGTGATAAGAGATCGTATCGTGATAGAACTGAAACAAATCGTATTTTGCCCATCCAGCAATTTCATTTACACCGGATACGAAGCCGCAAATTTTCTCTCGATTAGACAAACTCTGGATAGCTGAATTGTACTGTTTCAAATCCTCCAGCTTTACCCTATCCAAAATCAGAACCACGTCTATATCGCTGTTCTCATTGGCTTCTCCTCGTCCATAGCTGCCTTGCAGACCAATAAATATTACTCTATCACGAAACACCCTCCTAACCGTATTCGAATATAACTCCATCCAGTTTTCAATATGAATCATCGTTATTATATCCCCTTTCAAGTTGTTTACTGTGTAAAACCATTCGCTGCGTCGGATAACCGAATTCGGTCAACAATTCAGCTTCTGCAAATCCTAGCTCTTTCAATGCTTTCCGATAACCGGTATCTGCTTTATCTCCTTCTCGGAATGTAGTTATGCTAATAATATTGATCTTTAACCATTCACTAATAACCACTTCCATAAATAATTTGGCAATCCCCTGCTTGCGGTATAAAGGATGAACTCCCAAGAAATCGATGCTTTCCCTCGCGTAAGAAATCATCATATTTCCAATAACAGTATCGCCCTCTGTCATGATAAAGGCTCGTCCTTCTGCAATGCACTTACGCAACACCTTCATATGCTCTTCCTCATAAAGGTAAGGGTAACCATCAATAACAAGGCGGACCAAGTTCATCCAAGCATCAACATCTTTCTCAGATGCAAATCTAATTTTCTTTCCGAATTCCGCTTCTTTTTTGCTTTCTTCCCGAAAATATTCATCATCGAATCTGAATCTTAACTGTAGCGCATAATATTGTTCGTCTTCTCTAAATTGAAGCGGCGTTTTCTTATACATCGCTTTAAAAATAGTAGTGAAAGCCTGCTGACTATCGTAGCCCGCTAGTATTGCAATATCCAGAATGGGTTTATTCGAAAAGGCAAGTAACTTTGCCGCTTCCGTTAATTGTCGTCGCTGCACATATTCATGGATAGTCATACCAACCCTCTTTGAAAATATCCGATGCAAATAGTATTTCGAATAATGCAAGGCGTTTGCAATTACATCCAAATTCAATTTTTCAGTCAAGTGATCTTCTATATAATTAATCGTAGTTATAATAAGATTCGATGTGTTCAAAGCCTCACTCTCCCTCCTAAAATAGTAGCAAGCATCCGTTCCGCAGTTTTAATTATTCTTGCGCTATGTTCACCAAAAAGAGCTGTTAAATCTAGTTAGCATCTATCAGGAGGTTTTAGTCTAGTATATTAATTAGTATTTCCCGTTAGAGTGACGTTATAACGTCATTTCACTTGCTCATTCCATAAGTAAATGCAATATTCTTTATTTGTACTAAGCGATTGTTTATTACGGATCTCAGAATAGATGATCTTTACTTCTCTTTGTATAAGAGAACCATATGTACAGCTGTATGCCTTTCCTACTACATTAAAAAAGGGAACAGCTGCCGCGGCAGTCTGCTCCCAGATCATCTTTTCTCTGTTACATGTATATATAAAAAGGGTAACCTGATACCACCCCAAAATTCAAAGTTAAAAATTTTACTGTTAGCCTTCCTCATCATCAATACATGCTCTTGATATATCAAGAATGCTGTTGCCATTTGTCTGACTTCCACAAGTTTCCCTCCACAGATGTTTTTAATTGGAGCTCATTTTGTGCCTGATGATGAGTTACAACTAACTGATTCTCAATAAATTTGATGCATGACTAATGTTTGGAACAATACTTTTCACCAGAATCAACTCAATTCCTCTATAAAAACGATCGTGCAAATCTGTAATGCATTCATATTTCACTTTATTGTGGATTTGAAGACCTTTCCCAAAAAGAATTGTCCATTCATTATCAGCAAAGTTTATAAATCCATTATGTATTTCGATGTGATCCTTGATCATATTTTCGCTTTCTAGTGATATACCTATCCAGTCGTTAACTTCATCTAACAATAAGTAGCACTCTTTATATGACTCTCCTCCATTATTAAGCATGTATCCTTCTTGCTCATAGAAATAGATATAAACGAGTAACAGTTCTTCCGCTTCTTGCATTCTAATTTTCAAGAGATATTCCTCCTAGTGATTACAACATTAGCAAAAAGAAAAGAGAAAAAATAAAGCTTAGGACTGCGATGAAAATATGAAGCCAAATCAATATCGTTTTTTTTAGAAGATTTCTTTGCTTTTTTTGAATAAAATAGGAGTATACGAACACAGCAATCACAAGGGGCAAATATTGATGAAGATCAGGTCCAGCTTGACTCGGTAATGCTTGGTTTATATATCCACGTGTAGTCTCATCATTTATCATAAAACCGTATATAACTCCGATGATCACTGGGATCAAAACTGATAATGATGACTGAACGAGACTCTTCTTAAAAAAAGAAGGAGCAGATTTTTGGTATATGTCATTGACCATGATATATTTGCCTCCTTATTCATAGTTAAAAGTTTCCTCTTATAGAAGTTCACTTGTTAACATGGATATGCTGACGTTCTTTCCACTCGAACTCATTCCCCAAATGAAATGTGGATAGATCGATCACGAGATCGAGTTCTTTTTTTGGAGCATCCGCAAACCTCTTCTGTCCGTGCGCCCAGCAGCAATACAGCTCTACGTCCTCACCAATTTCCATATTGGAGCTTAAATATTTGAAAAGCTCTACCACGCACTTTTTGTTTACATGATATAACATGGGGGAGCATGTTTAATTTCGTCATTGATCTCAAAGGAACCTTCTTCTGGATACACTTGATAAACAAATGGATGTCGGAAAGGATGCGATGATTCTTCTCTGGTTATGGGACCCGTTATATATAATCCTGCTGCATCCTCTTCTGTATCATAGATATCCATAAGTTTATCTCCTCTTGGGTATTTCTCCAGCAGTAATTGCATACCGCGTTGCTCCTTAGCGGCAGGGTTTCACATTCGTTATGTAATCATGAATCGTCATCACTGTTTTTTCTGTCCGAACGAGCCTATAGGAAGCTCATGGCTTGCTGCAACATAATAGAATAGGGTCACCGTGTCAATCTCATCTCCTATCTGAAACTTTAGTTTGAAATATCAAATTTATGCCTTAGGATTCTCCATCTGCAAATGACCAATGAGCAGGGTGTTTTAAATAACGAGGTAATTGGGTATGTTGATTACCTTTGGCTGAATTGACCTGTGCTTGAGCAAGAAAAATACATCCCGTAAGATCCGCTCCTGATAAGTCAGGGTGAAAAATATATCGATGATTGAACAACACTGGATCGCACCTATACATCCGAATTCTAGATAAATCCGTTACCGTAATGGTTTATATCTTGTCCAATCTGGTACAATAGCGACTAAGAGGTGAAACCATGCTAGATTCAATTGATAACCATATCTTGCAGCGCCTAGCCCAGAACAGCAGGATCTCTTACACCGATTTGGCCAAGGAGGTTGGACTGTCAGGGGTTGCGGTGAAGGAACGAATTGACAAGCTTGTTAACCAAGGCATCATTGAACAGTTCTCAATCGTCGTAAACGCTGAAAAATTGGGCAAGAAAATATCTGCCTATCTGGAGCTAGAAGTGGAGCCCGCCCATTTGAATACGATTGTCGAAGAACTGAAAGCGAATGAACAAGTTGCTGTATTATATGAAATGACAGGCGCCTGTTTGCTTCATGTTCATATTTTGGTCGAGGATATGGAGCAGATGGAGCGGTTTATGCATAAATCGATTTATGCGCTGACAGGGATTCTACGAGTAGAGAACCAAATACTGCTGAAGCGCCACAAAAATCAGGACGGCTTAAATATATAAGATATCGTCCAATGGACAAGAGAGAGAACCTAGAGACCTAGCAAGGTCCTGAGATTCTCTCTTTTCTGCTAGCAGGCTATGATTTAATGATTGGTCTTGGATAACTTAGACTTGTAGAACTCGGCAAAATATTCGCTAACCACCGCTGTATGGCTATCTGACAGCTCTACCTTCGCCGTTAATTTAAGCTTCTTGCCATTGTACGTTCCGGTTGGCTCCCCCACTCTCAAGGATAGCGTGTTGCCATGATATTGAATCGTGATCGTTTCTGTCCCTGGCTCCCAGCCTACCTTTGCGCCGAAGCTCTCGAAGCTGTTTCTTAGCCCCACTGTCTTTTGCTCCGCATCACCGAACTGTCCTTTGTTAATGACTGCGTGCACGCCCCAATTGCCGTCAACCACTTGAGTGATTCCAAAATCGGAGGAAATGGACATTAGGGAATAGGCTTCATCCTCCGTTAGATTCATGCCCTTCATTAAGAAGGATTTTGTCTTGAATGCGGCATCTTTCATCGCTTTATCAAGGGACGATTGGTTATAAATATCCTCCTGGGCATTTGCTCCAAGCTCTTCTAAATAGTTTGCATAGCTGAAGCCATGAACAACCCATTCGTTTTCATTTTCGAGAAGTGGGTAGTTAAGCTCGCTGAGCTTAGGACTAAGCTGATCTTTCTTATGAAGGATAAGCTGAATATCCCCTGTCACCGATGTCTCAATTGCCGTGCCGTTAAGCTCTGAATCGCCCTGACCCGCATGCGGATCGCCTACCGTTAACAGTGCGCCTTCAACGGAAACCGGATAATACATCGTTGCCCCTTCGGTTACACGCCAGTCATCAATGTTACCACCATAGTAGGAAGGCGGAACCGAGTCCACGATATCTGCTTCCTTCGGAGCAACAGCCATGGTACCAAAATGCAGCCTAACCGGAACCTGTACGCCTTCAAGTACATTGAAGTTCTTCTCGATGGTATCATGATCCACAACGATTCCTGGATACTTAATGATTGGATGCACTTTACCATCCGGATCCGTCTGAGGCGTCCACATATAGTTGTATAAAGCAGTAGCGTAATCCGTTACACCGTCCGAACTCATCTCATAAATCGTTACAACCTCTCGTTTCTTCGGCTCTTCTATCATCTCCCCATACAGATAACCCCAGTTCGCAGCCACATTAACACCATAGGTTTGACCTGCATATTTCTCATTCCCGTTAGGGCGCAGCTGCATATCTAGTATACGAACCTCCAGCACATCTCCGGGCTCTGCGCCCTTTACTTCAATAGGTCCAGTCATGATATGTACGCCAGGGCCTCGATCTGCCATGTGTTTATGTTCGCTGTCCCAGTGAAAAATGTCCTCCACTCCCGCATCGCCCTCGATCATCCGCTCATAATCATCACCGGAGTGATGAGTAATGGCTTCGACCGTGACGATATCTCCAGAGTTCACTGTAAGAACGGGGTCGCCTTTCCCGATATTCCCCCACCGAACGTTATCCGCATTTGCTGCTAAATAGTGTGTTTCCGATTTAGATGAAGCTTCTGAAATGTTAGAATACCCTACATAATTGACTGAACTCAGCACAAGAAAAGCTGAAACAGCCAGACAAACCTTACGTGAAGTACGTTCCCCCATGATAAACTCCCCTTAATATTCGATTTAGCGTTAGTTTTACTAACATGTTAGTGAGATTGAGTTTAGCATAAGGATTAAAGATTAACAATATAAACTTTACAGAAAAAAAACTTAATTTAATTAACCGATGTACAACGAAATCTTAAAAAAGTAAGAAGGCATGAGTATCTTTCGCCGTTTTAACCCTCTTCAAATTGATGACTTTACGATGCTTAATGCAAAAAAGCAGCTGCCTTTTCAGCAGCTGCTTCATGTTAATTTATATTCAATTTCATACTATTTACTAAGTAAGAGTTTCAAACCTTCGTGGCTCGCAACAAATCCGAGTCGTTCGTAGAATCTAAGAGCCCCTTTACGTTCTTTGTCCGTTGTCAGTTGAACCATGTCACAACCCATTGCTTCAGCCTCATGAATCGCATACCGAATGAAAGACTCTCCGAAGCCTTTCCCCCGATAATTACGGTCGATACGAACTCCCTCGATCTGACCACGTGTCATCCCTAGTCTTGCAATTCCAGGAATAATGATCAGCTGAAGACAACCGATCACTTGGTTGTCTTCCAGAGCAACGATAATGAAATTGCCTGTCTGCTGCTCCATTCTTGTAAATGCTTGGACGTAGGCTTCTGGCAATGGATCTTCAGCTCTTTCTCGAGTCGCTCCCAACTCATCATCTGCTAACAAACGAACGATGGCAGGAAGGTGCTCCACAGCTGCTCTTGTAAATTCCATAGAACCTCCTATTGGATAAAAATATGTTGTGTTCCGATCTATAATAACGTATTTCCGTTCATGACCTCTCTAAGTACCATTTCATCGCATTCTTGTATAGCACCTTATCTGCCTGCTCTTCATCCAGTGTATGATATATCAGTTCGATATCAGCATGATTATAGGGCCTCTTCGTTCTCGTTGATGGTAAATCTGTCCCGAACATAAGCGCATCGGGGTAGTCCCTGACTTTTTACTTTAACTAAAGCTAGTTTCACCTGTCGAAACCGAGTTTCGTTTATATAATTAATATAATTCATAACCATCACAATGAACAGCATCAATCATCTCTCCTGGATTTTTTACATTCCGATACGATGAATTTACACATCCCTGCAGTCGATTTTACAAAAGTACGATTTTCTCTATTTTTCGAGTCATAAAACATCCAAATCGTACGATTTTGATATAATGCGGAAATTGTTCTATAGCTGTCGGAGTCCCCAAAATGCTAAAGTTACGGCGTAACAGGCATCTGAAATGGAGACTTTCTCATCATTTGCTGGTGCATGTAGAACAATTTCAACGATCAAGAATAGGGGCGTGTAGTTGCAGGCTATGAAAAAACAATCAAAAAAATCACTCGCATTTCTTCTCATGTTATCTATGGCAAGCTCGTCGTTAGCAGGTCAAAGTTTCGCAGCGAGCCCGGAGGTTCAGCTCTCCGATATTAAAGGACACTGGGCAGAAGCCAAAATTCAAGCTTGGATCGATCAAGGATTGGTTCGAGGATATTTGGACCGCACCTTTAAACCGAACAAATCCATCACTAGAGCCGAGTTTATAAATTTAGTCAATGCTGCTTTTGGATATTCTGGACAAACCAAGATTAACTTCAAAGATGTTTCTGTGGATGCCTGGTACTATGACGCCGTGGCTGCAGCCAGCGCCGCTGGATATATAAGCGGGTACTCGAATCAAACGATGAAGCCGCAGAATTCCTTATCCCGTCAAGAAGCAGCAGTGATCATCGCGGGAATTCTGAATTTGGAGGATAACGAGGATGCCGCGGATGCCTTTAGCGATTCATCCACCATTGCAGCTTGGAGCAAAGGAGCTGTAGGTGCAGCGGCAGCGGCGGGAATGATATCCGGTTACGAAGATGGCAGCTTTAAACCTCTTCATTCGATCACGCGTGCCGAAGCCGTCGAAATACTGGTTAACGCTGTAGATACGAATACCCAAGTGGGTGCCAAACCATCTAAACCCGTTGGAACGACAAACCAGCTGAATGTTGCCCCTCCTGCGGATGAAGCCTCTTTATCTGCCGTGCGACATGGTGAAAATGCAGCCGACGACACACTCAAAAACACGGCTGCAACAAATCCTTTTATTCAGATTCTGGATGGTTTTGATGCAGTATGGTCCTTGAACCAACCGGCCTGGAGAAATGGAACAGCCTTAACTGTCCCTGGGGTCAACGGCAAGGTTGCGAATTATGGTGACGGGCCGACTATTTATTTTGACGGCTATAAAAATGATGCAGCCGCTGTCGTTGCAGATAAGAAAACATATGCAAATGCCGAAATAAGAAACAAGGCAACCTGGGTTGCCAATATTAAATATGTAGAAGAAGTCACGCAAAATCGTACCAAAGAAGAAGCGCTCGCAGCCTACTATGATGACCAAAGAGATAAGATCTATAGTATGATCGATGGTTTCGGACCGCTGGCTAACACTTATGTGGATATCATCAAGCCAACGACAAGCGTTGAACGAAGCATCGATGAAATGGATGTCGTCTTGACAGAAACCACGGTAGAAGACGAGAGCCAGGGAATCGGAAGCTGGGAAAATAACGAGCTTGAAGATATGATCGCTTTAGTAGACGCCGTTCGTTTCAAAATCCCTGCTTCATCTAATCCTTCTAAATACTTCTTCTCTTCACCAAGACCGTGGAGAATGAATTCAAACGGAGAGGTTAAAGAAATCGTCGATCAGAATGGTCTTCCTGTTTGGGAAACCCTCGGCGAAGGTGAACCAACAGATGAACCCTTACCTTCAGGAGGTACAAAATCAACCGGAGAAAGACATTTCCAAACGTATGAATCCGATGTTGAGGTTATCCCTGCATTGAGCTATGTCAGAAGAGAAGCAGAGGATGGACAAGGCAAAGATGGTGCTTTCCCAAGCGGACATACAAGCGCGTCGTACCTATCCGTTCTGCCTTTTGCCTACGCTACACCAGAACGATACGCTGAATTTTTGACCCGAGCGGCTCAAATGGGGGAGAATCGGATCGTAACCGGAATGCACTCACCGCTTGATGTAATCGGTGCAAGAATTCAAGCTACAGCCATGGCTGCCTATGCATTCAATAAAGAAGAGTATAAAGAATTATTAGAGAAGGGCTATGAAAATGCAGGAGAAGTATTTGGAGCGAAAGCAGCAGCAAAAGGCATGAGTCTGTATGACTATGCACATACGGTGACAGAGGACTATAACTTCAAGAGTGCATACGATGAGACAAAATGGACAGATCATGACGCCAACAAAGCCTTCTACAGAGAGAAGCTTACTTATGGCCTGCCTCAAACCGGAATCAAAGGCCTCGCTCCTGAAGTACCAGAAGGTGCAGAAGCTTTACTCGAAACGCGTCAGCCTTATTTAACCGATGAACAGCGCAGAGAAGTATTGTATACGACGTCCATTGACTCCGGTTATCCTGTACTGGACGAATCAAACGGCTGGGGCAGACTGGATCTCGTCACAGCTGCGGATGGGTACGGCGCGTTCCTGGAGAATGTAACCGTGAATATGGACGCTTCCAAAGGACGCTTTAACGCACAAGACTGGTGGAGAAATAATATCAGTGGCGCGGGCATGCTTACGAAGAAGGGATCGGGAACCCTTACTATGACGGGAAACAATACCTACACCGGCGGAACATTACTGCAAGCAGGAACACTCGAAGCTGAATCGGCAACTGCCTTTGGTAAAGGCGATCTGTACGTGGAGAATGGAACGGTCAAGGTTAACGCCGATGGATCATTGAAAGTGAACGGAAACCTCACGATGGACAACGGAACCTTAGAAATGGTGATGGATGATGACAGCAGTCAGATCCATGTCAACAAAATGCTGTATCTGGCTGGCGGAAGTCTGAATCTGGATCTATCTAGCTATAAGATTGAGGGTTCTAAAGATATTACATTAATTACTGCAGGTGGAGTTAAAGGTCAATTTGATCGTGTAACTGCGGATGGTTATGACGTGACTGTCACTTACACTGAGGATCGTGTCATTGCTCATGTTGCAGCAAAATAATAAATAGAAAGGTTAAGGGCTGAACTAGTTTCTAGTTTCAGCCCTTTTCGTATTCGCCTTTATTCGATGCTTACGGAAAACACCTTCCTTGATCGCTCCGATTCGTAAAATTGACCGTTGTGATCAGATATTTTGTCCACTCACGTAGAACTGGACGCGCATTAGATGCAGCTCCTCAAAGCAGTGTCGCAGCAGAAGAAATTTGCACTCCGTATTGACACCCGTCCTCCAATAGTCAGGCGATAGCCATGTCCATCCAATCTCAGCATTTCTATTCGCCATATCCAGATCCCCTGCTCGGGTGGTTCCGATGATCTTCCCTGACGCTTGATCCAATATGGTGAAGGGAATCTGGGATCCATTATTTTTATTTGCCAATGCATCAGTCAGTACCTGATCCAGTTCTTCCGTTGTATGGATCGTTCTCCAGGTGTATTCCCATACCTTTGGAGACAACAAGACGCTGATTAATTCTGCCTTGTGGCAATCTTCCATCGGAACAAGAGTTACTATTTTTCCTTCTAGAATGCAATTCATCTGATCTTGTTTAATAATTACTCTCCTCCGTCCATGTGGGCCAATTCAAATACTCGATTCCATTGTCTCGTTAAATAAGGTGACACGGCGCCAATGTTAGAAGTTTCGACTAACAAAGAAAAGGTATGTCCTCCCCAAGGGCCCTGTGGATCAAAGATTTGTCTACCGATTCGCACGCCTTCTGCTGTTAATGATGTACTCAAGCGTTTCATACCTTCGTTTAAAACTTCAAGAGGCAGCGGTTTATTTCTACGCTCGGACCATTCTGCCAAGAAGAACATACCCCGTAAAATATCATATTCAAAAAACCTCGGAAAGCAAGGCTTCAGCCACTCCACATCGATAATGTCCCCTTTTTGCTTAGAACACACAAGACGATGCTCGATTAAATACCGTGCACCTTCGTCTAAGAAAACAGCCTCCTGCACCGTAAATTCGCGGTTGGTATGTAATAATATAGCTTCCAGGGGAGGTAACGTAGAGACGATAGAACTTTTCCTAGAATGCGTATAAGCTTCAGGATCACAGTTCAGTCCGCCATCAGGTAATTGATGTTTTAACAGCCATTCCCGGATCCAAGGCAGTTCCTTGTCCAAATCACAGCCATAAGCGGTCAGAATCATATAAAAAACAGCGAGTTCACAGTGACAGCAATCCATCTTCAGCTTATCCCTTTCACTTGATGGACCGTCGTCCTCAGATATAATAAAAGTTGGCCAGACCTGAGTTTTGAGGAGATATTTAGCTCTTTCAATAGAGGATTGTGGGATTCTCCTCACCTCTCCCATTTCATAGAGAGCAGCCATATGCCACCAAGCCCCATCCCATTTTCGACGAGTGCATTCACCGTGATCCATCGTAAAATGGGGGGCATATTCAAGAAACTGTATAGATTTTTCGATTTCCAAACGCAGAGTTTGAGTCGTCTCCATTTGTTATCTCCTCTGTTATGTCTAAAACTGATTTGATTACTGTCATATTTTCCTAATTATATCACCAGATAGCTGTTACCTTCTAAACTAATCTACCCTAAATGAAAAAAAAGAGCAGCTGCCAACTGGCAACAGCTCCATACAATCTCAATCTTACGTATTACTAATGAAATATTTGATAATTTTAGGTCTGCTTCTTATTCCAACTTTTATTCATCTTGAATACTTGTACCAATTTATTTGCGATGGTTATAACGATTAAGATGGTAACGAGGATTAAGGTAATGGTTGCTCCCGGTGGAGTACCATACTCATAAGAAGTTACTAATCCGCTTAACATACCCGTTAATGTAATAGGAATCCCTATCAATATTGTGCTTGAAAAGCTTCTGCTCAATCGCATAGATATCGCTGCAGGTAATATTAAAATCGCAGATACTAAGAGTGCGCCTACGATTGGCATGATGATAGCAATGGTTATTCCCGTTAAAGCATTGAATAGGATAGACATCGTCTTTATGGGTAAGCCAGCAGTAAAAGCCGTTTCTTCATCAAAAACCATTACGTACATCGCCTTCCGAAACACTAGGTATAAGCACAAAATTATACCCGCCAATATATAAAGTATCCACACCTGCTCCATACTAATGGTTACGATTGATCCAAATAAAAATTTTTCGATATTTAGTGTGGAACCACCCTGACTCAAACTAATTAGAAACAAGGCTAAAGCCATCCCAGCTGACATTAAAATGGCGATAGACACTTCAGAATACGTTCGATATAGCATACGCATGTACTCCAGTAAAACAGCAATAACTACGACCATCAAGATATTGGTCCAGGTTGGGTTAACGCTGACTAATAGTCCTAATGCGACTCCAGCTAATGAAACGTGGGATAAAGTATCTGCCATAAGGGATTGCCTGCGTAATATGAGAAACAATCCTAGCATGGGTGCAATTAATGAGATGACAAGGGAGGCCTGGAAAGCTCTTTGCATGAATCCATAGAGAAACATCTCCAAGGTAAGCCCACCTTTCGTATAAGTTCAATATGTTTGTTACAGTATTTTCGAAGCTCATCATGATCGTGTGTGACCATCAAAATTCCCTTGCCATGTGCCTCACTGTAATGCTTTAACAATTTGTAAAATTCCTCGCGTGATTTTGTATCCATTCCTGTGGTAGGTTCATCCAATACAAACAGATCAGGGTCTGTAGCAAAAACACGTGCGATAGAGATCCTCTGTTTTTGTCCTCCGGACAGTTCTCCAATCTTTTTATAGCGCATATCCCACATTCCAACGGATTCAAGGGCACGCTTGACCTGTTCTTTGTCCTCTTTATTTAATTTCTTAAACCATTTGCCTCTCTGATAACGACCAGACTGAACTAATTCCAATACTGTACTGGGAAAACCGACATTAAACGAAGCAACTTGTTGAGGGACATATCCAACCACTAGCTTCTCTCCGAGACGATTATTGGGGGATAAGCTAACTTTACCGGTTGTAGGCTTAAGTAAACCTAATATATTCCGAATTAAAGTGGTTTTCGCCGCTCCATTCTCCCCTGTCAGCATGATAAAGTCCCCTGGATTTAATTCAAAGGATATATTCGTAAGAACAGGCTCCTGTTCATAATGAAATGCCAGTTCATCGACTTTAATATAGTACATGAGATTATATACCTCTCTATTTACTCTGTTCCTCTTAATTACTTATTTAATGCTGGCTTGCAACGCTTTGAGGTTGTGACGCATCGCTTCCAAGTACCCTAAATCATTCTCTATTAATTCCTCTGAAAGCACCTCTAAATCATATAAGACAGCTGTCTCTGTCCCTGTTTCTGCAGCAACCGTTTGAGCGATAGAGGAGCTGGCCCCTTGTTGATAATAAATAACGGGAACATTGTATTCTTGAACTAAATCAGCAATTTCTGCAATTCGAGAAGGGCTTGGTTCTACTTCAGTAGATAGTCCACCAATCGCAATTTGTTCTAAATCATAACGATCTGCAAGGTAGCCGAAAGCTTGATGCTGTACGACAAAGGCTCTATGTGCTGCATCTTTTAATGTAGTCTGGTATTCTTTATCCAGCGCCTTAAGCTCTTCTATAAATGCTTCCGCATTGTCCTCATAAACTGCTTCTCCATCGGGGTCTGCCTCGATTAAGGCATTGCGAATAGCCAGGACCTGATCTTGTGCCAATACCGGATCAAGCCAGATATGAGGGTCTTGATTCTCATGATCATCAATGATTACAGAGATTATTTGTGATTCTGCATGAACATTCTTGTCATGATCATACAGTACAGCCTTCGCTTCGAAGCTTTCTCCTGTTGTTTTATATTCAAAACGCTCCGTCTCTTGATCAGGTACTGCTTCCCATTCATGATCTGCGTTTTCTCTTATGAACCAATTCCAGCTTTTAAATTCTGTCTCTTCATTCATTTCGGCAGCAAGTGTAACCACATCGCCTGTGTGATAATGATCTGCTAAGCCCACAATCGATATTTCTTCTCGTGCTTGTGCACCGCTGTGTTCTTCATGTTCATGTCCTGCGTGGTCTTCATCTTCGTGAGCATGGGAATCATGATTATCAATCACAAGCTCTACCGGCTCGGATTCCGCATAAACATTATGATTATGATCATATATAACGGCTCTAACTTCAAAGCTATCTTCCGGGGCTTCTATGGTGAATGCTGCTGTCCCTTGTCCAGAGACAACTGCCCATTCTTCATCTGCACTTGCTCGTTGATACCAATGCCAGTGATCATAATCGACATCGCCTGTTAATTTCGCCGTTAGCTTAATCTCACCACCCGTATGATAGTGATCGGCCACACCTTCAACTTGAACACTTACTGTGTCCGATTTCTCAGGTCCATCGGCTGCTCGTACAATGATAAGGTTGTCATTTTCTACGGTATTCAATAAACTCTTTGTCCAATACTCCATCTCATCGCTACTATAGACAAATACATCCGCTTCGTTTACAGCCGCGACATCTTGTGCACTAGGTTCAAATTGATGGGCATCCTGTCCTTCAGAGACCATAAGCTGGACATCCGCCCGATCTCCAGCAATATATTTAGTGAATTCATACATAGGTAAAAAAGAAGCTATCACAGAAATCTTGGATCCATCGTTGTTAGTCGTATTTTCTGTGTTTTGTGACTCACATCCAAAAAGAACTAAGGTTACAGTTAAAAAAACGAAAAGGGTTTGAAGCATTTTTCGATTCATGTATTATAAATCTCCTTTGCTAGATATAGTTAAAACAAGTAAAACGAAAGCAGGAAGAAGAGAAGCGGTATGCTTCTCTTCTCCTCTGTGGATTTAATGCGCTAATTGGTCACGAACGATATCCTCTGCATCTAAATCAGAAGGGTAATAAGTTGGCCAATTGGTAACCTCTTCTAATAAAGCTTCACGATCATCTCCCCAATATAAATGGTAGTGATGTGAGTCCGTTGGGAATATGAGGTGATCACTGAATTGAATATATTGCGGCATATCTGCATTTTCATCTACGAGCTTATAAATAAATCGCACGCCTCGATTACCTGCTTCGTAAGTAAGAATCTCGTAACCATCGTATTCGTAGTCACCTGAAGATTCTTTTCCATCACGGAAGAACGTTACATTGCCATTCTCAATAATGATGCGTTCTACATCTGTTTCATACCCAGTTGTGTAGTATTCTTTATATTCTTCAGCAGTCATATCGCCCTCTTCTGCTTTGTGTTCAAACACTTCGTCTAAATCACCAGCTAAAAGGTAGGGGTATACAGACTGCCAATCACCTTCCCAGTCCGATAATTCACGATCTTTGACTTGTTCATCTTCAAAGATTCCTGCATTAATGTTTTTGCTCTCTTCATCATGACCATGGTGGTCGTCGATAACGATGGTAACCGGCTCGGACTCTGAGTACACTTCATGATTACCATCGTACAGTGTAGCTTTAATTTCTAAACCATCCGTCGTTGCCTCCCCTGTAAAGGTGTCCCCCTCTTGACCAGAAGCCGCTTCCCATTCCGTTTGATCGCTTTCTTTTATGTACCAATGCCAGTGATCATAATCGACATTCTCACTGAGTACAGCAGATAATTCGATGGTATCTCCGGTATGATAATGGTCACCTAAGCCTTCTATTGTAATTGTTCCTGACTCTTGTACATCGGTCTCTTGTACATCAGTTTCTTGTACTCCTGTCTCTTCTGTTTCTGCTGCGTTATGATTAGCAGTTTCCCCTTCTTTTGCATCTTGGCAAGCGGCTAACATTACGCTTAATGCCAATAAACTAATAAGTAAAGATAATTTCTTCAAGTGTGTCTTCCCCTCTCGTCGCGCTTAATCGTAATCGTAATTATTACGTTTTAAAGGTTACACGGCTCTATACTAATTGTCAAGCTTAAATAATTGTTTTTATTTAATATTTCTAAATTGAACAGCGGTGGGGAGTCCTGCATTGGGAGGAGCTGTAATAGGGAATTCACTTAGGCTAAAAGAAAAGGAGCAGCTGGCCAAAAGGCAAACTACTCCTTGCTATTTTGAATTAATTTAAGTCGTTTCTCTCAAGTATATACACTCAGGATATTCTCCTGACTGCAAACCATAGCTCTACAAAATTAAGACCATCATCCTTACTTCCTGTAATCTCAAATTCCATCCCGTCGATCTGTTCATATCCGGCCGTAGGCAGCCACTCAGAAAAGAACCGCCTATATAGCGTTTCAATCGTTTCATTAAATTTATCCCATGTAAAAGGATCGGATGAGAAGATCGCCCACATGTGTGCGGGTATCGTTATACTTGTGTACCCATCGGTTTTACTGGCTTCATCCTTAAATGCGCACAGCATGTAGGGGAAGGTATCCTCTTCCGTTTTTTTATAGCTACAAACAGCATGTACTTTATGATAGTCCTGATTGATAGAGGCAGGCAGGTCACCCGCATTCGCAGCAAGCCTTTCTACCTCGCCATTAGCATGGCTTTGTTTCCATAAGTCTGCTGGCGTATCCACTCCGTTTAATCGAAACACTTTTTCAATTCCGAATACTTGAAAGGATTCTTTTGTCTCCATACGGTAATTCATAGCCTCTTCCCCTTTGATTGAAATAAGGAAGGAGATCCGTGGATAGGCTTTGAGGGCAGTCCCTTCTTCCCGGGCCATTGCTGGATTTACGCCATGTAATAATTGAAAAGCCCTTGCGAATGAAACTGGAGATTCATAACCATACTTTATGGCGATATCAACAACTCTCATGTCACTATTCTGCAATTCAATAGCAGCGAGAGTAAGCCGTCTTCTCCTGATATATTCTGCCAAAGGCACATTTGTAATGAATGAAAACATTCTCTGGAACTGATGTGATGAACAACAAGCGCATTGAGCTACTTCCTTTAAGTCAATCTCGCCGGTTAGATTCAATTCGATATGATCTAATGCCCGGTTCATTCTCATAAGCCAATCCATCTGATCCCTCCCTCTTATCCAAAGTATAGTTATGCCATGGCTTCGTATCGCAACTATTTGTGCTCAATTAAGTTTCATATCCGGGGGGAGTGGGTGCTTTTCTTCATTCAGATAATATGAGGTCAAGCCAGGACTTAGCCTCATGGTACAGAACAGGATTGTTGTCCGGCGTGTAGTATGCAAGAGCTGATACCGCTTGGGATACGACCCATCCCTTTGCTCTTGCCCACGTAGCATCATCTGTCGGGAGATGTTCGCGGAATGCATCACGGGCTGCTGCGGAATGCAGCTTCCATGCAACCATGATGTCGCACGCTGGATCTCCAATACCCATTGTATCCCAATCGATCACACCCGTAATGCGTCCGTTTCGCACAAGCCAGTTACGCACATCGAGGTCGCCGTGATGCCAAACGGGTGGGCCGTTCCAGGGAGGCGCAGCAAGCGCAGATTCCCACACTGCGGACACGGCAGGATCGCCATCGAACCGTGCCAGCCAGTATTGAAACTCTTCATTCCGCTGAGCCAGAGGAATACCGCGTCCTGACGGTCCCCCCGATGGATTGATTTGTTGCAGTGCTCCAACGAAATCTGCAAGATCACGTGCTGCCTGAATTACGTCCATCTCTTCTATTGGCACCGTCTTCCCCTCAACCCATGTATGTATTTCCCAAAACCACGGATATTCGTTATTCGGTTGCCCTTGTGCAATAGGAAGAGGCGTCTCCAGCGGAAGTAAGGGTGCGAGCTTGGGCAGCCAGATCCATTCACGACTTTCTGGTATCGCAGGTCCCTCGCGCCGTGCAAGACGAACAGAATATTCGTCGCCGAGCCGAAAGATGGCGTTCACTGTGCCCGCCGGCTCGATCCGCTCCAGGGTTAGCTCTGCCCACTGGGGGAACTGCTCCAGAATGAGACGGCGTACAAGCGCTTCGTCAATTTCCATTTCGTCAGCATGCATCTTTCCTGCTCCCATGTTAACACCTCTTCGTTAGATTTATTAAGTCAGCACAATATGACTCTTCTTATCTAACAGCGTATCAATATAATAAGGAGCTGTGCTGGTAATATTCAATTATAGGTGAAAACACGCCTCCCCATCTACTTATAGCATCAAGTTAATCGGTGTGGGCGACGGCTCGGATCTCAATTAGTTGATGTGGAAACGCTAGACTCGATACACCGACGGAAGTAACAGCCGGTCTATGGTCTCCTATGTACGCTTTGTACAATTGGACGCACTGCTCAAAATGCTCTTCCGGTTGGGTCATATAAATTTCTAACTCAGCAAGATTAGACCTTGTGACACCAAACCCTGTAAGCACACGATCGAGGTTCTCGAACGTCTGCAGTGTCTGTACTTCGAAATTGTCTTCACCAACGAACTCGCCTTGCATGTTGTGGGAAAATTGCCCAGAAATATAGATTGTGCCATTCACACTATATCCTTGGGTAACACCAAAGGCTTCTTCCCAAGCAACACCATGATTGTAAGTTTTAATATTCTTCATTTTATTCTCTCCTTCAATTCAAAGTAAGGTTAGTATAAAATGAGCAATGATAAAAATGTAGTACGCACTTCTTTGATAGCTACTACCCGAAAGGATAGTGTAATGATGAGTATGGCTGAATATAAAGGCAAAGTTCGTAATATTCAAGATACCCCATTTGGTTATACGATGTCAGTGATCGGCGGCAAATGGAAGATGGTTATCATCTATCTGTTAGCAGAGAATCAACCTGTCAGGTTTAATGATCTTAAGAGACAAATAGGAGCAATTACTTATAAAATATTGAGTTCACAGCTCAAAGAATTGGAAGCAGATGGTCTTGTCGTGCGGAAGGAATATCCACAAGTCCCTCCTAAGGTAGAGTACAGTCTCACAGACAAAGCGGAGACGCTCTTACCTTTATTAGAAGAATTATGTGAGTGGGGAGTAAAAAATCGAGGCGTGTAAACTGGGTTTTTGGAACCGTTGGCAACTATAGTAAAGCAGCTGTATCACATTGACGCAGCTGCTAATTGTGCATAATGGAGTTTCGTATTCACTTATGAATAGCCTAAAGCAGTCTTTAAAGAGCTTACCATTATATTATAGAGCACCTGGGTTTCGTCATCAATTCATCCTTTATCAATACATTTCAATACTAGATCCCCGAATTTTCGAATGTCTTGGATATAATCATATCCTGGGGGATTGGGTCCGAGCTGATTTAACATTCTGACGACCACGACGTGATACTCAGGAATAACTAGAACCGCATTTCCAAAGAAACCGAATAATTGATAAGAGCCCCGAGGAAGGTCATACCCTAGCTCAGATACAGGCCGGTTCATATCTTTTACCCACCAAAAGAACCCATTTCGAGGTAAAGCTTCATCGAGCTGACTTGGAGTCACGATGGAAACGGCTTGTTCGAAGACTAAACGAGGCAGTATTTGTTCCCCCTTATACTTTCCCTTATTCAGAAACAAGTTTCCCCATTTAGCTATATCTCGTGTATTTACAAATAGATTCGCCTCACTGCCGTCATTGCTTGAGTATTCTTCATTAACCCATACCAATTTGTCATTTTTCTTATGTTTCCAGTCTGTGTTCATGAATCCATAAGAGGCAAACACTCGATCCCTTAACACTTGTGCAAGAGATTGGTTAAATACATTCTGTACCATCCTAATAAGCAAATTAACCCCCGCATTATTGTATTTCCAGTCTGTCCCTGGTGGGAATAGCCTTTCGTTTGGTCCTTGCAGGCCATGAGTATGTGTCAGGATATGCCGTATGGTTGTATTGTGTATAACCTTCACGTTTGTATCTTCTAAATAGTCTACGATGTAATCGTCAATACTTCTTATTTTCCCTTCATAGAGCGCAAGGCTGATTGCCAGACCAAGATAGGTTTTGCGAATGGATGCTACATTGAACTGTGAATCTTCATCTATTGATCGACTGTTAGGGGACTTATCATGGTAGCCAGAATAACATTCATTTACGATCCGATTATTTTGCATGACCAGGACTGATGATCCGGATGCAGAAATTTGATTCCTGATCTCCTCCACATGATCATTAAGCTCATCAAAAGTGTGAATTGATTGATTAAGATTCATGGTACCCTCCGTTAATGGAACTTCTAAATCAAATATTCGACAGTTCACTACATTAACCTGCCCGTTCATTAGGTTGATAACTGTTCGTTCTCTCCATTGTTTCAAGCAGGCATCTGAACTTTATATTGATTATTTTTCCAATAAAGGATATTTTATATTTAGCTTAGTGATAAGCAAGTTCCTGACACGAAGGGAGATGTTTTTAATGGCTGCGACTTATATGGTGGTTCTGTCTTAGAAACTGAATAGCAGGCATGCACAATTAGAAGCGGGAAAACGCCCGTATTATTTGGTATGCCATCCAAAGTAACCTTTCGTGAATATTGCTGTTTGCAGATACGATGAAGGTCGTATCTTTTTTGCGTCTAACAAACAATATTAAAGGAGCTAAAAATGAATATTAAAATTGATGCACTGATCCATGCCTTAAGCCAGCAGTTCAAGACCCATATTATCTCCACTGACTTTCAAACCATATCGTTACAAGGCGGCACAGTAGGAAATGTATACCTCGTTACTGGGAACGCCGAAACCATGGATGGCTACAAATTGCCATACCATATTGTGCTCGAAAACCAGAAGAAATGGGACCGATACGGCGATCCGGGTTCTTGGCGTCGGGAATATGATCTCTATGCATCTGATCTGGGAGCGACGTTCTCGGATGCCTTACGCTGGCCGACATGTTATTACGCGGAGATGAATGCCGAAGAAGATGAATTCCAGTTATGGCTGGAATATATCGATGGCGTATCTGGTTTAGACTTGACTGGTGATATGTATGAGCACGCCGCGCTGGAGTTAGGCCGCTATCAAGGCAAGCTGTACGCAGAGCAGCCCGCCGTACTGCAGAGTCTGACCAACCTGAGCCCTGCGGATCTCATGAAGAATACGTATCTCCACTACCGGTCATGGCCGGTCGTGTATGACTATATACGCTCGGAGGACTGTGCTTTCCCGCAGCATGCGCGGCAAATGCTTATCGATATCGATGAGCACTCAGATGAGATATTTGCCCGCATCGAGAAATTGCCCCTCGTGCTGTGCCACCGGGACTTCTGGGTCACCAACCTGATCTATTCCGAGGATAAAATCGCGCTCATCGACTGGGATACATCCGGATGGGGCTACCTGGGCGAGGATCTCGCAAGCCTGATTGCGGATGAAGCGGATATTCATCACATGATCGAATATTACCAGCGATGTGTCCCTGCGTATTACAAAGGATTTTCGGAATATGCGAATGTACCCCCTATCGCCGAGCATTGTGTACACGAGATGATCCTTCTCGCATTCGGGTACAGGCTCGTGGAGTGGTATCTCCACACTGAGGATGATGAAGAGAAGACCATGCATGTCGATACACTCCAAAAAATCTATGAAATGAAGAGCATTCCTGTATAGGATTAACTCTTAAAAAAAGAGCTCCGAAAACCCTTGATTGCAGTGGGTTTTCGGAGCTTTTACTTTTTAGATACTAAATTAAGGATTATCAATCTGGGAATTTCTACTTAAGAGATTTCAGGGTATACGGTCAAATTTGATCCTTACGACTTACTTCCACCATTCATCCTGCGGAGTAACCGGAAGCTCTCTTTTATGCTGTGAAGCCTTGTAACGCGCTTCGATCTTCGCCGCAGATGTCGAATCAACCTCATGTCCAGTAAGATAGCTGTCCAGTGTCTCATATGTGATTCCTAGCTCGGTCTCGTCTGCTTGCTGAGGCTTATTGTCCAATAGATCCGCTGTCGGAGTCTTCAAATACAGACGTTCCGAGGCACCAAGCTCCTTCAGCAGCTCCCGGCCCTGGCTCTTCGATAGTCCAGAGAGAGGAATGAGGTCTGCACCGCCGTCTCCAAACTTGGTGAAAAATCCCGTAATCGCTTCTGCAGCGTGATCTGTACCGATGACGAGGGCTCCGCGTTCGCCTGCAACCGCATATTGCACGATCATACGCATTCTGGCTTTGACGTTCCCTTTGTGATAATCCGCCAATGCTTGCCCTGCGGCTGAATTATACTCACTTGTGAAGGCATTTACCGAGTCTTCGATATTAAATACGACCGTTTCGTCTGGTTGAATGAACTCAAGGGCTGCCATCGCATCCGCCTCATCAAGCTGAGTTCCGTAAGGCAGGCGAATCGCAGTAAAGCGTGCTTCATATCCTTCCTCGCGCAGCGATTCAACAGCCAGCTGAGCCAGTCTCCCGGCTAATGTGGAATCCTGTCCGCCGCTGATGCCGAGCACGTATCCTTTGGCTCCTGTCTTTTTACAATAATCCTTCAGGAAATTCACTCTTGCGCTGATCTCCTCACTTGCGACAATACTAGGCTTTACATTCAGTTCTTCTATGATTTGTTTTTGAGTATTCATTTGTTGGTTCCTCCCTATTTTTGATGTAAAAATCATTTATATAATTGATGTTTTTTAATATAGTCATAGCATGGATCAGGGACTAAATAGCGGGGTTCGCCGCCCATCTTCAACTCATCTCTGATATAGCTTGAGCTGATCTCCATGGCCAGACCCTTATCAATCAAGTGAAACGTGTATCCATCATCCGAGTTCCTGAGAATCGGCGATTTGCTGATTGCAGACAACATATTAATTCCGTCCCGTGCCATAACGATAAATTTGTTCTCGCGAATAAGCTCCTCTGCCCGGCTCCATTTGCCCTCTCCGATATCTATAAGCAGATCGGCACCCATAATAAAGTAAATTTCATCATCCGGGAACTTCTCTCTGTAATGTCTAAGGGTGAGGTAGGTCGCGATTTCCCAGCCAAGCTGCTGCATTTCGTAAGGGTCTGCTTCAAACTTGGGATTGTTCTGAATCGCCATGTTAATCATGTTCATTCGATGCTCGTCGCTGACATTCATCGTTTTGTCCTGACGCTTGCTTGAGCAAGGCAGGAAAATCACTTTATCCAGCTTGGCACGGTGAGCCACTGTACTGGCCGTCCATAAATGTACGTTCGTAATAGGATCGAAGGACGATCCGTAGATACCTATTTTCGCCACCGACGCTCCCTCCTTACTCTTTCATGGCTGCGGCCACTCTCTGCCTCACTTCATCAATCCGCTTCATCTTATTGTCCCAGCACGCTTTACTCAGATTAACCGGGTATTCTGCCGGATTCAGTGCCCGCTTATATTCATCCCACAATAGAGCAAGATTACGGGTAAGCAAGTCTCGGCTGTCTTGGAGTGTCGGAAGCTTATACACCAGTTCTCCGTCTGCAAAAATCGTATGATAAAGCGCTCTGGCTTCAAACTCAGTAACGAATTTACCTATATAAGTATGCACAGGATGGAACATATGGAGACGTTCCTCCTTGGACGGCTCCTCATGATCAAGTGCAATATAATCGCCTTCCGACTTGCCATTCGTTTTATTGATAATGCGGTACACCTTTTTCCGGCCAGGGGTCGATATTTTTTCCGGATTAGAACTGATCTTGATCGTATCAGCCATCTGTCCATTCTCATCCTCAATCGCAATCAGCTTATATACCGCGCCAAGCGCAGGCTGATCGTAGGCCGTGATAAGCTTGGTTCCTACACCCCAGACATCAATCCGTGCACCTTGCGACTTCAGATTCATGATCGTTTGTTCATCCAGATCGTTGGATGCGTAAATCTGAGCTTCGGTATATCCCGCTTCATCCAGCATCCTGCGAGCTTCCTTGGACAGATAAGCCAGGTCCCCGCTGTCTAAACGAATTCCCTTGAAGTTAATTCGGTCACCCAGTTCCTTCGCAACCTGAATCGCCGTAGGCACACCTGACCTCAGTGTGTCATAAGTATCAACCAAAAATACACAGTCCTGATGAGTCTCTCCATATTTTCGGAAGGCGATATATTCATCTCGATACGCTTGAACCATGGAATGGGCATGTGTTCCTGCGACAGGTATGCCGAACAGCTTCCCTGCTCTCACATTGGAGGTGGCATCGAATCCTGCAAGATAAGCGGCCCGGGTTCCCCATATGGCTGCATCCATCTCCTGTGCTCTTCGTGTCCCGAATTCAACACATGAATCGGTGCCAGCGGTCTGCTTGATGCGAGATGCCTTCGTTGCAATCAGGGTTTGGAAGTTAACAATGTTCAGAATCGCCGTCTCCACGAGCTGTGCTTCTGCCAGTGGTGCCTCAATGCGCATTAACGGTTCATTAGCAAATACAAGCTCCCCTTCCTGCATCGAATATACCGTACCCGTGAATCTCAGCCCTTGCAAATATTGAAGATATGCCTCTTCGTACCCTTCTTCACGCAGATACGCAAGATCACTCTCTGTAAAGGAAAAACCCTTCAAATAACGTATTACCCGTTCTAAGCCGGCAAAAACAGCATATCCGTTCTGAAAAGGCAGCTTGCGGAAATATACTTCAAAGACGGCTTTGCGCTCATGCATGTTATCCCGCCAATAAGCCTCTGCCATATTAATCTGATATTTATCCGTATGCAGTGCCATACTGTCATCCTGATGCTGTAACTGTGTAAGCTCGATTTTGTTCATCGTATAATTCCTCCATTTCTATAGATCACTGCGCCGAGAGTTCCTGCAAAATGTCCGATGGCCCAGCGATGTCCCTCTGTGTTGAAGCTGGCGACTGCATCCTCATGAACAACGATTTGATAACCTTTATTGTAAGCATCTACTGCGGTATGCAGAACGCATATATCGGTACAGACGCCTACAAGGTGCAGCTCCTCTACTCTGCGTTCCCGGAGTCTCAGTTCCAGATCTGTTCCTTGAAATGCACTATATCTTGTCTTGTCGATCCAAAATACATTCTCGCTCTTCTTATTATGCTGATAGATGTTCTCCAGTTCACCATAGAGCATACGACCACTTGTGCCCTTGACGTTGTGTGGTGGATAGAGCTTTGTTTCAGGATGATAAGGGTCACTTGCTTGATGCACATCTACTGTAAAAAAGACAAGCTCTCCTTGCTGAATGAACTCTTCGGTTAGCTCTGCAATTCTGCGTTCAATTCGCTGTCCGGGTTCACCACAGGTCAGTGCACCATCACTAGCTACAAAATCTTGCGTATAGTCAATATGAATTAACGCTTTCTTATTGTTCATCATTAACCAATAACAGCTCCTTTAATTTAATCTAACTATTACATAATTGTTAATTAATAAGACACAAGAGAATGATGCTTGTGTGGATTCATTTCATATTTTGTTATCTCGAATTTATTCTGACAGCACTTCATCATCTTTATTGCAAAGTGCTGTCAGACAAAGGATTACAGCTTCGCATGATAGATCGACTTATTCAAGGACACATCAACAAATCGGTATAGCTGCGTCGGCCTTTTTGACGTTCTCGTCGTCTTCTGCCCCGTTACTTCCTGAATAAAAGGCAGTGTTTTGATCTTTCTTGCAAAGGCAGCCTCTAACGTTATCGCTGAATCATCTGTAACAGTAAGCAGAACGGCCTGGAGCTCAGAGTACGTGAATTCTGCCGGTAAGAATTGTTTGGCAATGGTTGTTTCGAGCAGCTTCTGCTTAATGACCTGGATAGCGTCCTTGATAATGACTGCATGGTCAAACGCCAGATCAAGCTCAAGCACCTCGCTGACCGAGAACAGCTGCACATCCGCTGCATCGTCGTTGGCTTCTCTTGCGGATAGCTCATGCTCTGGAACAATCGCAAAATGGGCATTCGTGATAATCCAGCCTCTCGGATCACGCCCCGGCTTATCATATACTCCAAAGTGCTCCAAATGAATATTCTGTACCCCTGTTTCCTCGTGAAGCTCGCGCTCCGCGCTCTGGAATGCTGTTTCCTTCGGATCTACAAACCCGCCAGGAAGCGCCCATTTACCCGCCTCGATATTTGGCTTACCTTCACTATTTACCATGCTTCTCTGGATCAGCATAATTCTCAAATCCATCACGGGAGGCCTGAATTCTTCATTTCGAACGGGAACAATCGTGAACACAGCAATGTCTGAGGTATAACCATCCGGTGTTCTATACTTTTTGATATCGTAGTGTTCCATTGCTTCTGTGTTAGACATTGCCATGATCTCCTCAAGTAACTTATTAACAATTATCAATTTGTTAATTGTATTATATGCAAGACAGCATTCTTTGTCAACCAAATATTTGAAATAAATAAATCCCCCGGCTAGGATCACAACAGCCGGGGGATTTACTAATACAACTTTATTGTCACTGAGAAACAACTTATGGATTCATGATATTTGCTAAGTTGAACATCATTTTTGCACTTTCGGCACGAGTACCGACGCCAAATGGTCTGAACTCATCTGCCGAGAATCCGTTAACCACGCCTAACTTATGAGCGACCTTAATTGCTTGTACTGCCCAATGAGGAGAATCCGCCAGATCCGTATATTCAGCATCGCCTGCTTCTGGCTTCTCACCTGTTTTGAAGGTATATGCACGAACGATCATAGCAGCCATCTCCTGACGAGTGATCCTCTGTGCAGGAGCAAATGAACCATCTGTGTAGCCCTGTACGATTCCTGCATCCGCTGCCAACCCTACCTCATTTGCAAACCACTGTTCTGAGGAGACATCTGTAAAATCTGCTTGCGCTTCTCCTTCAAGATCTAGCAGTCTTGCCAGCATGGCGGCAAATTCCGCTCTCGTAACGGTACGATTCGGCTCGAAGCGTTCCGTGGTCGTGCCTTCAACAATCTGCCTTGCCGCAAGCTGTTTCACAGCCGATTCTGCCCAATGGCCCACAGACAAGTCAGTAAACGATTTATTATATTCCATCGCTGCGTAGAAGCTAAAATGATTCAGCTCTGCTGTAACCCAGCCATTCCGAACCGTTCCGCTCATATAGGTTACAGAGCCATCACTTTCGCCGTAGTATATTCCAGTTAAAGCGGGATTAGCTCCTTCCGGAATAGGAAGTGAAATAACGATAGGTTCTTCAAATTCATTGAGTGTTATTACTTTACCGTTACTTGGCTCTAGAGACAGCGTGAGGTCATATACTCCTCCCATTTGAAGATTTGCTCCGTACCGGTCTTCTGCCTGACTTAGCCAGGAGGAGACTTCCGCCTCATCAGCAGCCTTGGCTCTCAGTACAATCGTGCTGTCTGCCAGCTGCTCATCTGATGCCAGATCAGCAAATTTCCGCAATACCTCCGATGGAATTACAAGCCTAATATTATTGGCCTGAACCGTGATGGTCTTTCCTTCGGCAAGTTCGGCTGCCTTGCCCGGCATCACAAGCTCGGTGAATGAATTACTGCCCATTGAGAATTGAATCTGTTCCTCTGAGCCAAGTGCATTCAGGTCTTCCTCTGAAACAATCAGCTGACCCGGTGTATTACTTGCTTCTTCTTCACCATTGCCATTATTGCTTCCGTTATCTTCGTTGCTTCCATTGCCGCTCTCGCTGTTATCCTCATCAGGGCCTGTAGTGTCGGAAGACGGTTCTACACGTAAAGCTTGAGACGCAGACTCTTCTCCGTATACCGCTGTAATCACAGTCTCGCCCTTGCGATGTGTACGGATCAGACCATTCGTATCAATTGAAGCCACATTATCGTTGCTGCTGCTGAATCTCACGCCTTCGGTGATCTCCGATACAGTAGCATCACTGTAATAACCATTGACGAGTGCCTTTGCTGTGTCATTCACTTCAAGCTTCGATGGAATGCCTGTGAGCTCAATTCGTTCTAATTGAACTGCGGGCTGTTCCTCGTCAAGAACCGTAAGGGTGAATGCATTGCTAAACTCCCCATATACAGCTGAAATAACGGCTACTCCTTCACGGAGTGCAGTAATAGTGCCTTCGGAATCGATGGCTGCCACCGTTTCCTCGCTGCTCGTATATTGCACGCCTTCAGTCAGAGGATGCAAGCTGTTATCCGTATACACAGCCTGCGTCACTGTCGCCGAAGCTTCGCCAACTTGGAGCTGTTCCGGTCCGGAGATTTGGATGTAGGCAAGCTCAGGCTCCAGATGCTCTTCTATGACCTGCAGATCATAATCATCAGTCAGCCCGGCATACTTAGCCGTAATCTTGACCGTGCCTTCGGTAAGTGCTGTTACCACTCCGAGCTCGTCCACCTCCGCAATGGCTGGATCCGCGCTTTGGTACTGAATGCCTTCCGTTATCGGCATGCGCTCACCCGAAGCGTAGACAGCTTCCACTACCGTCGTATCTGTTTCTCCCGGCTTCAGCCATGGTTTCCCTTTAAGCTCGATAGCCACCGGCGCTTCCGCATCGGTAATATGAAGTTTAATATCTCCGAATCGGTTTGGCGAGGACTTGCTTGTGGCACGAATCACAACATCCCCGCTCTTTATTGCTTTTACTACGCCGCTTTCGGAGACCTCGACTAATCCTTCCAAACCTTCTTCCGACTGTTCTTCAGATGGTTTTGTTACGGACCATTCCATATCTTCAGGCAGCATGCCGCTGACACTGAGCTGTAATTCTTCGCCTACTTGAATTTCGCTTGTTGGAGCTTCTACGGTATACGTAGGATTCTCAAGTACGGCTACATCCACTAATTCGCCATCAACCGTTTTGGTCGTTACCGTCAGCGTATCTCCATCCACTTCGACGGAGGAGTACATTTGTATATCCTCATCTTCGACAACATCTTGGAAATACCGTTCGGTTCGCTCATAAAACTTCGGACCGGTGGAACCCGGAATGATATACGTCGTGCCCTCACGCTCACCTACAATCTCATGGTTATAGAGCGGATAAGTACGCAAGTAAATATGATCATGGCCATTCATGACCAGGTCTACATTATATTCGTCAAACACCGGAGTCCATGCGGTACGCACATTCTCTGTATCGTAAATGCTCGCATACGGCCCGCGGTGGAAGAAGACCAGCTTCCATTGCTTATCCGTATTCTCCAGATCGGTCTCAAGCCATGCCTTCTGCTCTTCAATATCGTATTCACTGTTCAGAACAGAGATATGCATATTTTTATAGTCGAAGGAGTAGTTCGTTCCTTTCTGATTCTCGGTACCATTCTGCGGATGGTTGAAATGTGCCAGGAAATACCCGTTCTCCTTCGTCCCTGTCACTTCATGGTTACCTACCAACGTAACTGCGGTCAGATTCATCAGCTCTTCCTGGACTTCAGAGAACCACCAATTCCATTCCTGCTCCTTGAAGCCATTATCGACCATATCCCCTACATGAACCATAAATTCGGCATCCGGGTGCTCCGCAATTGCGGCATCCATCGTGCGGCCCCACAGCTCAAAGCCTGCAAGATTAGCAGCCTGGGAATCCCCGAACACAAGGAACTTTGAATAATCGCCTGTCTCCGGTGCTGTTGTAAAGGAGCCTTGCTCGCTGTAATGCTCTGTACCATCGCCTACACGATATACGTAAGCCGTTCCCGGCTTAAGCACGTCCGCGTTTGCTTTGTGAACACGAATGGTCCCAGTGTCCGGTGTATTAAACAGATGGCTGTCACCGCTTAAGCGGATAACATCCGGCTGATCAAAGCCTGCAAAGCCTTCCTCTTCCACAATTTCTACAACGGTCCCGATTGCATTCGGATGTGTGTGCCAGTTAAAGCTGCGCGAGGTGACCGGGTCCTCGCCCATGCCGACCGTAATATTGTAAGGCGTTTCTGTACCTGCAAGCACAGAAGTCGTAAATTCCGAAACCAGGCTGTGCTGCTGATCTTTAATCGCCTGCACATCATAGCTCTTTATTACTTCCGTAAGCTGACCTGTACGAAGCTGACCTGATGCATCCGTAACCAGCGTCCCGTCGCCAATCTCAGCTCCATCTGCAAACAGCTTAGCGCCTTCTACCGGTTGGCCATTCTCATCGGTCACTGTAAAAGTGGTAACATAATTTTGCGCTATATTTTCGTCCCACTGGAGCAGAAGCTCATGCTTGATCTCGGACTTCAGGGATGCACCTCGATAAGATTTCGGTTCATTCGAACCTACCATATCAAGCTCCGATGAACGGAAAGCAATAGCATTCGATCCGGAAGCTGTGCCATTCACTGTATACGAAATTTGAGCGATGATATCTTCATCCGTAAGAGACGCCGACTCCAAACCGCTGAACTGCATACGAGTGACGCCTGTCTCAGCGTCAACGGACCCCGTAAACTGTGATTCCGTCAGCTTATCTCCTTTTATTACAGAGATGTCTTTAACGAAGGCTGTATTGAATCCCAGCTCTAGGTGACCGCCGGTAAGCATATCCATCTGGTCGGCCGAAATATCAACCATGTAAGTATGTCCCGCATATACCTGCTCTGGCGTAGTATAACGGAACTTTGGAGTTCCTGTATCTACAGTGAAGCTCCATTCCTTGATCGTCTGATTGCCGGACAGATCGCGGACCGCAAGCTTCACCGTATGATATCCGTCCTCCAGCGGAAGCCCAGGCGTGTAGCTGATACGACCTTCCGGCGGATACAGCGTATGCGCTACTTGTTCCCCGTCGATATACATCCGGATTTTGGCAGGATCAATAAGGGTCGTTCCCGGATGAACCTCAGCATTCCAGCCGGCGTCAGCCGCATGCGCGTGAATGACCGGTGTGCCTGTCGTTACTGCTGTATCTTCAGAAGGCGTCACATCCGTAATGACTGGAGGCTCGTGATCCTCGTCAAGCGGCCCATAGACGGCCCGGATTTGGTCGATATAGATCGCACCTGCCGTCTTTTTGTTATTGTTGGTCTCCATGTAGCGAACCGGCAAGTCCATGGTGAGAGGTGTTGCTTTCCCTGCCGGTATATTGGCCTCAACATACTTCCAGCCTGTCCAATCCACACCAGGATCGGCACCTGTAAAATCGATCGCAAAGGCTGCATTGTTGCCGTCACGTACTTGTGCCCGCAGCCAGTGCTTTTGCCCGTCGCCGTATACCCACATTCCAATCTTCTGCGGATACCCGGGAATTTGGATATTCTCTGCACTGCTGTTCGAGGATACATAGGCTCCCGATGTACCTATCTTACCGATAAAATCATAGGAGAGCTTAATCGAACCGTCCCCCGAACGGACATAATCCGGATCGGTATTCAAGTCAACCTTGACCGTATTGTATGCCGCACCACTGGATTTATAGTTCTCAATACTCTCGAACTCTTCCAGCACAACCGGGGGTACCCCTACATTAACCTCCATTGAGGTCTCGATGCCTTTGTAGCTGACAAAAATAGTACCTGATTGGCCGCCCTCATTCGTCGAATGAAACACGCCATTATCATCAATTGTGCCAATATCACCTTCTACCCGCCATTCAAATACATCATTGCTCGATTGAATGACTTGACCATCCCGCAATGCCTTCACCGTCAGGGTCTCATTAACGCCGGTATTATAGGTCTTAATATCATCCGGGAACTCAAGCTCCGTAATTTGATCCACAACCTCAACTTCAGCCGTGCCTTCAAGACCTCCTGCAGATGCTGCAACTTGACCGGTCGCGGCATTTTGTCCGGCGGTGAGTACCCCATCCTCCGAAATAGTTCCCAAGTCAGGAGATACCGACCAAGTCACAGCACCTTCATATTCAGCAGGATGACCTGTCTGATCAATCGCTGCTGCTTGATATTGATAAGAAGAGCCTGTCAGGATACGCTCTTCGCTTGGTGATACAGCAAGCCTTGATGCAGCCCCCTCCTGCGCAGTGTTCACAAGCAGCAGGCCGTTGCCCGTTGCACGCTCACCGCCGTCAGAACCCCGGTTCAGCATCTGCACATCCGATGTGCCCGGCATCCGGGCTACGAATGTGGAAGAACCGCCTCCGTCCAGATTCATGGCGTCCACAACGCCGATATCGGCCATAATTTTGGCAAGCTCCTCTGTTGTCACACCTTCGCTGAAGCCCGGTGCACGTCCGTCAATCTCAAACAGCACGATGGAGCCGTCAGCCTTTGTCCCAATGGCCGTACGCGGGTGTACACCCTCTGGACCCACGCCGGTTTGTACTACACCGTCTTCCACCAGAGGTCCCTGACCGCTGATTACCATGCTTGCGTCCTGCCATTCACCATCCAGCTGGAAGCTGGCCGTCAGTTCATCCCCTGCTGCCAGGGAGCTGACAACCGGCAGCTTCGTTCCGGATGCAGACAAGACAACGGTGCCTTCGGCAAGTGGTGCGTCACCTTGATTCGCCCGAACCTCCAGCACCTTCAGCTTCATTGTTTCTCCGCTCTTCACATCACCTTCCAGCACTTGCAGCACAACCTCGGTGCCGGATGCGTTTGTCTTCGTAGATGCATAAAAGTCCGGCGTATATAACGTCAGATGATTGTTCTCTCTGTAACGATTTATGCTCGTCAGATTGGTCTGAGTGCCGTCAATGGTCACCGACATCGTCAGCTTGGGCTTACCATAAACCGACGTCCCGTCTTCCATAAGCCCAAAAGCAAAAGAACTGGAACCGCTGTTCAAGATGCGGCCCTGATCAACAAATAGGCCATTCGGTACACCTGTTCCGTAGCCTGACAGGTCATAGAAGTCACCGTTAATGCCCGCGATTACGCGGTTTCCTGGAGCATCTGTATGCTCCGCCATTTCCGACACGCCTTCCATGCCATATACGTATCCGCCTTTTGTGCCTGCACGCAGGTCCAAATGAGGTGAATCCGGATTAAACTCGACGAAATGCATTTTTTCGAGCCCACGCTCGATCTCCATGTCATACCAAGTATAATCTGCGCCTGGAGCGAGCTCTGTTTTTCTTACATCCAAAACACGGCCAAATGCCGTATCCGGTGCTTCTGACATGGCCGCATAAACGCTGCCCAGCGGCTGCAGCATGAAGAGTAATGCCAGCAGAAAGGCAAGGAAAGCTTGTCCTGATCTGCGATACCAACGAATCATCATTTCTTTATCCTCTCCCGGGTGTTGTATATTATTTTTACGCTCTACCAAATTGTAGTAATGAATTGTTAACTTAACTAAAGGGTTTTGTAACCAAAGCCCCTTAGAAATATAAAAGGTATTCAGAAAGTCGCCTTAGACGACAATCAGAATACCTAGTCTGCTAAACAGATAACGAATGATTCTCGGCAATCAGTGAGCTCTCGTTGACATTCTTAGAATTGGGCAGGCCCCGGGTCGTTCTATCATAGAACCAATAGATCCCGACCAAGAGCACAATAATCCCGCTTATCATAATCACTTGTGCTGGACTGATGAATTGGCCCAGAATTCCTCCTGCCAATGACCCAAGCGGCATGGCTACTCCACTTAAACTATAAGAGGCAGAGAACACACGACCCAGCAGATGCTGCGGGATTCCTTTTTGAAGATACGTATTGATTAGAATATTCGTTATGCCCCCAGGAAACCAGGCCAGCCCATAGACAGCGATCGCCAACCCTAGATTCGTAGTGAACATGGACAGCGACCACAGCACTCCACTGACTACAAATGCGGCAGCATAAATTTTGCCCATGCCGTATTGTTCAAGCTTTAGATAAGGAGCAAGAAGAGCACCGAGCATACTGCCGACAGCCTGCGCCATAAGCAGGAATCCATAAACCTCAGCTCCACCATGCATCCTGCCGAACTCCGGCAGTACAACGAACGTAGCTCCGCCGACACAATTGATTACGATCACGCCCATCAGCAGACGAGAAACGGATTTACTTAACAATATTCTGACACCTTCAACAAGCTCAACTTTGTAATTACTGAAGAACGTGCGCAGATGGAAAGTGTCTTCAGATTCCTTCTTAGGAATCTTCGGCAGGCGAATCATGGAGAAGATAATAGTTCCCATGACGAACATGACAGAATCCAGCAAGTAGATGGATACTGCACCGAAAGCGACAATGATAACACCAGAAACGGCGTTACATGCTGTATCAATACCTTGATTGGCAAAGGTGAATAAAGAGTTGGCTTTGGATAAGTCTTTGGATTCAACAAATTTGGGTAGTGCGGATACTTGTGCAGGATATACGAACATATTCAGGGAGGATAGAATTGGGAAGATCATCAAGACAAGACCTACGGTCAGAAAGCCCATATAATCCGCTAAGGGAATGAGCAGCAGGATCACCGCCTGTGAGAGCTGTGTCACTATTAATAATCTGCGAATCGATATTCGATCAATGATCGGACCGGAGATGAATTGGATAAACCTTGGAAATATGGATAGAAAGCCCGCGAGCCCTGTATATAAAGTAGATCCTCCGAGCTCCGATACAAGCCACATGGCTGCCACAGCGTACAGAGAGTCACCGATGTTCGTGATGACCCTTCCCAGAAACATAAACCAGAAGTTCCTATTCGTCCACAGACTCATTCCTTTGTCTCCTTCTCCACAGGCTGATCATCCTGTGACTCAACAGATTTGATCATCACACCGATACTGAACTCTTCATATTCGCCATTCTCTTGTTTACCCGATGTTTTCTGAACCCATTGCTCAAGAAAGACCTTAAATTCCTCTGTCAGCTCTGCTTCCTGCTCTTTAGTCAACATGAGCCGAAGATTGATCGTCGTTGATTTTTTGGATGAATAGCCTGCACTGATTACGGGATCGAGGGCCTCTGGAGATGACGAATTAAACCATTTTGATCTGGATTGGTAGTACTTCTCTGTAACACCGCCGATCTTCTTCTCCTCCACGAGGTCGAGTAATCCCCCTTCGTACAGCTTCGTGATGTGATAATGCACGTTCCCGCCCGACTCACCCAACAGGTCTGCTACTTGCTTTGCCGTTCTGGGGGTCGTGGTCAATTGCCCTATAATCTTCACTCGGAGTGCATTGCCAAGCAGCTTAGACTGTTCTATAGAGACATTCAGCATATTGTTATCACTCATTAGGTCTACCTCCTATTTATAACGATCTAATTATTTAGATTATCAATCTGTAAAGTTAGATTATCAGAACAGGAAAAGTTTGTAAATAGGCATTTTAGAAAATATAGACTTATCCCCCATTAATCAGTTTATCCCCCTCTTTTATTATAAGAGAATTCAAACTATTATAGAGGTTAGGGCTTAATAGAATATAGAGAATCTATGCAAAAGTACTCGATTAGGAGGAATCAGGCAGTCATGTTAAAAACAGAGTACATTGATGTTCTCTCAGTGATCTCACATAAGCTGTATGATTCTGCTGCGAATGTGATGAATACAGCCAGTAAGCTCATACCCGCTAACACGTTTTGTATAGCGAACCTGGATCACCTATCTACGAAAGTGCTCAAATCTTTTAATCGAGACAAGCTTATTCTTGAAGAAGGGCTGGTCGTCGATAATGCAGAGTCGTATTGTGCTCTCGTTACCGAACATGCTCAGGGACCGCTCATCATTGATAATAATCTGACCCATCCTTTAACCAAGGATATGGATGCCACTCGATTCGTTGGGGGCTGCTCGTTCATCGGGGTGCCTATAAGGAATGAGAAGGGGGAATTTTATGGGTCCCTCTGTTCCTTTGATCCTGGATTCTACCGCTATCAGCAGCGAGATGTTGATCTTCTTCTCTCCCTGTCTTCCTTCTATACAGATCTTCTTGAGCTTGAGTCCACCCTTGACCGGTTACAGACCGCCGAGCAAGCTGCCGAGCAGGTTCTCGATAATAAAAAAAATCTGCTGGCCGTGCTTAGTCATGAAATCCGTACACCGATGAATGGGGTGCTGGGTATGGCCGACTTGCTCAAATCAACCGATTTGAATGAGGATCAAGCTCTATACGTCAATGTTATAGAAGAGAGCGGCAATCATCTGCTGAACATGATGGACCAGATATTGGAGTATTCCAAGATGGAAGCCGGCGCCATTTCAATTGAAAATCATCCTTTTCAATTAACTGAAGTCATTGAGCATGTTATACAGCTGTTCACTCCCGAAGCGCAGAAAAAGGGAATTCGATTATATGCTGAATACCATGTAAGTCAGGATTTAGTACTGCATGGAGACAGTCAGAAGACACGTCAAATCTTGATTAACCTGCTTGGAAACGCCATCAAGTTCACCGAGCAGGGTGAAGTCGGTATCTCTGTCCGATTTGAGGATGGGGCAGAGAATGCCTCGAATATTTGTTTTGAAGTAAGAGATACAGGGGTTGGTATCCCTGCGGATCGGATCGATCTTCTCTTCAAATCCTTCTCCCAAATTCATACCAACCAAGGTAAATTTGGAGGAGCAGGACTTGGGCTGTCCATTTGCAAGCACCTGGCTGAATTAATGGGCGGATCGGTGTGGCTTGAAGAAACGAGCGAGCGCGGAAGCCGGTTTATATTTAAATTTTGCAGCTGCGCAGCCTCATAAGTTATTCAATAAATAAGGAGCAGCCGTCTTAGCGAGCTGCTCCTTTGACATTCGTATGAGTTTATATACCGCCGGATCGGTTCAACCCTTGTTCTTTCTTTAGAATAGTTTCCTCATATTTTAATATTTACCTTAGCGGGAGAGCGCACCGACCACCGGATGTGGAACATACGGCTCTTCCAGTGCAGTAATCTCTTCAGGAGTCAATTTAATCGACAATGCGGCAGCCGCATTCTCAAGGTGAGATATTTTTGTTGCACCAATGATCGGTGCGGTGACAGGTTCTTTTTGCAGCAGCCAGGCAAGTGCTATTTGCGCACGAGGGACCCCGCGTTTCTCTGCGATCGCCGCAAGCTGATCCACAATCAAGCGATCTTTGTCCGCCATCGGATCATATTTGGACTTCGCCGTTTGATCCGTCTCGGAACGATGGGTTGTCTCCTCCCAATCTCGTGTCAATCTGCCACCGGCAAGCGGACTGTACGGGATCACGCCGATCTTCTCTTCCCGGCACAGCGGCAGCATCTCACGCTCCTCTTCCCGATAGATCAAGTTCAAATGATTCTGCATGGACACAAAACGAGTCCAGCCATTACGCTCTGCTACATTCAGCGCTTTCAAGAACTGCCATGCATACATCGCCGAAGCACCAATGTACCTTGCTTTGCCGGCCTTCACCACGTCATGCAGTGCCTCCATGGTTTCCTCGATTGGCGTTTCATAGTCCCAGCGGTGAATTTGGTACAGATCTACATAATCGGTCCCCAGCCTTTTTAAGCTTTTATCAATTTCACTCATAATGGCCTTACGAGAAAGACCTGCGCCATTGGGACCCTGGTGCATGCGAAAATGCACCTTTGTCGCCAAGACAATTTCGTCGCGATTGGCGTAATCCTTCAGCGCTCTGCCTACGATCTCCTCGCTTGTCCCATCCGAGTATACATTCGCTGTATCAAAGAAATTGATACCCAGCTCAAGCGCTTTTTTAATTACCGGACGGCTGTTCTCTTCATTAAGTACCCAGGGGTGAATCCAGCGGTCTGCTTCTCCAAAGCCCATGCAGCCAAGACAAAGCCGGGATACATCCAAACCGGTATTTCCAAGCTTTACGTATTCCATTTCCATTCTGTAAGCACCTCAGTTTCCATTAATGTCATCAGCTCGGCTGATCCCCGTTATTATCACACTTGGAGTTAACTCCAAGTCAATACCTATTTAGAAGATTAGCTCATTAATGAGGGTACTCTTTGAGGGTAATCTTATATAATCATGTGCTTATGCGCCTGTACCGAATCTTTTGCGATAACCGCATTTACGACACAGCTCCTCCACCGCTTCCCGCCGCGAGAAGCCATAGAACAGGTTATTTGCCCGCTCACCCTCCACAATCTCGGAGAACGGAGTGCTGTTTATATTTCCTAGATTAATAACACCCTCGCCGTCCAGACAGCACGGAATGACAGTGCCATCCACCAATACCCCGGCTTGTGTTCTAAGCCCATGACAGAAGCCTTTGCCATCATCCTCCTGAGCTGCTAAAGACGGCCATTCAAACTCATGATCCTGATTCAAGTAAATGTTCTTCGCGATCTTAACTCCGCTGCCGGGTGTCACCTTCTCCTCAATCTTGAAGTCCAGTTGAAATTCTCTCTCCAGCACTTCAAGCGTTTCCCGATTACGCTGCTTCTCCAGATTGGTCATGTTGTCCTGTGTCAAATTCCACAATCGGAAGGATACAATGATATCTTGTTTGACCGCTTCACGGACAAACGAAATAATACTCGTAAGATATCCTTCCCGATTCGTCGAACCCTCATGACCGTCAAAGCTGTGCAGCGAAAAATTCATCTGTCTTACTGCAGGCTTACCAAGAATCCGATGCTTCGCCTTCTCGATCAGCGTTCCGTTCGTCGTCATGTTCACTTTGAACCCCTTGGTATATGCAGCATCCAGCAGCTGATCCAGCTTCGGGTGCAGCAGCGGCTCGCCTTTGACATGCAAATAGATGTGGTTCGTATGCGGTTTGATCTGATCCAGAATATGGTCAAAAGTATCCAACTGCATAAATTTAGCCTGACGGCTGGTCTGCGGACAGAAGCTGCAGGCAAGATTACAGATGCTCGTAATTTCAACGTATACCTTCTTGAATGTCTTCAACTCGAACGTTCTCCATTCTTTGTAAGATCTGTTCTACCAGTTTACAACATTGCCTTGATCTCTGCTACAACAGCCTCGTGCTTATCATTGAATGCCTTCGTCGCCTCATTAAACTCATTCTTTATCTCGCTCAGTGATTGAGAGAAGGATGTGCTGTTCTTCGATCTCTTCTCAAACGGTGTCACTTCTTTCAAGATGTGGTTTTATAAACATTGATTCGTCTTTCTATTACTTAGGTTAAAATAAATAGCCTCGAGTCGAATGACAACCAGGTAACAATCGAATAAAATAATCTTAATAAAACAATATTCCTAATATATCCAAAGGAGCGATGCTCCACTTGAGTCCCTTTCTATCACTAACTATTCAAAATTTCATAGACTCTTGTCTGGAAAGCTACTATGCCAAGCACAAAGAGGCCGTGCTCGTGATCGGCACTGTCTATCGTAATGAAAGACGCGTATATGGAATCGGTGATTTAAGTCCCTATCCAACGTCTGAATATAGCAGACTGATCTACGAGATCGGCTCGATTACCAAGCTGTTCACGGTGTCTTTACTGGCCCAGCTGCATTATGACGGCTTCCTGACGATCGACGAATCACTTGGACAATATGTCCCCCTGCTCCCGCCCGACTCGCCGGTCACATTTAAGCATCTGGCGACCCACACCTCGGGTCTGCCGTCACGAAGCCTTTTACGGGAAACCAGAAATTTATTCGATACCAGGAACAGCCGTGATCCTTATTCTGCATTCAGCTTATCCGAAGCCGCGTTCTATTTGCGCAAAATTTCAGCTAAGGAGGCTGGGATTAAATATCAATATTCCAACGCAGGGATGGGACTGCTGGGACATGTTCTGGCCACAGAGCTTCAGACGACATATGAGCTGGCCGTACAGGATGGAATTACCATTCCCCTGCAAATGCAGGACACCGCAATCCACCTCTCCTCCGAAGCACGTGAGAGACTTGTACCCGGGTATACCGGCCGACGGAGAGCCGCTAAGCTTGTACTTCAGGATTTTCCTGGCACCGGTGCATTCCGCTCCAGCATCAGCGATCTGTTAACGTTTCTATCCGTACATATGGGCCTACACCCGGACAAGGAAATGACCAGCATCTATTCTATTACCCAGCAATTACACTTTCAAAAAAATGACACGTTTGGCGTTGGGCTCGGCTGGTTTCACCAGCTTAAAGATAACCTCATTTGGCATAATGGCGGTACTCATGGCTATATGAGCTTTATGGGCTTCCTTCCTGAACAGGAGATCGGGGTTGTCGTGCTGTCTAACAAGCGCACCTCCTCCTTCGCAATGAATCCAACCCACATCGGAATGGAGCTGCTAAGGAGGGTAAAATAATTAAGCGAGTGCCTCTCTGCAAAAATGGAGAGAGGACACGTCTGAAACAATGATGCAGTACACATTTTTCCAGTATACTCTAATCCGTTCCATGATGAAGAGGACAGCACGAATCGCGCTGTCCTCTCCTTTATTATAATGGATAGGTATTAATTTTGATTATAGACCAGAAGATCGAGCATCCGGTCAATTACAGCCGCACTTTCCGCTCTGGTTGCTGATCTGGATGGGTCAAAGCGACCTGTTCGATCACCGTATAATACACCGAGTCTGCTCAGTTCATCAACGGCTTCCTTGGCCCAGTCATCAATTCTCGTGTCGTCCAAATAGGTTATTGTACGATTAGAGCTAGTCGGTTCATAGGCTGCGAACTGCATTGCACGATAAGTCATTACGGCGATCTCTTCACGGGTAATACGCTGATTCGGCTTATAGCTGCCATCCGAGTAGCCGGTTATAAGCCCTGCACTCCCTGCTGCCTGTATGCTATGTGCATACCATGCACTGTTCGGTACATCACTGTAGACCACCGCTTCCGGTGTAGCAGTTAACCCGAGTACCCGAACCAGCATTGCCGCGTATTCTGCTCGAGTAATGGCTGTATTCGGGTCGAAGATGCCTTCCGCTGTACCGGTAACAATCATCCTGCCGGCCAGCTCCTCCACATTCGAACGTGCCCAGTGACCGTTCATATCTCCGAAGGTCACCGGATGCTCCAGCAGCAGATAGGTACTATTCGAACGGCTGAATATTTCTACTTCATTCCCATTCAATTGGAACGGCACAGGCTGCAGCCGATCTGCATTGACTTCGTCCTCTGCACGTACAGCTGCCATATGCTGTAATCTATCAAGCTCATAAGGGGTTAGGTTTATCGTTCTTTTTATATAGCGATCAAACTCGATCAATTCATAGACCTGCCCCTCTGCTGAGAATGCAGCTACCGAATAATTGACAGCCGCCAGTGGGGAATATCCCTTCAAGCTTGCCAGCTGGATTGCAGCCCGATCCTTCGTTAAGGCGAACTTCAGCTCAAACTCACCGGCTCCGGCACCAAGCTCAGCTCTGATCTGTGACAGATCGATCTCTTCCATCGGAAGCTCATAGCTTCCAAAAGACACGCCGATCTGAATCGTCAGCTTCGCTCTGTGCTGCAGCAACAAGTCCATGGCTTCCGGTAATAACGAGATTTGTGCAGAATCATAGTCCTTGTCATCCATATCAAGCTTTATACGCAGCACTCCATCCTGCACACTGGATAGTGTTGCTGCAATTTGCTCTCCGGTAACTTCACTTTCAGCAATGTTCATCTCACTATTCGTATTCATCACGCCTTCTACCGTTATCGTTCCTGTTTCTGTCTCAGGCGGATCGACGGGCTCAGGATTCCCAGCAGGCGGTTTCGTGCCAGTGCTAGGCGGAGTCACTGGATCCGTGTCTGGATTCGTACCCGGATTCGGATTTGGATTTGGATTCTCCGGCGCTTCTTCACTTCCTGCTCCCACAATATCAATCTGAGCCAAGACAGGATCATGATCAGACACTCTTCCGCTTGCTTCTGTAAAATCAGCATTCAAATGAACCACATCAGTCTGTGTGTACTCCGTTAAATTTTTGCTAACAAGTATATGATCAAGCACCTGTGAATTCCCATCATATGTGTAGGTGTATCGTTCTCCGGCAGGCAGGGTATCGATCAGATTATCCAGCTCATCTCCTCTTAGGATCTCTGCCGTCTCCGTGAACTGAAAATCATTCAAGTCCCCTAGCACAATGACGTTCGCTTCTTTATTTAATGCTTCATTCCCCTGTATGATGTTCTTTACAAAACCGTTCACGACCGCTGCAATTTCGTGCCGCTGTGTTTCACTAGTCAGAACCGGGGGCTGAACATTACCGAAAGGACCGTTGTCACCTGATTTAGAGTTGAAATGATTAGCAATCACGATGACCTTCTCCCCATGAAATTCAAACTGGGCCGCAAGCGGCTTCCGTGATTCCAGAAAAGCAGCATGCTGAGGCTCGATTCGGCCGGGATTTACACTAAGCTGATCCTGATTCGCATCATAAGTTACTGCCTCAGTGGAGCCTCCCTTTCGCTCTTCTATACTCTCCGCCAAGGTCACTCGCTCCGGATTATAGAGAAAGCCTACCCGAATATTTCCACCTGGAGCTCCACCGTCCTCATTGTTCACCGGAGCAATGTCGGTAAATGCATATTCCGGTCCACCATTTGCGATAATGGCGTCAATCAGTGCCCGATAGCTGTCGTCCGCTTCAACGATGCCGTTGTCTGTCTGACCGTTAGCATCCTGCACTTCTACCAGTCCAATAATATCTGGCTGCTTCATGTTCGAAGTGATGGATGCTGCAAGCTTCGTCATCTTGCTGCTGCCGACACCCGGATAGAAGTTCTCAATATTATAACTGGCTACGATCAGCTGCTCCGGATCAGGCTCAATATCCGTTATCTCTTGCTCATAAGTTGATGGCAGGAGCGCAGGTAATGCATCCTTCGCAGGAATCACCTTGAAGTTGCCTGCATTATATCCGATGACACCCGTTACATCTCCCGCAAACTGACTCCCCGTTCGGATATCTTGATTCGCAGCCATTGAAGCAATCAGAATCCGCTGCGGATTCAGGTTACCCTCCTGCTTCAGAACAAGACCGCCAGCCGGCGTAAGCACTTCCTCTTCTCCATTATCAATACGAGTTGGAATGTTCAAGATCTGGCTGCTTGTCCATGCTGGGCTGATAACCGCCGGGGACTCTAATCGAACTCTCATGCCTTCCAGCGATTCGTAGAAGTCAATTCCATCCTCTTCCGGATCAAAGACAGTGAACCCGTCATTATCAATCACCTCGGAAGGTATGATTCGGCCATTCTTGCCAAGTAGGATTGGAGCAGGCAGTTCCTCAGCCTCTCCCATTTTTATAATGGAGGTCGGTACAATTTGTGTCGTTGTTAGATTACTACTGCTTCCTTCGTTGTACTCTGCGACTGTACCGCTGATCTTTACCATATCCCCAGTAGCTGGCTTCAAGTCGAGATTAGTACTATAAATATAAATACTCTCCGAAGTATTCGGATCTTCATCCGGCTCCAAGTCCTGGATGTAGAACCCTTGATAGCTTCCATCACTGAATCGGTATCCTAATTGAGTGACAACGCCCTCAATATGACTTACCTGCTGATCAAGATAAGGAGAGCTATGCCCTGCTCCCTGGATATCATGAATGCGCGGCTGTTCGGTTGCTTCATAGGAGAAGGTATACACTTCACTGGTGTCACTGCCTGATACAGCCATAGCTTTAATTACCGTATTCACATTAATTGTAATTGGGTCTTCATAGAGCGTGCTTGATGTCGTCGGATCACTACCGTCCAGCGTGTAATACAGGTCCGCACCAGCTGTAGGTGAAGTCAGTACAACCTGCTGCCCCCTAACGATCTTGCCCGCTGCCGGACTGGCATTCACCGACAAGAGATCCTCAATCAAGGACTCCTCATTCAGTGGTATAAGCTGATAAACGTCTCTGTACTGCTCGATGACACCAACGATCTTATCAAAGGACTTGCCCGCTGCAATCCCTGGCAGATTCGAATAAATAGTAAATTCGCTTCCGCCCTGTTCAGCAATCCAGCTGCTGCCTGACTTCTCGCGTATATTCACGTTATCCATGTATACAAGCTTCGCCTCATGCTGCTCACCTGAATCTGCAGCGAGATCTGCCCCTGTCAGCTGAACTGGGGAAGGCACTCCTGCATTGTTCTCTATCAAAGTATAAGGGAGTCCGTCTGAAGTAGTTATCTCCTGCAGGTTGTTATAGATATCCATGACTCCGCTGACACGAACCCGATCTCCTGCTTGTGCAAAGCTGGGGAAGCCATACAAGACAATGGCAGCTGTTTCATCCTGCACGTACATCTTGCTGCCGCTCACATGAGTAACGATTCCGGATACCATGACCTGCTCACCTTGAGCGGCAAGTCTTGCTTCTGCTATGGTCATATGCGGAAGCAGATCATAAGTATAAATAGAAGTTTCACTACGTTCCAGTCCATCCTTCTCTGCGTAAGTATGGATCGTCACAGGTTCGTTAAGCACAATCGGTCCATTAACCAGCTCGTAACCGCTGCTGACTCCACCCAGACCGTATACATCTGCGTATACAGAAGCCCCTGCCGTTGCAGAGCTCAAGTGAATCTCCGTTCCCTGTGGATAAGCGCCCTGTTCAGGACTCACGGTCACCGCTGCGGTCTTCGTTTCAGGCTGTCCATAGGAGGAGTTTCGTGGATCCGGGGATACAGCAGCAAAGTCCATCGCATTGTTGTTCGTATCCAGCCCCCTGCTGCCGGGATCTGCTCCAGGTGCTGTCAGACGAACAGCTGCGGTTGAATTGCCCAAGCCTGGGGCAGCGGCACTTCCCTCATATTCATTGGCACTTCCATAACCGATGAGGTCTATGACTTGTTCACCATGAAACAAACCTGCCTTGCCATTCGTACCGCTCAGGTTGATGCTTCCTGTCTGATCAGGTGCTGGAAGAGCAGCTGTCCCGCCGCTTCCTTTGGCCTGCTGGATCAGATAATACGAGTTGGGAGGAATAGCTCCATTCAGCTCGGTCGTATTACTTGTCCCAAAAACGCCTGTTGCACTGGCATACTTTACGGTATACCCTGTAAGATCTACAGCTTCTTCAGTCGGATTATAGAGCTCAATGAAGTCATGTATGTAGGCTGCACCCGCGTTGCCTCCCCCTCCATAGACCTGACTGATGACGATCTGATCCCCCTCTGGGGATGCATACGCCGTACGGCTAGACATGGATGGAGTCCAAAGACCCGCTAAGATCGTTATAACGAGTACCAAGCTCCATCGTTGCAGCGGACAACTTGTCCGTTTGCTCATTGGCCATCTCTCCTATCTTGTTAAAATATGTAGTATATATGAATAGCTATGGATCAAGTGTCAGGGATCATTCTAAATGTAGAATGTGTGGAGAAATGTGGAGATATTGCGGAATCTTGTAAAATGGTACAAAAAAGGCGGGATCTCATACGTAACGTACGTTCCCACCTTGATGTGAATCGATCCTATTCGTTTTGCTGCAGCTCCATAACTTCCCCAAGCCGCTTCGCTGCTTCCATCATATACCTCACCAATTCCGGCAGATCACGCATATGATTTTCATTGATTTTACGGTTGAAATTAATCTCTACGGTATTTGTCATCATTGATTCCGAGCCATATATATAGCTGATCTGCTGCACGGTTTTTTGCTCAGGCCACATCTCTGCCATAATCCGCTCTACCTCACTGCACAAGACCGTATCCTTCATCTGCATGATATACCGCAGACACAGCACACAGCCAGGATTCTCACCGGACAACTCCAAAATTTCAGCAGCCAGCTCCTGCATAGATGCCGTAAGCTCAATCTCGGCAGATATCCGCTTCTCACCTGTCAGCTCAAACCGAAGCATGAACACACGCGACATCGTCGACATCTCCAGCCGATCGATTCGATTCGTAATGTGAATGGCTTGATCCAGATTGTCCAGATCATACAGCTCATTCTCGAGCGCTACTTTTAAATTATCAAATATAGTGGGATCGAACATATCCTATTTACCCTTTCATTCGCTGGTCAGCGTTATATATCTTAGATTCTCTTCAGTAAAATACAAATTAAACTTAAGATCATCATTTATAGTATAGCTCCACTTGTTACCCTGCGAAAGATTAGGGCTGCCCAGCATGCTGAGCACCTCCTTCTCACTCATCCCTATGCTGATGCCATCTGGGGACGAGACGTTGTTCTTCGTAAAAAGAATCGTTGATGGCGTTGACAAGATACCCTCTTCCTCATGAATACGAACGGTCTTCATGTTATCATCACTGACAGAATAGTAACGGTAAGCTTCTTTATAATCGGAGTTGCTGCTGATATAACGGCTCCATTCTGCGAAATTTTTCTCCTGGATCTTGAACCGTTCCGGGTCATAAACCCGTGTCATATCTTCCTGAGGTGCAGGAGCATCCTCGGCATTTACATCGATCCCTCTCATTTCACCGAACATACCGAGCAGCGTGCCCGGTCTGCAAAATAAATGAAGATAGCTCATCAGATTACGAGAAGCATAGAAATGCTGACCATTCAGTTCTACTGTATTGGAATCCAGATTGTACTTGATAAAATACATCTCATTATCGAGATGGAAGCGAATATACACGTCGGAAGCGAGAGCCGAGGAATTCATCTCTGTCTTCGTTGTCGATAAATTGAGGCTTGTCAGCCCCTGCACCAGAACGCGATAGCTCTGCGGCGAAACGGTGTATCCTCTAACCCCGTTATCCAAGCTGACCATAATACTGATTCTCTTCACTGACATCTTGTCCAGCGGGAATTGATCCCCGAGATTACCTTCTGTCTTCTCAATGGGGAAAGGCAGGTCTTCAGGAAAATGGGGATTCACGGATTGAAGATGAGCTTCACTCTTAGAAGCATCAGCACTTTCCTCTTGCTTCGTCAGTTCTTCTACTGGCTCCAGAACCATACCTGAGTCTTCTTCGCTCTGTGCTGCAGGCAGACTCTGATCTTCAGCAGCATTCTGCTGCTCGGAGCCCCATATATTAATCAGTATCATCATCAAGGCTATGATCAGCATCAGGATGATGGAGATAAACCATATTTCTTTTTTCTCCAAACGCATTAACGTTTGAGCCCCTCTCTCTTGAATCTTCAAGATACATGTAGATACATATAGATGAACACAGATGCGCAATTCTGCAAAAATTAACTTTCATACCAATATAACAGATGATCAGGCAAATGATTGTCGAAAATTGTTCTATCCTCCTGCATATTCACATTGTAATTTTTTACAGTTTGATCATGTATCCTTAATCATAATAAAAAACCTCCTTCGCCACTACAGCGAAAGAGGTTTTGCGTATAGTTTCTCCTAAAAAAAGAGGATGCTGCCGTATTACAATTTAATAATCTGTGCCGAGTACAGGAATACGAACAACACCAGAATTGGTGCGATATAGCGAAGCATGAACAGCCATATACGGAACCATTTCTGCGTGAGCCCTGCTTCTTCGGCAACGTTCTTCCAGAAGTAACCTGCGAACAGAGTTACAACAAGTCCACTCAGCGGCAGGAACCAGTTAGAGGCTACAAAATCAACAAAGTCAAACACTGGCATATTGTTTATCATAAGATCTGGCATAAGCCCCATGGATACAGCGGACGGAATACTCAGCAGAAACACCAGTCCAGATATGATCCATACCGCTGTACTGCGGCGCAAGTTCCATTTCTCCATTGCATATGAAACGGGAACTTGAAGCAGGGATACTAATGAAGTCAGCGCTGCAATTCCGAGAAGGATGAAGAACAACCCCCCAAAGAACCAGCCAAGCGGCATCGCGGAGAATGCAGCGGGAAGAGCAACAAAGACAAGACCTGGTCCCGAATCCGCAGGAATATTAAAGGCAAATGTCGTTGGGAAGATGATCAAACCGGCAATGAGTGCATACAGCATATCCCCTGCGCCGACAGCCATTGTTGCTGATCCAAGCGACTGTTGACGGTTAACAAAGGCACCGTAGGTAATCATCGTCCCCATCCCGAGCGAGAGGGAGAAGAAGGCATGTCCAAGCGCAACAAGCGCTGATTCCGGTGTCAGCTTCGAGAAATCCGGTGACAGGAAGAAGGATACACCCTCCATACCACCCGGCAGCGTAATGGAACGAATCATTAGGATGACGAGCAGAACCAGCATACCTGGAATGAGGATCTTGTTAAATTTCTCAATCCCGCCGGAGATTCCTTTGACGACTACGAAGCCCGTAATTACAGCAACGATTGCTCCCCATACGATAGGCATATAACCACCGGTAAATGAACCAAATTGTGCACCAAAGTCCGTATTGTTAAACAGTTGTCCACTAAAGGACAGCACTGCGTAGTGAAGTGTCCAGCCTGCTACGAGGGAATAGAATGTCATAATAACGAATGGCGCAATGACGGATAACAATCCGAATACGCCCCAAATTTTTCCTCCTCCAGCTTTGACAAAGGAAGAGGATGCGCTGCCGCGTCCTGCACGTCCAATCGCAAGCTCTGCCAGCAATACAGGCAAGCCTACAATGAGCAAGCAAACAATAAAGAGCAGGAAGAAGGCTCCCCCTCCATACTGACCTGTAATATAAGGAAACTTCCACATATTACCCAGCCCTACTGCACTGCCGATTGCGGCCAAAATAAAGCCTGTTGAAGAAAATCGTTCTTTTGTACCCGGTGTATCCAATTGATTCGTTTGTTTTGGTACCATGATGTCCTCCATCTCTGTTGAAGAAAGCCTTACATATTAAGACTCTTTTTTTCTAAATTTTTTTGATATTATACAAGATAGATGAACATCCGTATACATAAAAATGTTTGTAATAGCAAGTTATAATTCTATAGACCTATGTTAATATCTAATGAAAATTCACAAATATCCATTAAAATCATGCATTACTATCAAAAAGATGGCCAAAGCCACCTTTTATTTGTTTTATATTTATTAATGCACAAGTTCCCTGACCTATATTCAAGCATCGTTAACAAAACCATCTATTGCTGCTTCCTTCTGGAAGCTTGAATGATTTGTTCTACTTCTTTCAGAATACTGTCCAAAGAAGCCGGATCATGCACATCGTATTCGTCAATGTTCAGCTTAAGTACCGGACAAGCGGTAAAGCCGCCAATCCATTTGGCATAGCGCTCATGCATCTCTTCCCAATATGCCGGATCGGTCTGAATTTCCATCTCCCGACCACGCTCTTGAATACGATTCAATATGGAAGGCAGACTGCCCTCCAGATAGATGAGAATGTCCGGATGAGGGAAATAAGGTGTCATGACCATCGCCTCAAACAGGCTGGAATACGTCTCAAAATCCGTCTCGCTCATTGTGCCTTTGTCCGCATGCATCTGCGCAAATATTCCGGTGTCCTCATAAATGGAACGGTCCTGAACATACCCGCCTCCTGCTTCAAATATACTTTTCTGCTCTTTGAAACGTTCAGCCAGAAAATAAATCTGAAGATGGAAGCTCCATCTCTCAAAGTCATGGTAGAACTTCTCCAGATAGGGATTGTGGTCCACCTTCTCCAGGGATGTCTTAAATGCTAGCCGCTCAGCAAGCGCAGCGGTAAGCGTCGATTTGCCTACACCTACTGTTCCTGCAACCGTAATTAAGGCGTTAGCCGGAATTTGTAATTCACTCATTTCATATACTCCTTTACTTCGGACACAATCAGGTCAAATTGCTCGCGATGCGTTACAAAATCAATCTGATTCCCGTCGATCGTAATAATTTTGGTATCAGGCTCACTCTCAGCAAGGGATGCCATTGCATGATCATAGTCGATAATCAGCTGCTCTAAATAGGCCGTATCCATATTTTGCTCAAACGACCGTCCCCGCATTTTAATACGCTTCAAGAGGGTCTGAAGATCAGCCCTAATATATATAATCAAATCCGGTTTCGGAAGATCACCTGTAAGAATGTGATAAATTTGACGATACTTTTCCCATTTCACGCCGGAGAGCGTACGCTGGGCAAAGATCAGATTTTTGTAGATATGGTAGTCGGAAATGACCTGCCGACCATGCTGAATATATTTCGTTGTTGTATCTTCCAGCTGCTTATAACGATTGCATAAGAAGAACATTTCCAGCTGAAAGCTCCACTCTTCAATGTTGTCATAGAACTTGCCGAGAAACGGATTCTCCTCCACAATCTCCTTCAGCAGCGGAATATTCAGCTTCTGTGACAGCATTGTGGACAGCGTCGTTTTACCAGCCCCGATCGGGCCCTCAACAGCGATAAAGGAACCTGTGCTCATGTGAATCCTCCTGTAGTTATCATGCCGATTAATCATTTATAGACAGTTTATTGTATCACAAGTTGAGGTCCGCGTGAGAGCACTAAAATCAGGAACAATTCACGAAGCAAAAATATCTCTCTTCGGTCATGAAGTTCATGAACCAAAGAGAGATACGATCATTCAAACGGCAGATTTATTTTTATTCAGCTTCACTCTTACCTTCGTAACGACTGCTCCACTCGGCAAGCACTTCATCCCGCTGACTCGCGGCTTCTTCAAGGTTATATTCGATCAATTGATTCATCGGATCTTGTGTATATCCTTCCGGAATGGCTCCGGATTCGTTCTTAACCGCCGTAATGGGATAATTCTTTGCATATTCCGTCATAGCTTCATCCGCAATAGCCCAGTCCAGGAAGTCCTTGGCTGTCTGCTTCACATGCTCCTTCTGTATAAGTGCATTCGCTTCGACATCCCAGCCAGAGCCCTCGCTTGGGAATACCACTTCAACTGGAGACCCTTCATTCTTCTCTACAATACCGCGGTATCCAAAGGAAATTCCGATCGGATATTCTCCCGTACCTGCCATCTTGGCCGGCTTGGATCCAGAGTGAGTGTAGACTCCAACATTGTCATGCAGCTTGTCCATATAGCTCCATGCCTCTTCCTCCCCGAGCAGCTGAGTGAGACCGGATACCGTTAGGAAGCCTGTCCCAGAGGAGGCCGGGTTCGGCATTGTGATCATTCCCTTGTATTCTGGCTTCAAGAGGTCCTCGTAAGTTTGCGGTACGGCGAGTCCACGGTTCTCCATCTCAATTGTATTTACAATAAATGCCGTCTCCCAAGCATCAATACCTACCCAACGCGCCGGTTCAGCCTCATCCTTGAATTCAGGCTGGATTCGCTCGATTCCTGCCGGAGAATAAGGAGCAAGCATGCCTTGCTCATCAAGGACAAGCAGACTTGTAGCTGCTACACCCCACACCACGTCGGCTTGAGGATTGTCCTTCTCAGCCAGCAGCTTGGCTGTAATGACGCCTGTAGAGTCGCGTACGATATTCAGCTTCACATTTGGATATTTCTCTCGGTAGGATGCTAAATATGCCTCTATTAAATCATCCTCCAGCGCAGTGTATACCGTGAGTTCTTCCTCTCCCGAGCCAGATCCGGCTTGCGCACTAGAGCCTTCACCGGCGCCGCTGCCGTTGGTTCCGCAGGCAGCCAGAAGTGCAGATATTAATAACAGGCATATGAGCAGCATTGCATCTTTTTTCATAAGTTGTCCCTCTCCCTATTCAGGTTGTGTTACTCAGTACTCCTCTACTATAGAGTACATACGTTAACGGCCTGTTAAACACAAGTAAAACATGTGTTTTTACACCATTTTCTATTGTTTTGTTGTGTGTTATAGATAATAAAATAACCATGACATGCACATTTTTCACACATCATGGTTATATGAAATGCAAGTCTGCGATTCGGGCATTTAATCGGCTACGACCCAATGCACATCCTCATCGGTTAATTTGCTCTCCCAGGCCGCAGGAGGCGGAACATCGCTCACGATCATGTCCACTTCTCTGAAGTCAGCAAATTTATAGAAGTGAGAGGTTCCGATCTTGGTGTGATCCGCCAGCACAATGGTCTGTTTCGCCTGCTTCATGAAGGTTCGTGCCAACAATCCTCTGTCATCCTCATAGCTCGTGATTCCGGTATCCAGCTGAAGGCCGTCCGCAACCACAAACGCTTTGTCGACATGGAAACCGGACATGAACTCTACAGCAAGTGTGCCTGATGCACGATAATGCTTGGAATTGATTCTTCCGCCGATAAGTACAATCTCTCCGTCGAACGCGCCTTTATTCTTATAATTGATTAACAAGTTCAAGGTATAGATTGAAGACACCAATATTGTCAGATGCTTTTTAAGAACGAGTGAATCGATCATCTGCAGTGTTGTCGTCCCTTCATCAATAACAACGATGTCGTGGTCCTGTACGAGAGAAGCTGCCGTCCTGCCGATTCGCTTTTTCTCCTCTGCCTGAAGCACTTCACGTTTGCCGTAGGCAGGCTCTTCCCGCTCCACGTTGAGTTTTACAGCACCTCCGTACACTCTCTTCAGCTTGTTCTCATTCTCTAGTTCCTCAAGGTATCTGCGAATGGTTTCCGAAGAGACATCCAATGCCCTTACCAGCTCAGGCGTTCTGATCTTACCCTGCATCTGGAGCATATCTAATATGGTCTGCTTTCGTTCCTCTCCAGCGAGTGACATCTATTCATTCTCCTTTGTAACCAGCTGTATTGTATAAATCTCAGTAAGACATTGATCACATCATAGTGATTATTTTGAGCTTATTCTAAGATATAGGACATTGAAAAACTATAGCTCGCTCTTTATTCCCGGCTCTCATCGCAGTTTACTTCTCTCCATTTGCAGCCTTTAGTCGCTTCACAATGCCGATCAGCTCCTCCATATCCGAAGCATGCACATCTCCAATCGTTCCAATCCGGAACGTAGGCACACTTGTCAGCTTACCTGGGTATAGAACGAAGCCTTCCGCCTTCAACCGGCTGTAAAATTCGGAGAAAGAGAAGTCATCCTCCGGATACCGGAACGAGGTAATGATCGGAGAATGCCATTCTTCCGGCAGTAATGTAGAGAAGCCCGCTTCCTTCATTCCCTGAACCAGCTGCTGCTGATTTCCACGGTATCTATGGTAGCGTGAATTCACACCACCCTCTTCCTCAAGCTCTATTAATGCCTGATCAAATGCTCGAACGACATGGGTTGGAGATGTGTAACGCCATTTTCCATTCATTCGTTCCATGATATCCCATTGATCATAGAGGTCCAGTGACAGTGAGCGTGCGTTGCCTTTACAAGCGGCGAGACAGCTGATTCGAGCAAGTACAAATCCGAAGCCGGGAACGCCCTGAATGCATTTGTTGCTGCTACTGATCAAATAGTCAATTCCTAGCTCATGCATATCCAGCGGAACCCCGCCGAAGCTGCTCATGGCATCCACGATTAGTGTTTTGCCCTGGTGTCTTACCGCATCACTCAGTCCCTGGAGTGGATTCAGTATCCCTGTTGTCGTCTCGCAGTGAACGATTGCCGCGTGAGTAATGGAAGGATCCTTCATCAGTGCCTCCTCAAAAACAGCCGGGCAAACCGCTTCTCTCTCATCAAAACGGACAGCGGTCACCGGGATGCCAAGCACCTTCGCCATTTCAACCATGCGTTCACCATATGCTCCGTTTACCGCTACTGCAAGCTTCCCCCCCTGCCTCGGCAGAGCTGTGCCAAGCACCGCTTCAACACTGAAGCTGCCACTTCCCTGCATAAGCACGGCGGTATATTCTTCTGTGTGCTCAGGTGCAGCCAGTCGAACCAGCCTGTGCCTAATAGAATTCACCAGTGCATTGTATTCATCGTCCCATGTACACCAATCCTTTAGCATGGCCTGCTTCACAGTGTCCGTCGTGGTTAACGGTCCGGGGGTCAACAGCAGATACGGATTATTGCTTGTCTTTTTTACAGTCAGCATGGAAGCTCTCCCTTCACCATACGAAGATTAATATCTTCAATGATTCGATCCAGCTCGCCAATCTCGGATATGATGTAGTGTGCACCTGCCTTTTTCAATCGTTCAGCAATCACGTCAAATCTCTTCTGCTTCTCTCCCTCAGGCAGCTTTCGTACCTCCTCCTCAGTAAGCCCCAGCTCATTGCCGCCAAATACAACACCCACAGCCCATACTCCAGCGTTACGTCCTTCTCTCATATCTGCTTCTGTATCCCCGCACTTGACGATATCCTTCATCTGAATCGTGCCCAGAGCTTCCGCATTGCGGAAGATCATCCAAGGATAAGGTCTGCCCGCGGCCGTCTCATCCGGTGCAATTACACTGTCCGGCTTATAGCCGTGCTTGGCCGCTTCAGGTACGATGACATCAAGCATCGCACGTGTATATCCCGTCGTTGTACCGATCGTAATACCTTTTGCATGCAGTCTGTCTGCCATCGCTACAGCACCCGGTACTGGAACTGCGAATTGATCGAGCAACGAGAACAGCATCGGTTCAAAGGCTTCATACATCGTAAGGACATCCTGTACATTCGGAAGACGGCCATATCGTTCCTGCCATGCTGCGGAAACTCCAGGATCTTCACAAATATCGCGCAGGTGATCGATCTTCATTCGTCCCATCGGCTTACGAATGACCTCAGAGCTGACCGCGATGCCGTGCTCTGCAAACAATCTCCGAAATGCCTCTACTGGAGCGAAGCTCCCGTAATCTACCATCGTACCTGCCCAATCCAAAATTACTGTTCTAATCATGTGATTACCTCCGATATCGTTATTTTGTTTAATTCCGCTACAGAATTTATCTCTTTTGCCACGCAGCGGTTTTGCGGCGAAGCCTAGCGGTAAGTGCCTCATATCCTCCGCGCACAGCTATATTCAGCAGGACGATAAGCACGGACATGGCTGCCGCCTGCGCTGTGTCCCCTGCATCATCCATATTTACAATCATGATGGACGCCAGCTTGAGGTCAGCACCATACAGGAACACGACGGCCGAGATCGTTACCATGCTGTTAACGAACAGGTAGACGAACATCTCGAGTATGGCCGACATGGACAATGGAACCGTAACCCGGAAGAAAGTTCGTCCTCTCCCTACGTTCATGGATTCCGACACCTGATCAAACTCCTTATCCATCATCTTGAGAGTCGTTGTGGCCGTCATGAAAGGAACCGAGTAAAAGTGCAGAATATTGGCCAGAACAAGAATCGCCATCGTACCATACATAAATCCAAGTGGATTGCCCGGGTGATTAAAGAAATAGATAAAGGCTAGGCCAATAACCAGGCCAGGCAGCGCCATCGGCAAAATAGATAAGAAGTAAGCCGCTTGTCTCAAGCCCCGGAATCCCTTCGTATTCTCAATGAGATAGGCAATAGCAAAGATCAGCACCGTACCGAGCACCGCCGTCATGATGGACATTTGCACACTGTTCCAAAATGGATCAAAGCCCCCTGCTGCCGCCTTGCTGAAATTAAAGTTATCCATTGTAAGCGACAGATTGTATGGCCACTTCTTAACAAATGCAGCGAATACGACAGCTCCCATCACCGTTACAATGACGAGTGAAAATATACCGGCATAGAGATAAGCAAACGTGTTGCGCAGCCTATTTCTTTTTATAGCGTATGGCACAGATTTAGATGTAACGTAAGCCTGCTGTTTGCGTGTAACGATGCGATCCAGAATAAAAGCGAGCACAGCGGGAACGGTCAGCATGATTCCGACGACAGCGCCCATGGACATGTTCTGCTGTCCGACTACCTGCTTATAGACATCTGTGGCCAGCACGCTGTATTGTCCGCCCACAACCTTGGGTGCTCCATAATCCGTAAAGCTGAGCGTAAAGCATACGGTAGCCGCGCTTAGTAACGCGTACTTAACCGAAGGCAGTGTGATGGACCACAGCTTTTTGAAATGTGATGCCCCCATGGAATCAGCAGCTTCGTACAAGCGGTAATCACTAATCATCAGCCCTGCCATCATGATCAAGAACGCCTGCGGAAAGGTGTAGATCACTTCAGCAATCAGAATGCCGACGGGCCCATAGAGCGGAATTCTCCATTCAAAGGGAAGTGCGCCAAAGAATCCGGTTGTGAACAGTCCCTGATTGCCAAAAAGATAAGTCAATGCCAATCCATGCATCATCGTTGGCGCGAACAAAGGAAGCATTGCCAGCCCTTTGATGATGCCCTTACCTTTGATATCCGTTCTCGTCAGCACATAAGCAAGTCCGAATGCGAGCGGTATGACGATCACTGTCGTCAGCACGGATACCGTAAGTGAATGCTGCAGGGATTGCAATAAAGCGGGAGACTCTCCATACTTCGCAAAGTTGGCCAGACCGACAAACACTCCATTCTGATCCATAAAAGCTTGTCTGAACAGAAAGATAAGCGGGAGGATAACCACAGTTACCAGTCCAAGCAGCACGATTAGAAGTGTCCACAAGGAGGAGCCTCTGCCACGGATTCTTAGCTGCTTCCATTTCCCTAATGTGATATGGCTTGAGGTTTGCTTCATCATTACTATCGTTCGCCTCCTTATCTAGCCCCTTCAGCTTCAAATTCCAGAATATGCTCAGGATTCAGCCGGAAGCTCATCAGCGAAGGAGAAGTCCAGTCCTTACGCCGTGCAGCTCCCGATGCGATATCGATCGCAATTCGGTGGTCTGTCGGCCTGCCCTGAACATCAGCCAGCTGCAGGTCAATGCGGTAGGAGGTCCCCCTGAACTCGACATGCTGTACATAACCGCTAATTAATCCTTCCTCCGGCACCGCAGCTGTTGTATCCAGCGAGATATGCTCAGGACGGATAGCGAACTGTTTATTGTCTTTGTTCTGCTTTATGACCTCAGCCGGGATAAAATTGATAGCCCCGATAAAGTCTGCCACAAAAGGAGACGATGGCTGATCATACACGTTCTGCGGCGTTCCGCACTGCATGATACGGCCATGATCCATCACGACAATCTGGTCTGCCATCGTTAGTGCCTCCTCTTGATCATGGGTAACCATGACCATCGTAATTCCCAGCTTCTGCTGCAGCTCACGCAGCTGATGTCTGAGCTTGTCGCGTACCTTCGCATCCAGTGCCGACAACGGCTCGTCCAGCAGAAGCACATCAGGCGACAGTGCAATAGCCCTTGCCAGTGCCACTCGCTGCTGCTGCCCGCCGGATAGCTGTGCCGGATATCTGGCTTCCGTTCCTGCAAGTCCAACCAGCTCCAGCATTTCTCTTACTCGTTCCTGAATCTGCTTTCTTGGCATTTTCCCTTTCAACCCGTAAGCGATGTTGTCTTTGACGGTCAGGTTGGGAAATAACGCATAAGATTGAAACACAATACCAAAGTTCCGTTTAGCTGGTCGCAGCCCGGTTATATCCTGTCCTTCATGGATAATCCTTCCTTGATCCGGTTGCTCGAGCCCTGCCAGAATCCGCAGCAATGTCGTCTTGCCGCAGCCGCTGGGACCCAATAGACATGTGAACTTTCCCTTGGGTATCGTTACATTGATATGTTGTAGTGCTGTATAGGTTCCAAACGACTTGCTAATGCTCTCAATCACCAAGCCCCCACTGTTCATTTGCATTCTCCTAACTTACTTTCTTTGAATTGCCTGCTAGCGTAACAGCCAGTTTGTCTTAATTGCCTTAGCTGTAACTACAGTCTACGGAACCATTGTTAACAGAGTGTCAATCACACGTTAATTTTGTGTTTTTACTTGTTTTTAGTTTGTTTTGGCTATACAAACACAAAAAAAGCTGTTGCTAACTCCTTTATAGGAGTCAGAACAGCTTCCATTTTATTGACGATTTAGTATCTGGATAGCTACAGAATCGGTCTATTCTTAATTTAAACTATCGCAGTATATGATCATTGCTTCTCTTAGAAATGCAGCGTATCCTGGAGTTCTCCCTTTTTCTATATTGTTCGTAAATCTTGAATCCTCCACATACAGATCGGCCAGCCCACGAAAAATTTCGGGTGTACAGTCATAGTAGTTGTTTGTAATCTCCTGACGAAGCTCAGCAACCCCCTCCTGTACCTGTGCATTTGCCGGCCCCAGATCCATCGCGCCTTCAATCTTGTCGTTAATCTCTTTATTTCTGGCGTGAATTCTCGCCCAATCCTGCTCCGTGTAGGCATCTGTTCTGCGCTCAGTCTGCGTGACCATCTCAGCTCCGTACTTCTCCTTCGCTTCCTGTGAATACTTCGCCTTATGCTCTTCAATAGATTTCATATCAAAGCCGTTAAACATCTCTTCCTTTGACATTGTCATTCCCCCATTCTCCTCTTCTAACGTTCGATCGACGGTATCGATCAATTCCTCAAGCCGTCTCTTTTGTTCCAAGAGCAGCTCTTTATGCGCGGCAAGCGCTCCCCTTCGGTCGAAATCCGGCCTATCCAGAATCGGTCCGATCTCCTGCAGCGAGAACCCGATCTCGCGAAAAAACAGCACCTGCTGCAGACGTTTCAAATTGTCGTCTGAATACAGCCGGTGACCGGACTCGGTGACTTCATCCGGCTTAACCAGTCCAATCTCGTCGTAGTGATGCAGCGTTCTTATCGTGACTCCCGTGAATTTTGCCACTTCTTTCACTTTGTACAGCATTTCTTCACCTCCCTGAACTGATCATAATCCATCACGTTGCGTTAGGTTCAAGCGTTTCAGTCGTTCCATTTTTGGCTGCCTCTCTCCGGTTGCTATCACAAAAGTCATTCGTCATCCAAAAATTCCACTTGGGTGGTTTTGTAGGTATCTCGAGGATGCATCAAAGCGGACGTTCCATTTTTGACTGCCTCTCTCTCCGGTTGCTATCGCAAAAGTCGTTCGTCATTCAAAAATTCCACTTGGGTGGTTTTGTAGGTATCTCGAGGATGCATCAAAGCGCACGTTCCATTTTTGGCTGTCTCTCTCTGGTTGCTCCGCAAAAGTCGTTCGTCATTCAAAAATTCCACTCAGGGAGTAAAAAACCGAAATAATGTGACAAAATCCAAAAAATGCGACCTGTCCTTCCCCGAATGTTATTAGATAAAATAAAGTCGCCCCCATTTGGAAGCGTTTACCAAATCTATTTTTTGCTGGGGAGCATCTACTCTTTTGAGGGAGGTTATTTATGAAGCATCGTCACGCTACAGGAAAAAGTATTTTGCACGCCGCATTCAGCTTATTCTTAACCGCAATTCTGATCACCACCTTCAGCCTGCTGCCCGCAACGAATGTTCATGCAGCTGAAGAAGCAGCCCCATCCATTACCTCTATGACCTACTTCTCAGCTGCCGACGGGCCTGTTATTACAAACTCGGGTGTTGGGCAGGCCAGCTATGGTTTTGTCATGCCGGTATTTAACGGAGGCGCTGTTACATGGAATGAAGTTGCTCAAGATTTGGGAGTTAAGGTAAAGCTCAATGGCAGCTGGGTTGATATTGATAGTATCGACAGCTTTACTTACAACCAAAACTGGGGGCACTGGAGCGATGGCGGCTTCAATGGCTATTGGTTTACCCTTTCCTCTACAACGGAGCTTCAGCTGTACTCCAAAACAACAGGAGCTACGCTGGAGTATACGCTCGTATTCAATAACATCAACAAAACAACCATCACCGCGATGACCCCGACTCAAGGACCGCAGATTACAGCAGGATATACAGGCGGTGCAGGCTTTACCTATCCTACTTTTAATAATGATCCAGCTGTAACGTATCAAGCCGTAGCAGATGATCTGAAGGTTTACGTCAAGCCGATCAATGACACGGAGTGGATTGATATTGACAACAATGCAGCCAGCGGCTGGATCTATGATCAGAACTTTGGTCAATTTACCGATGGCGGCGGCGGATTCTGGTTCAATGTAACTGAGTCGATCAATGTCAAATTAGAATCTAAAACGTCGGGTGCTAACGTTATTTACACGATTACTTTTAATGAACCGGTAAGAAACTCTTATGTAATAACACCCTATGAGGGGACAACATTTACAGCAGATGAGAGCGGCGCCATTGGCATTCCTCTTCCCAAGATCGATGGCGGAGCTGCTATAGGTAATGAGCTCGGTAATTTTGTATACCAGATCAACGTTGGCGGAGTATGGATAGACCTGGATCAATCTAGCCAGAGCGGATTTACATACGCCTCGAACGGATATAACAACATGTCGGATGCCAATCAGTGGGGCTATTGGGCGGATCACATCTATGGTCTCTGGTTTCAACCCATCCAAGAGGATATGCAGATTCGAATCGGCTATCCGCTGAATGGTCAAAAAGGAGGCAATATCGGCAATAATTACGTGGTCTATACCTTTATTGGCAATCCAGATGCCCCGCGTCCAGATGTAACTGATCAAGAAGATATTGCAATTGGCACGCCAAGTAATCCTGACATTCAAGGCATGAACCTCATCTGGCGGGATGAATTTAATGGATCCGCACTTGATACAAGCAAGTGGAGCTATGAAACAGGATATTATCTTAATGATGACCCGAACACCTGGGGCTGGGGTAACTCCGAGCTGCAGCATTACACGAATAGTACACAGAATGTCTTTGTACAAGATGGGAATCTAAACATCAAAGCCTTGAACGAGCCAAAATCCTTCCCGCAAGACCCAAGTCGGTATGCACAATACTCTTCCGGTAAGATTAATACAAAGAATAAGTTCTCTCTCGAATATGGCAGAGTGGATTTTCGTGCGAAGCTGCCGACGGGGAATGGCCTATGGCCAGCCTTGTGGATGCTCCCAGAGAACAGTACTTATGGGGTATGGGCATCATCCGGTGAGATCGATGTTATGGAAGCCAGAGGACGCCTGCCGGGCTCAACCAGCGGCGCTGTGCATTTTGGCGGACAATGGCCAGCTAACCGGCATCTCTCAGGAGAGTATCACTTCCCGGAAGGCCAGACGTTCGCAAATGATTATCACGTGTATTCTGTCGTATGGGAAGAAGACAACATTAAATGGTATGTGGACGGCAAGTTCTTCTTCAAAGTGACCAGAGAGCAGTGGTACTCCACTGCTGCACCGGATAATCCGAATGCACCATTCGATGAGCCTTTCTATCTCATTATGAATCTTGCGGTTGGCGGAAGCTTTGACGGTGGACAGACACCGAATCCCGGCGATATTCCTGCCTCCATGCAGGTGGATTATGTCCGTGTCTACAAGGAAGGCAGCTCGAATCCTGACCCTACGGACCCTACAGACCCTACTGAACCCGAACCGATCTCTGTCGTTGGAGATGAGGTTAAGGGGCTGAAAATCCTAGGAGATGATTTGCAGTTCTATGTGAATGGTGCAACTTTTGCGGATTTACACTATAAAGTGAACAACGGTGGTCAATTGAACGTCGCTATGAGCTCCACAGGGAATGGCAATTACACCTACAGCGTCAATAACCTTCAGCAAGGCGATACTATTGAGTACTTCTTCACCTATAATCCCGGTGGAGGGGCGTTAGATACTCCTTGGCTCACTTACACCCATGGCGTTACCCAAGGTGTGCCAGAATAACATATCGATTCTAAGCAGGTACAGCATCCGTCATCATCATTTCAGGTCAAAGCACCTCTATAAGCTCAAAAGAAAGAAGCAGGCTCAATTCACACTGGCCTGCTTCTTTCTGTATAGTCGATCTCCGTAATCAACCGTTCTTAATTCAATGTGCTCGGCTCATCTAAGGAAACGCCGTAAACTTCCTTGTACAGCTGTACCTTATACGAATGGAACTCCGTTTCTGTCAATCGCTGAGGATAGCTCATGATACACAGGGGCAGATCCGGCTGGCCTTCACGCAGTGGCGGCTGCATATATTTGTGATCCCCTAGCTGAAAACCGAGCCGTTCGTAGAATCCGATTCTTCTTCGCTTCAGCTCATCTTCGGGAGGCTCGACTTCTAGAATTACCGGCAGAGCCGATTCCTTCATGAATTGTTCCATTAACAGCCGTCCTCTTCCTCCCCCTCGAATGACCGGTGTTACGGCGATATGCTCCACAAATCGAAAGCTCTCGAATTCCCACCCTGCGAGAAAAGCAATGACCTTCCCTTGCTCATCCTGTTGTGTCAGCAGGCGATAATACGGATTAGACAATAGCCTCTTCTGCCCTTCATAGCTCCGAAACTCAATAATTGGAAAAGAATCCTCCATAATGCTATATATTTGATCAAACTTTTCTGGGTGAATCATTCTCTCACTTCCTCATGCCTCAATCTGCTTGATTTTGTAAGCTGCAGCCAATGTGCTGCCTTGTTCAGTCTAGCACTGATCTTCAAATAAACTCAAACATACAGCTCACCCTTGATGCAATGATCAATGATGCCCCGTTACGTACAATCTATCTTATCCAACTCTTCCCATAATGATGTGGACACAACAGAAAAGCCCGGGCCTTCTGGCCTGGACTTTTCCCTTCATATGAAGTATTGAATAAATGACAGCTGAGTGACTGTCAAGCAGGTATGCCTGCTGATAAGTGAGTGGGTAGGCTGTAGCCTATTTCAAATCCACACGCGGTACTTTTTTGCCTCCATGTGATGATCGCGAGCTTCTCATCATACTGGAAACGGATGTAAACAGCTTATCCCTCGCTTTTTTATTCCTCATCAAGTAAGTGACTCCAGCGCCAATCGCTGTCATAATAATTCCTCTTTTTTTAGACATGGTAACTTCCTCCTTATAGGATAGATTTCATCGTGTCTTGCTTGAAATTTACCCTCTGCGGCGAAAACGAAACGCTAACGCTGACGATTAACTGTAATTTGCATCGTTAACCTGCTCTAATTCATATCTGCCGAGGATACCGATGTCTGTGTTTTCCAAATTATAAATTTCTGGTCATCCTTGGACTGTTCCCAGGCCGTATCATACACCACTTGCACATCGGGATGCGCTGTGAAATACTCCTCTTTCACTTCAAACCTCACTTCATAAGTGCTTGTCTCTTCATTACTGCTGGCGATGTTAACCTCAGGCTCTGTGAAGACCTTCTCTGCCTCATCAGGTAATACAAACTGGACTTGATAATCCGGATTATTCGTAATTTCTGCAGTAATCCGAACTTCGCATCCTGCGTCATTGTAGTGGGAATATTCCATATGCATCTGATCTTGTTCTGGTATCTCTTCGTATTGGGGAGTACCTGCTCCGTCCAGAAGATAATAAACTTTCTCTAATTTCGGCGCAGCTTCTTCGACCACGGCTGGTTCTGAGCAGCCTGCTGCCAGCAAGCCTGTTAAAACGGTAAATAGCATAAGTTTTGTTAGACGATTCATAGATAAAAATACTCCATTTCTTAAATGATATTTTTTTCTTATGCGAAGGAATTACATATCGATTCAGCAATAGTAACTGCTCTTAACTACCCCCATCAAAAGGAGGAGTGAAATTACCCACCCTCTTTGTCCCGATCTGTCTTGATTGCTTGACTGTTCGTCGCTGCTTTGGCTTCAGCATCCAAATCCCGAACCGTCTTTGTCAGCCGGGTTATGGAATTGTCCAGCTTATCTAAACGCGTCCCAATCGTGCTCAGAATATACCGGAGCAAAATGACACAAACCGCCATAGGAAAGCCGATATTCGTCACTAGATAAATGATCTCTTCCAAATTAATTAACTCCATTGTAAATCCCTCCCTTATATATGGAAAGGTAATGGAATCGGACATTTTACAACCACGATCCGTATTTTTCGTGAAAAACGGTTCTTAACCGAACTCATCGCAACGCAAAGAACCGCCCGGAATTCCTGCCGGACGGTCTAAGTTCACTTCACTGAAAAGTGAATTCTCTATATCCTGTTACATTGATGTCGCTTTATTTCTGACCTTCGGAAGCCGTATCCGAAGACTTCTTAGTGCCTTTACTCTTATAAGGCTTGGGTGCACTCTTGGCGCGTCGCTCACTGGCTTGCCAGCGATTCCAGCCTTTTTTGCCTGTCCCTCTGCCTGTTCCGCCTTTACCTTTTGCCATGCTATCCTTCACCACTTTATATTCATTTCCATACTTATGGGTTAGCCTATCACTATACAGGAAAGAGAGCTCAATGTACAGTATCCGCGGCTTAGGAAGAAGCTTTAAGATGCTCCTCCATGTACCTGTTTATCGAATTTTGGATAGAATCCGCATTCGTCATGTCATATTAAGAGAGCAACTGCCCCATGACTTGTGCTGCTGTCTTCTCCCCGTTCAGCATACAATCAGGAATCCCTACTCCATAGTAGGAGCAGCCTGCAAGCCAAATTCCCGGGAAATAAAGTGCCATATTATGCTCCAGCGACTGAACCAGCTCATGATGCTTCATATGGTAATTTGGCATTTGCTCATGCCATTTGCGGACGTGATGTGTGATCGGCTTCGCCGAAATTCCCATTGCCTCGCGAATGTCCGTCAGCGCAACTTCGATGAGCTCCTCCTCGGATAACGGAAGAAGAGAGTCATATACCGGCTTCGTGCTTTTATAAAAAAGTCTGACCAGTAAACGGCTGTGATCTGAGGTATGCTTCCACTTTCGGCTTGTCCATGTACAAGCATTGCACTTCAGGTCACTTGTATCCGTCGTTATGAACCCTGTCCCGTTAGCCGGCAGCTCACTGTCCGGCACATCAAAGCCCAAATAGACGCTGATCAAGGAGCTGCTCTTCAGCTGCTCAAAATCACTCGTAAGCTCAGGCTTAGCCAGCATGCTTCCCGCTGCGGTATGGGGAATGCTGAGCACGACATAATCGGCTTCCAGTGCATCATCAGTCGATAAATTCAACACATACTTTCCATCCACAGACTCAATGCGGGTAACGGATGTATCTGTACGAATATCCACCTCGGAGAGCTCCCTCTCAAACGCCTCAATGAGATCCGACATCCCTCCGGCAAAGGAGAGGAATTTCTTCTCTCCAGAGGACTTCAGCTTGGCTCGCTGCTCAGACAGTCCACGAATCAGACTTCCATATTCGTTTTTGTAGTCCAAGAGATAGGACAGTGTCGATGCCAGCGTAAGGTCATATATATTCCCCGAATATACTCCGGATATAACAGGTGCAATCTGCTTCTCTACAAATTCCCTGCCGAGAAAGGCCTCCAGAAATTCACCCAGGGAATCATTTTGGGTAAACCGGTCATTCGGTGTATAAAAATCCTTAAGTGCCTCGACCTTTCCTTCAGCTGACACAAGCGTCGTGCTGGCCAGAGATTCGATACTCATCGGTATCCCGAACATGGAATCATCCGGTATCTGCTTCAGCGCCCCATCACTGTGGACAAAAGAAGTCCCTGTCTCGTTGTAAACGACTCGATCGGTCAGCCCAAGCTGCTCAATGTATTGGAACGTATTCTTCTTGCGCGTCACAATGGAATCGGCTCCCGTCTCCATCGTAAACTCTCCATCATGCATGGTGCTGATCTTCCCGCCCAGCACAGACTCCGCCTCTAACAGGACAATCCGCACCTCTTGACCGCTTCTTATTTCTTTTTGCAAATGATAGGCACAGGACAGACCTGTAATGCCTCCGCCGACGATGGCCACTGTCTTCAATGGAATCACACCTTCTATATCTTTAAGTTGTTATTCTTCTTTGTGCCATACAAAATATGATACTCAAAAGTAATATTCTGCTGCCTGATAACTTCCTTCAGCTTATGTTCTGCAATCCCCCAGGTCAGGGGTGTCATATGAACCAAATGAGCCATTTCCTCCGCGTCAAGCTGAAGTGTGTAGCTCACCTTCTCCTCACGAATGATGTGGTAATGATGGGAAAAATGCTCGATTGTGTGCTTATTATCGTACGACTGCTGCGCCGTACGCTCATAGAATCGGCTTCTCAGCTCCTGCAAATACCCGCTGCCCGGAATAACCTTAATGATGATGCCATCATCTGTAAGCAGTCTGTGAAACTCTTCATAATTGGAGGGGGACAGGATATTCAGAATATAAGGAAAGCTGCTGCTCCTAAACGGCATTCTGGCCAAATCTCCGACGCACCAGAGGTTATCTGCTTCTTGCTTGGCCGCAAGCAGAATTCCTTCCTTGGAAATATCGAGCCCAGCACCGAACCATTCATGTCTCGTCAGGGAGACAAGCTTCTGCTGAATCTGAATTAATAATGATCCTTCGCCGCATCCGGCATCCAGCAGCATATTCGGTGTGGAGGTATTATTGTACCGAAATTGATCCGGTAAATGCTTCATTATTCCTACCGCGATTGCCTCAATCAGTGGTTCAAGCTTACCAGCGGAGATCAGCTGCTTGCGTGCACGGAATAATGTGCGACCATATGGGGTTTTAACCGCACGCAGCAGCAAATTAATGTAACCAAATTTCGATATATCAAAAGTATGTCCTTGTGGACAAAACAGGCTTTTTCCAGACCTTGAATCCATTACTCCGTGACACATGGGACAACGAAGCAAATGCAACATATGAGAATTCAACACGTAGTACACCCCGTTCATTCATTTATCGTAAGAATGAAAAAGGCACAGAAAAATAAACCCCTGGCTTGTAGTTTTAAAAAAAACGCCTGGGCTTACTTATAATCTGTACCTCTCATTAACGATAGCGAATGAACTGAATTATCATACGTCGTTCTCCTTAAAATAGAAAAGTGAGAACAGAAACCTCTGTTCTCACTTTATTTTACCGTGGCATGAAGCTGTAGTAAACCTTACGCCATGATTTTGCAAATATCATTCGTGAACGCGACGGGATCTTCCACCTGAAGTCCTTCAATCAGCAGCGCCTGGTTGTATAGAACACTGGTGTACACCGCGAATTTATCTTGATCGTTCTCAAACGCCTGCTTCAATGCACTGAACACCTCATGATTCGCATTAATCTCCAGCACTTTGTCGGCTTTGACCTGCTGGCCGTCTGCATTCGGCATCGCATTCAGCACTTTCTCCATCTCGATGGTGATTTCACCGTCGGCGGATAGGCAGACCGGATGGGATTTGAGACGCTTGGAAGCCTTGACACTCTTCACTTTACCGCCCAAGAGCTCCTGCATTTTCTCAAACAATTCCTTGTTCTCGGATTCCTTCGCTTCCGCTTCCTCTTCGCTGCTATCTGCTTCAAATCCAAGATCACCGCTCGATACAGAACGGAATTCTTTCTCCTGGTAGCTCATCAGCATCTTGATGGCGAACTCATCCACATCGTCAGTGAAATAGAGAATTTCATAGCCTTTATCCGCCACGAGCTCGGTTTGCGGCAGACGTTCAATACGCTGCACGGACTCACCTGTTGCATAGTAAATATATTTCTGATCTTCCGGCATACGGGAGACGTATTCAGCCAGGCTGACCAGCTTCTGCTCCTTGGAGGAATAGAACAGCAGGAGATCCTGAAGATCGCCCTTGTTCATGCCATAATCGTTGTATACTCCAAATTTCAGCTGTCTGCCAAACGATTCGTAGAATTTCTCATAATTCTCACGCTCATCCTTCATCATGGATTGCAGCGCAGATTTGATCTTGTTCTTGATGTTCTTCGCGATCAGCTTCAATTGACGATCATGCTGCAGCAGCTCGCGGGAAATGTTCAAGGACAGATCCTCGGAATCGACCATCCCTTTGACAAAGCTGAAGTAATCCGGCAGCAGGTCTCCGCATTTATCCATGATCAATACGCCGTTAGAGTAGAGCTCAAGGCCTTTCTCATATTCCTTGGTGTAATAGTCGAACGGCGTTTTCTCCGGAATAAACAGAATGGCATTGTACACAACAGCACCGTCAGCACTGATATGTACGTGCTTCAGCGGCTTGTCGAAGCCGTAGCGTTTCTCGAAATAGAAGTTCTCATAGTCTTCATCTGTCAGCTCACTCTTGTTCTTGCGCCAGATCGGAACCATGCTGTTTACGGTCTGCTCTTCGGTAACTTCCTCAAACTCGTTCTCCGCATCTTCCTTCGGCTTCTGCGTCTTCACGTCCATCTTGATCGGATAACGAATGAAATCGGAATATTTCTTAATAATCGTTCTAAGACGATACTCCTCCAGGAATTCATCGTAAGAATCTTCTTCTGTATTCTCTCTAATGTGAAGAATGATATCAGTTCCTACGCTGTCTTTGTCAGCTGGATCAATCGTGTATCCATCTGCGCCTTGAGACTGCCATTTATAGGCCTGCTCGCTGCCCCAAGCCTTCGTAATCACCGTAATCTCATCTGCAACCATGAACGCAGAATAGAAGCCCACCCCGAATTGTCCAATAATGTTATGGCCGTCCTTCAGCTCATTCTCGTTCTTGAACGCAAAAGATCCGCTGTTCGCGATGATCCCCAGGTTGTTCTCCAGCTCCTCCTGCGTCATCCCGATCCCTGTGTCTGAAATGGTGAGTGTGCGGTTTTCTTTATCTGCGGTAATCTTAATGAAATAATCTTCGTTATTAAAAGTCAGCTGATCCTCAACCAATGCCTTATAGTACATCTTGTCAATCGCATCGCTGGCGTTGGAGATAAGCTCTCTTAGAAAAATTTCCTTTTGCGTGTAAATAGAGTTAACCATCATCTCCAGCAAGCGCTTGGATTCGGCCTTAAATTGCTTTGTTGCCATGATTAGTCTCCCTTCTATTCTATGAGCATCCTTGCTCAAATTTTTAGCACTCTAAAGCTTAGAGTGCTAACTCTTCTACTTATATATCATATTGGAAAAATTGATGTCAAGTTTGGATTTGAAATCAACCCAATCCGCTATAACTTCGATTAAAATAGGCTCGATCCTTCATGTAGGAGGTAAATTCATGTGAGCAATATTGAACTTGTCCTCATATATATTTTAGAAGGTGGAAGCTTCATGACCTATAAACGAGTCGACTGCCGAAGGTAACAAGCCAGCTGCAAGTGAAGAAGATGCTCCTGATTATTAAAGGACATGCCTAATATCTCTTCAATCTTATGGATGCGCTGATACAGTGTGTTGATATGAATATGAAGCTCACTTGCCGCTTGTGCCGCAGATCCACCGCAGGCCATATAGGTAATCAGCGTTTCCTCAAGACCCCCGGCTTGCCCTTTGGCTGTTCTGAGCGGCTCAAACACCTCTGCTATAAAATCATTCAGATCCTCAGCAGGCTGCCGGATAAACAATCGATTTACTCCGATATCCATATAGCGAATTACCCCTTGCACACCACGAGCCTTTTGGTAGGCCAGCGCCTTATCCGCCTCCTGATAGCTCGTATTAATGGCATCCAGCCCTAGGCGCATTGAACCTAAGCCCCCGAACAGCTTTGTATTATTTTTGCTCTCCCATTTTGGCAAGGAGGTAATAAACTTCTCTTCAATTTCTCCAGGCCTATGGGCTTCCGATAGAACAAGCATGACGGTGATACGTCTTTCACTGCCAAATGCGATGGGCATGTTCCCCGAGGGCAGCTTCTCCCGCAAATAGGACACAAGCTGAAGTGAAAGAGTGCTGAGCATAACCGGACTTACCAGCTCCGTGAATTCAAGTAGACCAACGATAATTTGTGTATTGGGAGTAATACCAATCTCTGCGGATTTCACCCAGTATTCCTCCGAATCTTTGCTGAGCCTGAGATCATTAAAAAACTGCTGTGTTCTTTTGAAATAAAATTCTGCGAGAGACTGTTTTCTCATCAGCTCCAGCGCGAGTACAGAGCTCCCCTGCTCAAGTGCAACCAGCTGCAAAGGTGAGAGTCTTTCATTCATACGGATAATCAGATAGCCAAGGCATTGATTTGCGGAAGCGATGGGATATAGATACTGATTCATCTCCCCTTCTGCTCCTGCAACAAAGGTCAAGTAATCAGAAGGATTCAATGATCGATATCGCTCTCTCAGACTCTCAATGCTCCATTTACTTATCGTCTTTCCCCGTTTAGGAAACCATTCATTATCAATAAAGTCCACAAAGGTCAGCGGTATGCCGATAATACGTGTCAGCTCACTGACGATGGACACCACACCTTTATTTTGCAGCGATAAACGCATCAAAGAAGAATGGATCTCATCCCGTCTGACAAGTGTTTCGTTCTGTCTGCTTAAGTTGTCATATAACCTCGCATTCGTCAGTGCGATAGACACCTGATCCGCGAAGCTCTGCAGAAGCCTCACATCTGAGTCCGTAAACAGCGGCACATTTCCCCTTTGATATACAATGAGCACACATTCCGTTTGACCTTCAACCTTGATGGGAACGGAAATAATACCACAAATATCTTCAAAATCATACGCCGTATTCAAATGACGCCTATTTTCGAGCGTCATATTGCCGAAATCATCCTCCAGCATCAGCATATTGCTATACAATTTAGGTGTGCCTCTGCTGAATGTATGCCCAATGATTCCTTCTCCTGGCTTCAGCTTCATTTGAAGCATCCCCTCGCCAAGCCCCCCTGCTCTTGCCTTAACCGTCAAGGCATCGATTTCAGGATCATATTGCCACAGAACACCAATGCATTCATAAGGAATAACAGACAGCGCACTTACAAGAATTCGGCTGAGCAGTTCATTCAGATCGAGCAGCTGAGTCACGTCCCGAATGCTGTTCATGACTTCATTCAACGCACGCTCATGCTTTGCAGCTACCGCTTCTGCATAATACGGATACAAGAGAGATGAAATCTCCACCAGTTCTTCTGCAGAAAAATCACATTTTGAAAACAGTCGGACAGATATACACACGTTGTTGTTATATGGAAGAAAAGCTAACGTAATATTTTCTTTTTCCAGACGATACTCCGGATGATAAAGAGGGGAATTGCATCGAAATTCAGGAGCAGCTGTCTTCCTATCCCCAATCGAAGTAATTAGCCGCCAATCCGACCAATTCTCACTCATCCAGATCTCATAATCCCAATTACCTAAACGTTCATGTAAGATTTCATGCAGCACTCCGTTCAATAGCTCCGCCCCCATGTCAATGTAGGTTTTCACATAATAATAGAGCTAATTATACAAAGATATACATTGTATTAAAACCCCTTCATCCTGTAACTTTAATATATCAAACGCATAAATATAACAATTGATGAGAAAGAAGGTAACACAATGTCGAAGGTCGTACAAAGCAAAAACTTTAAGTACATTGTACTCGCTCTTTTATTTCTCGGCTGGTGTCTAGGCAATCTCGATCGGTTTGTGATGAACTATGCCATTGTAGGGATCACACAAGATCTGGGTCTCAGCGCGTCCGCCCAAGGAATCATTCTGAGCAGTTTTTTCCTCGGCTACGCTATTATGCAAATTCCGGGCGGGGCACTCGCTGACCGTTTCGGCTATCGGAAAGTCATTCTCGTCTCTGTCTTCGCCTGGTCCATCTTCACCATCTTGACCGGCTCAGCCTGGTCTCTGTTCTCACTCATCTTCGTCCGCTTCCTGTTCGGGATTGGAGAAGGCAGCTTTTTTCCATCTGGATCAAAGGCCATTGCTACCACTTTCCCGATAAATCAGAGAAGCAGTGCGATGTCAATTATGCTCGCCTCCGGTGCAATTATGGGTGTTGTAACTCCGATCCTTACGAGTCAGGCGCTTGAAACCATCGGCTGGCGGACCCTGTTCTATATCATCGGTGCCGTAGGAATTCTGGTTACAATCCTTATGTTCTTCCTATTAAAAGAGTCGGCTCAGCCTCTGCAATCGGAGGCAGTTCCTGCGCCTAAAGAAAAGGTGCCATTTAAGGTTGTTCTTAAAACCCCTATGATCTGGAACCTGTTTATCGGTTACTTCAGCATTTATGCCGTGAACTGGGGGCTGCAATCCTGGATGCCTACTTATATGGTCAATGTCAGAGGGCTGGATATGACGCAAATGGGTCTACTTTCTGCTATTCCGGCTGTCATCAGCATTTTCACCATGCTGCTCAGCGGCTATATACTTGACCGCATTCCCGCAGGTAAAGATCGGATTATTGCTTCCGTATTCGGCATATTCGTGGCCCTTTTCCTGTACTTGATGAGCACTGCCGGCAGTATCGCCATGTTCATTACCCATCAAACTATCGTTACAGCACTCGCTGGTTTCATTTCAACACTCATTATTTCAAAGTCCCTTAAAACGATGCCGGAAACGGTAGTAGCAACTGCAAATGGATTCATCAATACCGGTGCTCAGCTTGCCGGCTTCCTTACGCCAATGCTTATAGGCTTCCTGGTTGAAGCTTCAGGCGGATCTTATACTGCAGCCTTCGTGATGCTGATCGCATTTGCTGTAATCTGCTCCGCTTCACTTATGCTGTCACGCCGTTCTGACAAGATCAAACCAACCGATATTCAGCCAACCACTGTGTAAGTTGAATCATGCGGTTATGATTCAATAACCTGCTTACAATAATCAATTACTGCCAATAGAGAGGTGTATTCCTATGACAACAACGATCGATTTAAGCAAGTATGTATCTGACGCCATCGAAGGAAAAAGCGAGCTGTTCACTAATGCAAGCGACCAGGTATGGTCTTTTGCAGAAACCAGATTCGATGAATTCCAATCAGCCAAGCTTCTCATTGAAATTCTAGAAGCCGAAGGCTTCTCAATAGAGAGAGAAGTCGCTGGGCTTGAAACCGGATTTATCGCCTCCTATGGGACAGGCAGTCCAGTCATCGCCCTGTTAGGTGAATATGATGCACTGACAGATTTGAGCCAGGAGGCCGGGATTGCTGCGTTTAGTCCTGTCACTGTTCGCGGAAACGGTCATGGATGCGGGCATAATCTGCTTGGTGTCGGGGCACTTGCAGCAGCTGTCGCTGTGAAAGACTACCTTCAGGATCATCCCGGTACAAGCGGAACAGTCCGCTTCTACGGCTGTCCTGCCGAGGAAAGCGGATATGGCAAAACCTATCTTGCCCGTGAAGGTTACTTCAAGGATGTGGATGCGGCGCTGTCCTGGCATCCCCACTCCATGAACGCGGTTATGCATGGCAGCTCGAATGCTGTTATTCATGGTACTTTTACTTTCAAGGGGATCAGTGCCCATGCAGCTGCAGCCCCTCATCAAGGACGAAGCGCCTTGGATGCTGTTGAGCTCATGAACATCGGGGCGAACTATATGCGCGAGCATATGATTGACCAGGCGAGACTGCACTACGCAATAACAAATTCAGGCGGATTTTCACCAAATGTGGTACAGGCAGAGGCCGAGGTGACCTACCTGGTCCGCGCTCCTAAGACACATCAAGTACGCAGCCTGTTCGAACGGCTAATCAAAATTGCTGAGGGGGCTTCCCTCATGACCGAAACACAAATGGAATTTAAATATGAAGGTGCCTGTGCCAACCTCATTCCGAACAGTACGCTCGAAAAAGTGCTGCATAAGAATTTGACTCAATTTGGAGTCCCTGAATATGAAGAGGAAGAATATGCCTACGCCAAGGCTATTTATGAAACTTTGCCCCTTCAAAATAAACAGGAAGCAGAAGCTATGGTTGGGCCCCAGCTTGCAGGTGTGCTAACCGAGCGGCCGCTCCCCGGCTTTATCGCACCATTCTCTGACGATAAAGAAACGTTTATGAGCGGGTCAACGGATGTGGCTGATGTCAGCTGGAACGTACCGACCGCACAGTGTGTAACAACAACAATGGCGTTCGGAACCCCCCTTCATGCATGGCAGACAGTAGCGCAGGGCAAGAGCACTTATGCTCACAAAGGAATGCTGCTCGCGGCTAAAGCGATGGCGGCAACAGCGATTGAATCCATACTTGATCCAAGTATCGTCGCCGAAGCAAATAAGGAATTTAAAGAAAGATTGGGCGGCGAAGTGTACGACTGTCTTGTTCCACAAGATGTGCAGCCCCCAAAACGAGGAGCTTGATCGAATTGAGATTTAAAGACGTTTTTTCCATCATAGGTCCGGCCATGGTCGGACCGTCCAGCTCCCATACTGCGGGTGCGGCACGTATCGGACGTACAGCAAGACAACTGTTTGGAGAATGCCCGGCACATGCTGAGATCAAGATGTTCGGCTCGTTTGCGGCAACATACCGCGGGCACGGCACGGATACAGCTATCGTTGGAGGACTACTGGACATGAATACGGATGACCCAAGACTTCCTGATGCCTTTGTTCATGCAGAAGCGGCTGGAATGGACACTACCATTGGCCCCGGAACCGGACTCTATCCTCATCCCAATACAGCTGAGATTATCCTGACAAATAAAGGGGGAGACCGCCTGCTTAACTTGGTGGGTACTTCGATCGGAGGCGGGAATATCGAAATCGTTCGGATCAACGGCTATCACCTAAAGATGACGGGGCTGTATCCAACACTGATCCTTCGCCATATTGACGAGCCAGGCGTTATCGCCGTAGTTACCAGAATGCTGGTTGATGCCGGCATTAATATTGGTCATATGTCTGTCGATCGAAAAAACCGCCGCGGTGAAGCCATGATGGTCATGGAATGCGACGGTAAGATCCATTCACCCTTGGTTGAACGAATAAAGACTTTACCTGAGATTCAGGAAGTTAATCTTCTCATCTTGTAAGCAAGCCCCATTTTTCTGTATCTCATGTATAAAGGAGTCTTACGCTTATGAACTTTCGAACATTAAAACAACTGGCAGAGCTGGCGGAATCCAGAGAGCTCTCCCTTGGCAGACTCATGCTGGAGGAACAATGTCTGGAATCAGGCGAGGACCAGGATGCCGTATTTGCTCAAATGAAGGAATACTACGAAATTATGAAAAAAGCGGTCCATCAGGGACTGCATACCGATACAACCTCCAAGAGCGGACTGACGGGCGGAGACGCTAGAAAAATGCTAGGTTATCGTGAGAACGGACAATCCATGCTTGGAGATCATGCAAGCTTGTCGATGACTTACGCTCTTGCGGTATCCGAGGTCAACGCTTCCATGGGACGGATCATTGCGACACCGACGGCCGGCTCCTGCGGCATTATTCCCGGCGTGTTCATCAGTAGCCAGGAAAGGTTCGGGTGGACAGATGAGCAGATGGTTTATGGCCTGTTCGCTTCCGGCGCCATTGGTTATGTGATCGCAAATAACTCCTTTATCTCTGGAGCAGAAGGCGGTTGCCAGGCGGAAGTGGGATCCGCCATCGGGATGGCAGCAGGTGCCCTCGTCGATATTCGAGGAGGATCACCTGCTCAGGCGATTCATGCTGTAGGACTTGCCTTGAAAAATACGCTTGGCCTGATCTGTGATCCAGTGGCGGGTCTGGTCGAGATCCCATGCATTGTTCGTAATGGATTCGGTGCTATTACTGCCCTGGGAGCAGCCGACATGGCACTGGCCGGGGTTCGAAGTGTCATCCCTTCGGACGAAGTGGTTCAGGTCATGCTCGAAGTGGGATCGGCCATGCCTGAATCGCTGCGGGAAACGGCTGGCGGCGGCTTGGCTCAGACCCCGACAGGTCGTAAGATAACAAGAGATTTGCAGCATAACCCATCTTAATTCTCACAGCTCAAGTATTAGTTTCTTGAATAATGAAATGAATAATCAACAAGTAAATGAAATTCCTTTGCATAAAAGAGGCATCTTTCCCAAGGTCTATAGACCTGAGAAGGATGCCTTTTGTTAATGATCTTTTGTTAATGATCTTTTGTTATAATCTTCCTGCGGCCTTCACCTTAACCAGCAGTGCATTCCCTGGCAGGTAAGCGAGTGGAATATCCTCGGTAAAGACGATTTGGACGGTATCACGATCTGCTCCTGCCCGAACCGCCTGCTCTACCGCATAACAGCGGGCATCTTCCATTACTTCATCATAGGTCAGTTCATCGAGTGAATAGATGCGTTCCGTTTCCCCGCTCACTTCGCCAAGAGCTGCACCAATTGCATTCGCCGCACCATAATATTCTGGGCGAATAATGCGGGCCACACCCTCAAGCTCCTCCGGCACCAATATACTTCCACCGCCAACCAGAATGACATCGACTGGCGCACTACTCGACTTCATTCGGTCAATAGCATCCTCAATATCGGTCTTCATGATTTCATCTGCTTGGATACAGATTTCCTCGTCAATCCCCTCGATTTGAGCGCCTTCCCACTGTGTCCTGCCGAGCTTCACCACGACATCCGTCGCCGTCAGCGTATCTCCACCGAAGAGGGTACCCCGCTTCGTCAGCTCATAACCGACACTGTCAGGCCCTACGGTAACAATGAGCCCACTCTCGCTATCGCTTGATTTCTCCGTACGGACAATCGTTCCTCCCCCAATACCAATGGATAGAATATCCGGCATTCGGAAGTTCGTTCTTACACCACCCAGTGTTACAGCAGCAGAGGACTGCCGTGGGAAGCCTTGGCTGAGAACGCCAATGTCCGTTGTCGTACCACCGATATCCACGACCAGTGCGTCACTCAATCCAGATAAATGTGCAGCTCCACGGATCGAGTTGGTCGGTCCGCACGCAATCGTCAATATGGGATAACGAAGTGCATAATCACTGCGCATCAGCGTTCCGTCATTTTGACAGATATAGACACCGGCTTGAATGCCGAAGCTCTCAAGCGCTGCTTCGAATCCCTGGACTACACCCGAAATGACACCAAGAAGAGCGCCGTTCAATATAGAGGCATTCTCCCGTTCCAGGAGACCGATGCTGCCAATTTCGTGGGAGAGGGTTACTACCATGTCCTCACCGAGCACTTCTCGAACAATCTCCGCGGCCCGCTTCTCCTGTGAAGTGTTCACTGGAGAGAAGATACCGCAAATAGCAACGGATGCTACCTCACCCTTCATTCGCTCACACAGATTTCGAATTTCCTCCTCATCCATATCAACAATGGTGCGCCCGTCATATTCATAACCACCTCTGGCCATATAGGCATGATTGCCGATCACGGAGGCAAGAGTTTCATCCCAGCCCATTAGTGGAGGAATGGTCGTTGCCGCAGGCGCTCCGATCCGGATAAGTCCCACTTTGCCCAGATTTTTTCTTTCCACGATCGCATTTGTACAGTGGGTCGTTCCCAGCATGGCATACTTGATTAGTTCAGGGTTCACGGTGCTTTCTTCCAGCAGCTTGCGGACGGCTTCAACTATGCCTTCATTCACGTCCTTTGTGGTATGCACCTTCACCGTATGAATCGTGTTCAGCCTGGAATCAAGCAGTGCCGCATCCGTATTTGTACCGCCTACATCAATACCTATGCGATATAATTCCGCACCACCCAGCTGCACTTCTCTCTTTAAATTCATAGCTGATCCGCTCCTTTCTTCGCTGCCAGCTCTTCAATTGGCACATAAGGAACGTCATAGCCGAAATACTTCGGTCCAACGGTATCAAGGCCCTTCGGCGTTCGCCACTTCGGATCGCAAGGGAAACCGACAGCCGTGATCCGGGCACCATACTTCAGGTTCTCTGTCGTAATTGGCATACCCGTATCTTGGTCTAATAGAGATATCAAATCTGGGGTTACAGCAAGAGATTGCTCTCCTTCTACCGCCAGCAGGAATTCATTCTGGAAAAACAGCTTCATCGTCCGGCCTTTATGCTCACCCGTTCCTTCAAAGGTCGCTTCTCCACGCGTGAAGCCGCCCTCCATTCGGCGTCGGATATCTGACGCCTTGCCATGGAACAAGTCATATCCGTTCAGTTGCGTGAGCAAGGCTTTAATCGGATGCTGCTTCTGCTCCTTCGATTCAAACAATGTTTTGCCAATCTCGTATGCAAGAGATAACGTATGTGGAATCACACTTTTCTTCATCTGTGCACCGGTTGCCGGGTAATCGCAGATCGATGCGGATCCGCCCATCTGGATCGTCACCGCCCGGGCCATCCGTTCCTCCCATATGCCGTCAATTGCATGCATCAGCACCGCATTTCCCCGTTCATCCGCCATCGTAATCGGACTCGGGTCCATACCATCGAGATAAAAGGTAACCATTTGTGATTCCGGGAAAGCCCGGCCCATCGCATCCGCATCGAGCACAGGAATGCCCCGCTCTGCTGCCGCAATGACCGGAATAAGTGAATTGCCTCCTCCAACCTCAATCGGCATAAGAGCGGTAATCTTTCTGCCAAGCTCTTTTTCAATCAGATCTAATGGCTTACTCATCTGCTCCTGCGCCGGAATTTTCTCATTCATCACCGTTGGCGCACCAATCATAGAGAACGGCACTACTAGATCATCATCTCCGAGCTCCTCAGGAGAGACCACTGTTACCGGCCCGTATTTCTTAATGGCTCCTATAGCCATCAGTTTGCCGATATGCGGATCGCCGCCGCCCCCTGTACCGAGGACAGCTGCACCTACTGCAATATATTCAATCGCTTCTTCTGTAAGCTCTGTAAGTCTATTCATACGATTTATGCTTGTCATGTTGTCATCCTTTCTTGCTGAACACCTTAGCGACCAGCCACTGCACTACAAAAGCGAAGAGGAAGCCGTCAAGTGCAGGAACCTGCGTAAGCTGGAATAGGCCGAGCCCGTCCGGCGCTGCTGTCGTCATGTATGCAAACAGGCTGGATACGGCCCATACAATGAGTGATCGCACCATCCAATTCTTGTTCTTATCCAGACCCTCAAACGTAAATTTTGATCTGTCCACGAGTAAATATTCCGCTGTGTAAATACCGCCGATCGGGGCGATCAGCATCGTAATCAAAGTGAGAAACGAGAGAAAGCTGTCATAAATGCCGAACACCCCGAGCAGGGTTGCAACCAGACCTGCCACAATGGTAATAACGAATTTGGGTACTTTGGAGAACACAACCGAGAATCCAAGCGAAGCCGAATACAGGTTGTTCGTGTTCGTCGTCCACTGGGCCAGTGTCAGCACAATAATGGCGGGAAGTCCAAGACCGATCGTAAGGAATATCCCTGTAAGATCACTTGAATCCATCACTCGGGAGAGGAAGATTGCAATGACGGTCATGAAGCTGTTCCCTACAAAAAAACCGACAAATGCGGCCATTATCGCATGCTTTGGCGTTCTTGCCCAGCGCGCAATATCCGGTGAGAGCACCGTTCCCAGCATAAATATACCGATAACGAGTGAGATCGCTGTACCCATAGGTATCGGCTGTGCGCTGATCGGCGCCCAGATGGCAGTTGTTCCATTCATATGAAACGCCATATACAAGGCAATTAAAATAAAAATCACCAGCAGTGGCACGGACCACACGCTGAGCTTCTCAATCGCACGGTAGCCCCAGATCGCCGTAGACATCATCAGCATGCCGCCGATGAAGGACAACAGGCCAAGTGACAGGTTGACTCCCCATATTTCATGAAGTGCTGTTTGCATATTGCTGGCAAAAAATCCGGTCTGAACACCAAACCAGCCGAGCGAGGAAATACCAAGCACTACAGATATAATCCGTGCTCCCCTATTTCCAAACAAGAACCGGCTTATCATGGCTGTGGAGAGCCCCGTCTTTGCCCCTACATAAGCACACAGCGCGCCGATGAGACCCAAAATTAAGGACCCTATAAAGGTTGCGGTCAGCGAGCTGGACAATTTCATCCCTGCTCCGAGCTCTGCACCTAGAAACATAGCAGACAGGTCGATTCCAATCGCAATCCATACGAAGGCCATGGTCAGCCATTTCTTACGCAGATGCTGCGGCACCGGCTCCCGTTCAAAGTCTTCTAATATTTTTGCTTCGTTGCTGTTCTCAATTACGCTTTTTGCCTCATTCATGTCAAGATCCCCCTTGGTTGAACCGGCTCTTAAGTTGTCGTCACGTACTCTGCACTTCTCCAGAACACGTCAAAGGCATGTTCCAGCTTACGTTCAAAAACTTCCTTGGAGCCGTAATAGAAATACTGCATAGCAAGTCCGTCCATCAAAGTTAAGAAAGCATCCACCAGCGGCTGTATCTTCTGATCCGGAATGAGATTCTCCTCCATACCCTGTACCATAATGCTCTCCAGTACCTGAGATAGCAGCTGATCTGAGTCCGCAAATGCCGCCTCCACTTCCTGTTTGAGAAATAAAGGAGGAAACAGGAGTGTCCGAATGACGAATAGATTGGTTTCCGTGCTCTCCACGTAGAACTCATACTGTCTTGCAAGTACGTTACGAAGGGTGGTCTTGGCATCCGCCCGTACCTTCGAAGTATGCAGTTCCTGAATAAACTGGTTATATGCCTGCATAGCCTCCTTAAAGGCCGTGATGAACAGATCCTCTTTATTGGCATAAAAAGCATAAATGGCCGGTGTTTTCACTCCGACTGCCTTTGCGATTTCAGATAGTGCTGTTCCGTCGTAGCCCTTCTCTCCGAACAGCCTGATGGCGGTATCTCTCAACTTATTTCTGGTCGTCAACAATGTCACATCCTAATTTTAATTAACGTTAATTAAGTGAATTATACGTCTACGTGTATAAAAATACAACAGGTATTATTTTTATTGTATTCTCTATACCCCTTTGCGCATTTTACGTCCCAATCCTTATATTGAAGTGTTAAATCTCGAAGAAATTTGAATTTCATTTGAAAATAACGGTAATATTAGCCCTAGCAAGACATGATGCTTAATATGAAATGAATGGAGAAAGAAGGAGATAACATGAAGGGTTGGGAATTTACGACGACAAATGTGCCGCTAAAATTGGTTGAGAAGCCAGATCCCGTAGCAACTGAGGGCCGCGTTGTTATTGAAGTTAAGGCAGCAGGTCTATGTCACTCCGATGTGGGTGCATTACGTGATGAGAAGTGGCTTAATATTATTGAAAAGAAACCCATCATTATGGGCCATGAAGTGGCAGGCATTATCACTGAGGTTGGTGAAGGGGTTACGGATTTCAAGGTGGGTGATCGCGTCGGCGTCTGTCCAGTGAGTCTTGTAGGCATGGGTCCTGGATACGGATATGACGGCGGTTATGCAGATAAAGTATCCGCGCCGGCAATTGACCTTGTTCCTATTCCTGACGGAGTAACCTTTGCACAAGCAGCTGCAGGAACCGACGCTGGCATGACATCCTATCATGCGATGTTTAAACGTGGCGGAGCGAAGCCAGGCATGAAAGTAGCTGTGATCGGGATCGGCGGACTTGGACAGATTGCAGCACGTGCAGCTGTTGTAGCCGGCATTGAGGTACATGCCGTAGATGTAAGTCCTAAAGCACGTGAATTGGCTGAATCTATCGGCGTGAAGGCCGTTTATCAGGATATTAAAGAGCTGGCTGACATTGCTCCTGATTTAATCGTAGACTACGCTGGTTTCGGCACAACTACAGCTGGAGCCATTGATGTGGTAGCCCCTGGTGGCACCGTTGTTCTTGTCGGTATGGGCAAACTGGAATCCACGATTAACACGGACCCATTGATTCTGAAAGCAGCGAGCCTATTAGGCAGCGTGGGCGGCGATAAGTATGATATTGCTGAAGTGTATAAGCTGATGGCATCTGGAGACATCTCTCCTGCAATTACCGAAATTACCTTTGATGAGATTGGCGAGGGACTCGGCCGTCTGGAGCGCCATGAAGTAACAGGGCGTCTCGTTGCCATTATGTAATAGTCAATATATAAATAGGCCTCTCGAGCGTAAGGCTGAGAGGTCTATTTATATTTATATTGATATCTCATTTTCATCGGCTGGCTATAAGCCTATCCCCCTTTAAGTGAAGCACTCCGATATTCGGAAGGTGACATGCCAACCATCTTCTTGAAGACACGGCTGAAGTAATTCGGGTCCCTGTATCCGATCCTCTGACTAATATCTTTCAAAATATGGCGGGGATCACTGAGCAGCTCCCGAGCTCTTTCGATTCGAATTCCTGTCAAATAATCAATGAAGGTTATACCGCATCTCTCATGAAAAATCTTACTGAAATAATGAGGATTCAGTCCCGCATAATCAGCAACTTCCTCCAGTGACAGCTCCGTTCCGTAGTGTTCAGCAATATATACCTTTGCTTTTTCGATACTGCCTCTGTATTCATCCGCATACCATGTGTCCAGTGCATCCAGCACAAGATCCAATTGAAATAGAGCATGCCTGCGTATATCTTCGGCATCATTCAGATCGTGAAAACCACCAAGCTTAGGAAGAGATATCCCCTTCTCCTTCAACTTGCTCAGCATTTGAGCAAACAGCTTGTTCAGATCATGCTGAACCCTTGCCGCCTGATATCTTGTCATCTCAAGCAGCTCGTTCATGTACTGGGAAAACACGACCCTTGCCTCCTCCACGTTCCCGCGTCCCACCATAAGCAGCAGCCGCTGCTCACAAGCATGAGGATAAGGGTATGATTCCTCCGTCCCAGCGGGCAGATCCTCATAGAAACAGCTGCAGAAGGCACGCGGTTCACCAGATGCGAGCACAGCCTCTTGATAAGATCTCATCCAGCCTGCCCTGCTGAGCCTCAGCATTCCGATTCCTGCCGTCATCCCGCTGGAAGGAAACATACGCTGCGCTTCCTGCAGCAGGCTTCTCGTTAGATGAGCTGCTCTTGCACGAACAGAGAGGCCGCTTCCATTATTCATCCGATCAGGAAACATCAGCAGCGGAAGATGCTGTCCGATGAACGGTCCTGCAAGACAGAAGCCATATGCCGACGTGCGTTTACGTATCCAATCCTGAATTTGAAATAAACCATCCTGCCCCTGCTCCTGATTCAAAACAACCCTCAGTACACAGGCATATCCGGCTGAATCTGCTGAAATACCTGCTTCTTGCTGCCAACTCATAAGTTCTGCACCGAGCGTTCGTGATTGACAGATGGAGGATACCCAATCGGTTTCGAGCAGTGCGTGGGTCTGTTCCGCCTGATGCCTTAGCGCATTGATGTGTGAAAGCTCTCGTCTGTCTTCATCAATATCCTTCATCACCGCTTGAATTGCGCTCACAATTTGATCTTTCTTACAAGGCTTTAGCAGGTATTCCTTCACCCCGTACTTCATCACGCTCCGCGCATACTCAAATTCATCAAATGCCGAAACCATGATCACCTTCGTGTTAGGCAGACTGCTGTACAGAACGGATACAGCTTCAATACCATCTGTCCCTGGCATTTTAATGTCCATCGTAACCAGATCAGGCAGCAGCCTTTCCGCCATCTCGATGGCCATTCTCCCATTCTCCGCTTCGCCCACGACCTCAACATCGGGCAGATTTCTCTCTACTATCATTCGGAGAGCACTGCGTTCAATCTGTTCGTCATCCACGATAAGCATCTTAAACATAGGCGGCTTTCTCCTCCTTCGTGCAGGGCAGCTTCAATCGAATAATCGTCCCCTGTCCCGGGGACGATTCAATATCCATGATGTCTTCACGCTGGTAGTACAGCCTGAGACGCTTCAGCACATTTGTAAGTCCAATACCGTTTGCAGAAGACGGCGAGGGTACGTTCTCCGTCCACCGCTGCTCTTCCCTTCCTGCACTATATCCTTCAGTCGTTTCATGCCCAAGGGCGGTTGTTCCATCAGGGGGCACAGATTGTCTGAGCAGCTTCGATATTTGTTCTTCTTTCATACCTATACCATTATCACGAATTTCAACAATGACAAGGTCATCCTGTCTATAGATATGCAGTGACAGCTCACCACCATCCTCATAAGACTCAATTCCATGCACAAAGCTGTTTTCGATGAGCGGCTGAATGGTCAGTGAAGGTACTACATAGCTAAGACAGGACTCATCAATCGTCTCGGAGAAGCGAATCCGCTCACCGAATCGCATTTGTTGAATGTAAAAATACTCCCTTACAATGGCGATCTCGTCCCGCAGCACAACGTCGTTATGCATTTTCTTCAAGTTATACCTCAGCAGCGCCGAAATAGAGTCCACCAGATCACTTGTCTTCTCTGCCCCTTCTACATAGGCCATCTTGGATACCATATTGAGCGTATTAAACAGAAAGTGAGGGTTGATCTGATTTTGCAGACTCCGAATCTCCATTTTCTTGACAAGGGCATCCAGCTCTGATTTCTGCTTCATTTCTGCCACGAGCTGGCGGATATTCGCACACATTCCATTAAACGTCTCCGCCAGAAACTGCAGCTCATCCCGGCTGTTCACCTTCACTTCGCTTACCGCCAGATTCCCGCGCGAGATTTGCCTTGCTGCCGCCGATAACCGGCGAATGGGATTCGTTATCCCTTCCGAGAACCAGAACGTAAACAGGGTGCATAATAGGGCAGCAGCCAAAAAAGCATACACGGCCATATTTTGCAGATGCTCATTCTTCGCGTTCATCAGGTCATAAAAGGTCTGGTAATTGGACAGCTCGCTGTTAATCAGCTTCAGCGTCGTATCCTGGATGAACCCGGCAGTCCGATCTGTTTGTGTCATTCGTTCATAGTAAGCCGCCAGATCAGTACCTCTTGCCTGATCGATGGTCTGTCTGCCCTGTTCTAAAAAGCTCGAGATCATATTGCTGTAATTCTTAACGAGCACGTAATTCATGTCATTTTCAATTTCGGGCAGTATTGTGGAGTTCAGCTGCCCCAGCTCATCTGCCTGGCGTTCATAATTCTCAAGCAGCTCAGGGTCAGAAGCAGAGCTTTGAACAAAAGCCTGAATGGAGCCGCTGACCTGCACCGTACGCTGATTGATTTCGTTGAGCAGAAAAAAGCGTTTCAATATCTGGTCATACTGAGTGAGAGAGTTGCTGTTATTTTGATACAAATACAAGGCAAGGGCGGAAATAAGAACGATCAGCACGGTGAAGAACAGCATCAGCTTTGTTTTGATGTGGATCATAGACCTCCGTCCCCTCCCTTGTACATCGGCAGATCGTCCTTTCGAATAATGCGGGCATCCGTGTTATACACACTGACAATCCGCTTGCCGCCAAGATAATCCAGCATCAGCTCCACGCCCTCCGCTCCCATTTGATAGGGCTTCTGTACAATGGATGCAGTAACAATGCCCTGGTTAATGAGCTCTATCGTTTCCGGAAGGTCATCAAATCCGAATACTCGAATATTCATTTGCTCGCTGGCTTGGGAATCCTGACTCCTGTCACTGAGCATTTGAGCGATCCCCATCGCATCCAGGGCACTGGTACCAAAAAAAGTATCCAGCGCTTCATGCTCCCTGGACATCGTATAAGCGGCGGACGCGGAACCGATCCGGTCGATATTCGATTCTTTCATGTCGAGGATACGAATGCCATCCTCCCGCTTCACCGCATCCAGAAATCCACGGACACGATCTTTTAGATTAGCCGCATGGAAGCTTCCGGTTACGATGCCGACGTTCGCATTACCGCCAGTATCCTGAATCAGTGCTTTTCCAGCCATGAACCCTGCTGCGTAATTATCAGTCCCCACATAAGCAAGACGACGGCTGTCCGGGGCATCGGAATCAATGGTGATCACCGGAATCCCCATATCCATGGCCTGACTTACAATGGAAATAAACTGCTCATCATCAAGCCCTTGGGTCAGGATGCCGTCGATTTTGGAGGCTACCGCCATTTCAATCACTCGGATCTGCTCACTGACGCTGGCTTCCACAGGACCAATATATTCAAGTGTGGCGTTGTTTTGCTCTGCTGCGCTTCTTGCTCCATGCTCAATCAGGCGCCAATAGGGATTATCGAGCTCCTGCGAAATCAGAACCAGATGGACCTCAGGATCATGTGAATGAGTGATGGAAGACATGCCGGACTCATAGTGAAGCGCTTTCAATAGATGAAACAAAGATATCGACACCGTCAATAGAAGCAGCAAGACAATCAGTATATAATGCGGCCGTATCCGTGGCTTGAACAAGCAGGAGCCCCCTCTTAACCTGGCTAGGTATGGAATGATAAATGTAAAAAAGCCCTTATAGAGAGCCGGTTTGAGGCGGCTCCCTATGCTGAGCTTAATCATTTCCATCACAAATCGCAATCCTTGTTTTATATGAGCAAACTAACCTTTGACAGAACCTGCGAGCAGTCCTCTAATAAAATATCTTCCAAGCAGTATATATACAATTAAGGTAGGTAATGCAGCAAGGACCGCTCCTGCCATCTGCACATTCCAATGGACCACCTGACTGCCGGACAGATTCTGCAGTGCCACCATAATCGGCTGCTGGCTCTGCGTCGTCAGCGTAACGGCAAACAGGAATTCATTCCAGATGTTCGTGAACTGCCAGATGCCGACGACGACAAAGCTCGTCACTGACAGAGGAAGAATAATATGCCTGTAAATACCGAGGAACCCCGTCCCGTCGATCTGTGCCGATTCTATAATTTCATTCGGGATACTTACATAGAAGTTGCGGAAGATCAGCGTGGATATAGGCAGACCATATATGACATGCACCAATATGAGTCCTGGCAGTGTATTGTACAGCTGAATCTGCTGCATGAATTGAATGAGCGGAATCAGAATGCTCTGGTAAGGAATAAACATGCCGAACAGAATCAGCGTAAAGATCATTTCCGAGCCTTTAAACCGCCATTTGGCGAATACATAACCGTTTAGCGACCCAAGAAGAGCGGACAGTATCGTTGCCGGAATGACGAGCAGCATACTGTTCCACAAATGCGGAGCCAGTCTTTCAAAAGCTTGGCTGTAGCCGGACAAGTCGATTCTTTTGGGAAAAGACCACATTTGATTCAGTGTGATCGCATCAATGGATTTGAAGCTCGTGATAAGTACGACATAAACCGGAACCAGAAACAGGACGGCAAACACAGCGAGCAGCGCATATACGAAAAAGCGGGAAAGTCTTCTCTGTGCCACGCTCTAATCCCCCTTTCGGCTGGAAATGAGGTAAGGTACGATGAGGAACGAGACGAACAGCAGCAGCAGAATGGCAATCGCGGACCCATTTCCGTAGAAGTTGCCGCGGAATGTCGTTTCAAACATATAAACGCCTGGCATATCGGTGACAAACATCGCTCCAGGGCCCGTCATCGAATAGACAAGGTCAAAGATTTTCAAGGAAATATGTCCAAGAATGATAACAGCACTGACGATAACAGGCTTCAACAGCGGCAAAATAATGGAGGTGAAAATCTTGCGCTCTGTAGCTCCATCTACGCGTGCAGCTTCGAATAAATCCTCCCCGATTGCCCGAAGACCGGCGAGCAGCATCGCCATGGTATAACCCGCCATCTGCCATACAGCTGCAATAATGACTGCAACCAATGCGACAGGAAAACCGAATTCAATCTGTCCCATTTTGAAAAAAGATATAATCTCTGTACTGACATACCATTTGGGAGGACTGGCTACACCAAGATTTTGCAGCAAAATATTGATTCCCGAGGAAGGATTCAGCAGCCACTGCCAGACCACCCCGGTTACGATAAAGGAAACGGCCATTGGAAAAATGAAAATGTTGCGAAAAAAGCCTTCACCTTTAATTTTCGAATTCACCAGCATCGCGAGCAGCAGCCCGATCGCCAAGCACGCGAAGATGAAGAGCACGGTAAACATGATGGTATTGCGGATGTCGGATTGAAACCGGAAATCCTGGAATAGAAAAGCGAAGTTCTTAAATCCGGCAAAGGATAAATCCTTCACAAGACTGTTCCAGTTACTAAGTGATACATATCCCGTCCAGCTGATGAAACCGTATACAAAGATACCAATTGCAAGAAGGGAGGGCATGAGCAGCAGAATTCCCCATGCGGTATCAGGCACTCTTTTTTTGCGAAGAGTCGATGGTGTTCCCATTGTATTCGCTCCTTTCTATCCTCATTATAGAATCAGTGAGCTGACTGCAATGCTGGACTATCTTCAGATGATCTGGACATTTATGAGCTTGCGCAATTGGCCGGATGATACAGGAGGGTATCTCCATTTGAAAAAACAGCCTCGCCGGATCTTATGGCCCGGGAGGCTGTTCGAGAGGTCAATTACAATCCTTGGGAGGCTGCTGACTTCAATCCCTGCACTGCCTGCTCTACGTCTCCGCCGGTAACGAAAATATTGATGACCTGATTCGCCTGTGTCAGGAATCCTTCAGAAGCTGCAGATCCGTGCGCAAGACTTGGTGTAAGCGCACTGTTCTTGAAATCCTCTATCGTTTCCTTGCCGTACACGTCGTACTTCTCTACATCAGCATCAATACGGGCAGGAATGGATCCTTTCTCCGGATTAAATGCATCCTGTCCTTCCACAGAGCCCAGCACTTTCAGAAATTCCTTCACCGACTCGGGATCCTTCACTCCAGTTGGTAATCCGAACGTATCCGTGATTACCATGAAGCTGCCGTCTGTACCCGGTGTAGGCGCGTATCCAAAATCAACACCCACCTCAAGCTTCAGGTCCCCCGTGAAATAACCCTTTGCCCAGTCTCCCATCACGTTCATGGCAGCCTCTCCGCTGGATACGAGCTGAGAAGCGTCCTGCCAGTTGCGGGCAGCATGGTCTTCGTTGACATATGTCAACATTCTCTTGAAGGTTTCGAGCGCTTCCTTCACCTTCGGATCGTCAAAGCTGAGGTCTCCTGTCCACAATTGTCTGTAACCGTCAGCACCGAGTGTACCGAGAAGCACCGTCTCAAATAAATGCGTTGCCGCCCAAGGCTCCTTGTCTCCAAGTGCCAGCGGTGTAATGCCTTTTGCCTTCAATGCATCCGCTGCCGCAAAGAACTCATCGAACGTTGTCGGCACGGTTAGTCCGTTATCATCGAACACTTTCTTGTTATACCACAGCACATTGCCCCGATGGATATTAACCGGTACAGACCAGATGCTGCCATCACTGCTGACGAGATCGATCAAATCCTGAGGGAACTTATCGTTCCACCCTTCCGCTTCATACAGCTCATTCAGCGGCTCCATCTTGCCAGCCGCCACCCAGCCCGAATTGAGCTCCGAACCGCCGTGAACCTGGAATGTCCCCGGAGGATCTCCCCCTTGCATCCGGCTGGCCAGCACGGCCTTCGCATTCGTTCCTGCCCCGCCGGCAACAGCAGCATTAATAACCTCAATGCTCGGTTGTTTATCCTTAAATACTTGAATCAGGGCTTTGAGGCCTGCTTCTTCTCCGGCACCCGTCCACCAGCTGAATATTTCAACCTGCTTACTGTCCGTCGAAGCAGGCGGTGCCGTTCCTTCTCCTCCGGTGGCTTCGTCCCCGGCAGGCGCCGAGGTTGAACCCGAACTGCATGCGGATAAAGCCAGTGAACCTAGTAGTGTCAGCGTTAGCCATACTGGTGATTTCTTCACATCAACACTTCCTTTTCATTCCGTTAGGATAGATGGTTATACTTACACTCACTTGCTTGCACCTCAGATTATAAGCCTCAAAATGTAAGCGCTATACTGGATTATGTTCAGGTCATCTGGACTTTATTTAGGGGGATATCCTTGATTGCTCAATAGTGCCACAGAAGGCAGGCCTACGATCTGCAGCCCAGTTAATCGCAAATAATAAAAAAAGAAGCTCCAGGCATGGGTTATCATGCTTGAAGCTTCTCTAATTACGATCGACCTCTTATTCATTTAGAGAGACAGAGAGACTATTATGTTACTCAAGCTGCAAAAAACCTCACAATCTCTGGACAAGCCCCTCCTGCTTGACGGTCCAGCTGCCATCCTGCGGGAAGCCGGGAGCATCACCGTAAGGTCCGTCAATCCAGCCTGCCGCCATCAGGGCGACGGCTGCAAGGAGTCCTCCATTGCCCGGCAAATAGGCCAGCAGATCATCCCGCTGATAATTGTGCCCATTTTTCAGATACGTATTTTTCACCTGGTCCATGAGCAGCATGTCTACGGCGAGGTCACCTTCGCCCAGTCTCGCCGCTGTCATCGCGGCCGTTGGGAAATCCCATCCCCATGAAGTTTCCCACCGCCACGCTTCTCTTACTCGGTGCAAAGTAGAGAGCATAACCGACCGGTCGATCAGCTTGCCGGGCAGCACACCAAGCGCCGCCAGCATGGACGGGTGATCTATATTCGCTCTTGTATACGTATCGGTGCATAGCTCATGCGCCTCATATACTCCATTCACCGGCTCAGGTACCGATAAATGCTCCAAGACATGACGCCACTTGGGCTCGTCTGGCAGCCCAAGTCTCTCCCGCCACAAGAGCGCAATTTCGAGACCATGCCGCCAATATTCTAGTTCATATACGGGATTCATCGTCTCGCTGCCCCTGTGGTTCTCTTGTGCCGGGATAACGGGCGGACCGAGCACGTAACGCTGCCCCGGCTCATCCCATACCGCGAAGGAAGCCATAAATTCAGCAGTTTCCATCACCATTTCCTTGTACCGTTCGAGCACCGTTTCACTCGGATCTGCCTGATAGCACAGATAAGCGAGATCAATCGGATGCGGCTGCTGCCAGATCAGCAGCGTCGCGACGCTGGACGGGCTCTGATTCCCTTCCGGTCCCACCATCTTCGGCCATCGGGCACCGGTATATCCTTGTGAGACCGCCAGTTCTCGTGCCTTAGGCAGAATCCCCTGGTACCAGGACAGGCTGCGCTCCAGCAGATGTATTCTCCCCCACTGGGCAAAGTGTGCGGCATGCCACCAGTGCATTTCGAGGTGGGGCTTACCAAACCAGCTGTTGTACATCAGTCCGGTCTCCTGTGGGGGAATTGTGCCTGCGGAATGCAGCGCAGTCTGATATTGAGACAAGATGATTCTGCGCTCCAGCTCGGCAGCCCGCGGATCACGGCTGCCCGCGAGCTCAATGGCCCCGCCGCTCTTCCAGAATTGCTCCCAATGTACGGTAGAGAAAGAACGGATAGCTTCGGCGTTAGCCAATTCCTTGACCTCGTCTGCTGAAAGTGCATAACTGAACGTCAAATCGAGCTTCGATAAGGAGCTGTTCGGAACCAGGCGATAGGCATGCCGGCCGAGCTGAACAAGTTCGCCGTCAGTCCATGCGAGCTTCACTACATACTTGTCTTCGTCCATGATTCTCCGGATCTCAGCTCCATGCTGATCTGCATGATACAGCTCGCTCTTATGCCCTTCTTCGGTCTCCCAGTTCAGACCTATACTGCTGCCCCAGCCGCGGGACTGCGGGTGGGGAGCAGGAAACCGGACGGATACAAACAACCTGCCTTGCTCGATGAGCTCTGACTCTACGGTCAACCCGATCTGATCCAGCCGGTCATGGCAGCTGGTGAGAACGGTAACAGGTACTCCCTCTACACGGAACCGGCTCGTGATGATTCCGGTCCACAAATCAAGCTCTTGTTCAATGTCGCCAATGTCCTGGAGCCGGATTCGGCTCCCTTCCGAGGATAGCAGTTCAAGCCCGATGACACCGAGCTGGACTCGGTGCGGATTCTGTCTCAGCCAGTGGAACACCTCCTCCTGACCGGCAGCATCGGTTGCATATCCCACTTGGCGTCCGTGCGTTTCAAATGAACGGAGCTTTACATCCTCGTACCGATACAGATCATGCCCGCCCGTACTGTGCCATCCCCAATTGGACTGGGTTCCTAGCGGAAACTGATACTCTTCAGGGAAGCTTTGCATACCGGTAATATCTACAGTGTAGGCAAACTCCCCATTCCCTACAGACAGAGGTGATAGGGTCTCGGCCTGCCGCAGCACCGGATTATGCCGGGTGACAAGCGATTTGCGATCAATTTTTTGCATAGGGCTAAAAGTCCTCCTGCTATTTTTTTGATGCCCAGCATGTTTTGCGAACCAATCAATGAGGCCGTACCTTCTCGAATCATATTAAGCGGTAAGTACTGTGCTTATGGCGGACGGCCTCATTGAATGTGAACCTGGTTGCTCCGTTATTGCTGGTAGCTCTGTACCTTCTCATACCATTCCTGTGCCCGCTTCGTGACCTCTGCTCCACCGGAGCTGTTCCAGCGCTCCACGAACTCATCGAATTTCTCCAGCGGCCATTCACCGATTACGATCTTGGACAAATATTCCTGGAACAGCTTATGAGACTGAATATCCGGATATCCCTGGTATACAGACGAAGGCAATCCGTCTCCCGCAATACGGCGGGCATCCGCTGTTGCCACTTCGAAGATGTCCTTGACCATCTGAACCTGATCCTCCGGGAAGGTCTGTTCAATACGAACATCCATGGTCTCCTTCGTATTGTAATTCAGCATACCCAGCCCAATCGGCGTATTGTCATCCGCAGGGAGCAGCTGTTTCTTGCCGTCTACCACTTCATGGTGCACGCCTTCAATACCGAAGCGAATAAAATCCTCGTTCGCCGGATCGTAGAAGAAGTCAAGCAGCTTCAGTGATGCCTCTGCCTTGTCCTCGGATACCTTCGGAATCATCCACTCCGGCTCGCCTACACTTTTTTGGGTGACATAGCCTTCGTATCCTTCCACGGTCGGGATCGGCATTCCTTTGACGACGGCTTCTGGGGCAAGCGTCTGGATCGCGGCCAGCCGCTCCTTCAAGTTCCCGGGCAGATGATACCAGCTGCCGACCAGATTGTTGTTAATCTTCGCTGTCCAGATTTCACCTTTGTTCAGGAAGGTCTCATTATCGAGCAGCTTCTGTTCGTACAGATCACGTACAAAGACAATGGCATCCTTCATGTTCTGTGTAACACCTGCATACTGCAGCTTGCCGTCGTAAATATCCCATTCCGGCTTCCCTTCCCACATTGCCACGCCGTACATGGCGAACAGATGATCCATCCAGGTTCCGAACTCCCGGCCTGTCGTTGGAATCTCATCAGCCTGACCATTGCCGTTAGGATCCTCGTTCAGAAAAGCCTTCAATACTTCGACGTATTCTTCCTGTGTTGTCGGCATTTCGAGCCCTACAGCGTCCAGCCAGTCCTGCCGAATCATCGGTGCACGCTCTGGAATCATATAGATCTTGGGAACATAATAAATCTTACCGTCCGGTGAAGCTGAACGTACAATATCCCAAGCTTCCTGAGGAATGCGCTTCCATAAGTTCGGAGCATGCTTCGGCAGCAAATCGTCGAGCGCAAGAGCTCCATTCTGCGAGATCAGCGTCTGCTCTACGCCACCCACCGGTCTCATAATATCCGGCAGATCACCGGAAGCGATCATCACGTTCATGCTTTCCACCGGATCACCGCCTGACGAGGTTGTCTGCAGATTATACTGCACTCCCGTCCTCTCTGCGATATACTGCACATGCGCATCATCCGGCGTTGGCAGCTTGCCCTTGCTCAGGTGTGTCTTATAGACATCCACTACTACATAATCCGGATTGGTCGGCGCAGCCGAGCTGCCTGTGTCCGTATTGCCGCTGCAGCCAGCCAGCACCGTCGTCATCCCTAGCGTCAATGCCAGAACAGACCGAGTCCATCCTTTATGAGTCCACTGATTACGATTCCACAAGTGAGATCTCCCCTTTATTAATAGGTTATATGACCCGCCATTTACACCATTCGCGTAGTTCCAAATCATAAATTCATCACATGCAGTGATTCGGCCGGATGGGCTAGCCCTTTAATGAACCCAGCATCGCTCCTTTGACAAAATATTTTTGCAGGAAGGGATATACCAGAATGATCGGTGTCGCCGCAAATATAATAGTGGCCGCCTTCAGCGTTGTAATGTTGTAATCGAAGCTGCCGAGCATATCTGTCACACTCAGCATTTCCGGCGATACAATATATTCCCTCAGCTTCACCTGAAGCGGATGGAGATTCGGATCTCGGATGAACAGAATGGCCCGCTGGAATGTGTTCCAATACCCTACGGCATAGAATAAGCTGACCGTCGCAAGTACGGGCTTCGATAACGGCAGGAAGATCTGGAACAATACTCTGAAATCATGGCAGCCGTCGATCTGTGCCGAGTCAGACAATTCAGCAGGTATACCCATGAAGAAGGTACGAATAATGACCATGTTGAACGTGCCGATCAGTCCCGGAATAATCAGCGCCCAGATGGAATCCAGCATTCCGAGCGATTTGACTGTCAGATAGAACGGGATGAGCGGTGCATTGAATATCATCGTGATTACAATCCCGAACATGACATGTCTCTTGATCATGAACTTCGGATGCGCCAGCGGATAGGCGGTGAGCACGGAGAATAGGACACTAAGCAGCGTACCCACCACGGTAATGAAGATCGTGACGGCAAACGAATTCCATAAATCCTGCCGGTTCAGAATGTACTCCCACGCTCCGAATGTAAATTCGACCGGGAACAAGAATACTTTCTTAGAATCCGCCGCAATCGGCGAACTGAAGGACATGGCCAGCATTTGCACGAGCGGTGCGAGCATCGTAAAAGCAGCCAACGTCAAGAAGGTGTAATTGACGACCTTGAACACTTTTTCTCCAAATGTACTTTTCATCACCACAACCCCTGCTCTGTTTTTCTCGCAAGCCGATTAAAGATATAGAGCAAAACAAACCCAATGACGGACTGGAACAGACCAATGGCTGTTGTCATGCTGTACTGCCCCTGAAGCACCCCTGCCCTATACACATAAGTCTCGATAATATCTCCCACCGAATACGTCATGGGTGTCAGCAGGTTAAATATTTGATCAAATCCAAGCTCCAGGAAGTTACCGATATTCAGCAGGAACAGTACTGTAATGGTCGGCAGCAGAGACGGCAGCGTAATATAGATGGCCTGCTTCCATTTGCCGGCACCGTCGACGACGGCTGCTTCGTATAGATTAGGATTAATCGCCGTGAGTGCTGCAAGATAAATAATCGTTCCCCAGCCCACTTCTTTCCAAATCCCCGACAGGATGACGATTGTGCGGAAAGCTCCTTCCTGCTGCATAAACAGAACAGGCTCATACCCGAACCAGCCACGGATTACGTTCACAAGTCCGCCAGTAGCCAGCAGCTCGAATACAATACCGCCCACAACAACCCAGGACAAGAAATGCGGAAGATAAAAAATACTCTGATACGTGCGCTTCATGATTCTCCCAGCAACCTCATTGAATAACAGGGCGAGAATAATGGGCGCCGGGAAGCTGAACACAAGCTGGTAGAGCGCAATGAGCGCCGTATTACGGAGCACGTTCCAGAAATCCGGATACGTAAAGATGAACTTGAAATTATCGAAGCCGACCCAGGGACTGCCCCAGATCCCATTCATAATCTGATAATCCTGAAAGGTAATGATGCTGCCAGCCAACGGAACATATTTAAATAAGATGTAATACACAATTCCCGGCAGGATCATGAGGTAGAGCATCCAGTACTTGCGGACATTATGCAGGTAAGGACGAATGGATCCTCGTTTTGGTGTGGAATGAGACACCTCCGGTTTCGCTGTGATGTCAGCCATGTGTGTGTTCGCCCGCCTTTCCTCTTCTATAGTCGTAATGCCACGAGGGACACCCTCAATTTACGACTGAAGGGACAGATCGGCAATCGACCATTCCGCCAAAATATGGACATAAAGAGAAAAAGCCACCCTTCTGCAGTATTTGCTCATAGGGTGGAGCTTCGGTTCATCATGTTTTGATCAAACAGAATATTTTTTGTATTTCATATGCTCTCTGTATTTACCGGGCGTAATATCCTTCAGCTTGCGGAATACACGGATGAAGCTGTTCTCATGCTGATAGCCGACCATTCTTGCAATCTCCGCCAGCTTGTAGTCGGTCTCGATTAGCAGCTCGCCGGCTTTTTCCACACGCAGCTTGGTAAAATAATCGTGAATCGTCTCTCCCGTCTCTTGCTTAAACAGCTGGCTCGCCAGACTGACACTGATATGCACAGAGGAAGCAATCTCCTGTACCCCTACATTCCCGTCCAAATGCCGTGTCATAAAATCAATCATCTGCTGCACCATCACAGCTTCCCTGCTGACAGCGAGCGATGCAAAATGATCAGCCAGCCTGCTCGTATATTCATAGAGAAGCTCCATCATATCCGGCAGATCAAGCGTATTCAGCTGGCGGATCTGAATGACTTCCTCCGGATCGGCCCCTTCCTTGGACACCTCCAGCTTCATCAATCGCTGACGAATATGAGTGAACAGGCCCATCACCTCCGAAGGATACCATCCTTCTGTCCTCATCTGTTCCTCAAGCTTACTTAACATTCGAGTGGCCTGCTCCTTCGAGCCGGACTCTACCGCCTGGAGTAATCCCGAAATGATGGATTCATCCTCTACGGAATCGGTCCGCTCATGGGAGGCTACTTCTTCAAAGGTAATGACCGTCCCATACCCTTTATATAAACGGTAGCTTAGTGCATTCTCTGCTTCATAATACGCACGCTGCAGCTTCATGACGTTTTCTGCCTGATGGCTGATCCCGATCGACACTTTGGTCTGCAGAATATCCTGCAGTATCGGAAGAATCTGGCCGAGCTCTGATTCGATCGGCTCCTCCTTATCCACACTGGACTGGAGCACGAGGGCCAGCTTATCCTTGCCTAGATCCACACTGACACTGCGGTAGGATGGAGCAAGCAGCTCCTCTGCGATATTATTCATTGCATATTTATATAGAAACTGATCATTGTCACTCCATTTATCCGCCCATTCCGAATATCGATCAATGGATATCAGCACGACACGAAGCGGCCTGTTCGACCATTCCTTGAAATATTGACTCCACCTTGCTTCCATCTCTCGCCGCCCGGACAAATTACCCATGAATATATCCTGTATGAATTTCGACGAGGCCTCTGCCTTTGTATGACGGATCTGCTGAGACAGATCTTCATGTGCCCGCAGCAGCCGGACGGTAATATTCTCAAGCTTGCCTAAATCGAGACTGTTCTCTTCACGTTCATAATTTTTAAGAAGGGAATGCAGCCGGCGAATAGGCTTGAAGGTCACGGCATGAAGCTGAATGATCAGCCAGGCTCCAAGCACCAGCATAATGAGGGAGACAAGCAGCACGACGCTGCGGATCTTCTTGGAATTTGCCAATATATCGTCCTGAGAAGCGATGGAAACATATCTCCAGTCGGTCAGAGGAGAAGGATTGTAGGTCAGCAGCAATGACTCCCCGTTCAGCTCAACATCATCGTATCTTTGATCTCCCAGCTGCTGTGTGTGCACATAGATATCGGAGGGCTCAGCATGGGCATCCCCGATCTGGTACACCAAATTCCCTTCGCTGTCTAGAATATATTGGGCACTCTCAATCTTCGAAACGGCACTTGGTCTCATCTGCGCGAACAGCTCTGACTTGTTAAAATTCAGAGCAAGTATGCCCTTCATCTCACCTTGGACGACAATTTTTCGAAAATAGGTAATTTCGTTCGTTCCGTTCTTGCCGCTCCCGCCTGCTGCCGTTCTCGATTTGACAAGCATGGTCTTCTCCTCAAGCTCGCTCCCTACGCTCACCCAGTCGGAATCTGGAAATGTGCTGAACCGGGAGCTGTAGCCCATAGGATAAGATACAAAGCTTTCTTCATCTGCATTAAAAATGTATGCGCTTTCTATTATAGGCGAATTAATGACCACGTATTTCAAATACTCAATGAGCTGCCGGATTTCCGTTTGTGTGATCTGCTCCCCCTTGGAGAGGTAGCCATATACACCCGAATGGAGCGCCATCTTGATGGCCGTGCTGTCCGTATCCTTGATATAATCCTCGATAAAATTCATCTTATCGCTGAGCAGCTGGTGATGCATCTCGCTCAGCTCGCTTTGGAGCACCGACTTGGATGTGTAATAGGAAGTCAGACTGACCGCCAGTATAATGACGAACACCGCAATGGTCAGCGCAAAAACAAGCCTTGTCTGAGTCGTTGAGAGCAATGCGCGGAGTGAGTTTGACACTTTGGACATGATTCGCCTTCCCCCATCCTTTATTCGCTTCGGATATACATATCGTTCTAATTCACATTTTCTTTCCATATGTTATCACAACTTGTATGGCTGTCGTTCACAAAAATTTAAATTTTTACCTATTTGAATCCATTTCATCATACCTTTAGCTGCTTCAATTGAATCCATCTTTTTAATGATTTATGAAATAAATTCGTGCGAAAAAGAAATAACCGGACTTCATTAGCCCGGTTATTTAGCGAATTCGTATAGGCGGCTCAGCATTCCTCCCGTTATTGGCTGTGGACCACCGATGATTTTGCCCAATCTGTACGATGCTCCTTCAAATATTCGCGCAGCCTTAAGGACTCGATCCCCGCTAACAGCACAATACCGATGCCGTGGGTGTCATTCAGCAGCCAAGACAAACGCTCCTTGTAGTAATTCGGAGAGAAGGAGTACCCCGAGCCTCGGCAGACCCCGTATACATTCCCGTCCCGATCAATACAATGGCGTATAATGCCCTCATAGCCACGGAAGACCGCATCGGCATATAGGTGATGGGTTTCCTCTGGAAGCCAGCCATACCTTATCCCGCGGGAAAAAGCATAAATAAACATGGAGGAGCAGGACGTCTCGCTGTAGGATTCGTGATCGGTCAGCACCTGATGCCACAAGCCCTGCTCATCCTGAACCGCAAGATAGCCCTTACACAGCTCCCTGTAGAAATGCAGCAGCTCGTCATAATTCGAATGCGACTTCGGAAGAACAGCCAGCAGCTCCGTTAGAGAAAATAATACCCAGCCATTCCCCCGTCCCCAAGGCACGGTACAGCCTTTATCAAAATTCACATTGTACACATGATGCATCATTTTCTGCTCAGGCATATACAATCTTTTCTTATACAGCAGAAACTGGGCAGCGGCATCGTCCAAATACCGGGTCTCTCCGGTAAGCTTGTAATACTGGCTAAGAAACGGGGTGCTCATGTACAGGTCGTCGCACCATATCGTATTGACCATCAGCTCGCTGAAGCTGCGGTAGCGGTATAACGTTCCATCGGGCAGACGATCCTGCTCACGTGTAATATAGTCCGCAATACGATGCGCAGCCGCCTCGGCTCCTCTCAGTTCTCTCAGCTCATGAGCTCTAAGCATGGTCGCGCCGAAGGAACCGCAGTCATCCAGACTATCAATCAGCGCAAGCTGATGATTTATCCCTGGGGCACCATGCCGCTTGCTATCCCACATGACCAGCTCATCCAGAGACGTACACTGTTCAATATGATCCGCAGCATATTCAATATAATCCGGGCGGGACAGCTCTCTTCCCGTCTCCAGAATGCCATACAGCGTCACACCTAGAGGATAATTCCATTTGCCATATAAACGCGATTCCAGATAAGGACGAATCCGGGCGGCCGGCTGGTCAGCTCTATAATAAGTCCGTTCTTCTCCTTCTCCAAACAGGCGGTCCATATGATGGACGTCTTGAGGCGGAGGCACATGATCCTTAGAAAAAGGACCCAGATACAGCCAGTGTCCTGTTAAACCTTCAACCGGGTATGGCCTGGCCCAGGTTAGAGCTTCGCCTGTTTCATCCTCGGTCAGTACTTCCAGATCAAAGCCCCAGGCTTTACGGGTACGCGCTGACACAATGACAATATCATGTACACCGTAGTCCAGCTCCTTCTCCACCTCGAAGTAGCCCTGCTCCTGATCACTGGTGTACAGCAAATTCCCGTCCACATATAGCTTGAATGTTCCTTCGTGCAGCCCTTTCCATGTCACTTTCCGTTCGCTTGCGGTGCTCCGGTGATCCAGCTTGGACCATGCCAGTGCAACGGCCCCAAGGGGACATCGTACTCCATATCCATCGGATGTGACGACTGTTTCGGCACTTGCATTGGTGCGGGCATTGGCTCTGTCATTTTCATCTTCAATCACGTTCGCATCCACACTTACGCTGGCATCGGCCTTGGCATTGGCGTTAACCGTCGCTTTCTCTCCAATCCCTGTCCCTGGATCAAACACTCGCGCGAAGGCACCAAGCTGCTGCTCCTCCTCGCTCCATTCTCTTCGGGGATACCATGTTAGACCTGTAGCTGCCTCTGATGCAGAGGTTTCTCCCTCAAAGATACTTGCTAGCTTAGAGTCGATCTCGTGAGAGAACACCTCCTTGGCATTGCCTGGTATCCAGCGTGTATGCTGAGGTTCGCTGTACACCCAGCCTTCCTGCCCATCACGCTCCATGGTTGGAGCAAGAAAATGGACGGGCGCGCCTTTAACAGAACCTGTGCCGAATTTGGCACCGCAGCCAGTGGGTGTTTTTTCAAAATCCAGAACAAAGAAGTTCCAGCCCTGACGCAGCTTGCCACGCAGTCCAGCCTTGCTCTCCGGCATGACGTCATCCCGATGATTCGACTCAAAGGCCAGCTGCCCGTTAATAAACACCCGTGTATGACTGTAGCAGCTGATCCGGTAGGCCTGTGTCGTTTCTTCATCAGCCCAAATTTTGGCCCAGGCATAGACGAACTGTCCATCCTGCAGCTGAGGAAGCTTCTCCACAAGGTTCATATCGTAACGGTATTCGTGATCTCTAATAAAGCCTTCCACATTAAGCACCCGGTACGTCGGCAAGGTCTTCGGGTTCGCACCGATATATCGGTTTACTACAGCCCTGAGCACATCCTCTGTTCTGTCCAGTGAAGCTCCAAAAGAACGTTCTTTGGTTACATATGGCATCGCATGCAGCGCCTCCTAACGAAGAATTGATAGGGTTAGAATAAATTCCAGTCCATGGGCAGAACAATGGCGCAAATCTCCAAACCGTATCCCAAAGCATCACATTCCTGCAAAAACGATTCGGTTTGTTCCGTGTACATTTGGTTGATTGAACCCTTATACAGCTTGTGGGCCGCCTACGGGTCTTTGAGAAAAAGAGAATTACACTGAAATAAACTGCAGCTCATTAGCTTAGTTAGTGTGTAACAAATGGGATGCAGCTCAGTGCGGATGTTTTTTTATTCATGGCAAATGTGTACAATAAAGGAGATAAAGCCGAAAGAATGGGCAGGTGCTATATATGGAAGAATTAATACATAAACTTCAGCATAGGGTTGTTGAATTAACTCAGGCACAGAGAAGAATTGCAGATTATATTGTACAAAATCCGATGGAGGTCGCTTTTTTAACCGTTGATAAATTGGCTTCAAAAGTAGGTACAAGTACGGCTACCATTATGAGATTCTCGGCTGCTGTTGGATATTCAGGTTTCTCTGAGCTTCAAAAAGAGCTTCAATTAAATATGAAGCATAAGGCTGCACCACAAACCAGACTGGAAGCTAACTTGAAGCATTCAAATAAGAGTAAGCTCCTGCATAATCATGTAGAGCTACAATTCAATAATATCCAGTATTCACTGGACAATATCACAGAGGAAACATTTCAGCACATTGTTGAGAAAATAGCGGATTCCAGGCAGGTTCTCTGTACAAGTGTCCGAAGCGGGAGGCCTGTTGGAGAGTATCTATCACTAGGAATCAATCGGCTACTCGGGAACTGTCAATATATTGATGCGGATCAGAGTGATTGGGTGGATGAATTGGTTCACTTGAACTCATCTGACCTCATTATAGCGGTCAGCTATCCACGCTATGCAAAACGTATTAAAGACATGCTGGAGGTAGCTAAGTCCTATGATGTTGAGGTTCTCTTGATTACGGATAGCTACAGCTCTCCATTAACCAAATATGCAAATTATGTATTGCCATGTTCCTCAGCGAGTATCGGCTCTCATAACTCCATCGTAGCAGCTATCTTTATTGTAGATTTCATTTTAAGTGCTTTAGCGATTAATGATCCTGAAAGGACCAAACCACGTTTAGATAAAATAAATAATATCCTAACTAAAATGAGTTATCACACGACACATTAGTGGTGTGGTCACTCATTTTTTTATTTTATATTTCATGAAAGCGATTTACTAAGTATTGGTGAGGTGATATGATCGTATAAAAGTAATAAATGTTACTTTTATATATTTAAATGTAACAAACATAACCTAAAGGGATGGTGGAGACGATGAATGCAGTTCATATATTGCCAAATGATCTAATGGATCGGGCGAAAAAATTAAACTCTTCATTATTGGCAGACGTGATGGGTGGGACTGGTGCTATGGATCATCAGATCAAACCTGTTGCAAAGGACATGAATGTGGTAGGCACTGCTTATACCGTTAGCTTACGTCCAGGGGATAATTTATTCCTTCATCAAGCCATTTATTCTGCTAAAGAAGGAGATGTCCTCATCGTTGATGGGAAAGATTATAAGAGTCATGCCTATTTAGGGATATTGATGGCTAGCGCAGCTAAGGCTGCTGGAATAGCAGGTATCGTTATTGACGGGCTTGTTCGAGATAAGGTCGATTTAGAGGAGTTAGGCTTTCCGGTATATAGTAAGGGCTTTACCCCAAATGGACCTTTTAAGGATGGACCTGGTGATTTGAATCAGATCATTTCATGCGGGGGCGTCACAGTCACACCTGGAGATCTAGTCATTGCCGATGATGACGGAGTGGTAATCGTTCCGAAGGAGGAGGCAAATACCCTGCTGACACTTGCGGAAGAGAAATTAGCGTATGAGAAGCAAAGACTACAAACCATTCAAGATTACATGAGAGAAGGAAAAAAAGACATTAGTCTGATCGCACCTGCTTGGTTGGAGAGCAAAATCAAAAAATTTCAAGAATAGGAGAATGTAATATGAAGCTAGGTTTTATCGGATATGGAGAAGCGGCATATGAGTTGTCAACAGGCTTGAAAATGGAAGGTTTAGATCAGTTTTATGCGTATGATGTGCTCTTGCAGAATGAGAAATTTGCTGGAATTATTAGAGACAAAGCAGCCAATACAGGAGTGGAATTGACAGGTAGTGCCAATGAAGTCATTGAGAAATCTGATATTGTGATTGCAGCTGTACCCGCCAGTAGAACGCTAGAAGTGGCCCAATCATTGCTCGGAAGTTTGCGAAAGAATCAATTGTACGTTGATGTATCCGCATCAACCCCAGAGATCAAAAAACAAGCAGCACAAGAAATTGCTAAGCAAGATGCTCTTTTTGTGGATGCAGCTATGCTAGGATCTCTACCCGTAAACAAACATAAGGTACCGATTACGGCAAGCGGTAGTGGAACAGATCGGTTCATTGAAGATATGCAACAGTATGGGATGAATATCACCAAAATTAGTGACCAGCCAGGAGATGCATCCGCGTTAAAACTCATTAGAAGCATTTATATGAAAGGGATCGTTGGCTTACTGATTGAATTCTTGGAAGCTTCCAAAATATATGGAGTCGAGGATCAAGCTATATCTTCTCTAAGCCAAACGCTGGATAGCAAGAGCTTTGAAGAAACCATGAATCGCCTTGTTACAGGTAGTGCACTCCATGCCAAAAGACGGGCGGGTGAGCTGCTTGGCTCTATTGAGATGCTTGATTCCGTTCATATTGATGCCAGTATGTCTCGGGCAGCACAACAGAAGCTAGAGAAGCTGGCTGATCTCAATTTCTTCGAACGATTTGACGGAACAAAACCAGCCAGTTGGAAAGAGGTTATTGAAGTGATGCATCAAGGTTGAGTTATTTGTAAGCGTTTTACTTCATCATGAGGAGGCCAAGATATCCATGGGTTTTATTGCGTTGATTGTATTCATTGCTGTCATCATTATATGGAATGTCGTAGTGAAACGTAATATGGGAGAAGCCATGCTATTAGGTTTTATTGCAACCACATTGTTTGGCGGAGCGGAAGCATTAACACTGTTCTGGGATGGTTTATTATTTGCTTTCAATTACGAGGTGCTCTACGCAGCGGTTGCATTTGTTTTTATGGCCTATCTAATCGAGAAGCTTGAATTGATTCATGCACTCTTGCGAATCTTGAACTCCCTTGTAGGAAAGCTTCCTGGTGGAGCTGCTTATATGAGTACGTTAGGTTCCACCGTTTTAGGTGCCCTTTCAGGTTCGAACTCTGCAAATACAGCCGCTACTGGTTCCATTACTGCCTCTTGGATGATTAAATCAGGCTGGAGTCCAACACATACAGCGACAATTCTGGCAGGTAATGGCGGGCTTGGAGCCGCAATGCCTCCAAACGCTTCGATGTTTATTATGCTGGGATTTGCACCCGTTGCAGCGCTTGTATCTGAGGGTGATTTATATATTGCACTTTTAATAGGTGGACTTTATCAGGTGGTCTATCGCTTTATTCTTGTTTTTCTTCTCGTGAAGAAAAATAAGATTCAAGCTATGCCGCCAGATGATATTATCTCCTTTAAACAAGCTGTAAAAGAAGGATGGAAATCGATTTTCATTTTCTTCGGTGCCTTAATCCCTATCCTTGTTACGATCGGTCCACTCGCCAACTACTTACAGAGCAATCCAAACATTGGACCAGAAGCAATGGATCAAATTTCATTAATAACATGGATTCCGATTCTCATGATCTTAATTAGTTTAGCCATTGGAAGAAAGAAGGCGTCTGCCTTAGATTGGTCCAAGTTTTTCAAATCAGCTATTCCTAAGTTTACGACAATCGGCGCATTGATGCTGTTTGCTGTTGCTTCTAGTCAGGTGCTGGCTGATTTAGGCTTAGCAGAAGATTTAACACAAATAACGTCAGCGCTTACAATTCCCAAATGGCTCATGGTCCTCATTGTCGGGGTGCTAGTAACATTGGTTGCTGGACCATTATCTTCAACAGCTACGTTAACAGCTGTTGGACTTGTCTCCTTTTCCGCCTTAATTTCAGTCGGAGTTGATCCCGTTGTGGCTGTTGTCGCCATTCTTGCATTCTCCTCCACAGAAGGCGCTTCTCCACCGGCATCAGGTTCTATCTTTATTGCTTCTGGTCTTGCAGGGGCCAAACCGGAACAGACATTTATACCGCTGATCATTTATTATATGATTCCAATTGTAATGATTGGCTGGCTAATAGGGATGGAGCTACTTCCCGTATAGAAAGGAGAAACTTATGAGAACATTCTTGGAATTTCTATTTAAAGTGCTACTTGTCCTATTCTTAACGGCAGGAACCTTGTTGGTATTTGGTCAGATCTTAGGTATCCTTCTTCAAAAGGGGGACATCATCATTGCAAGTACGAACCTGTTCAAAACACCGACACTCGTGCTGAGCGCTGTGTTTAGTCTTGTTGGTTTCTCCCTATATTATATACCTGAAAAGAAAGACACCTCATTTGTCGATCATAATATCAGCACCAGTGGCTAATTCGCTAAAATAAGCTTTTGAAGCTAGTTTCAGTATACGGATCCAGCCGGTCCTCCTCGTCACAGAATATCCGGCAGATCATCAGAGGAGATTATCAGGTCGCTTCTATTTTCTATGCTAAATAGACCTGTTCATCCTTAATGAACCACTGATTATGATTCGAGTGCAATTTATAAAACATATCTACAAAAAAGGTATATTGCAAAAAATAATTTTGTGATACAATGCGGAGAAGCTTTAATACATTAAACTCATTTTACGAGAGAAAAAGGAGAAATCACCGTGTCCATTACTGATGTTATTGATGCACAGCTAGCCGCGTACAATGCGCGAAATATTGAAGATCTGCTCGCTACCTATCACGAGGACTGCGTCATTGAAGATGCTGTCGGCAACATTCAGAACTCTGGCAAAGAAGAAATCCGCGAGCGCTATACGGCTTTGTTCGAGATCAGCCCTGAGCTGAACGCAACCATTACGAACCGCATTGTGCACAATAACTATGTCATTGACCATGAATCCGTCACAGGACATCGCGGCAGAACAGACATACTGCTGGCTGTGCCAGTGTATCGTGTCGAGAATGGTCTGATTACACACGTAAGATTCATTGGATAATGAGGCAATATCCAAGGATTACAATTCGGAGTTATCCTATACAATAGAAGGTCTGTACCTCATAACTAGAGGGCAGGCCTTTTTTTCATATTTTCGATCGATTTAGAGCTTTGACTTATCGTAAGCTTTTTTTGCGCTGTGCTTGAGAGAAAATCCATTATATACTAATATTCAGCTCGGAAAAGTAACATGCAGTGGCAGAAACATATCGTGGCAAAGCCATATTGCCCCTGTCTTGATGGAATGAGGAAGGAGAAAATTAAATGTCTATCCGCTTTCGGCTGCTGCTCTCCTTTACATCTGTTGTTGTCGTCTCCGTCATTCTGTTTGTTTCGGCCGCCTATTTATTGTCTGTAGCGGTTACGGGCGATTTTCGGAGCATCAGCAGCTTCTATAATATCCATTACTCACTCCATCCCTTGTCTGAGGAAGAAGAGAACTTGTTTCTGGATATGAAATATTTAGCTAAGCACGATCCCAAGCTGCTACTGGATAAAGAAAGACTTGAGGAATACGATCTGCAGCTGAAGATGGTCCAGGCACAGCTTGCAGTTCGACATAACGATGCCCTCATCTATTCAACGCCTACCTTGAATTCCAGAGAACTCAATCAGGTACTGCCGGATTACGAGATGGGCAATTACGCCATTCGCAGCACGCTTAATTCAGGGAACCAATTTTTCTCTTATGCCAAATTTGATTTCTACTTCGATGAAGCGAAGCAGGACATGGGAAGCATCTTTGTTCTCCGTGAGCGCAGCCCATTCGCCGAGATCGTTCGGACCCTGCTGCCGATTCTCATCATCGTATTCGTCTGTGTCCTGCTTCTGACCGGCTTTCTGCTGTACAGATACGTGACGCGCAAGATCATCTTTCCGCTGGACCGGCTTAGACAATCGGCAGAACAGATCAAGGGTGGTGATTTGAGCCAGGAGCTGAGTACGAATTCCGGCGATGAGGTGGGTCAGCTGGTTATGGCCTTTGAGGATATGCGGAGGAAACTTCACGACTCCATTCAGCTTCAGCTTCATTATGAGGACAATCGCAAGCAGCTGCTCTCGAACATATCTCATGATCTGAGGACACCCATCACGACCATCAAGGGCTATGCCGAAGGGATTCGGGACGGTGTAACGAATACGCCGGAGAAGCTTGGGCGCTATGTAGATGCTATTCATACCCGGGCTGCAGATATGGAGCATCTCGTTGACGAGCTCCTCTTCTACTCCAAGCTGGATATGAACAAAGAGCCTTTTTCCTTTGAACAGGTAGACCTTAACGGCTGTGTTCGGCAGGTTGTAAACGAGCTCACTCTTGAATTCGATAACCACGGAGTTGAGATTGTCTGGAATAACACCTTATCTGAGGAACAGCTGTATGTGCTTGCCGACCGCGAAAAGCTGAAGCGCGTCCTGCTCAATTTATTTGACAATTGCTTGAAATATATGGTGCAATCCCCGAAACAAATCACCATTCGCATAGACAAGCAGCATGAATTCGCTGTTGTGCGAATTTCCGATAACGGGCCGGGAATTCATCCGGACTCGCTGCCCCATATTTTTGAACGCTTTTATCGGGAAGAGCCTTCACGCAGTCAAGCGATTAGAGGCAGCGGCCTCGGCCTTGCCATTGCTAAGCAAATCATAGAAGGACATGGCGGACAGATTGGAGCAGACAGCGAGCCGGGTCAAGGACTCGCCTTACATTTCACACTTAAATTATTTGAGGATCGCAGGTGAAGCAGATGAAACGGATATTGATCGTAGAGGATGACCCATACATCGCCGAGTTGCAGCGCGATTATTTCCAGCTCCACGACTATGAAGCCGATTTGTCGCTTGACGGATCGGAAGGACTGAATAAAGCACTGCACGGTGGTTATGATCTTGTCATTCTGGATTTGCAGCTGCCGGGAATCGATGGCTTCGAGATATGCAGGCAGATTCGAGAGAAGCTCGATGTTCCCATCCTGATCGTATCTGCCAAAAAAGAAGAAATTGATAAAATTCGAGGATTTGGCCTCGGTGCCGATGACTTTATAACGAAGCCATTCAGCCCTAACGAACTGGTCGCAAGAGCAAAAGCCCATATGGCAAGGTACGAACGATTTACTCGTATGAAGCAGGAATTTCCGCAGGCAACGATTGATATTCGTGAGCTGTCCATCAATAAAGCTTCGCATCGTGTATTTCTTCGCGGTAAGGAAATCGGGCTGACCGTTAAGGAATTCGAAGTTCTGGTGTTTCTGGCAGAGCATCCAAACCGGGTATTTAAGAAGGAGGAGCTGTTTGAACGGATTTGGGGATTCGAATCAAACGGAGAAATTGCGACCGTTACCGTACATATTTCGCGTATTCGCGAGAAGATTGAAGCTGACCCGTCCAATCCCCAGTTTATTGAAACGGTATGGGGAGCAGGCTACCGCTTCGCCGTATAGCTATAACTATAGACGCCGGCCAATTTGCGAATTGTTATGACTCTGTTTAGAAATTGTTTATATTTCCTTATCAGCCGATTTAGAGTGGTCGTTTACCATAGAATTATCGCATAGGCGAACACCACATTAGATCGAGAGGAAGAGGAAATATGAGAAAAGCAAATCAAAAGGCGGTCATTCTAGGATTATCCACCATTATAGCCGGAGGAGCGCTGCTTCCCTATCAAGTAAGTGCAGCCTCTCTTCCTTCTGCGGTTAGACAGCAGGACGTAATCGCAAACTCGACCCAGCAGGCGATTCAGCATCTGATCGACAAAGCCGTGCTTCATGGGTATGGAAACGGTCAAATGATGGCCGATCAGCTCGTAACCAATGCAGAACTGGTAAAATTGATCGTGCTCACCTTGGAGCTGACTCCAAGCAGCCAGCCCGTTCAGCCGGGAGATAAGTGGTATGACCGATATTTGAACACGGCTTCTGAGCATGGATTGATTGATAGTGGTTCAAAGTTCTTGCCTAACAAGCCTGCAGATGGCACGCAGATGGCGAGTATGATCGCCAAGGCACTGCAGCGTGACATCAAATCGGTTCAGTACTGGATGGAACAGCTTCAGCTCGATACGTCCCATGTTACCCGCGGTGATGCAGCAAGTCTGCTCGTACAAGCAGAAAAAGCGATTCGCTCTGCATCAGCTCAGATCGTCTCGATCAAAGCACTGAATCAAATTACGTTTGAGGTTACATTCAATCAGCCGATGACCCTTGAAGATGAAGCAACAGCAGCAGCACAAGCGAATTTCAACTTTAACGAGGGCAATCTCAAGCTGGTCAACCAGCCAAGACTCAAGACCGGCTCGGTTGCTACCTATATCGTGCCCGTTCAAACGATGGAGCCTGGAGCAACCTATACGCTTCAATATAAAGGCGAGCAAACATTTGAGGTTCCAGCAAGCGATGAGAAGATCAGAATGAGCGGTACACGCCAAGTCGCGCAGGATACATTTGAAGTGGATTCGTTCCGTGAGAATGGTGTAATCGACTATGGTTACCTGATCTCCGCTTATTCAGGCGGACGGGGTGCGAACGCGATCGTGCTGGATGAGAATAACAGATGGGACGGAAATCCGATTCAGGTCATCTCTTCTCTCGCCACTCGTCAAGCAACGCTGACGCCAGAAGGCGGAGAGCCGATTACGGTAAGCTATGTAGGATTCACACAGTCGACAGACGGCAAACAGGAGCCGAAATTCCGTCTGCCGCAAGGGACTTTGCTTGAGCCAGGAGTGACATACACCGTCTCTTCCGACTGGTTCACACTGGAGAACGATTCATTTGTAGCGGATACGATTGCTCCGCTGGAGATCGCCTCCGTATCTCAAACAGATGAGATCACCTTAAAGGTGAAGCTTACTGCCGACCCGGGAGACGAGCTGTTCGCTTACCGCTCTATTCAGCTTGAGGGCTCTGACGGTACAACACTGACAGCACAATACAAGGTACAGACCCGCTTAGGAGCAGCCGGCGTATTCGAGCTGCAAAATGGAGCCAAGCTTGTACCTGGAGTCAGCTATGAAGTGTCTCCATTAGGCAATTGGGCGACTGCAGAAGCAGTACAGTTTGAAGCAAAATAAAGCGCTGGCATGCCAATCTCTTGATCAGAATTAACCTTCAAGCCTGATATCATCTCAGGTTTGGAGGTTTTTTTGAATTGGAAATTCGGATTACGTATTTAAATCCCTCCTGCTATGTTCTTCCCCACCTCTCTTATGTCATATTTTCTAACGCTTATTAATTATTTTTTACCTAAAATGGATTGTCATTTTCTCAATGCACTCACTCCATAAAACCGTATAAAAACTACGTTATGTAAGATTTTATTCATATTTTTACTCTCGATCTCAGCTTAATTGTAACTATTTCACAATCATAAATAATATTTATTATGAAATATTTACAATGACTTCTGATTATTCATGTAATATAATATAACAAATCAGGTGATTATAATAACACGTTATGTAAGGTTTCGACTTTTTTCATTTATCTTTAAAACATAAGAGGAGTGGGACAGCATGCATATTGAATCTAGGCCTTATCATTTTCCGTTTGATGGTGATTTTAGAGCTGACAATACAGCACTCGTTATTATCGATATGCAGATCGATTTCTGTGGACCCGGCGGCTATGTTGACCAAATGGGCTACGATCTTTCCCTTACACGTCGTGCCATAGAACCTATACGGCAGCTCCTAGCAGAGGTCCGTGAGATCGCTGGGCTTACAGTTATCCATACAAGAGAAGGACACCGCGAGGATTTATCCGATCTCCCTGCGAACAAAAGATGGCGCAGTAAGCAGATCGGAGCAGAGATCGGCTCCGAAGGACCTGCCGGCAGAATCCTGGTACGAAATCAGCCTGGTTGGAACATCATTGAAGAGCTCGCTCCGCTTCCAGAAGAAGTTGTGCTGGACAAGCCAGGCAAAGGCTGCTTCTATGCAACGGACTTGGATATGATTCTGCGGACCAAGGGGATCCGGAACCTGATTTTAACGGGGATTACAACAGATGTCTGTGTACATACGACGATGCGGGAAGCTAACGACCGTGGATATGAATGCGTCATTCTCGAAGACTGCACGGGAGCAACGGACCCTAACAACCATTTGGCGGCACTGCACATGGTCACGATGCAAGGCGGGGTATTCGGTGCCGTGTCTGATTCCAAATCTGTAATTGCTGCCCTTCAGCAACTTCGTAAATAAAGCTTACCGCAAGTGCTCTATTCATTGTGAAATCTACATTTCGAGGGGATGAAACCATATGAGTCAACATGAACATCAAATCTTAGAGGAAGAATACGAGAATTCAGCCGTCCCTGCAAAGGCTCGTAAGAGTCTGCTCTCTGTATCGCTGGTCTGGGTCGGGTTCCCCATGATTATGACAAGCGCGGTAACTGGTGCTGCAATCGTCGGCGGACTCGGCTTTTGGACAGGTATGCTGTCCATCCTGATCGGCAACCTGATCTTGTTCGGCTATGTAGGAGTTCTAGCCATGCTGTCTGCCAATAAAGGCTACAACTTCTCGCTGCAATCCGCGATCACCTTCGGCAGCAAAGGGGCACGTATCGTTTCCGGCTTGCTCTCTACTCTTGTTATCGGCTGGTTCGCGGTGCAAACCGGACTCACCGGCAGCAGCATGCATGAAGCATTTGGTACGAACGCTCTGGTTATTACACTCATCGCCGGCACCTTGTACATTGTTCTCACTCTTTTTGGCGTCAAAGCCCTCACTTATATCGGTGCTGTTTCCGCACCTTTCTTCTTTATCATTGGACTCTGGGCCGTCTACGATGCGGCTGCCGCCAGCGGCGTATCCTCCATTACCAGCTTCGAAGGTACAGGAGCGATCAGTATGGGAATCGCCATAACCATGGTTATCTCACTGTTCATCGATTCTGGAACGATGGCTGCTGACTTTAATAGGTGGTCCAAAAATAAAAAGCAGGCACTGGCCGCTACGTTTACTGCTTTTCCTCTAGCCTGCATGATCGCTATGGTATTTGGCGGACTTATCGCAGCAGCAGCCAGTCAGAATTCGGATCTATTCCAATACATCGCCAGCAAAGGCGGCGCTATTGCTCTAATCTCTATTCTTCTTCTATTCCTTAATCTAGGAAGTGTATGTGCTCATTGCTTATACAACGGTGCAGTAGGCTGGTCCAGTCTGACCGGACGCAAAATGCGGGAAACCGCCATCGTTCTCGGCGTCATCGGCACTATTTTTGCTGTATCAGGGGCTTGGAATCACTTCGCTGACTGGCTTAATCTATTAGGCATTATCGTCCCACCTATCGGCGCTGTCATTATCTGTGACCAGCTGTTCCTGCGTAAAGGAGCAGATATCAGCGAGTCAGTACGTATCCCTGCCTTTGCTGCCTGGATTATCGGTGCACTAATTGGTCTTGCCGTCGAGCAGTTCGCACCCTTCTTATCAACAGCCTTTGTATCCATGCTTGCAGGAGGAGCCGCTTATCTTCTGATCTCACTAAATACAGCCAAAGCCTCTGCAGTCAGCAGCTCGGGTGCAAGCAGATCCTGATTCACTTCAACTCTCTCTTTCGATAGCTCCAGAAGAAATGAGGAATAGCTATGACTTACCCGACGATCCCCCTGCTTGAAGATGCAGAATTCACTTGTGCCGATATTCTTGAGCTCTCCCATCTGAAGGGAATTCGACTCCGTGCGGGTGCGGACGGACTTCACCATCCGATTACCCGGGTCAATGTGATGGAAGTACCCGATATTACGGATTGGGTAAAAGCTGGCGAGTTCCTAATGACAACCGGCTACCCATTTCGGGATAACCCCTCCATGCTCACAGATATGATTCCACAGCTCGTCAACAAGGGTGTTGCCGCATTAGGGGTAAAGACTAAGCGCTTCCTAGATGATATACCCGAGGAGACATTAAAGCTTGGGGACGAGTATAACCTCCCTATCTTTGAGTTGCCGCCACATACCGTGTTCTCTGATGTGCAGCGGGAGACGATGGAAAGAGTGTTAGCACAGGAAACCAAGATGCTCATTAAACTCAACAACTATGTCCAGCAAATGTCCAAGCTCGTGTTGAATGGCAGCTCACTGCATGAGCTGATCGCTTACCTTGAAAGCATACTCCATAGACCTACGGTGCTGTTTGATGAAAGCAGACGGATGTATAGCTCAGACACGGCAGACGAAATGGCAGCAAATTCAGATATGGAGCCGTACACGTTCTGGATTAAGCAGCTTGAGTCTTTAACCAGCGCTTCCCGGGCGGACGCACAAGAAGCTCCCGTCCGATTAACGCCGGTTCATGGCAGCGGGAATAACCATTCCGCTTCTGTGCTGCTTACGGCAGAGAAACATGTTCCGCACTCAGAGCTCGATACTCTTATTCTTGAAAGAGCAGGCATGCTGATTGGCATGGAGCTCTCTACGATTCGCATGCGCGAAGAAATAGAGTACAAATATTTGGATCAATTTCTTCAGGACTGGCTTCTGGGTCGCATCCCACTAGAGTCGGACATCCGAATGCGAGCGGAAGCCAGCGGAATCATATTCCCGCCTTCCCAGAAGTTATCTGTTATATTAGCCCGTCCGCTAGGCAGCCATCCAGGTGAAGAGCAGCTGAAGCAGGCGGTCATGAAACTTCGGACTGCTGTTCGTTCCGAGGGACGCGGCAGAGATACCGTTGACATTCAAGCCGTGGTCATCCGCAATGAACTTCTGTTTATCGTCCCAGAATCATCAGAAGCTATTGCTGTACGACTTGTAACAGGCGAAATCAGTCGTTTGTTCCAAGGACATAACGACCCTCCATTTTCCCTATGTATCGGGAAGCCCGTATCATCGCTGGAGCTTATTCACGAGAGCTACAAAGAAGTCATTAAGATCGCCTTCATCTCAAGGCTTGTTGGAATTGATAAGCCAAGTGTCAGCATGGAGGAGCTCGGAATTTATCGCTTGTTGTATCTGCTATCCGATGAGAAGGATGCCTGCCTTTTTCGGGATACATATATCGCACCTTTGATAGAGTATGACAGCAAGCATTCTGCGTCTCTGCTTCTTACTGCCAGAACGTATCTGGAGCACAATATGAATGCCAAAAAAACAGCCGCGGCGCTCTACACACACTACAATACGATTACGCACCGGCTTGAACGAATAAAGGAGCTACTGAACATCGATTTTGATCATGCGGATGACCGGCTTCAACTGGAGATCGCGATTAAACTTCATTTTATGCGGCAGGATTAATAGAGAATATGATGATCAATCAGCTAACGGAATCAGACAACAGCAATGTATTTTTCACAGAAAGGAACGGGCGAACAATGCAATTAAACAAATACGGAGTTTCTAATGACGTTATTCCAGAGAGATTAACGATTTCTGGATTACAGCAATTATATAAAGACCAAGCCTTGACACCACGGGAAATTATGGAGACCATCACTTTACGTGCTGAGGAAGACCGTGACATGAATATATGGATTGTCCCGCCTTCCATGGAGCGTATTGCACCTTATCTAGAGAGACTCGAAACGATGGATAAGGAAGAATACCCGCTCTGGGGTATTCCCTTTGCTGTCAAAGATAATATTGATGTAAACGGGTATCCTACGACAGCCGCATGTCCTGACTTTGCCTACCCCCCTTCCGAACACGCTGCTGTTGTCCAGAAGCTGATTGATGCTGGCGCAGTCCCTGTCGGCAAAACAAATCTGGACCAGTTTGCCACAGGACTTGTCGGAACACGGAGTCCGTATGGTGACACGCATAATGCCTATAGACCGGAGCTGATCAGCGGAGGTTCAAGCTCCGGCTCCTCCGTTGCGGTAGCACGCGGTCAGGCTGCTTTTGCCTTAGGGACGGATACAGCTGGCTCCGGCAGGGTTCCTGCCGCACTTAACCGGCTGGTCGGCTGGAAGCCAAGCCTTGGCGCATGGTCCCTCCGGGGTGTTGTACCTGCGTCGGCAAGTTTGGATTGTGTTACCGTATTTACACATCGGCTGCAAGAGGCTCTTCTAATCGATGAAGTTGTACGATCTGCCGATGAGAAGGACCATTGGTCTCGATCGATCCCAATGCAGTCCTCAGCTGCACCCCTTAAGCTCCTCATTCCCGATCAGAAAGATTTATTCTACGGTCCTTTTGAAAAGGAGTACAAAGAAGCATGGGGACAAGCGAAGAACCGGCTCGCAGCACTCGGAATCCCAGTAGAACCCATAAACACCGACCTATTTATGGAAGCAGCAAAACTGCTGTATGACGATGCCTTGGTTGCTGAGCGCTGGGCAGGTCTTGGTCCGTTTATTGAAGCGCATCCCGGCAGCACCTTTCCTGTAACGGAAAAAGTTCTGCGTTCCGGGGCAGGAGATGCCTATAGTGCGAGCTCCGTATTCCAGGCCATGCACCGGCTGCAAAGCTACAAACGGCAGGCTGCTGTGCTCCTTGAGAATTCGGTCCTCGTTATGCCGACCTGCGGAGGTACATGGCGGCGTGAAGACGTAGCCCGGAATCCGATTGCAGCAAACAGGGATATGGGACGATATACCAATCACTGTAATCTGCTTGATTTATGCGCTGCTGCAGTGCCGGCTGACGATGCGGCAGACCTTCTTCCTTTTGGTATTACGTTCTTCGCCCTGTCAGGACAAGAGCACCTCATTGTTAATACAGCGGCCAAATTTGAAAGCCAGACAGAGGAACCTATTGAGCATCTCCGTTCTCCCCTGACAAAAGAAGAAAGCCTTCCTGATAACTCCGGAACTACACAAGTTGCCGTATGCGGACTTCACATGAGGGGATATCCACTGGAAGTGCAAATGCAATCCGCGGGTGCAAAATTCATAAAAGAGGCACGGACCGCACCAAAGTATCAGCTAGTAAAGCTGAATACATCACCGGCTAAGCCCGGTCTGATCAAAGTGAATGAAGGAGGCGCCTCTATTCAGCTGGAAGTATGGGAAATACCGCTTGAAGCCTTTGGTGAATTTACGGCATCCATCCCTGCTCCCCTTGGTATTGGAAAGATCGAACTGGAGGACGGGACTGAAGTGCCAGGATTTATCTGCGAGGTTTATGCAGCAGAGGGTGCAGAAAATATCACCGAAGCCGGGGGCTGGCGAAAGGCGGTCCCTCTCCCATAAAGTGTTTCTTCTATTGTAAATTGACAATGAGCCCTACAACGATGAAGTTGTAGGGCTGTCTGTAGTTTTTATCACTTACTTTGTCATCGCAACAAACTCTTCAAAGGCATCCGCTTCCTCCACAAAAGGATTATGGTTGCTATATTCAAACGTTCGGAAGACTGAGCCTGGAATTAGATCTGCAATTTCCACACCATACTCGTAGGGACACTGTGCATCGTGGAGACCTGCATAAATATAGGAAGGGATCGAGAGCTCGCTTAATCGCTCACGAACGTCATAATTTCGGCAATCGACTTGTATAAAATAGTTCAAGCGAGCACCCACTGTTCTCCCACTATTCGGTATCTTTAAAGACTCTCTCAGTTTCTCTTCACGATAGTATGACATCATTGCCCATTCAAAACCAAGCGCTTGTCTTTGGTCCTGGGTCGTTCAGGTGAATTTAAGGCGTTCATAATCTCACTAATGCGTCTAAAATTCATATTACCTTTACAGTAAATACTCTTTGGATTCTGTATGTACTCCTTACTTGCACACGTACCGCCAGCAATGATCTTCGTCAACGCTGCCGGATATTCAATAGCATAAGTTAACGCCAGCATCCCACCAGTTGAATGACCTGCAAAACCCCAGCGCTCTATTTGAAGTGATTTACGAATTGCTTCCAGATCTTTAATACTCTCAAGCATTCCATATTCACTTTTTACTTTTGCTCGATCTGAGCCCCCACAGCCTTTAAGGTTCACTAAGTATACGCTGTAATGACTGGTGAAAGGATTGGCAAATGTATTTCCTCGCTCATCATATGCACTATACAAATGAGTGACGCACAATGCTGATCCCTTGCCCTTTTTAAAATATTCAAAGTATCCTCTCTCCGTTTGAATACTGCACTTCTCCCAATTCATATACGCCTGTCCCTCCTTGATTAAGAGTCGCTGCCATATCCTCTCCAAGCCTGATCTAAATCAATATATTGTTTATAATTAAAGTAGAGAGTAAATTGAAGCCATATCGCAACAATAGGAGTAGTATTGAAACTAGTTTCATTTGATATAATGCTAGTAAGAAGAAGAGGGAAGGAACAATGCTCATGTTTAATCAAATTGATGCTCTTCGAACAGAAGTGGACAAGAAACGTCCCATCGACCCAAAGCTGATGAGTACCATCGCTCAGAAATTTCGTGAAGAGTGGACTTATCATACGAATGCAATTGAAGGAAATACTTTTACTTATCGTGAAACAGCATTCTTCTTAAGAGAAGGACTGACGGTCAAGGGGAAATCTTTAAGAGAGCATCTTGAAATAATAAACCATGCGGAAGCAATTGATTATCTTCACGAAGCCATTCAACAGAGAGATTTAACAGAGCGGATTATTAAAGATTTTCATGCCATTCTTTTTCAGGGAGTGAGAGATATTGACTTTTCTCCTGGTGACTACAAAAAGATGGATAATCATGTGCTCACGATTTCGGGGAATATCCATCAATATGTTCCTGCAGTCCAAGTACCTTATGAAATGGAACGCCTAATACAATGGTACACCGAAAATTCAGACATGCATCCCGTGAAGCTTGCATCATTACTTCATCATAAGCTCACAGCGATCCATCCATTTACAGATGGTAACGGGAGAGTCAGTCGGCTTGCGATGAACTTTGTGTTGCTAAAGCATGGTTATCCTCCTGCCATCATTCGTAATGAAAAGCGCCAAGATTATTACTCCGCACTGGAGCAGGCAGATAACGGGGAACTAGAACCCTTAATTGATCTCATCTCTGCTGAAGTTAAGTCTAATCTAGAACTAATGCTATCTGTCACTTAAACCTCACTTATACCATCTAGCAAAGGAGCGATACTTATGAAATATACATACCTCGGACGCAGCGGCATGCAGGTCTCTCTTCTCGGTCTTGGCACTAACTCCTTCGGCAAAAGAGCAGATGAACAGACTTCAGCCCGCATTCTTCATCATGCGATCGACAGCGGAATTAACTTTATCGATACCGCCAACATCTATGCCGGAACAGAATCCGAGCGCATTATCGGTCAAGCGCTAAAAGGAAAAAGAGACCAGGTTGTGCTTACGACCAAGGCCGGACTCGTCGCCAGAAATGACGCTCCGAATGGACGCGGCTCTTCCCGTTATCATCTGCAGCAGGAGCTGGAGAACAGCCTGAAGCGGCTGCAAACCGACTATGTGGATCTGTATCAGATTCATACATTCGATCCGAATACACCGCTGGAAGAAACACTGCGAACACTCGATGACATGGTTCGTGCAGGCAAGGTGCGCTATATCGGTGCCTCCAACTATGCGGCTTGGGAGCTGATGAAGGCACTCGGCATCAGCGATCTGAGAGGCTATGAGCGTTTTGTCTCCAATCAGGTCAGCTATTCACTGGCAGACCGAACGCCGGAGCGCGAGCTCGTTCCCATGTGCCTGGACCAAGGTGTCGGCATCATTCCTTATTTCCCACTAGCCGGCGGCATTCTTACTGGAAAATATACAGAGAAGTCCTCTGCTCCCGCCGGCTCCCGGGCAGAAACAGATCCGAATTTCAAGCGATTCTTGGAGGATCATAATGTAACACTTGGACAGCAGGTAGCTGATCTTGCCGCGGAGACCGGACATGCTCCAAGTGCATTGTCCATTGCCTGGCTCATGAACCAGCCTGCTGTATCCACCGTCATCGTCGGCGCAACTCGTACGGAGCAGCTGGATGACAACTTGAGAAGTCTCGACATCGAGATCAATACCGAGCTTGCCGAGAAGCTGGGTGAGATCAGCGACCGATTTATCTATTCGAAACCTTTTGCTACCTACCGCATAGAATAATACAAAGGCTGGACCTTAAGCTTTACGCCCCCCGTAAGCTCATTGTCCAGCCTTCCTTATGTCTGCTTGCTCCCCAGCCTCACCGCTTGAAGCTTCAATAACGCTCAGCTTCACTCTCCACGTTCTGTGTCCATGCCTCCGAGCTGGCGATATTCATGCGGAGATACGCCCTCCAGCTCTTTAAATACACGGGAGAACTGCTTGCTGTTCTCAAAGCCCACCGCGAGGCTGATCTCCGCCATTTTCATGGTAGATTTGTTAAGCAGCAGCTCCTTGGCCCGCTGGATACGTACCTTTTTGAGATAAGACACAAAGTTGTCTCCCGTATATGCCTTGAACGCCTCGCTGAAATACGAATAATTAAGCGATACATGATTGCTGACCATCGCCATATTCAGAGGACGCTCGTAATGCTCCTGTATATAACGGATCGCCTCTTTCATATCCGCATGCTCACTATGCGCCAGCCGTATACGGGACACATAATCATTTACGCTGACCAGCAGGTATTCCAGCTTTCTGTAATACTCGTTAAAGCTCTGGAAATTGTTCAGGCTGCCGACCAGCCTATACATCTTCAGTACTTCCACCGAGGACTCCCCGTATTTCCTAAACACCTCATCGAACACATTCTCATTGATTAACCCGCTTACCTTCTCAAGATAAGTCATATCCATCTGCTTCAGATGATCCAGTTCAAAAATAGAGGCGAGCAGCCTCTTCATCTCATCCACCCTATCCGTTCCCAGCATATTTCCGAGCTTCCGCAGGCTGCCATACGGCAGTGGAGGATTCATCCGATTCGTGAGCGTTGCATCATATTCGATATAATAAGCGCTTGGATGCAAGAACGTATATCTCAGCGCAGCCTGTGCCTCAAGATATTGCTCCCGAACCTGTGCCAGATCGCTCTGCTCCGTGCTGATTCCGATCCGAAATCCGTTCCATCCCTTCTGTTCTGCCTGTCTCGCCAGTGCCTGATACCAGTCTGCGGTATTTCCTGCGAGAATAAGCCTTCCTTCTATATCCGTGAGGACAAGCTCTGGCCGAACATCCATCGAATGACTAAGCCGTTCGACCAGACGCTGAATTTCCCCTGTAGGCATAACGGACCCATCTACATATCTGCACAGCACCATCGCGACAGCATAAGAGCTTGCTGGTATAATATGAGCTGCCTGCTGGAGTTCTTCTTCCATCACAGGCCCTCTGCCAAATAGAAGCTGCCTTAAACAATTCTTGCGCTGCTCCATCTGCAGCTCATTTTTTTCCTGAGTTCGTTCCAGATTCGCGGCTTCTAATTCGCTCAGTTCCTTATCCACCCGATTCAGCATATCAAACAGCTCGGTTCGCTGAATCGGCTTCAGCAAATAATCCTTCACCTTGTACCGGATCGCCGTCTTCGCATATTCAAAATCATCATAGCCGCTCAGCAGCACGACGGCCGGCCTTCTTCCTCCCGGCTCCCGATCCAGCTCTTCCAGCAGCCGGATGCCATCGAGTACAGGCATGCGGATATCGGTTAATATCAGATCTGCACGAGATGCACGGTTCAGCTCAAGCGCCATTTGTCCATTCGAGGCCAGTTCAATATGATAGGCTGATGGATATTGCCGCTCAATCATCGTTTTAAGTCCCAGGCGAATATTCTTCTCATCATCCACGATTATGAGTTTCCTCACCTTCATCTCCCCCTGTCATGACCACTGTTGGCAAAGTAATGGTAACGATCGTACCCACACCCTGTGTACTATGGAGCATCAGACCGTATTGTGCTCCAAAAAAAAGCTGAATCCGCTGATGCACATTCATCAGCCCAATCCCAGCAGATCGATCCGATCGGCTGACCTCGTTCACTGCACTCGAAGCAGGAGCTTCTCCTGAATTCACCTTCTCGCAGCTTGAGCTGTGGAGCTGATTCCTTAGCAGCTTCAGCTCTTCCTCCGCCATGCCCGTTCCGTTATCCTGGATCCAGATTTGGCATTTGCCGCGGACTGCCTCTGCCCGGATGATAATCGTCTTATCCTTGGATCCGGTCACCTCGGCTTCCTCATACCAGCCATGCTTGACGCTGTTCTCCACAATGGGCTGAAGCGACATCTTCAGCACTTCGGCTTCCAGCATTACATTCGGTACATCTACAATCAGCGTAATCGGTGTATCGAACCGGATATTCATGACTTCAATATAATTTCGGATATGCCTCAGCTCATCTCTCAGCTTCACATAATCCCCTGACCACTTAAAGTTATATCGCATCATCCCCCCAAGTGAGGTGAGCGAATCCGCAATTTCCCGCTGATCCTCCATCTCGGCCAGCATTCGGATATTCTCCAGCGTATTGTACAGAAAATGAGAGTCAATCTGATTATGGAGTGTTCTGAGCTCGGCTTCCTTGGACATCGCTTCTTTACGGACAGCCACAGCGACCAGCTCGTTAATCTTGTTCATCAGCTTATTGAAATGAAAAGCCAGCTCGCCAATCTCCCCGCCGCCCCGGATGACGACTCCTGTATACAGCTCGCCCCGGCGTGCCTTTTTCATCGCATCCGTAAGTCTGACGAGATTCTTCAGAATGAAGGAGTTCAGTACATAAGCAATAATTGTAAAGATCACAATAAACAAAATATTGATCCCGATCGTCGTGTTACGGATCTTGGATATTTGGGCCAGCACGTCCTCCATGGACAGCACATTCAGCAAATGGGCGTTCAATCCCTCTAGCGGGACGCTCAGAAAAATATAGGATTTGCCCGCCTCCTTGTACTCCATCTGCCAAGGTTCGCCATCAGACAACGCTTGGAATTTAGCCTGAATCGCCTGCTCCATCATGGGAGCATTGCTGAGCAGTGACTGTTTCGCGCGCGAGAAGATCTCTCCTTCCTCATCAACCAGAAACAGCTGGGACTGCTCATCCTGGACCGTAAAGGTTCGGGGTGAGAATTCCGAGAGCAGCATATCAACCTGAATAATGCCGGAATGCTCTCCACTAATGACACTAATCTCACGCAGCAAAGATACCTTCGGCTCCTGCTCTACCGTTCGTTTAATAAGATCTCGGTCGGTGTGCTGAAAGGACCACATCTGCAGATCGCCAAGACCATACGTATCCTTGTACCAGATCTCGTCCTTGATTCGTCGTTCATTGTAAATAATCGGCCATATTTCATAGGCATACGGATTGTCCGTGAACAGATGCAAATGCTCGATGTTCGGATTGTTGAACTGGATTCTTGTCAGATTTACAAAAGCGCTCATATTAAAATCGACCAGCTCTCCCAGAGGAGGCTCTGTCTTCCTCGTTAAATAATTCAGCACCTCTTTGTCTGAAACAGCAAGCTGCGCCGAACGCTCCATGGACTCAATCTGGTTCATGATATGCAGCTTCTCCATATCGAGAATATAGGCACTCTTGTCTACCGCATCCTTCATATAGGTCTCATTAATCGCACGAAAAGAAACGATGGATACGAGCAGGCTCGGCACCAGTATTATGGCAATATACGCTGCAATCAGACGACTCTGCAGAGATCGGTGCTCCCACCAGGAGACAAAGCCCTGCACCAGATTGGTTCCTCTTCTCATCACAATAAATCCATCCCATTTCTGCTTGTATTTGCAGGTGAAAGCTCGAAAAACCCGCAGTCTGCGGGTCATTCGAACCATCTCATTACATATTTATACAGCTAGTCTGGACTTGTCAGCCTATTTCAAGAACTCAGCCAGCTTCGTAACGTTCTCTTCGTATTTCTTCTGCTGGAAGGCCAGAACCTCGGCAAGTCCTTCCTTCTCGCGCTTCTCTTGATATTCCGTCCAGACGGAATCAAACTCTGTTTCGGATTCTGCCATCAGGAGCTTCGGCAGCGTCTTGCCCCACAGCTGAGCAAGCTTCGTATTGATAATCCCTTCCGGCGAGTTCCCTGTCGGATTGAGCAATTCAAACTCGGAAGCGCTTACTGTTTTACCCTTGGTCCAATCTTCCATTTGCTTGAACGGCTCAACGGACGGCGGAGTCCACTGTGCAGTAATATTCGTGTTCATCAGCATCCAGAAGGTAAATGAAGCACCGTACTCTTTGTCGAAGGCGGAACGATCCTTATTCAGCAGTTCTAAGGCTTCCGGCTTAAACTGATCCTTGCCGTCAATCGTATCGTAAGTGACACCTTTCTCACCTAGGTAGAGATCCTTGTTGCCTTCTTCACTGTTCAAGTAGCTCAGGAAGCGGATCGCACGTGCCTTATCCTTTACATTCTTGGAGATCAATGTCACCGTCCAGCCTGAAATTCCCGGTCCATCCAAGGTCGGTGTATCCAAGTTGGTGTTGGATGGTCCATCTACCGCGATGTATACAGAATTTGGATCGTTTGCATACAGCGTATTTTGCTGGGCAGCAAGGTCACTGCGCTGATAAATCATAGCAAAGTATCTTCCTTGAGCAATTTTCTCTTCCATCTGCGGACGTTTATCGATGAAGATATCCTTGGATAACAGCCCTTTTTCATTTGCCGTACGCAAGGTCTTAAGCCATCTCACATACTCAGGATCCGTTGCCCGGTCGTAGAGCTTGCCGTCCTTCTCCTTCGGAATCGCAAGGAGATTCTGAATATAACCTTCGAGAGAGTAGTTGCCGTTCTCTGTAAATTCATGCATACCGAGTGGAATGAGCGGCTGACCATTTACATCAGGGAACTTCTCTTTGGCCGCCTCAAGTGCGGCAAGGAAGCCTTCCGGAGTTCGCATATCCGGACTGCCGATCGCTTCATACATGTCTTTTCTCACGAGAAAGACCTGGTTAGATACATAAGTGTCACCATACTGCTCATAATCCTTCGGTGAGGAAGAAGCATTCGGATAAGCATATACTTTACCGTCCGGCTGTGTATACCAGGACAGCTTTGCTGCATCCGATGCAGTAAAGAAGTATGGATCATATTCTTCTGCGAGCTCATTCAGCGGAAGCACCAGCCCTCCGTCAATCATCTTCTGAACGGCATCGTCGCCTTTATCGAGCGTAATGAAATCCGGGAGTTTACCGGATGCTATTAAAGTATTCATTTTCTCGCTTTCATTTCCTGCTGGTACGATAAAATTAAGACTGACACCTGTTTTTTCTGTAATATATTTCGTGGTAGGATCTACGCCCCACTGGTTTGGAAACCAGGAGAAATTCAAGTACCAATCAAATGTAATCGGTGAAGTATCCACCTTCCAACCCGGATCATCCTTCGTCAGCTGAACGGCTGGCGTCTCTGTGTCCGGTGTCTCTGTATCGGTCTCTTCTGCTCCTCCCGAGGAAGAACATGCCGTGGTAAAGATAAGTACGAGTGAAGCCAGTAGCATCAGAACTCTTTTCATGCCCCATGTTTGGTTCATGCATTTTACCCCTTTTCGGCTTATTTATATACCGTTCCTATACTGTGCGTTACGCTTAACCCTTGATTGATCCGATCATCATCCCCTTTACGAAGTACTTTTGCAGAAATGGATATACGAACACAATCGGAAGCGTCGTGACGACCATGGTCGCCAGTTTAATCGACTGTGAAGTCACCGTCTTGGTTGCTGCCGTTCCCTGCACAGCCGCCACCATCTGATTAGAGCTCGACTGGGCAACGACTCGGTACAGATAAGTCTGTATCGGCTGCAGATCGGTATTATTGATATAGATCATCCCGGTAAAATAATCATTCCACTGATAAACGCCATGGAAGAGAGAAATGGTCGCGATGACAGGCAGGGATACCGGGAGCACAATTCTCAGGAAGATCGACCAGTCATTGGCACCATCAATACGTGCAGCTTCCTCCAGTCCTTCGGGAATTTCCCGGAAGAAGGTCATAAAGATAATGAGGTCGAAGAAGCTGAACATCACAGGAATGATGTAGACGAGAAAATTGTCCAGCAAATGCAAATCCCGAATGAGCAGGAAGGTCGGAATGAGTCCTCCCCCGAAGAATAAAGTGACGGTTCCCATCAGAATGTACAGCTTGCCTCCGATCAAATCCTTGCGAGAGAAGGCGTAAGCCACCATGGCGGTAAAAAAGACGTGCACGGCAGTACCAACCACCGTCTTCGCAACGGTAATGCCCATTGCCGTCATAATGCCGGGGCTATCGAACACCGCCTTGAAATTATCGAGACTGAACTCACGAGGCCACCAGTAAATCCCGCCGCGCATGGCATCCGTTCCATCGTTGAAGGCATTTACAAGAACATACCAGATGGGATACATCGTCAGAAAACAAACAATCAGCATAATCAGGGTATTAATCGTATCAAAAGCGAACTCCCCTTTGGTTCTGCGATTAAGCGTCCACAAGGCTATAGACCCCTCCTTTCTCCTTAATAAAGGGATGTTCCGTTAATCTTCTTCGATACCTTGTTAGCAAGCAGCAGCAGAATGAGCGCAATGACCGATTTGATCAAGCCGACTGCCGTCGAATAAGAATAACGCCCGGACAAAATTCCGGTCTGGTACACATAATAGTCGATGACATTACTTGCACTGTCGTTCAGGGAGTTGCGCAGTACGAGAATCTGGTCAAAGTTAGAATTCAGCACACCGCTCACCGCAAGAATGAACAGAATGGTAATCGTCGATTTGATGGATGGCAGCGTAACGTACCACATCTTCTGGAATCGTCCAGCGCCATCTATCGTTGCTGCCTCATACATTTCAGGTGATACGCTGGATATAGCTGCCAGATAGATAATTGCAGACCAGCCAAGCTCCTTCCATATATCAGAGGCAATAATGATCGACCAGAAATATTTGGGCTCGGCCAGATAGCTGATCGGCTCTTCAATGATATTCAGTGCCATCAAAATGTTATTGATTATCCCGATATCCGACAGCCATGTCGCGAGGATCCCTCCAAGAACAACCCATGATAGAAAGTGAGGCAGGTAGGAGATCGTCTGCACCGTGCGTTTGAATTTAATGCTTCTCAGCTCATTGAGGAACAAGGCGAACAGGATCGGAAGCGGAAAACCGATGATGAGCTTGAGCAAGCTCATCCCGAGCGTGTTTCGAATCACATTGCCGAGACTATCATCATCCAGGAACTCTCTAAAGTGCTCCAGCCCTACCCAGGGCGCTTCGGATATGGAGCCGATAATGTCGTACTCCTTGAATGCGATAATAATGCCGTACATCGGGATGTAGTTGAATATGAACATCCAGGCTACACCAAGCAGAGCCATTGTCTGTATGTGCTTCTGTCTAAGGAATTTCTTTCCCAGCTGGAGTGCTGCTGAAGCTCGGGGAGCCTTGGCATTCTTAGCAGAAACGGATGGTGCTTGGCGAGGTTCCATGTCCATAGAGGAGCCCCCTTCATTTTGTAATATTCATGTGTAAGCACTTACATTTGATAAATACATCATACTTTCAATTCAAGAGGTTGATAAGGTGTCAAATTTCGTTTTTGGTGCTCATTTTTCGGGTTGATCATCAACACGTACCATGTTATGTTTATTAGAAAAATTTTCTAGGAGGGGCTGCTATGAGCAACACCAAGTTCAATCCGATTCTGCTCAATTTCCCGGACAGTATAGATAGTGAAAGGCTGATCATTCGTGCACCGAGACCGGGTGACGGTACGCTAACAAACCAGGCCGTTAAAGAAAGCCTCGCCGAGCTGGCACCATGGATGCCTTGGGCCCAGACGGCCCCGACGATAGAGGAATCCGAAACACAGATCAGGCAGTCCGCGATTCGCTTCACAGAGCGCACGGATCTGCAGCTCCTGCTGTTTAAGAGGGATACTGGCAGTCTCATCGGCAGCAGCGGACTGCACCGGATCAACTGGGAGACCCGGAAGTTCGAGATCGGCTACTGGGTTCACAGCTCGCATACCAGGCAAGGCTACGTCACAGAAGCGGTGCATGCCATTACCGATTTTGCAGTGAAGGAGTTTGGCGCGAATCGTATCGAAATCCGTTGCGATGCCCGAAATACAAACAGTGCTAATGTAGCCAAACGGGCAGGGTTTGTACTGGAAGGTACACTGCGCGGAGACAGTATCGGGGTAGATGGCACGATTCGTGACACCTGTGTATTCTCGAAGGTTCGGGGTCAAGAGTTTTAAGATAATAATGAATGGTTCACATTCAAAGAACCTTACAATAAACAGGCCGGGTCACTTTACAGCGACCCGGCCTGTTTTACTGAAATTTGTCATCATCTAAATGCTAAAAAGAGAGGAGCGTCAACTCCCCTCTGCATGCAGCAGGCTTCGAGCCTGGTTGTTCGAGGTTGGAATTTCAATAATTACACCTGTTCCTTTTCCTACTTCACTTTCAATGTGTATGGTTCCTTGGTGATTCTGGATAATCTTATAGCTGACCATGAGACCCAGACCCGTTCCCTTATCCTTCGTTGAGTAGAACGGTTCTCCAATTCGAGCCAGCTTGGCTTCCGGTATACCTGCACCGTTATCCACGAAAGAGATTATGATATTGCCATTATCGTTCAACTTGACGGCAATATTAATTTTCCCGCCGCCCGGCATGGCTTCAATCGCATTTTTCAAGACATTAATGAATACCTGCTTCAGCTGATTCTCCACACACATGACTTTGAGATTCTGTTCATACATTACAGTGATCTCCACATTATTCATGATGGCCTGTGTCTCCAGCAGCATGATGACATCCTGAATGATCGGTTCCAGCTCATGCTCTGTGAACTCTACGGCCTGAGGCTTCGCGAGCACAAGCAGCTCGCTTACAATCTGCTCAATCCGGTTGAGTTCGGTCAGCATAATTTCGATGTAGGCATTCCCATCCTCTTTTTTAGAGAGCAGCTTGGTGAAGCCTTTCAAGGCAGTCAGCGGATTACGGATTTCATGGGCAATGCCGGCTGCAAGCTGTCCTACCGCCGAGAGCATTTCCGTCTTGCGCAGCATCTCCTCCGCATTTTTGCGTTCGCTGATGTCCTCGGATAACTTCACGAAGTGAATAATTTGGCCCTGCTTATCTGTAATCGGAATGATCTTGACCGATTCCCAGAATTCCTCTCCGTTCTTTCGGTAGCTTAAGATTTCCCCTTTCCACGTTTCACCGTCCAGAGAAGTCTTGAACACATCCTTCATTGAAAAATCACTATAGCTGTAGCAGCCTAGATCATGCCCCTTCGCTTCCTGCAAAGAGTACCCTGTCACTTCGGTGAACTTCGGATTCGCATATTCAATCTTACCTACGACATCGGTAATGATCGTCATGCTCGGACTCTGTTCAATGGCGTAAGAGAGCTTCGTCAGCTCTTCATTCACAGCCTTTAAATCTGTAATATTGACAAAAGTAAGCACGACACCGCTGGTGAAGTTATCCTCTGTCCGATAAGGCAATATTCTCATGCTGTACCAGGTGCCGTCTGTGCTTTGAATTTCCTTCTCCAGAGGCTCTAGTGTCTTCAGCACATGCTGCGCATCATCCACAAGTCTCTCATATCGAAAGTGATGTGAAATATGCTGAATAGGACGTCCATAGTCCACATCCATCAGATTAATCTCCTTCGTAATGGCAGGCGTAAATCGCCGGATACACATTCGCTTGTCCAAGAAAATGGTACCGATTCGGGTGCTCCCCAGGAAATTATTCATATCATTGTTGACATCCGTAAGCTCTTGGATCTTGAATTGAAACTCGGTATTCACCGTTACCAGCTCTTCATTAACCGATTGCAGCTCTTCGTTTGCACTCTGCAGCTCCTCATTTGCAGCCACCAGCTCTTCATTAGTAGCCTGCAGCTCCTCATTGGAAGTCTCGAGCTCCTCTACCGTCGCCTGCAGCGTTTCCTCGGATCGCTGCAGCTCCTGCTCCAGCTCAAAGATACGCATCTTCAGTGTATTATCAATATGCACAGGCTCCATGACGACATCTTCAGCCTGCTTTAAATGCTGCGGATCCTCAAACAGGAGCAGCACATATTTCTCGTATGCTTTGTTCTTTCGCGAAAAAGGACGGATATGCAGATCGATCAAACGGTCCCCCTGGTTCGTCTGGATACGGAGTGCAGGGTACACCACATTTTGCATTGAATCACGCACCTTCTGAATTCCAGTGGATACGGTCACCGCGACATTCTGATCAATCATTTTGTACAGATTCCAACTGGGTTTACCTTGAGACAGCACTAAATACTCATTTATGGCTCCAACCAAATGAATCACATCATTATGATGATTGACGACCATCCCGGGGGAGATATGCTCCTCTGCAAGCATGGTATACAGATCGCCAGATCGTTTAACATGGACCTGTTCTCTTGGCTGAACCGCAGCTGCGGCTGTTCTTCGATAGGAATGCTGGCTGGAGCTTCTTTCTTCCATAGAGAAAGACTGAGCTTCGGATTCGGGATCAGAGGACATTTTACCACTCTTGTGACAGAAGATATTCCATCTCCGGTCAAAGGCATCGAATTGATTCGCAAATCTCCCCAATGTTTCACTCGGACCCAGGAAGAGAAAGCCCTCCGGATTAAGTGCGAAATGAAATAACGATAACACCTTCACTTGCATCTCCGGCTGCAAATAAATGAGCATATTCCGGCAAGTAACCATATCTAAATTACGGAAAGGCGGGTCTTTAATAATATTTTGAGGCGCAAAAATAATCATCTTTCGAATATCCTTGCTCACATGGAACATATCATCATCTTTGATAAAGAACCGCTCAACATCCTCTTCCGACAAATGATGAATGTTGCTCTCCGAGTATATCCCTTGACTCGCATACTCTATGGATTCCTTGTCCAGATCAGTTGCAAAAATCTTTATATTATAATCATCGTCCAGCTGCTCCTCGTACTTCTTGAGAAGGATAGCCATAGAGTAAGCCTCTTCTCCAGTTGAACATCCAGCCACCCATACCCTGATTTCCTTAGAATAGCTCTTCTTCTCAAAGATACGGGGCAGCACCTGGTCATAAATAATTTGAAAGGCCTCTGCATCCCGGAAAAAGTTCGTAACGCCTATAAGGAGATCCTTTCTTAACGAAGTAAGCTCATCCCGATGCTCTTCAAGATAGGTCATGTACTCCTGAATGGAGCTGACATTGTTCATCGTCATCCGGCGTTCAATCCGGCGCAGCACACTGTTTCGCTTGTAATATGTGAAGTCAATGCCGCTCTCTTCTTTTATTTTCTCAAAAATCAGTTGAATAAATTGCTCCGTACTCATTCTTTCCTGCTCTCCTACAAGCGGGTATACTCCAAATGTGCGTATATGCTGGAGAAGCTTCTCCGACATGTCCTTGGGATTTAATATATCATCGACCTTGCCGGTCATTTTGGCAGAGCTTGGCATGCCGTCAAATTTGGCTGACTGCCTGTCCTGGACGATGACAAGACCACCTGCTTTTTTAATTTCTATGACGCCCTTGGAGCCGTCAGTTCCGGTCCCGGACAGAATAACACCAACAGCTCTGTTGCCGTATTCGGCAGCCAGAGAGACGAAGAAATCATCAATGGACAAATGAATAGCGGATTGCTTAACTGCGTCTGCCAGCTGCAATCTACCATTCCTGATGGTCATCGTCTTACGAGGAGGAATCAAGTAGACATGATTAGGCAGGATCTCCATTTCATGCTCTGCGACCCGTATGGGCATCGTCGTATACTTTGACAAAATCTCTGACATTAAGCTCTTGTAGTCCGGCGATAAATGCTGGACCACGACAAAGGACATGCCCGAATCCGGAAGCATATGATCAAAAAACACTTCTAATGCTTCAAGTCCGCCTGCAGAAGCACCAATGCCTACTACACATACCGGAGAGGAGGATTCCAATTGCTTGTGATCCCCCCCTTCATTCATCGAGATGTTCCAAGACTCTCGTTCCATGCGCTTACTCCCCTTCCATGTCCTTTCATAAGTTACGTTGTTTACGAACTGTTACGGACTATTCAATACCGGGCTCAAGCTGGGCGATTGCTGCGATCAGACAATAGCGATAGAAATCTAATGTAGGTTCGTCCAGATCTTCAAGCAAATAAAGAGACTCGGAGATATAACGAAAGTTATCTGTTAAGTGACGTGTTTGCATCCCATGAATGACAAGTATCCCGTTTAGCCATACGGCATAATCAATAAAAAAGTTAGGATTACGCAGTGCAGATGCGGTATGAAGATGCTTCATATGATGGAGATTATCTTCTCTGCATTTCATGATTCCCTGTTCCCCATATCTATCCGCCAGCTCAGGCGCATTTGCATAGATCTTTGAAATGACCTCAGCTACAAGATGTTCATAGTAACGTGTTCCATCAGTCATCAATCATCACCTTATTATTTGATTAAACCGGAAGAATTTGATGTAATTAATTAGAAGTGTCATTATTCTCATATAAACGACGATATCTATCAGTATATCAGTGAGTCCCTCCATCATATAGGATATTTTTGAATATGGGTCAATTTCGACAAAAGCTTCTACCAGTCCCTTTCTTTCTCGCTAGTTCTTTCTATTCATTTATACTAAAATGAGTTACATTATACCCAATATCCGAAGAAGGTGTCATGTCATGCATATGGAAGCAGAACAATTTGCAGAAAATATGTTGCAAGGAAACACAGAGACTTGCTGGGAAAACTTACTTCAACATGTCGAGTCCGGCCGAAACAGTCTCTTCATATTTGAACAATTGCTTGCACCCGCCATGCGTTACGTGGGTTCCTTATGGGAAACGAATCAGATTACTGTAGCTGATGAACATCTAGCTTCTGGGGTATGTGACGTTCTCCTGTCCAGATATGCAGCACTCAAAAAAAAGCCTGCCACCCATGGATACCGTGCTATGCTGCTATGTGTGAAGGGTGAAGCTCATTATTTCGGGCTTAAGATGGTGAATACCATGTTCGAAGAGAACGGGTTCGATACACGCTTCTACGGACCTAATCTGCCCTTGGAATATGCGACTCTAAGCGCACTCAGCTGGAAGCCGGATGTTGTTGCTCTATCCGTCTCAATCGTCTATCATCTGCCAGCCTTGCTGGAGTACGTTGAAGCTTTTGAGAAGCTCATCCCCCAGCCTGTCATAATGATTGGCGGTCGCATCATTGAAAAATACAGTGTCCATGAGGCTGTAGATGGCAGAGCGGTCTTTCTGTCCGATATCTACGAGCTTGAGCAGTGGATCATGTCTTACAACAGATCCAATCAGCAGCAGTACGTGAGGTGAGTCTTCTTCTTGAATCTATCCAATCCATCTAATATCCCCGTCCCTTATATCGTGATCGACGCAGAGCTGAGCATCCTTTCCTGCTCCGACTCGGCGTCACATATATACGAGCAAGCAGTACATTTCACAGATTGGCTGGACGAAGGTTCCATCAGCAAAGCTAAACGTTACATTTCACCCGTTCACTCTGGCACAAGAGTCGAACTCATTATGAACACGAGGAAGCAGCCCTTCTCCCTATACGATATTTATCAACAGTGGGATGAGCAAGGCAACGGGCATCTCATCTGTATAGAACAGCTCCAGAACATACAGCTCCTATCCGACAAGCTTCAGCTTCTTCATGAGGACCTGCAGCAGCTCCCATCTCCTATCCATCAGGAGGCGGACAGACCGCAGGCATCCAAGACCAGCAGGCGATCTGCCAGAGAGCGGGAGCTCCGATCCACGCTGGAAACGATCCGCGATCTGGTCGACATGCTCTACCCCAGCTTAATTGAGATCGATCGGACCATCTATGCCGACATTATCAAGAACCAGATCGAGGAGGCACTCGCTGAGCCAGCAGCAGACAATGTACACCCTATTTCCAGCAAATTCAATGATGACCGTCCGCGAAGCAAGAATTGATCAATAGAAATAGTGATGCCATATGTCAGATCTACCTGCCGGTACCGCTGCTGAAGCGGTCCGGTTTTTTTGTATGATCAACGATTTTGCCTTTTTTTTCGCTTGCCGTCTTACTTTTACTCCTTCCGTTAGAGGGTAATAAAGTGTAAACCACTCTAACGCAAAAGGAGGAAGGCGCATGAAGAAGCAGTTAAGTGTCATTCTATCGGTGACGGCCGCACTTGCATTAACTTCATGCGGGAATGATCCGACATACCGTCAGACTGGAAGCAGCAGTACCGTTGAGGAACAGATCATGGTTAGTCAGAGCCCTACATTATCTGTTAAAGAACAGAAACGTACAGGTTCAGATCATGAAGGTCAGCCGCAGCATATAACACAGACGCAGGAAGTGGATGCCACGGACATTCGTTCTATACGGATGGCAGAAGGTTTTGAGGGTAATATTTTCGTCAAGATGGAACCGAATGCAGATCGCATCACCGCTACACTTAACATTGAGCATGGGTCACAGGAGGAGCAGCCACTGCTGTTCGTTAACACGGTGGATCAGACCTTGACCACGGGAATTCGATATCCGGAAGGAACGACGAGTGAGCAATTGAATCATACTAGCGGCAATGCAGCAGTTCAAAAGAGTGCGACACTCTCCATTATTGTGCCTGAGAAGCTGTATGAAGAAATGTCACTCACGACGAAGAGCGGCTACATCACCGTGGAGCGAATGAACGCTGCATTCATGCAGGCAAAGACCGGAGCAGGAAATCTAGATATGAAGCAGGTCAATGCCGAGGAGCTGGACGGTGAGACAGGAGCCGGTGATGTGTTCTTCAAGATCAGCGAGCCGAAGCATTATCAATTCATGGCCAAGACTGGGAGCGGCAAGGTCGAATTGCTGGGGGAAGTTTACGAGGATGACGGCCGCATGATCGCCAAGGGAAACGGCTTTAATGAAGCCCAATTAGTAACAAGTAAGGGAAACGTGAGGGTCTATGAGTAAACTAAAATTTGCAGTTAATGAATAGAAGCCTGGAGCGGTTAAATCCAGGCTTCTTACCGTTGAGTTCTCTCGCTATATTAGCGTTATTTATTTTACTATGTACGCTTCACTTTAACTGCACTTTTTATCGCTTCTATTCATTTGCAGCGGCTATTACATCATTAGAGTCTATCCTCAAGCTGCCTGATGCGTTCCTCCAGCATACCTATACGTCGGTTCATTCGGTAAAATAACGGAGTTACTCCGACTATAACAATCAACAGTATGACAACGAGCACTTCCATCGCACCCCTCCAGTGAACAGTTTATTCACTTCTTCTTCCGATTAACCAGATAGAGTCCTAATGCACAGATGATGATCGCTGTGATGGACAGCATAACGTTGCTTGACGACATATCGGTGATGAGCAAGCCCAAGATGGCGATAAGGATCAGCACCGAATACATCATATTAATAATTGCCTTCATTAAACTCCTCTCCTCCTGTTCTAAGGTAATTTCTTACAAATCATAAAAAGCCCTAAGCTATGTATAGATTTTGGACGATATATTTAAAGATTGAATCCATTTCATTGCTGCATAGAACGATGAATGTGATTTGGCCGATAATGTTTATCTTAACATTTTTACAAGATACCAGGCCATTATTGGAGCAACATTCTTTTGTGAACAGATAAACGCCCGAAATATTTATTTTCAATTACAGGAGGAACATGAATGACGCAAGATTTACTCGAACTACACAAAAGAAACGGTCTGCTGGTATTACTGCTGTGGATATGCACCGTCCTTGGTATCGTATCGACAATCGATTCGCTGGATGGGGTATTGTCAATCGCCTATCCAGCCATTCCTGTTTGTTTATTAAGCACCTTCCTGTATTGGAAAAAGCTCTTCATACCGCAAATTAGATACTTAATGGTAATCGGTATTAACATTATCAGCTTCTCGATTATGTCGATGGGTTCAGCTGTGACCAATTCTCTCGTATTATACTTGGGACTGGCCTTCTGCTCCCTCTATATGGATCGATTTATTATGATTGTCAATGGAATCATTGGGCTGGCCTTGTTGAATTATTTTGCCGCTACTGCCTATATCAATGTGGATGTCATCAGCCTTAACACATTCTATATCGTCGTTCTCCTGACCTTAATTGGACAGAGTACGGTCGGAACCCGAATGCTGAAAAATATGGACGTCAGCATGAAGGAGGCGAACGATGCCAAAGAACGGGTCGAAGTGCTCATTAATGAAGCAAGAACGGTTTCTACAACGCTGAATACCTCAGGCAAGGAACTGAATGAAAATGCCGTCATGGCTGGAAAGATCAACGCTGAGGTTCTCGCTGCATTTCACGAGATGTCTGCAGGTATCGAATCCCAGGCAAGCAGCGTTTCGGACATCAGCTCTGCGATGGAGAGTCTGAATGATTCGGTGCAGCGCACCTTTGCGGCCTCGGAGACAACAAGTGAAAAGGCCAACAAGGCTGCCGAGCTGACAAAGGAAGGCCAAGACCAGATTACCGATCTTGCAGCCAAAATGCATCAGGTCTCTGAGCTCGTTGATAATACAGCCGTGATTATGGGTAAGGTCAATTCGGAAAATGTTAAAATTGGCGGCATCCTCTCTTCCATTGAGGAGATCGCCAAGCAGACCAATCTCCTGTCCTTCAACGCTTCGATTGAAGCGGCTCGCGCAGGAGAACACGGCAGAGGCTTCGCTGTTGTTGCCGAGGAGATCCGCCAGCTTGCTCAGCTGACACACCGTGCTTCATCAGATATTGCAGGTATTCTATCTTCGATTCAGAATAATATCAGCTCAGCTGCGGTCCGCATTTCAGAGGGCCAGACCGCTTCCCGCTCTGGTGCGGAATCAGCGGATATCATCACAGCTTTATTTCAGGAGATCAATGCAAATACGAAGGAGGTTATGGATCAGGCAGATCATCTGCTCGATCTGAATATACAGCTCCAGTCTGCATCCACTCAAATTACGGATGAGATCGCCTCCGTATCCTCCGTTACAGAACAATCTGCCGCTTCCGTCGAGGAAGTGCTGGCAAGTGCCGAGCTGCAGCAGCATCGGGTGAACGAAATTGTGGCAAGTATTCAGAAGCTCAATGAAATCGCTCAAGCTATCGACAAGACCTTGCAGTAACGTTAACGGTAACAGTAACATTGATTCTTCAGACTAACCATAACCATTTCAGTGAACCACTCATATAATAGGAAGCTTCCCTGCGTTTTAAACGATGACCCGGTGAGTTGTTTAATGAACAGCCAGAGAAGCTTCCTTTTTCTCATTTATGAATAGAGGGGTGCTTCCTCGTGTCAGCCTTCCTCTTGGTGAAGCACAGCCCAATTCCAGCGACTTATTAAAAAAGCTGCCGCTCATCTCCTCGAAGGTCCAGTCCTTCCTTCCGGATCGCACATAGAATGTATAAATGATCAGGAAGAAGTGAATGGACATGATCCTGCAAGAAATTCAAGGTGCCTATGATTGCTACGTAAGCCTAGGAAGCTCATGCGAGCCGGCAGCCCACTTGCGGCGGAAAGGGCTTCGCACCTTCTCTGCCCCGCTCGACTGGTCGGTCTCCTTATCACTGACTGATGTAAATCGGCTGCTGCAAAATCGTTTCCAGGGATACATGGAGCTACCCAACATGGGACTGATCGACGGATACGCCACCTTTGTGGACAATGAGAAGGTGACACCGCTGAAATCCTATTTTGTGAAAGACCACTATTATAATGTCATATCGGTTCATGATTTTCCCGTCGTCGAGGGGCAGGCATGGACAGCAGTCTATCCCGAGTTCAAGCAAAAAATCGACATGCGCAGCCAGCGTCTGCTGGAAGTATTAAGCACGAGCAGAAGAGTGCTGTTCATCCGCTGGGGCAGCACATATGAGGAAGCGCTTCAGCTGCAAAATATACTCCGCCCCCTTACTGGCGGCAGCTATAACATTCTGATCGTGAATGGCATCGATGGACTGACATCCGTCGTCAATAACGGCTGGGCGCTTCCTGGCATCTGCTCTCTTGGCATTCCGAACCGGGCTGGCGATGATGCAACATGGGATGTTTTGCTGAACGGGTTTAGTTTGCAGACATAAAAATGGAGGGACAAATCTTCATTACCAAAAAAATAAAGGCAGCTATAGGTGAGATGATTCTCCACTATTGCTGCCTTTATGAATTGAAGGAAATTGAAAAATGGTTAAGCGCCGAAGGCGAGAGTTACAGCGCTTTTGGCTTCCATTTGGAAGCTTAGAGCTTCTTCTGTACCTGGCATCTGGACCTGTACATTATTCGCTTCCTCACTGTCATTGAAGATTACGACGGCGATGGAGCCGTCCGTATTCCTGAACGCCACGGAACGAACCGTTTCATTGCTGCTGGAGCCGATGCGCACCGCCTTCGGGCGAATATGCTTGCTGAAATGGGCAAGCGCATAATAATCAAGCGTATACGTCAGCTCGCGGGTCTCCTGATGAACCGTCACAATTCCGCGGCAGGTGCTCTTGCCAAAGCCCGGTACTGCCGGTCCATTGTTCTCATCGAGTGCCATATTCCACAGCACAAACGATTTGCTGTAATTGCGCAGAATTTCAATGCCTGTACGCATGACATTGGAGAAGGCCTGCTCAAATGGCGGAATCCATTCCCCGCCGGAGCCTTCCGTGAAATGCACCTCTTTGTCCGGGAAGGCCTGGAATACATCGGTCTGTGCGCCAGGACGGCCCCCATACCAATGCCATGCAACACCGTCTACTGCTTCCAGCGCCTGGTCAAGCACGGTCAGCGGGTACTCTGGCTTATCCCAGTTGTGATCGTAGCACAATATCTTGGTATCTATTCCATTTCTGATGAAGCTTGGCTTCAGATGCTCCTTAATGAACCGTGCCTGATCCTCCGCCGGAAATATCATTCCCGGGTAGTGACCGGGCGAATACAAGGATTCATTCTGCGGTGTAATCGCATAGACTGACAAGCCATGCTCCGCATATGCCTTAATATACCGTACAAAATATTCAGCATATACCGGATAGTATTGCTCGATCAGCTCGCCGCCGATCATGGAGCCGCTTGTCTTCATCCAGCCCGGCGGGCTCCAGGGGGAGCCCATCAGCTTGAGCTGTGGATTCAGCCGCACCGCTTCTTTCATGAGCGGAATAATGTCCGCTTCATCATGCCGGGTAGAGAATTTTTCAAGCTCTGGGTCAGTGTCTCCCTCCGGCAGATCATTATAGCTGTAGAAGTCCCGGGCATAATCCGAAGCTCCCATCGGATTCCGTATAACGGACAACCCGATCCCTTCTGCAGCGTCAAACAGCCGGCGCATCAGCTCCTCACGCTGCTCAGGCGAGAGCACCTGATGAATTAGATAGGCTGCCGAATCAGTGAAGGATGCTCCGAAGCCATCCATCTCCTGATACTGCTCGCTGTCATCGATAATAATGCTGTACGTTTGTGCCTCAGCGTCCGGTGGTGTAAGCTCTGCTCTCGTTTTGTTTACAAACAACGATTGTTCTCCATTTGATTCGTAGATGTTCAGGTCCTTCAAGTTCTGCATGCTGTTCTCCTCCGTGACCCCGTACTTTATTCGTTCTTCGCTGTATGCTCTAAGTTCAAACTCCATTAAAGTCCAAGCTTTTCTTTATTCGCTTTCATCTTCTCACTGCGGATTTCTACGATCTTCTCCCAGCTGTTCGCATCGAGGAACTGCTTGTATTCATTCAGTACGGCTTCGAATTGGGTATCGTCCTTCGACCGGATCATGCTGACCATGGAAGTGTTCCACTTCGTATTGATTGCTGTAAGAGCACGCGCTTCCGGTGTCCCTTGATCCGGGTCGATATTTTCAAGGATAAAATGCGGTACGAGCTTGCCCTCACCCCATGCCTGCATCTGCTTGATCGACTCAGGGAAAGCATCCTCACTCAGTGTCTTGTGCTTGTCATGTCCGAAGAACATGAATTCACCCATCCGGTATTCCTTCTTGAACTGATCTGCATTGTTCTGCTGAATTTCTTTGACCTCCGGTGTAAACTGTACGGTTCCGTCGGCATTCTTCACATAGGTCTCGCCTTCAATGCCGTAATTCATCAGCATTTGCCCTTCCTCACTGAGGAGATAGGTGAACAGCTGCATAGATTTGGCAGGATCGGCGTTCTGCTTCGTAATGAAGCTGACCATCCAGCCCGAGATCCCGGATTGATTCAGCTTCGGCGCGTTGCCGACGGTGCTCTGTGGTCCATCAATGGCGATGTACTCCTTGCCCGGATTGGCCGTCATGAAGATCTGCAGATTGCCTCCCTGCTGCGGTGTGCCATCCAGCATAATCGTTGCATACTTGCCGGATTTTACTTTTTCCTCAAATGCCGTTCCATCATCGGCAAAGCTGTCATCGCTAATGTTGCCGTCACGATATACCAAGTTGAATGTTTTCAACCAAGTGAGATAATCCTCATCCAGATTACGGTTGTAGAAGCCGCCGTTCTCATCCTCCAGCGGTACGCCGATGAAGTCCTGCAGCACGTCACCTAGAGATCCAGTACCTTCGCCAATCGAGTTAAAGCCAAGTGGAATAAGCTCAGGGAACTGTGCCTTAATGTCCTTCATGACAGCCTGGAATTCCTCCGGTGTTCCTATGCTCGGACTGCCGAGCGCTTCATACACATCCTTGCGGATAATGAAGGCGGTCTTGGCCGGAATCGTTCCTTGATCGTAGTCCTCCTGCGTATTGGAATAGTTCGGGTAGCCATACGTCTTGCCGTCTGCGAGCTGGAACCAGTTCAATGTATCCTGTGCCGCCACGGTGTTGAAATAAGGATCGTATTTCTCAGCCAGATCATTCAGCGGAAGCGCCCAAGTCGAAGCCTTCTGCACGACGGGGGAATTGATGCCGAAGGTCGTAATGAGATCCGGCATATCGCCGCCCGCAAAGAATGTATTCAGCTTCGTATCATCTCCTGTGATGAATTTGATGTTAATGTTCAGGTCTTCCTTGATCTTCTTCGTTACGACATCATTGCCATAATCGGTGTTCCACCAATCCGCATTCACGTACCAGGTCAGCTCTGTAGTCTCTTCCTTGGTATCAAGCTGCCAGGCCGGCTTGCTTGCATCCGGTGTATAACGATCCTCAATCGAGATCCAGTTGGCTTCCTTGGAGCCGGAGCCTCCCCCGCCGCAAGCACTGACCAGAAGCATGACGGACAGCAGCAGCGCTGTCAGCGCAAATCCTTTTTTGCCATAACCCAACGTTCTCTTTGACATATTTCATACCCTCCTCTTGATATTGAAGCGCTTACCAAAAACAGATCTTTTCAAATCTATGTTGTGCTACTTGTGATGCCGTTGTTTTGTGGTACAGGTTGCTGTAGTAATGGCAGAATGACTTGCGCTGCCGTATACCTTAGTCTTAGCTGGAAAATGTCTTATAACTGAGCGGTTATTCCTTATTCCTTGACTGCCCCGAGCATCATGCCGGAGATGAAATAGCGCTGCAACAGTGGATAGATAATGACAATTGGCAGCGTGGTGATGACGATCGTCGCCAGCTGAACGCCTTTGGTCGCCGTCTCGATGACCACCGATCCTCCGATATTTTGCATGGACTGTGTCTGCGACTGCACAATAATCTCATACAGCTTCATCTGCAAGGGATACAGCGCTTCATTCGTGACATACAGCTTGGTTGTCATAAAGTCATTCCACTGCCCGACTCCGTTAAACAGCGCAATCGTCGCCATGGCCGGCATGGACAGCGGGATGAAGATTTTGAGAAACACCTTCCAGTCACCGGCTCCGTCAATCTTGGCTGATTCCTCCAGCGCTTCCGGCACACCCCGGAAGAAGTTCATCAGAATGACGACATCGTAATAGCTGAGCAGCGCCGGAATGATGTACACCCAGAAGCTGTCGAGCAGACCAAGGTCCTTGATGAGCAGGTAGGTAGGGATCATACCGCCGGAGAAGAACATCGTAATGACACCCATGGAGACGTAAAGCTTGCGGCCGCGTACATATTTTTTACTAAGACCATAAGCGACCATCGCACAGAAGAATACATGAGTGACCACCCCGATGACGGTCTTGGAGATCGATATGAAAAATGCCTGCCAAATTGATGAATCGCGGAACACCGCCTGATAATTCTCCAGTGAGAGCTCGGACGGCCAGAAGATGAAGCCCCCCTCTGCCAACGCTCTGCTGGAAGCAAACGATGAAACGAGGACATTCCAGAGCGGAACAATGATCACTATCATCGTAATCACAAGCAGCGTGGTATTCACCGCATTAAAGATCCGGCTGTCGATGTCTCCTTTAATTGCTTTTGAGTTCACAAGTATTGCCCCCCTTATATAAAACCTTAAAGCACGGATTGATTATCGTTCAGCCTGCTCGTGATCTTGTTCGCCGTCAGCAGCAAAATAACCGAAACGATCGATACGCCAAGACCCACTGCTGTCGCGTAGGAGAAGTCCCCCTGCGTCATCCCCATCCGGTATACATAGGAGTTAATGACCTCTGCAGTTTCGCGGTTCTGTGAGTTCATGAGCACAAGTGTCTGATCCAGATTCGATCCGAGCAGTCCGCTCACGGTTAGAATCAGGTTCAAGCTGATGATCATCTTCATGTTCGGAATCGTGATGTTCCATATTTGGCGAAGCCGGTTGGCTCCATCGATCTTGGCAGCCTCATAATAGGTAGGATCGATCTTCGACATGACTGCCAGGTACAGAATCGTCCCCCAGCCCGCTTCTTTCCAGATGTCAGACAGAACGGCGATCCACCAGTACTTGCTTGGGTCGAGCAGGATGTTCTGCGGCTGTGAGATCAGACCGAGAGAGAGCAGAATCTGATTGAACAGACCTGTCGTTGACACCCAGGTGATGAGCATCCCGCCCAGCACGATCCAGGAGAGAAAGTGAGGGAGATAGGATACGGTCTGGACGAACTTTTTGAATCGACTCCCGCTTAGTTCATAGATCATGATCGCTAGAATGATAGGTACAACAAACCCGATGGCCAGCTTCAGGAAGCTGATGCCAAGTGTATTGATGACCGATTCCCAGAAATACTGATCCGTCATTATAATCTTGAAGTTGTCGAGCCCTACCCATGGTGCGCTGTCGATCGTGTCAATGACCGTGTAGCTCTTGAAGGCGATCGTGAGTCCATAGATCGGTATAAAATTGAAGATAATCATAAATAGTACGCCCGGAAGAATCATGGACTGAAGCTCCCACTGCTTCACGTAATCCACGCAGAATTCCTTGATCCGCTGCCCCATGGGCTTCTTGGCTGGCGTCTTCCTCATACGGGACGAGGCATCCGCAGGCTGGATCAGAGCTGGTTTGCTCATGTGCTTCTCTCCTTTTTGCTCCTATACTCTGGATCAGAGCAACAAAATAGTGTTCATGAAATGGATTCAGTCAATGCAGAAATTTGATATTTTCACCGAAAAATAAAAACGTTTTTATTTTTGGTCAAAAAAATATGGTTCTTTTTTAGAAGAATGAATGCTGAAATTCTGGATGTCTGCCTCAGCTAGACTGACGATCCTAATGGGCAGATAATGAACAGAGTGCAGCCCAATTTAACTGAAGCCTAATTTTGTAAGCGTTTACTATTAAGCTGGACGGGAACTCCCCCTTTTATAGTAAAGCGTAAAAGGTTAGTCCCGCACCATTTTGATCTGCGTCGAGCCTCTAACGATGAGCTCTCCTGGCAGCTTCTCATGCCTTCCTTCTTCCTTCTCCTGGATCATGCGAATCAAATGGTTGACGACCAGGATTCCCTGCCTAGCAATTTGGTTGCGCACGGTAGTCAGCGAAGGCGAGAAATACTGCGCAATGTCAATATCGTCAAAGCCAACGACACTAGTATCCTGGGGAATCTCGTATCCGAGGGATTTGAGTGCCCGCATGGCCCCGATCGCACTAAGGTCATTCCCTGCGAGGAATGCATCCGGCAGCTTGCTGCCATGTACATTCACAAATGATTTGACTGCGCCGTACGAGCCTTCCTCTTCAAAATAACCTTGCAGAATATAGTCCTCGTCTGCCTTCAGCCCGTAATCCCTCAATGCCGCCAGATATCCGGCCTTCCGCTGCTCGCTGTCGAACATCGTCTCCACACCGGCGATATAGGCGATGTTCTTGTGGCCCAGACTGATCAGGTATTTCGTTGCTTCGTACGCATCCACATAGGAATCGAAGATAATACTGCCCATGTTTTCGTTCTGTATCTCGCGGTCCAGAAATACGGCCTTAATGTTGTTCTGCTCCATAATGGCGATGTCATTCTCGTCTATTCGCAGCTCTTCATAGACAATGACCCCATCGACCCTTCCGCCGAGAATGTTGCTCATAATGACCTGCTTATCCTTGGTTACGAAGATGTTCAGACCGTAGCCGTGGCGGTCACATTCCCGTGACATCGTCTCGACCAGCGTATAGAAGTACGGTCCTGACACGCTTGTGGTGAAGAAGCCCAGCATCTTCGATTTGCCCGATTTCAGCAGCTTGCCGTTGATGTTCGGGACATAGTTCAGGCGCTTCGCGACGTCTAGAATATGCGACTTCGTCTCCGGATTCAGTACGTCCACATCGTTCAGCGCATTGGAGACCGTCGAGATCGACACCCCCGCCTCCCTTGCTACATCCTTGATCGTTACCTTTCTCATCTGCTGTCTTCCTTTTTATAAAAACGTTTTTATGAACTGAATATACTATACGTGTGATTTTATGGCAACTGTTTTTTGCAACTTTATTTTTCTTCAGTATTGAACTTGTAGTTGTGAACCCTATATTATACAAGTAATTACACTTAGGAGAGTATACAGCTATGAAGCAATGCAACCAAGTACCAGCCTATGATCTTAAAGATTACGGTAAATCACTTACACTATTTGTTGATGCAGATACCATCTACATATGCTCCCATCATCCAACGGAATCACCGAACGGCACCTACCTTGGATCATTTCTAGATGGACCTGTTACTGAGATTTCTATCCATTCTTCTGCCGATGAGCTGCAATCTGCCTTAATGGAGGGTTTTGATCGCTGTAATCAATACTTTCTTGAGGAATTCCCCAAACAAACGGGGTTTGAGAAGCATCTGCGGGTAAGATCATGGAAAAAGGCAACCGATGAGAAGAAGTGTATTTCCGTATTGTCTAATATAGAAGGCTATCATATTGGAGCTACGGAAAGAATGAAATCAGGACGTTATTTGGGAATTCAGCAATTCTACTTAGATATCAATGAGGGAAATGAAGGCAATCAGTTAGCAGAAGAAGTCCTTAAAGCAGTCAAGATCTCATCAACTACTCTGCTGGATCGCAAAACGAAGCGTCAGCTGAAGGAAAAAGAGGATACAAAAAGCCTTTAAGGTGGTTGCTTCTACCTTAAAGGCTACATAAAGAATTTATTTAATCAATTTGTTCTACTCTTTGTCTTATTATTATACACTCATTTTCCTTGGGTTGTTCTAATACTAATAACTCCTAGACCGCTGTATAAAAATAAGAACCTTAGTGAAGCCAATGCTCCACTAAGGTTCTTTGTTTATAACATGCAATTCTTATTACCTGTTGTTCTTCGGATCAAGCGCATCACGCAGCGCGTCGCCGATGAAATTGATCGACAGAACGGTCAAAATAATAAGCACGCCCGGCGGAATCCACAGCCAAGGCTGTGAGGTCAAGATGGTAAGCGACTGGGCGCTTGTCAGCATATTGCCCCAGCTTGCCGTCGGCGGCTGTACGCCGAGTCCCAGGAAGCTGAGTGCAGCTTCATCAAGAATGGCAAGTGCAACACCCGATGTCGCATAGATCAGCACCGGCGCCACTGTCACAGACATGATATGTCCGAACAGAATACGCGGCGTGCGGTAGCCGAGCGCAACAGCGGCCTTGACGTAATCCATCTGCTTCACTGCGAGTACATTTCCCCGTACAAGTCTCGTCACACCCGGCCAGCCCAGGAAGCCTAGAATTAAGATAATGTTCAGCAGGCCTGGACCAACAATGCTCGACACAACAAGAATCAGCATGATGTAAGGAAACGACATAAAGATATCGGTTATTTTCATAATCAGACTATCAATCCAGCCGCCAAAATAACCGGAAACGAGACCGAGCACGGTACCGATAATGGACGAGATCAGCACGGAAAATATACCAACCGCAAGCGATACTCTGGCTGCGTAGAGCAGCCGTGTCAGCTGATCGCGTCCGATCTGGTCTGTGCCCAGCGGATGCTGCCAGGACGGCCCTGCGCCAAAGGCATCCGTAACCGTCGTTGGCTCATACGGGGTCAGCCATGGCGCAAATATCGCACTGAGCGTCAGCAGCAGCATGAATATGACTCCTGCTACGGCGAGCTTATGCCTGCGAAAGCGCCGGAAGAACATCACCGGCCCGCTTGACGGCAGGCTTGCCGCCAGCTGCTCTGCATCCACCGTTTCCGGATCAACGGAACGTCTTCCAAAATAATGTCTCAGCAGTTTCATGATCTTGCCTCTCCCTGGTAGCTGTTTTTGATCCGAGGATCGACAAGCGCGTACACGATATCCGTCAGCAGGTTGGCCGCAATGACTACGACCGCCGCCAATAGGTTAAGCCCCATAATCGTGGAATAATCCCGGCTCATAATGGAGGACATCGTCAGCTGACCGATACCCGGCCAAGAGAAGATCTGCTCGATGACGACCGCTCCGCCGAACAGAATCGGAATTTCAAGTCCGATCACCGTAACGATGGGAATCAGTGCGTTCCGCATCGCATGGCGATTGACAACAAGTGCTTCCCTCAGCCCTTTCGCTCTGGCGGTCCGCAGAAAGTCCTGATTCAAAATTTCAAGCATACTGGAGCGGACATACCGGATATTCCGACCTGCGACCGTCAGTGTCAGCACGATCCCCGGCAGGATCATGTGCTTCAGCACATCGAGGAACCCGCCTTCGCCGCCCAGCTCCGTCATCCCGCCGGAAGGCAGCAGATTCCATTTTATCGAGAAGAAATAAATGAGAACCATCCCCAGGAAAAAGCCTGGAATCGAAATTCCGAGAAAGGAACCGGTAACCGCAATATAATCCAGCTTGGAATACTGCTTGACTGCACTAAGCACCCCGATTGGAATTGCAATGGCAATGCCGAGGATTAGTGCCGTGCCCATCAGGAGCACCGTTGGCCCGACATGCTCCCAGATCAGCTGGCCGACAGGCTCATACGTAATCATAGAGAAGCCCAGGTCGCCGTGAAGTACCAGATTCTTCAGCCAATTCCAGTATTGAATATAGACTGGATCGTTAAGTCCCAGCTCCAGCCGCTTCGCTTCCTGTGCAGCCTCCGGCAGCTTCGGACTAACGAGCATGTCCACAGGATTACCCGGTGCCATTCTCATAATGATGAAATTAATAATCGTTACGCCAAACAGAACGGGGATGGTCGTCCAGATCCGGCGCAGTATATAGTTAAACAATGTAAGCACCTCACATCAAGATGAGTAGAGAACGCCGAATGAAGAAAGTAGTTCGAAATTTAGGAATTTAGGAATTTAGGAATTTAGGAATTTAGGAATTTAGGAATTTACAGATTCGTCGGATTCGTCTGATCTGCTGAATTCATCGGATTTGCTGGGTTCACCGAATCCAGCACCTCATCCGTCAGTTCAATACGTTCCCTGTTTCGCCTGCGCGGGTCTGGAACCGGAAATGCATCCAGCAGCACCTTCGTATAAGGATGCTTCGGACTCCGCAGCAATTCCTTCGTATCTCCGATCTCGACGATCTTACCTGCGTTCATGACAGCAATCCGGTCACTGATATATCTTACCGCCCCTAAACCATGGGCGATGAATAAATACGTGAGTCCCAGCTCCTTCTGCAGCTCCTTCAGCAGATTAAGCACTTGGGCTTGGATCGACACGTCCAGCGCAGAGACCGGCTCATCACACACAATGAGCTGCGGCTTCAGCGCGAGCGCTCTGGCAATCCCGATCCGCTGGCGCTGTCCGCCGGAGAATTCATGCGGGTAGCGTGATTTGCTCATGGAAGGCAGACCTACCGTTTCGAGCAGCCGATCCACTTCCTTCTGTACCTCCTGTCTCGGTACAATCCGGTGTACATACAGCGGCTCAGCAATCTGATCGCCGACGGTCTTGCGGGGATGCAGGGAAGAATACGGATCCTGGAACACGATCTGGAGCTTGGTTCTCAGCTGGACCATGTCCTTAGCCGATCTCCCTGCTATGTTGTCTCCTGCAAACAGGATCCTGCCATCTGTCGGCTGCTCTAGTCCAACAATACATCTGCCGAGCGTTGATTTGCCGCAGCCGGACTCGCCAACGAAACCCAGCGTCTCTCCCGGATAAATGGTCAGGTCCACACCGTCCACCGCTTTGACATGGCCGGTAACACGGTTTAAGATCCCGCCGTGAACCGGGTAATGCTTCTTCAGTTGATCAAGCACGAGCAGCGGAGAGGCCGTAGCTGTATCAGGAATCTGTTCATGGTTACTCATACACGACCTCTCCTTCTCTCATATTCTCTGGACCTACTTCCCAGCAGCGTGCCAGATGCCCTTCCACCTTCGGCTCCAGCACCGGGGTTACTTCCCTGCAATGCTCTGTCGCGAGCGGGCAGCGGTTATGAAACCGGCAGCCGTTCATGAATTGATACCGGGCCGGAACGGAGCCGGGTATGGAGGCCAGCTTCGCATCATCATCCGGGTCAAGACTGGGCACCGATTGCAGCAGTCCCCGGGTGTATGGATGCATCGGCTTCTCAAACAAAGTATATACATCCGCCTCTTCAACAACTTGACCGGCGTACATGACCAGTACCCGGTCTGCCATCTCCGCCACTACACCCAAATCATGGGTGATTAGAATAATAGCGGTGCCTGCTTCCTCGCACAGCTCCTTCATTAATCGCATGATTTGCGCCTGCACGGTTACATCGAGCGCGGTTGTCGGCTCATCTGCGATCAGCACCTTCGGCTTGCAGGCGAGCGCCATCGCGATCATCACCCGCTGTCTCATCCCGCCTGACAGAGCGAATGGATAAGACTTCATGATTTGCTCTGGACGGGGAAGCCCGACCTTGCGCAGCATTTCGATGGCTGCCTCACGTGCTTCCTTCTTGCCGAGCTTCACATGCAGCCGGATTGCCTCCATCAGCTGATATCCAATCGTGAATACCGGATTCAGTGAAGTCATCGGTTCTTGAAAAATCATTGAAATCTGATTGCCCCGTACATCCCGCATACGAGATTCATCCAGCGCAAGCAGATTCGTTCCATCAAGCACAACCGTTCCATGATCAATACGGCTGCTCTTACCGAGCAGCCGCATAATGGAGAGAGCTGTTACACTTTTGCCTGAGCCGGATTCGCCCACAATCGCGAGCGTCTCCCCGGCCTTCAGCTCAAAGCTGACGTCATCGACACTGACAACCTTCCCCTGATCCGTATCGAAAGCGGTTTGCAGATGGCTGACCTTCAGTAAGCTATTCACTTTTATCAACCATCCTTTATCTCACCAAGATTTGTTCATCCTATATAAACTCTTACTGTTACTCTTACTGTACATCCCACTCGTGCACGTTAATAAACATGCCAAAGTCTTGAGGTGTTGCTCCTGTTACACGCTTATTTACCGCCCCAAGTGCCTTGGTTGCATAGATCGACGGCATGGGCACATCTTCCTTCAGGATCGCCTGAAGCTGGCTGTAGTCGTCCATAATCTTCTCTTCATCCACCTCAGCGGACAGCGAGTTCAGCAGATTGTCTACTTCTTCATTCTTATAAGCATTCGGATTGCCTTCGGACAAGAAGTATGCGATATCCGGCAGCGGATTGACCGGTGTTAGGGATACCGTCAGAATACCAAGGTCATACTCCATCTTCACGATACGATCGAGCAGTGTCGCCAGATCCAGCATTTGAATCTGAACCTTCACACCAACTGCATTCAGGTTCTCTGCCACAATGTTTGCCGCTTGCTCCAGCGTTGCATCACCGGACAGAACAGACAGAGTTAATGTCTTGCCGGAATCCCAGCCGGATTCAGCAAGCAGGCTTTTTGCTTTTTCCGGATCATATGCGACTGGCTGCTGGCTCTCATCCTTATAAGGACTGTAGCTAGTAAAGAAATCATCAATCACTTCACCAGAGCCCTTCAGCAGATTGTTCACAATCATCTCACGGTTCATTGCATACGAGATGGCTTGTCTTTGCTTCGCGTCAGGTACGGAGTTCTCGTTAATGTACATAAACTGTGTAGCAATCGGAGGTCCGTCTACGGTTGTCACATGCTCCAGCGCCTTCACATTCTCATAATCGCTGATCGGAATAACACCGGCCGAAGGAATGTTCATGTCGATCTCACCGCTTTGCAGCTGTGCAGCCACTGCCGTTCCTTGAAGCACCTTAAAGTTCAATTGCTCAATCTTAGGAGCGCCCTTGAAATAGTCCGGGTTTGCTTCCATTTCTACAAAGTGATCACGGTTATAATTCACCATTTTGTAGGGACCGCTAGTAACCGTAGGGTTTTGCATAAAATCACTTGTATTAATATCCTCTGGTGCAATATCCTTCAGTGCCGCCTGTGGCAGCGTCATCAGATTACGTCCAATGGTATCTTTGAAAATATCAAGCGTCGTTGGTGCTTTGGTCTTGATCGTTAGTGTATGGTCATCCACCTTGCTGACACCGGATATTTCATCTTCACCTTCCGGGAGATATCCTGCATCATCCAGGCCTTCAATCGTTGCAAAAATATAAGCGTAGTTGGAAGCAACCTTTACATTACTCATCAGCTTCAGCGTAAAAATAACATCGTCTGCCGTAACCGGAGTTCCGTCTGTCCACTTCGCATTTTCATTCAGTTGAATAGTAAAGGTTGTATTGTCCTCTGTCTCAATGGAATCCGCGAGCATCGGCTGATATTCCAGATTCGAATCCAGCTCGACCAGCGGCGGGAACATCAGACCTGCTACATATGTAGAAACAAGTCCCACCGGGGACAGCGGATTAATACCGCTTGGTGCATAAGTTACTCCGATATTGACGGCCTTCTTGCCGCTGTTATCCGTACTGCTGGTACCGCCTTCATTATTGTCGCCGCCACCACTGCTTCCACATGCGGATATAATGACCAGCAATGCAGTAAGCATAAACGCTAAAGCTCTTCTGTGTGTCTTCTTGATCGCCATTTGTGCACCCCTTATTCTAATTCCTATTATTCTACTCTGTTTTAATTAACTATCAGATTTTTCGAAAGTTTTGTCAATGCACAGTTTTTGTATGTTGTATAATTATTAATCTCTCCAGCTAACAGTTAATGACAAAGAGAATACTCAACAAATCATATTACTATCATTTAACGCGTCATTCAAATAAAATCTGACGTTTTTCAACGTTATTTTTTATTTTTCGATATTTAACCTCTTGATTTAGACATAAAGCGACATTTATTTGGTGGATTGTACAAAAAAAGAAGACAGTTTTCGCTGTCTCCCTCTTTCTTTATACACTAAAGATTGAGACAGCTAGCTGTCTCCTTCTTCTTTATATACTAAAGAATGAGAACAGCTGGCTGTCTCCTTCTTTCTTTATACATTAAAGATTGAGACAACTGGCTGTCTCCCTCTTCTTTTTATTATTACATTCATTTACGAAACCGCACTTGCTTCTCTCCTGCTGTAATTCGAAATGGCAAGCGGTTATGCGCAGGCGGCATAGGGCAGTTGAAATGAGGTGAAAAAGCGCACGGAGGCAGGTAAGCATAATTGAAATCCAGCTGTACCGTACCGTTCGCCTCCGGTATAACATTAACCATGCGCCCCATACCATAGGTCTCCTGCCCATTCGTCCGGTCGCCGAATACGATAACCAGCGTATCTCCAGAGGCAAACGGCGTCAGGCGATATGCTGCTCCCTCATACTCGAAGTGGATGTCACCGGGGGACTGATGCATACGCCCTGCGCCTTCCTGATCCGACACATGCGCGAAGGCTGCGGTGCGGCCTTCCTCTTCCTGAATATAGGTTCCTGTCATACACCAGCTTGGGTCATAAGGGAATACGGAGAGCCCCTCATACTGCTGCACGGCATCAGCCTTCGCATCATATACGGCCAGCAGATGATCGGAGCCCGGCTGGGACGTAGCAACAAGCGTGATCCGCTCAGACAGGCGAACAAGCGTATGATCTGCTTCGAGAATAACGGTACCGTCTACCGGCTTCCCCTCGATCGTCAATCCGTCTGCTGCGGCAGCGGTCAGCTTGAGACCCGGGGTTCCAGAAGTGAGCGGCTCCCATACCCCTGGAATGTCTTCGAAGGTCGTCGTACCTTGCACGAAATGCAGCTTAACGAGCGCTAAATCCCCTTGAAATTCAGCAACTGAACGTTCCCGCTCCGCTCTCCAAGTCAAGATATCAATCATTGCTGTTCTCCCTCGATGTTCAGAAAGGCAAGCACACGCTTCAGGAACGCTTCATTCTCTTCTACATACGGACTGTGCCCGCTGTGCTCAAATATAACGAGCTCCGAGTTCGGAATGAGCCGATGCATCTCTTCCGCCTGGGATACGGGCGTAATCCAGTCATATTTTGCCCCAACGATTAAGGTCGGCATTGTAAATGCTGGCAGCTTGTCCCGTACATCGTACTGAGGAATCAGATGTTTAAAGGTATAATTCGCCACTTCCATGGAACCGATGGGACGGTTTCCTGTCTCACGCATGATCTTCTCGTCCTTCACATGGAAATACAGATCGTAGTTCAGATCCCACCAGCGAATAGCGTGCTCCTCATCCTCAATCCGGCCCTCGAACAGCTCCGGAATCATAGCCATTTGTTCTGGTGTCGCGATGTGGCTGGCGAATTCCAGGGCAGCGGGATAGAATTCCTTGCTTGGTGCCGTATCCACCAGCAGCAGCTTGTCCAGCGAATCCGGATAACGGCTTGCAAATACCTGTGATACAAAGCCGCCAAAGGAATGGCCCAGCAGATTGATCCGATCAAAGCCCAGATACACCCGTAGTGCCTCAATATCATCAGCCAGCTGCTCCAGCGTACACGTCGCCGGATCTACCCGCTCTGACTGTCCATTGCAGCGCTGATCCAGATACACAATCTGCATATGATCAGCCAGCGGCGTAAGCCATGGCTTAAAATCCGAATGATCACTGCCCGGGCCGCCATGAATAGCGAACAGCACGGGGCGTTTTACCATTTTCTCTCCTTGTGGAACATATGCCGAACCCTCAATATCGAAATAGAGACGCGTTCCATTGATCGATGCAAACATGATATACACTTCGCTTTCTGTTAAGTCTAATGATGCTGTTAATTTCTAATTATCTCTGCTCAAAAAGATGAAGTCAAACCAAGCTTGTCCAGTGCTGTATGACTAAATGTAGAGAAACATCAAAACAGCCCAGTTTCCTGTAACAGGAGCTGAGCTGTTTTTCTTCACTATATATAGCTTATGCAGGCTCCGACTTGCTCATTCGATCCGTGATGATCGCAATCGCACCGTCACCCGTAACATTCGTTGCTGTCCCGAAGCTGTCCTGGGCAATATATAGCGCAATCATCAGAGAAGTAAGCGTCGTATCGAAGCCGAGCATGGATTCCAAGAGACCGAGTGCGGCCATGACCGCACCACCAGGAACGCCAGGCGCTGCCACCATCGTCACACCCAGCATTAAGATAAACGGAAACATAGAGCCGAATGTAATCGGCATCCCTGTCAGCACCATGACGGCCATCGAGCAGCTGACGAGCGTAATCGTACTGCCGGATAAGTGGATCGTCGCGCACAGCGGAATAACGAAATCAGCTACCTTCCCCTTGACTCCATTCAGCTTCGTCTGACGAAGCGTCACCGGAATCGTTGCAGCCGAGGACTGTGTCCCTATCGCTGTAAAGTAAGCAGGAATCATATTTTTAAGCAGAGTGAATGGATTCTTGCGCCCAATCTGTCCTGCCACCACATACTGTATGACCAAATATAGAATGTGCAGAACGATAATCATAACGAACACTTTAACAAATACAGACAGAATCATCGTCACTTGTCCACCATACGTCAAATTGGCAAACACACAGAAGATATGATACGGAAGCAGCGGAATGATCACCGAAGCGATTAACTTCTCAATAATGGCTCTAAAGTCAATCATGACATTTTGCAGAGCTTGTCCCTTAATGACCGCAGCCCCAAGCCCCAATGTGAAGGCCAGCAGCAAGGCAGTCATAACCCCGAATACAGGCGGCATATCTACGGTGAAGTAAGGCGCAAGCAGTGCCTCTTCCGGATTGCTGAATGACTGGGTAAGACTTCCCGCCTCCAATAGATACGGGTATAGCAAGGTTGCAGCAAGAAAGGCCAGCAAGCCCCCTATAATGGAAGAAACATAAGCAAGTCCTGTCGTCATTCCAAGCAGGCGTCCTGCTCCTCTCCCCAGTTCGCCGATTCCCGGCGCTATGAATCCGATAATGATTAAAGGTATGGCAAAGCCTAAAAAATTACCAAACAATCCGCTAAAAGTGGCAAGTCCAGCAACAAGCCACTCCGGCGAGAACGAGCCCACCGCAATCCCGAGCAGAATGGCAATCAATATCTTCGGCAGCAGGCCGAGCTTCATCTTATTCATGATGTCATCACCTATTAATGTCATATTTTAATGTCCACTGCACAAGGACACTAGTCCTCTTAACGCGGAATTCTCAAAAATATATCACATAATAGTGTAATTGTCATGCCCTAAATGTATGAAATTTGAGTATTATTAAATAATTTCCCTAATTTAAATTTCTTTGTCTTGTGTGAAGGTATCCTTGGACCAACAGCGTCCGCTAAAAAAAGAAACCTTGACGGCAGCATGCCATTCAAGGTTATTTGTTTCTCTGGGATTATCTGATGTTTATACATTAAAAATGCCGTTTAATGATGCTGCTCAATCCACCACTAAACTTTCAGCAAACCGCGGAAGCCTCTGGCTCCGTAATAGGAATCTGCCCCATTGTGGTACACAAACACCGTATCATATCGGTAATCACAAAATATCGCCCCACCCAGTTTACGAATATTCGGTGGCGTAAGGACCCAGCTTGATGTTTTGTTATCAATCTTTCCAAGCTTCTGCTGAAGCTCCCGGAATTGTTCTTCTGTCAGCATTTCAATGCCCATCTCAGCTGCCATGTTCACCGCACTGTTCTCTGGCTTATGCTGCTTCCTGGACTCCAGTGCTTCATGATCGTAACATATACTTCTACGGCCTTTTGGGCTCTCTGCGGAACAATCACAGAATGTGTATTCCCCAAGCTCTGCGTCATAACCAATTACGTCCGGTTCACCGCCGGTTCTCTCCATTTCAGATAGCGACCACAGTTTTTCCGGCTGGGTGTGCAGCCTATCTTCTATTGCGCTCCATTCGATTCCCTCATGGCGATCCATATGTTTCTCAAAACGCTTTTTTAATATCGACAGGATTTCTTCCTGCTGCTCCGGTGTTAATGTCCTCTGTTTATTTTCCATTAAAATATAACCTCCAGTGCTTGTTTTAAAATGATGGCTATCACGTACCGTCCTCGGGGATCTTTATTGCATGTTCTATACTCTATCTTCTTATTTCTTTCCATTTCTATCAAGAGTAAGCATCATTTCGTATTGATGTCCAATCGTTTCAAATCCTACATTTTCCAAAAACAGTATCATACCCTCACACGCATTATCTACATTAATCACTCGCAGTTGCCTGCCCTTCGAATGATTCATCAGTGCGCCGACTATACTTGTCGCGATCCCTTTGCGCCTGTATTCCGGAAGCACCGCAATCTGCGGAACATCGCCTGTTACTGGGTCTACGATGCCGTAACCGATAATCTTTTTCTCCAGCCGTACGACTGCATAGACAAACTGCTTCTGCACAGCGCGAATGGAATCGATTGAATTTTGCCAGGAGGGGCTGAAATCCCAAAACATTTGCAGTTGTTCCCATGTATCTGAATCTACTTCTGTCAGGTACTCGTTGGCATAAGTCAGCTCTTTTGCATGGTAACGGCTCTGCTCCAGCTTATGGAACGAGAAGTTTCTTGTAATCGAAAGCCCTTGCTTTTTGTATAGCTCAAAGGCAGCTTCATTGTTCTGAAGAACCTCCAGCAAATACTGCTCCACCTGATTCCGCTTCAGCTCTTCCCGTACCGATTGGAACATGCGGCTCGAAATCCCTTGCTGTCTATGTAAAGGTGTAACGCCGGTGCCAAGGTCGTATGCGGTTCGTGCCCCATTCCACTTTCTCAATCCATTCAGGATAAACCCAACTAGCTCATGTCCAGGCTCTTTGAACGCACCGATCGAAATCTCCAGAGCATATCCTCTTCTGACAAGCATCTTTTGAAACGCTTCAAGTGATAGATTAATATTTACCTGATAATCGGAAAAAGCCTCTAGAAACGCGTGGTGCAAGGTTTGAGTATCTATGTTATCTAGTGTTTCGTATGTGTACATGAGCTCAGTCCTCCTTCCAATAGAGCATTAAAGCATCAATATCTCTTCTTGGCTTAACCCCTGTGAGATCGTGCTTCTCACTGTACAATCTAGCCCATCAAGGTATATGTTTAAAGTGTTTTATTTTTGAATTTCCCTTTTCCATACACTTTGTCCATCAGATAAAGAAACTGCAATTGGCGGATCATCATAAAGAGAAATTTCGATTAATGAACCTTTCTTTTGTAATAACCAATTATATAAACTACTTTTTTCACTAGGATGCTCTAAAATATCATTTACTTGAAATGTTACTGCATAGTATTCGGTATAATTCACATCATCGTCATCCAGCCCATTGTCAGTTTCAAAGAGTGTGTCTGGTTCACCAATAACTTTCAACCCACTATCCCACTCTATTATCAAGTCACAATCTTTATACTGTTTTAACGCTTTTATTAAAGGATCATATCCCATGTATATTCTCCTCTTATTATTTCTTTAAAGGTTCTGAAGGCAATAATATTCAGGTGACCCACATTAAATTCTAAGCAAACAGTGGGGCTTCTGGCACGCCAATAGGGATCTACCTCTTTTCCTGGTCTTCGTCACTCATAATGCCTGTGGAATCATCACCTTCCGATACTGGATGTCCATTAGCATCTAACATACCCATTACTGCCTTATCAGGATCTGATACTATTAGAGTATAATCCTCAAATAAAAATGGATTAGGTTCAAGATCAACCGTTACTCTCCAAGCTGGCCGTATATCATCATTCTCTCTATCATCCGGGTTTATCCTAAATGTATAGGCTTCATCAAAGAGTAAGCTTTCTGTTCGTTCATCAACCGTTCCATCTAATCCATGCTCTTGATGATATCTTTTAGCGATATCAATGGCTTCTCTTGGGGTTAATACGGTATTTACCGTGATTTCTTCTAGTTTACGATGATGTCTTGGAAAATCTTCTTGTCTCAATTTTAAACATTCTTCAAACTCTTCGTCGTTTAAACTCTTAAATTCTTCTGGCGTCATTTTTTTATATTTATCTAGAGACATAAGTTCGATTATCTCCTTTTTAATCTAAATTTCTCTCTTAATTTTTCAATATAATCTTATGAATGATCTAACTGTTTTTGAAATGAGAAAGCTTATTCCTAACTTTAGTTGGAATAAGCTTTATAAAACGAGAAGATATAATATAAATTAACTATGCTTAGAATTAGTTGATAAGATATTGTACTCTTTAAACCACTAATGATTCATTACTTATTAATTCTTCTATTTGATTTAGACTCTTAATTCCTTCAGGCTCAATTACCAACAGTTTTATAATTAGCTCAGTTACTTTTGAAAACGACAATTTACTGGAGCCTACTTCACCGTGAGCACCAATATAAAATTCTAAATTACCACTTGAAAACTGAGGTAAACCTTCTATAACCTTATTTGCAGTACTTAGTACTGTCTCAGCGTACTCATTAGGTATTCCAATGAAAACATTATCTGATTTCATAGCTATATTATCATCTAGTATTTCCCCTTCGTCTTCACTAACATAGACACTGATATTCAAGTTCTTTTCTTTATTAGGAGTATATTTAACACCTAAGAATGCATAGTTACTAATATCACGACGAGAAAGCAAGAGTTCGAGGGCCATTCTGCAAGGTTTCATATTGATAATTTCTTTAACTTCAACAGCTGAAGTTAATTTATTTATTTCCTTATATTTAATTTCAGGTACATCGTTTATCCATATTCTCCCTCGTTGGAATCGACCTAAATTATCCAATATTATCATTCATCTAACCCCCAAAATTTTCTCCAGTTTTTATTAAATATATCTGGCATAGACTTAATAACATCAGGATGATACACACTGAATCTAGAAACTTCGTATTTTTCAAGTGCCATCTCATGAGCAGTATCATAATCGATTCCTTTTTTCATTATTGTTGATTCAGAGACTTCATGCATGTAAAAGCTAGCGTCTGCACCAGATATTTTTTTCTTGTTAACTAATGCATCTTCAAGCCTCTCAATCATTGCTGAATTCTCAGGATAATCCCCAAAATTCTGAGAAAGGTGCTCTTTGACAATATTTAATCCTTTTTGTGTTACATTTAGTTCTTTACCTTCTAGTTTACCTAAACCTTGTCCTGACTGACCATTAAATGACGAGTTGGATGCTCCTGTTTTACGTAAACCTTCATCTGCCTTCTCAACAGCTTTATCTGATTCGTGCTTTAACTTCGAACCTCCCTTAATTCCAACTCTACTAATTGCTGCTGAACCTAAAACAACCGCTGCCTGTTCACCTAAATAGTTAGGAAAACCGCCGGATTCCTGGATTTTGGCCTGTGTGCCGTCCCAGAATGCTTCTCGCTTCTCATCATCCATGACCATATCGTTGCCCCATACAACAGCACCTTTTATGTCTTCTGCCGTTCCTATAGTAGCGTTATATGCCATGTCACCCAGCGTCCCTATCGGATCCTCGTATAAGTTAGTCGCTGTGTCTTTTAATGAATCCCCCAAGTCACCAAGGCCCTTTTTAACCCCACTGCCAAAATCCGCTGCGACGTCTCCCGCTTTTTCCAAGAATGATTTAGGTGGTTCGCTAACGTTGTTTGTCGTACTTAGTTTAGCGAAGAGCTCCATCCGCTGTTCTCCCATAAAATCCTGCAGCTGATCCGCATCCATGAAGCGAACGGCAATTCCTTTGAGTTCTTGGCTGATCACATGCATACGCTCTATAGTTACATTCATCTGTTCATACGCTGTCTTAAAATCCGTTTGAAACGCCGTCCCTCTCTGACCATACCAATTGGACATCAGCATAAAAATTTGCCGGAGAAGGTTCTCATTGATCATCTTAAGCTGGTTAGATGCATTGTCGAATTGATCAGATACCGATAACAGCACATCGATAGGAACTTTGATTCTTGTCATAAGCTACCTCTCCATTTAATAGATAGGTATAATTTTACTTATATATCGCCCTATGGAAAAGGTACCCATGTCCTTTCATTAATCATTTCGATTCATACGGAAGACCTTCATTAATGAGCAGATAATTGTTCGACAAAAGGGATATCTGCTGGAGCGAATAGATACTGTGTCAGTTCCCCTGCTTGTACCCATCTGTATTCATCGTGATCAGATAACCGAATGGTTCCTCCCAGCATTTTTGCTCTATATGCAATAAGTCGAATCGTCACCGTTTCATATGCATGCTCATTTACTGCAAAAAAAGCATATGGCTCAATTTCAATCTTCATCTCTTCCTGCAGCTCTCTTACTAAGCAATCCTCGGGCGATTCACCCGCTTCAATCTTGCCACCTGGGAACTCCCATAAACCCGCTTGAGACTTCCCTTCTCGTCTAAGTGCGATGAGGATACGACCATCCGTGTCTTCAATTATGGCTGCAGCTACTTCGATCATGTTGATCACCGTCCTAAATTATAGTACTAATGATATTCTACGTTACATTAATATTCTTCGCCAAATCCTCTACCTTCCGATACTACATCTCCATTAGCATTTAATAAATTCTTTACCAACTTATAATGGCCTGCCCAGTAAAAAAACACCTTGAAAGGCACGATGCCTATCAAGGTGTTGTAAAGATCAAGTCCTTACCATGGAAGCTAAAATGGCTTCCCCTGCCTATTCATCCAATCGGATATCTCTAACCTGCTGAGCCAAGTCCACCTGTGTATGATCCAGCTCCACCTTCACGGTACCCAGACGCCTCTTCTCCCGCCATTCTCTTAACTGCTCTTCCGTTTCCAGTCTCAGTTCAGCAATCTCGGTTGCCCGGTCAAAGATGTACTTGGAGGTATACAATAGCCTGTAGATTCCAAGTCCACCGGATACAATCGGCTCTGGTCGCTTCGTCCATTCCTCGATCGTGAACTTTACATACAGCTGGTTCTCCGTACCTTTGCGGGCAGGACGTTCCTTGATCTCGCCTCTTCTCAGCACTTTCCAATCCTTCACTTTGCCAACGTAATGAATCCCGGTTTCACCCGTGTCCGCAAATTTTCCTTTGGATTGATATACAGCTACGTATTCAATTTGTGTAAGGATTTTGTGATCTGAGATATTTTCCAGAGGGAGGTGGTAGTACTTGTACTTTAATGAACTCTCTAATTGAGCCACTTCTCTCAACGATCCAACGAGTACATTCTTGCCCGCAAGCTTGTTTTTATAGTACCCCTGCGTACCACGAGGTCTCGTAGACCTCTCATATGCTTTTTCCGGGCTATCCATAATAATCTCTTCCAAGAACTTATTCATCAGCTCCGTCGCATTCGGCAAGAAGGGAAAGGCACCGACGTTGACCATCTCAATGCTCTTATAGAATTTATGCTCTTGGTAATTCTGCTCATCATGATATGGAAAAAGCACGTAAGCACCAAACATACTACGCTCTAGCTCCTGCCCACCCTCACTGTAGACAATCGCATCCCGATAGCGGTGCATCGTATTAATATCCTCCTCCACCGGCCCGGGCTGCTTATACTTCTCATAATAATAGGAGCCTTCATAGGCAGGATCGATCCGATACTTGGCATCAAAGATATGTAGTCATTCTCGGCAATGGACTTTGAAATCTGAAAGATAAATCAAAGGTAATTTTTTTAAAACCTTTAAACATATATTGTTTGCATGATATATTTAGGTTAGCTATTCCGTAAAGAAATAGATTTTTTTGAGATAACTAATCTAATTAGAGGGGAATGCATTCATTAAAAGAACATAAAAGCACAAGGAAATATTATTGAAAACTATACTTAAGGACTTGATACTTATATGAGCTATTCATTACAAGAAATAAAAAGAGACTTGGAACAACTAGATGTCAGACATTTCTATATGAAATATATTGTGAAATCATACAATTGGTATTTCAGCGAAGTTCTAAATATCCCTGAAACCGAATTATTGCAAATTATTGACGAATTTAAAGATATAGTGAGTTCGAATATAGGGGTGAGTTTCAACAATGTAATGATGGTAGGTAGCGGTAAAGTCGGATATAGCTTATCTCCAAAGAAAAATTTTAAATCATTTCAACAAAACTCCGAAAGCGATAACAAATCTGACATAGATATTGCAGTTATATCACAAGACCTTTTTAAATATTTCTGGGATCTTTATAGGAAGGCATACAGTGTCAAATATAATAGAGTTTACTCTTTTATATCAAGGGAGATATATCGAGGTTACATAAATGAGAGAAACTTAAGGGAAATTGAAGCCTGCCGAAAGGAATGGAACAATTTATGTAACAATTCTAACAGATTATTAAGAACCAAATTATACTTAAAACATGATATAACTTATAGGATTTATCGAAGTTGGGAAGACTTCGAGGAATATAATTTAAATTCAATAGAGAGTATGAAAGAAAAGGTGACAATCGATGCAATTTAAATTCCAAAGAAACACATTAAATATCAAAGAAATATATGATGATTTTAAGGATGAGAAATTAGTAATTGATAATTCTTATCAAAGAAGAAAAGTGTGGATGAAAAGAGATAATGTTCGTTTGATTGAAACTATCCTCCTAAACTGGATAATTCCCGAGATCTTCTTATGGCCGGCTGAAATAAATCCTGATACAGGCGATACGGTTACTCATATCGTAGATGGTCAACAAAGGATAAATGCAATAATAGATTTTATTTCTGGTGAGTACAAACTTCAAGAAAGGTACTTACTCTCAGAACCTGATGTGAGAGGAGAATTTACTAATAAAAAATTTTCAGAGCTATCTCCTGAACTCAAAAAAAATATATGGATGTATAATATTTCAATAGTGAACATTGATAGGAAATGCACTATACAAGATATAAAACATATGTTTTATAGATTAAATTTAACGGACTATAGTCTAAATGAACAAGAAAAAAGAAATAGTCTGGATAATGAATTCGGAAATGTATCCAAGGAATTAGCGAACGATGAATTCTGGGAAAAACATAAAGTTTTCAGTGCCTCAGATATTAAACGAATGAAAGATATTGAATATTGCAGCAATATAATCATTCTAGTTCGAGAGGGTATAGTAGATCAGACTTCTAGTAAAAAATTAAATGAAACATATGATGATCTAAAATACGAATATCTTGACAAAGATAATAATATAAAATTGGTTAATTTAATAATGGATGTTATTGATGCATTTAAAAGTAAGGACTCTATTTCATTTCTTAATAAGAAATCACAAATGTATACGATGTTTTGTGTTGGATTAGAAGTTATTGAAAATAAAATAGATCTAACGGACAATATTGTATCAACATTCAATTCGTTTGTACGAGTATACAACAAATTTAAAAACGGAATGGATCTAACTTTTGAAGAAAGTCTTCACAGTGAATTATTTGAAGCCATTAAGAAATATAAACTCGCATCATCAGAAGGGGTAAACAAACTAAGTAATAGAGTTATCAGATTTGAAATTTTGATGAAACATTGCATTAAAGCAAAACCATATACTCAAGAAGCTCTTAAACATATTGAAAAAGTTATCGATAACTTACAATCCAATGATAACGATTATTCCACAGTCGAAGAAGACGAAGAGGAAGAATAATTACAGTATTATAATTTGGAAGCAAAGAAGTGGAATAAGTCTCCTGACTCTATTCCACTTCTTTAATGGTAATAATCTATTTCTTAAGGTTCTCATAATTATCCAAAACTAATTTGATTTGTATTGCTAATAGCTCAGCCAATCGGTATGCCACTCCGTTACCTACCATCTTGAACATTTTGTCTAATGGCGTATTTTCTCTAAATCTGTACCAATCAGGTACAGACTGAAGTCTTAATGCTTCACGTACAGTTAGACGCCTAGCTAATGTAGGGTGTAAATGAACCTCATTATTTCCATAAGCAACAGTAGGACTATAGCGAAATCGATGAAGTCTCTTAAAAGATTTCCTTCTTACATCACCTTCCTGTACAGTAGCAAATCTCCCCGAATAGGGTCTGAAGGATACATGGTTATGCAAGTATTGCAGTTCTTGTTCATCACCGATAACTGAATGAACAGTTAATTCATAAGGAATTTCACCATTTATAAAATCTTCTTTATTTAACGAGTTACCAAAATCCAGTGTGTCAGGCCAAGGATATTTTTTTTTGGGATTTAAATATGATGGTTGCGGCCATTGAAAAGTAGGCAGTCCGTTTGATTGCAAAGTTCTAATAATATTGGATTTAATCCCCACTATAAAAACTCTTGATCTATCTTGAGGAATTCCATATTCTAGTGTATTTAGAACTTTGAAATACACTTCATAACCCATCTCTTTAAATTGCATTATCATAGGCTCAAGTGCTTCTTCACGATGTTTTTTTGTTTTGAAAAGAGCTTGGACATTTTCAAAAAGAAAAAAATTAGGTTCTAAATACTGTATCTTCCTTAAAAAATCCCAAACTAATTTACCTCTTGTTCCAGTTACTCCAGGATTTTTAGAATTTCCGATAGAAAAATCTTGACATGGAGGTCCGCCAATTATACCGTCTGTTTTGAGGATATTTTGAGGATCAATTGTTGTAATATCAGCAGCATGTATTATGATTTCATTGTGATTGTATCTTAGCTGGTGATTAAAATTATTAGCTTGAGCAAATTCTGGTACAAGTTCAAACCCTTGTATGATATCGAAGCCATTTTCACTAAAGCCGAAATCAAGGAAACCAGCTCCAGAAAAAAGTGAAACTATACTATATGCCCCCATTACTGGTTAACCTGCCTTTCTTTGACAAAGAACATTGTTACAATCAATTTTTATTAATAAACAAAAGAACAATTGTTCTTGTATGATTAAAGCATATACTTATCCGAATCGTCAATTCCTTTTGGAGAGCGTAAATATATTGATTAAATAGATAAATAGCAAAAAAGGATTTTTTTCTTATAGAACTAATCTAACTCAGAAAAGATTTCTTCATATGAATCATTGTACATTCCATTTGGTCTAAGCTCTATTTAAAAGCTGGACATAACTAAGATTTACTCACTTAAATTGGCAATAAATTGTCTGTTATACCTCGAGTTCACTGGTTTTTAGATAACTAAGTATCGCACTTCCTTTACAATCAGTCTTTAGAAATAAAAAAAACTATTAAAGTAATATATGGTATTAAATGTATTTATCTATGTACTTAGGTATTTGCCGATATGTTTACTGTTCTCTGGCTATATAATAGCGTTACTAAATTTATATATCGATAAAAAAAGAAGTGACCACTTTAGGTTTAGCCACCGGGTCACTTCTTGCGACTTATAACATCACTCGGAGGAGTTCCCACCAAGCTATTGTTACCTACGGATGGACCGTCATCCGTCCTTATTTCTATTGTTACGATAACATAACTGGATATGCGAAATCTCAACTTTAAACAAAAAACAGAGGTAATACTGTTAAGTATAAACAACTATTGTATCTTGCTAAGTAACATTTCCTCTAGTAAATGAATTCTAATTCGTTATATAGTTCATGATCACTTCCCTAACAACCATGCATATCTATTAACGTATACATTTTGGTTACAGCCCTCGTATAAATAGTTTTAACATCATTTTATTCAATTGTTAAATAATTTCTCACAAAAATACCACAAAGCCTCTCGTCAGAAATTAAATAGTCCATTGGACCATGTGAGATCGTTAGATCCACGAAAGGAGCTTCCTTAAACCAAACCATGTAAGTTTGCTTGTAGATCTGGATCATGGTCCCAGCATAATTGAACGAAGGTTCAACTTCAAATCTAAGTATACCGCTTATCTGTTGTTCTACCTTATATGAGTATGGCTCCTCTATAACTTTGGAATAAATAAATTCCAAATTCCACCTCAACTATTAATCCCTCTTCTTACCCAGATACATCCTCCACCATCAATTTGATAAGGCCTGCAATCGTCCGACATAAATGGTGTTATAATATCAAAATTCTGAACGGACGGCGTGAATGTGCATTCAATTTGATCTGAACTTTCCTTGTGCTGAATGTTCGTAATTCTAAACATCCTAGTTCTCCTCTCTAATCCTTGAAACTCCCTGGTTGAACACCAACAATTTCTTTTGTTTCAGGGTTTACATTTACCTTTGTTCCGGTAGAAGGGTTATCAACTGATCTGGTGAAACTCGTATTATCGTCATAGGCTTACACCACTTGTTTAATATAATATAAATATATAGTAGCAATGAGTTGAATGAACGAGAATCAGGCGAACTTCCTTTTCTAAATAATGAATAATCCGTCTTAAAGCCTTCACGAATAGGAAATAGTTCTGATTAAGTAGCTTCTTAAAACCTTCAGATATAAGTAAGAAAAAAGCCCTGATTTCTCAGGGAACATGGTATAATATGGGTTGAACGATACGCCTAGGTGGGCGGGTCTTCCTCCGGAAAGGAGGTGAGGCTCATGCACTTCTCTTTTGCCGATATGTTATTGTTCGCTGGCTTTATCATAGCATTACTGACATACATCGATTCAAAAAAGAAGTGACCCCTTAGGTTTCGCCACCTGGGTCACTTCTTCCGCTCTAGCTTTACTCGGAGGAGTACCCACCAAGCTATTGTACTGAGGACGGACCGCCATCCGTCCTTATTTCTATTGTTATGATAACATAATTGGATTATACAGGCAATTTCTTAAGGGTTACATCCTGACCCTCTAGGTTCGCGCCTGGGTCACTTCTTCGATACTTAGTAACACACTCGGAGGAGTTCCCACCAAGCTATTGTGCTGAGGACGGTTTAGCGGACCGTCCTTATTTCTATTGTTATGATAACATAACTGGATTATACAGGCAATTTCTTAATGCCATCGGATCTCCATGGCTACACCATCAAATCCCGCTTACGGAAGGCCGTATAGGTGATGACCAACAGGACTCCAATGAGTAACACGGACAGAAGGACATAGATGAGATCGAATCCTCCCCCGTACATCATCTCCTTCGCCTCAAAATACTTGAACGGCGTGAAATACTTCAGACCTTCAAGTCTCTCATTCAGATCAATGGCAATGGATAAGATGAACGCAGCGAGCAATATACCGGAAGAGATAGCAGCCGCCTGCTTCACACGCTTGGATACGGAGGCAAGTGCTGTTCCGACGAGGAGGAAGATGACCTGTAGAAATAACATCCCGATCATCAGAACGGCAATATCGTCATTTACCTGCTCTCCGTTATTGTACATGCTGACAATCATAACGCTCGATGCCCAAGTGACCAGGTTAAGGATGAGGATCTGCAGCAGAGCAGCTGTTATTTTTGCGGTGATAACCGCGTTTCTGGTCAAGGGCTTGGTGAATAGGAATTCTGCCGTTCTTTCCTGCTCTTCTTTGGCAATCATGCTGGCCCCGAGCGTTACGGCATGAATGGTGACGGCGAAGAACAAGTACAACATGAGCACTCCATAATACCCGCTGGCCTTCGACAGATCAAAGGCTCCCGCCCCCATCAAAGCCTGAAGGGATTCGGGCATATCCGCAATCACCTGGTTCAGCTCCCCTCCGGCAGCCGTCGCTTCGTATTTGTTCATCCCGCTCACCAATAGAAGCACAATGCCGATACACCAGAACAGCAGGGACTTCCGATAACTCTTCATTTCTCTCCGAAATATGTTCATGAACTTCCCCTCCCGTAACGCTAGGCAGAAATATCTCTTCTTATATAAATGTAATAACAGACAGCGGTACATATCACCATGATCCCTGCTGCGGCCGTCATGTAGGGTACTTCATAGCTTGCCGTCTCCAGGACCTTTTTTGTGTCAAAATACTTGAACGGAGACAAATACCGCTTCATTCCTCCCTCGTCTCCAGCCACAAGCATCCCGAGTATATAAAAAACAAGCACGGTCGTCAGCGATACAGGAAGAATGGCTTTGATTCTCGGCAGCAGCACGGAAACGAGGAGACCGATCCCAACAAACATCAGCTGCACGAACAGAAGGGTCATCGAGAGCATGAAGTACAATTTGACATCATACGCACCCGTTTGAAGCTGTTCCGCCATAAGCCAGGCCCCCGCAAGATACAGCGCATTGGTCAGCAGAATAGATGCGACCGCAGCCAGCAGCTTGGAGGTAAGTACCTTGGTTCGCGTCACAGGCTTGGTTAGGAGAAAATCGGCGGTTCTCTCCCGGGTTTCCCGGGATACGACCGACATGCCAAGCAGCATGGCCTGGATGGCTCCGCACAGCGTAATGTACATCAATATATAAGTGTAGAACCCGAGAAACGTACCCATACTTTCAATCTGAATACCGAACGCCTGCCTGAACGGTTCCGGATATCCCTCAAGAATGCGCGCAAAGGCATCAAACTCTCTGGAGATGGATGGAAATAAGGACAGCAGAAATACCATGATACCAATGATGGACAAGGACCAGATCAGCAGTGATTTTCGGTAAGATTTCAGTTCAAAAAGAAACATGTTCACCCCGAATCAAGCCTCCCTGTCATAATAATGCATGAAGATTTCTTCGAGATTCGGCTCCTCGATCCATAGATTATCCATCTCAATATGGGCCAGCCTCTGCAGGATCTGATTCAAATTCCCCTTGAACAAAAACCGGGTAATGCTCCCCTCCGCCGTGATATGACTTACACCGTCTATATCCAGCTGCTGCGGGTCTAGAGGAACGGCCGTTTCAATCGCAAACTTTTTATAATTAGACTCCTTCAGTGCGCTGATCTTCTCCACGGTGACGATTCGTCCTTCTTTAATGATCGCAACCCGGTTACACAGCCGCTGGACTTCGCTCAAGATATGGGAGGAAAATAGGATCGCCGCCCCCCGTTCATTCTCCTCCTTCAGCAATTCAAAGAACGTGTGCTGCATCAGCGGATCGAGTCCGCTCGTCGGCTCATCGAGAATGAGCAGCCGGGGACTATGGAGAAGCCCTTGCACGATGCCGACCTTCTTCTTGTTCCCCAGTGACAGGCTCTCAATCTTCTTGCTCAAGTCCAGATCCATCCGCTCCGCGAGCTCCTTCATGCGTTTCGTACAATCCTTCTTGTAGAAGCTGGCCGAATATTTGAGCAGATCCAAAACCCTCATATGATCGTAATAAAAGACCTCCGCAGGCAGATATCCGATCTCCTTCTTAATCTCCGCGCTGTGACGAATGCAGTCCTTGCCGAAGATGGAGGCAGTGCCGCTCGTGGGATAGATGAGAGCAAGCAGTGTCCGAATCGTTGTTGATTTACCTGCCCCGTTTGGCCCGATAAAGCCAAAGATTTCACCTTCTTCAATCGAGAAGCTCACATCAATAATCCCTCTTGCCTTGCCGTACTGCTTGGTCAAATGCTCAATCTCCACGGCATTCATGCGCCATCCCCTCCGCTCTATTCCTGCAACTTGGTTTCTGATCAAATCATACGGGATAGTCGCAGCAGGGTAAAATCAAACAGTCAGCAGATTTGCACTGATTTTTGTCATTTACAGCAGATTTACACCTAAATTATGCAAAGAGGCAGATGAATGAACGCTATGCTTCATCTTGCTCTGCTTCTCATAGAGGAATGAGATTTACCTGTATCCATCGGATCCTATTTCTCTTATTCATTTCGAAGCTGTGTTGTCATTTGCTTCAGCAGTGCTGCCACCTTCTCGTTCCCCTGCTTCTCTGCGATCTGAAGAGCCGTCTCCCCATCTGTTGCCCGTTTGCTCACTTCTGCACCATGATCCAGCAGAAGTTGAACAATCTCCGTGCGATCCGTATGAAACGCAGCCGAATGCAGCGGGGTTTGTCCATCGCTGTCCACAATACCTGAATCTGCCCCATGGGACAGAAGAAGCCTAATGACGCTAAGACTCCGCTCACCGGCAATCGCCGCATGCAGAGCTGTATTAGATGGGATGTATGCAATTGTGGAATGAGTCACAGCGTTGACCTCTGCCCCATGAGCCAATAATGTCTGCACGATTTCTTCAAATCCCAGATGCCCTGCATAAGCCAGCGGGGTTAGTCCATCTTCATTTTCTACATTAGCGAGCTGCGGCTGTTCCGTCAGCAGTTCTGATACTCGCACCTTGTCTCCAGCGATTAGAGCTTCAAACAGTGCTGTTACTTGAAGTTTAGCGGTTTCCATCTCTTTTCCTCCTTGGGTAATCGAAATTAAGTGCCTTCAGATCATTCTTTTTCCATGACTTTCCTTGCCATCTGCTATATGATGATTACAGATTTGCCTTATTAAAACCCTTTCATAAGGAGTGTTCTGAGATGATGTACTTCGGGAGGAAGCTCTTGCTGCCTCTACTCATTCTAATCACGAGCATACTATATATCTTCTTCATTCCGGAAGAGCCATTTGAAGTAAAATTGCTCTTCAAGCTGCTGCCGATGGCACTTATCATTTTGTATGCTTACTTACGCATGCCAACTGACCGGCGTCCTGCACACGCTCTGCTGCTGGCCGGCTTGTGCTTCTGTATGCTGGGCGACGGCCTGCTGCCAATATGGTTCGTATACGGCCTGCTTGCTTTTCTGATCGGTCATCTATTCTATCTGACTGCATTTCTGAATCAATGGCGCTTCTCTTGGATTCGGCTGTTGAGCATCATCCCCATCGGCATCTACGCCTGGATTATGGGCGGCAAGCTTGCACAAAATATTGCAATGTCAGCCGATTTGAAAGGACTGGTCATTCCCGTTATTGCGTATGTCACCGTCATTTCACTTATGCTCTGGTCTGCAGTTATGACAGGGAATGTGTGGGCCAGTATCGGAAGCCTGCTCTTTGTCATTTCGGATTCGATCCTGGCATGGAACAGGTTTGTCGAAGCTATACCTTACGCGGGTGTCCTTATTATGGCAACGTACTACGCTGCCCAGTTTCTAATTGCATGCAGCATCGGTGCTGCTGCACATAGAAGAAGCTCGCTTCTCAAGGTGAACATCAAATATTAACTGTTAATCCGCTGTCGTTTTACATTCCGCCTCTCTCTTCATGGCATTTATGGGGAGCGGCGGCTTTCTATGATTTAAAGCTCAACTTATATGTATCGTTACTTTGCTTCCGATAGGAGCTCCAGCATTTGGTCCAGTATGCTTTCCATTTTCACTACCTCATGCCTTTCAACCATAAACTCCAATGAATCCTCCTCATATCTGATTGTTGTAAACCACATCGAAGCCACAACAGCATAGACATCCTTTACCACTGCCTGTTCCAGCTCCTGGAGCGGTCTAACCTTGCTGTATCCATCATAAAAAGCATTAAACAGTTGTGGACGGTCATCCGTGCTTAGTCCTTCTGCCAGATCCATTTCATTTGCGACCAGAAGACCTTCAACGATCAAGTCCCCAACAAGTGTTTCGTCACCCGCAATATTGTAGTCAAAAATACCCACAGCTCCGTCTCTCAATACTAAATTGTTTATAGAATAATCGCCCTGGGTCGCATGCCTGGGAAGTTCAGGCCACATGGCTTGAATCCGATTCATTCGGTCCTCATACAGCTGAATAATTCGTTCATACTTCTCTTGATTAAGATATCCCGCTTCACCGAGCTCTCTAAATCGTTCGTAGCCGCTGGCCTCGTTATATCCCGTAACATTGAAGATCGAATCAGCATCGATGTGACAATCGTCTCTTTCCGAAATGATGTGCATCCTTGCCATGAGCTGTCCTATTCTGCCTACAGTCTCTACATCAATTGTTCTGATTTCTTCTCCCAAGTAATCTTCAAGGATTACATCGAGCTCTACATTTTCGATCCATACAGAAATGCAGTATTGTTCCTTTGATATGTATCTTTTTGGAGTAAGAATTCCATTCCTTCTCATATGCTCTGAAAATATGCTTTGCTGCTCCATCTTCCATCTTGGATGCTCCTTCTGCTTAATCATCTTAACGACGACAGACGGACGGTCTATAAAATCCGCTCGGATAATCGCCTTTACGCGAGGCGTGTCAGAGACACTATATTGCTTAATATAATCGTGTGTATCTGTGATCTGATTCTTTATTCCGTATGCAGACAGGATTTCTTCGAGATGATACCGTTCGATATTCAATTTCCGGGCCTCCACTTCTATTGCTCATTCTAATTTCAGTTCTTCGGTTCAGCTCCTCAGAAATCCTTCTTCCCTCTGATATTAACGTTTGTATTCACTTCGCAATCCATCAAAAAAAGTGCTCCTCCTCACGAACCTAATTAGTTAATGAGAGGAACACTTCGTTATTTAAAGTCTATTTTTTAATAAAATACAGGTTACACCGAAGCACAATTAGTGCTGTTCGTGCAGTACAAATTGAGCGATATTCTTGCTATGATCTCCAATCCGCTCGAGGTTGGTCAGGATATCAAGATAGATTGCCCCTGTACCTCCAGAGCACTGGTTCCGATTCAAACGCTGAATATGGTTCTTACGGAATTTCACTTCAAGCTCGTCCAGCTTACTCTCATGCTCCAGAACAGCGCGTGCCGCATCTTCATTCTGATGCTCCAGTGCGATAAGTGCTTGTTCCACAGCCTGATCTGCGATTTCGATCATTTCGGTCAGCTCAGTTGTAGCCTCTTTAGAGAATTCCAGCTTGTTCGTAATACTAAATTCAGCAAGCTCGACCATATTCTCTGCATGATCTCCAATCCGTTCAATGTCGCTGACGGTCTGGAACCAGCCTGTCGCTTTCTCTGTTTCGCCTGCACCCAGTCCATCATTGTTCTGATGAATCTTAATAATATAATCCGTAATTTTACGGTTCAGTTCATTAATAAGCTCTTCTTTTTGCAGCGCAAGTTCGGCAAGCTTATTGTCCTTCTTAAGGAAATAGCCTGTTGCGTCCTGCAAAGACTCCCGTGCGAATTGCCCCATGCGAACAATTTCGTGCTGTGCTTGTCCGAGCGCTAAGACTGGAGTTGCCAGCAAACGGTCATCCAGATAAATCGCCTTGAACTGGATCTCCTGCATCTTACCAGGAACGGCTTTCGTTACGATCCAGGCCAGTACCGGAATGAGCGGCAGGAAGATGAGGGTATTTGTTACGTTGAATATACCGTGTGCATATGCAATTTGCATTCGGATGTTAACCCCTTCTCCGATCCAGAGCACGACGGTATGCACCACAGGAAGCAGAATAAGGAAGATGATCGAACCAACCACGTTAAAGATAACATGGACAAGCGCCGTTCGCTTCGCCGCTACTGTAGCTCCAATCGATGCGAGAACCGCAGTAATTGTCGTACCGATGTTGTCCCCGAACAGAATCGGCAGCGCTCCTTGAAGGCTGATCATGCCCTCATCCGCAATCGTCTGCAAGATTCCGATCGTTGCGCTTGAACTCTGAACAATCATCGTAAAGACCGTACCGACAATAAGTCCGAGAATCGGCTGATCAGACAGCTGTACCATGAAATCTGTGAATACTGGCATTTCCCGAAGAGGCTTAAGCCCTCCGCTCATGGTCGATAGACCAAGGAACAAGGTACCGAATCCGAAAATCACCTGACCTATATACTGGTAGCGCTTCTTATTAATAAAGAACAAGAAGAAGGCACCCACAGCAATAATGGGTAGAGCATATTCATCAATCTTGATTCCGACGATGAATGCAGTCATCGTTGTTCCGATATTCGCACCCATTACAATACCGATAGCCTGACGAAGTGTCATCAGCCCTGCATTTACAAGACCAATGGCCATGACGGTCGTCCCTGAAGACGACTGAATCAGAATAGTGACCCCAATACCGAACAGAACACCAAGAATAGGGTTAGATGTGTACTTCTCCAGTATGCTGCGCATTTTATCGCCGGCTGATTTCTGCAGCCCGTCCGACATATACTTAATACCGAACAGGAATATCCCTAATCCCCCGATAAATTTAAACAAAATATCCTGCCAATCCAATGGTGCAGATCCCCCTTAAAGAGCTATATATTTCAAAAAACGAACTATATTAATTTAGCACATTAAAAAGAGGAGATAAACTATCTAACTATTGACATATTGCGACATTAAAAGGGCTGGGGCCGTCGTCAAAAACATCGCACTTCATGGCTAGGACGCCCTTTTTATTAACAAATCAAGCCGATCCTCTACGTTAAATAGCTCATTTCCTTACAAAGGATCCAGCCCAATTTCCATAAATTTTATGGCTGATGCTTCATAACAAATGATTCTTCATGTCCATCCCATATAATCTTCACCTGAAGTTCAGCTTCCTTCCGAGTTACAGAACAGTTGGAGCAGCTACTCGACATCGTGACTCTCCTGGAATTGTGATCCTTACTCTTGAATATGTGGCTCTTGTCATCTGCATAAATCTCCAATTTATTAAAATGGACCTCTTGCCTTTCCTCCGCCTTATACTCAAATATGAAGTCTCCCTCTTCCTGTGACTCCCCAATGATTGCCTTGTATTTACCTGTCCAGTGATCACTCTCCCCTACAAAAGTAACTTCTTCTGTCTGTGTACACCCCGTTAGCAGCAACAGCAGAATCATAGCAGCGATACCCATATATTTCATGTCTCAACCTCCATCCGCAAGACTTTGAATACGCACATCTATATCATTAGGATACAATTATTCCAATAAATGGATACAAAAAAATACTCCTTCCCCATCAGCTTGGATGGACAAAGAGTATTTTCACTTAAATCAGCTTCCGGCTGTACCACTTCTCGCCCCGGAACCTTAGCCAGAAGATAAGGCCCCGTACGCCCCATTCAACCACCATCGCGATCCACACGCCCATGATACCGTAGCCTAGCGTAATGCCAAGCACATAGCCAAGAGCGATGCGCAGCAGCCACATGGATAGAAGTGATGTCATGGACGTAAAATTGGAATCCCCTGCCGCACGAAGCGCAGAAGGTAGAATAAAGCTTGTAGACCACAGAAATGGCTGCGCAACAGCAATCAGCAGCGTCAGGCCGAATATAATCGGCACAATCTCCTCAGGCGGCGAGAACAGCTGCACCACAAACGGGAACAACGGCAGCAAGATGGCTGCAATGACAACGAAGAAGATGCTCGACAGCCAGAGCAGAGATCTTATAAATTTGCGGGCATCCTCAGTATTCTTGTTGCCGATACATTGCCCGACGATCGTGACGATCGCGATGCTCAGCGCGCTGCCGCCGATCTGGAACACAAGTGATATCGAGCCGGCAATGGCATTCGCTGTAATGGCGAACGTCCCGAGCTGAACAATAAAGGTCTGCGTTAGCAGCTTCCCACCATTGAAGAACATCTGCTCTGCGGCGAACGGAATGCCGACGGTCATAATTTTCTTAAGAATGGAAAAATTAAGCTTCAATAAGTTCTTGATACGGAACAGCAAGGACTGATTGATCTTCACGAGATAATACAGCGAGGCTGCTGCCCCGATCACTCTTGCCGTCAGCATGGATATAATGAGGCCCATTACACCCATATCCAGCACGGTGATGAACAGAATGTTCAGCCCAAGAAAGGTCAGGTTCATGATAAGCGATAAAATAAGACACGGTCTTGTCTCCGCCACACCTCGCAGCACACCGGTAACTGCCTGGAATATGGCAATAAAAGGATAGGACAAGCAGCTCCCGATCAGGTACAGCCTCGCACTATCAAATACAGCGGCTTCTGCTCCGCCAAATAACAGATTTAAGATGGGTGTATGAAAAGCGATTACGAGTACACATAGGAATATCGATAGAATGGCGACAGCGGATATAGCCTGTGAAGCGGATTTGGCTGCCATCTGGGAATTGCCGCTGCCCTTGTACTGGGCAACAATGACGGTTCCTCCCGTCGCAACGGCGACAAATACGTTAATGAGGAAAATATTCAGGGAATCGACCATGCTCACCGCACTGACGGCAGCGACTCCAGAGGAGCTGATCATGGCCGTATTTAACAGACTCATCAAAATAATAAAAGCTTGATCCACAAATATCGGAATAATAATCGCGATCATTTGCTTATAATCAAGCGTGTTACCAGTAAAATATTTATTCAGCAAGCCTGCTGAGGTCGATTTGGGTCGTATATAGGGTTCGGGTGAATTCAAAGCTCATCATCTCTTTTTCAGTGTATTAGAATCAATTGCCACACTATTATAGCACCTTCACAGCTCTTGCATAGTGATAACGGTCCTTTTTCTCATTTAATCTTTCTGATTGAATCAATTAATGGAATGAAGGAAATATAAATTGATTCTTGTAAATCGGTTTCCACTCCTCTATACTAATACCATCATCTTAATAGTAAACAGGTGTTCATTAATGCAAACATTAAAAGAAGAGATCAAAGACCGCATTCTTGCCGCGGCCCTCTCTGAATTCGAGCAGTATGGCTATGCTCAATCCTCGATGCGGCGAATCGCCAGCTCGGCAGGTATTACCACTGGTAATATATATCGGTATTTTAAGAATAAAGACGACCTCTTTCATGCAGTGCTTGAACCGACCTACGTCCAGTTCATCAAGTATACGATGGATATTAAGAAAGCCATTGATGGTACAAATACAATTGATGCGTTTGAAACACTCAACTGTATTCAACTCGTAGACGATACGATCGTCGAACTGCTGAAGGAGTCGAGCATTGAGATCAAAATCTTGCTGACCCTAAGCCAGGGTTCTGCCTATGAACAGGCCAAGCAGGATTTGATCGAGATTGTTGCACAGATCCTGGAGAAGGTCATGCTGATTGCAAAGGACATTCCGGCCCTGCATGACCCGAAGGACCCATTGTCTATTCAGATGTTTGCGACGACGCTGATCGAAGGCATATGCATCATTCTGCGTGATTATGAGGACGGCAGCACCATCAAATACCTGGTAGATGAACAACTGTACGTATTCGGGGAAGGATTCGCGAAAAAATTAAACCGGTGATGTCATCATTGGTTTTTTTTGCTCGTAAAATGAACATGTGTTTACTAATCTATCTATAGAAAAAAGGAGTCAGAGAGAATGCAAAGAATCGTCAAATGGCGGGTGCTCATTCTAGTTGTGTGGCTGGCACTGGCAGGTCTGTTGACCGTATTTCAGCCCGATGTGAATGCCATTCTGCATGAGAGAGGACAGGATCCGCTGACAGAGGACAGTCCTTCCAAAGTCGCCAGCGAAATGCTGAAAAAAATTGACGGCGATAAGGGAACGAGCAATATTATTGTTTTTCATAACGAAAACAAATTATCAGACACCGAGCTTACAGACATTGAAACCGGCATTAACAACATCCGCGATAACATGTCTGGCCTTGGCATTACCGAGCTCCTGGATCCGTTCGGAACACCGGAAGCGAAGTCCTCGCTCATCTCGGAGAACGAAACCACACTTATGGTCAGCTTCAGCATTGATAAGGGCGACCGAGAGGTGAAGGACATCAAGCAGGAGCTTGAATCCGAGCTGTCCGGCGTGGATACGGATTTTTACTTAAGCGGTGAAGATTTCATTCAGAACGACTACCTGGAAGCAACGATGATCGGGGTAGAAAAAAGTGCAGCCCTGACCGTCGCATTTATTCTCATCGTCCTCATTGTGATGTTCCGGTCTGCACTGATTCCGTTCATCTCTCTGCTGACCGTCGGGATTACTTATCTCGTCTCGATGGGAATCGCGGCGCAGATTATCGACAAGCTCGATTTCCCGGTGACCAGTGTAACGCAGATGCTGCTTGTTCTTATCCTCTTTGGGATTGGAACGGACTACAACATTCTCTTGTTTAATCGTTTTAAAGAAGAACTGTCACATGGGGCAGGCGTCGATGAGGCGATATCGACAACGTATCGTACAGCAGGCAAGACGATTTTTTACAGTACGCTTACGGTGTTCATTGCCTTCGCGGCACTCAGCTTCTCCAACTTTGGTATTTACCAATCTGCCAATGTCGTAGCGATCGGTACCGTGATTTTGATCGCTCAAATTTATACATTAACACCGTTCTTCATGAAGACGCTAGGACCAAAGCTGTTCTGGCCTTCGAAGCAGGATACAGGTCATAAGGACAGCAAGTTCTGGGGCAAGCTGACGTCCATTTCCGTACGTTTTCCGGTCCTTACGACCGTTCTCATCATTCTCGTGATGATCCCTGTGCTGATGTTCAGCAAGCAGACCTTGTCGTTTGACCAGCTGAAAGAGCTTGGCAATGGTTATCCATCAACCAAAGGCTTCAGCCTTGTTGCTGACAATTTCAGCAAAGGTCAGGCGCTGCCAACCAATGTCGTCATTGAATCGGATGAGCCGATGGATAACAACGAAGCGCTCGCTGCGCTGGATCAGGTCACGAATACTTTGAAGAGTCTACCAGGTGTAGAACAGGTATCCAGCGTGACACAGCCTCAATTTGAACCGATCGAGGACTTCTATGTTTCGAGTCAAGCCGAAACCATTACGGGAGGGATTTCAGCCTCCAAAGACGGAGTAGACCAGATCAGGGATGGTCTGAATCAGATGGAAGAAGGCTTGTCTACGCCTGACTTCTCTCAGGTCGATGAGCTTGTATCCGGATCAAGCGAGATTGAGTCCGGCTACCGCCAGCTGACTGATGCAGTAGGACAGCTTGGAAGCGGGCTTGATGAAGGCGCCGCTGGTGCTGACGGTCTTGCAGCAGGTATTGCGGAGATCAAGAATGGACTCGGTGCCATCGTATCCAGTACTGGTGAGCTGTCGAGTGGACTGACGGAGATTCACAGCCAGTACGAAGCCCTTCGCAGCGGATATACTGCACTCTCGGAGCAGCTTCCAGGCATTCAAACCGGTATGGCAGGCATCAATACTTTAGTCTCGGCTCTTGGCGACAGTCACACGGAACTGCAGCAAGACGAGACATACAATCAGCTCAAAGCCCAAGGCGCTGCGCTCGAAGGCGGACTTGCTCAGATTACAGGCGGGTTAAATGAATTGAATGAGAATTACGGCAAGCTGAACAGCGGCTTCGATACCGCTGCAGGCGGCTTGTCTCAAGTGAACAGCGGCCAAGAGCAAATTCTGGCTGGCCTGAATGAATTGGAGCAAGGAGCGAAGCAGCTCTCTTCCGGTCTATCCGAAGGTGCTGACGGCTCATCTGTCATTACATCAAACATGGATCAGCTGAATGATGCGCTTGCTCAGGTCAATGCGGGACAACAAGAGCTCACCAGCGGATTATCCCAGCTGTCAAGCGGTATGGGCAGCCTGAAGGACGGCCTTGGTCAGAGCGGCAATGGTCTTAGCGACATTTCCGAAGGTCTTGATCAGACAGGTGACTTCTTGTCGCAATACGAATCGGCGAAGACCTTCTTCATTCCGAAGGAAGCCTTGGAAGCAGAAGAATTCAAGACATCACTCGATACTTTCATGTCCGATGACCGCAAGGTTACGAAGTTGATGGTTATTCTCAAGGAAGACCCTTATTCTATGGGAGCAATGGACACGATTGAGGACATTAACGAAACACTGGCTGCAAGTCTTAAGGGTACGGTGCTTGACGGGGCTGCTTATGGGGCTGCCGGACCAAGCTCCTTCACTTATGACACGAACAAGGCACAGCTTGAGTCCTTCAACAGTACAGCCATTCTCGTTATTCTCGGGGTATTTATCGTACTGCTGTTCGTCATTAGATCACTGCTGCCATCCATCTACATTATTTTGGCGCTGATTGCTTCCTATTACACGGCCATGGCTGCAACGAATTTTGTAACGTATCAGATCTTGGGGGCTGACGGGGTATCCTCTTTCGTTCCATTCTTCTCCTTCATCATCATCGTCGCCGTCGGCGTCGATTACAGCATCTTCTTCATGATGCGCTATAAGGAGTATGGAGATCTTAACCCGACTGCAGCACTTGTTCAGTCCGCGAAAAATATCGGCGGAGTCATCATCTCGGCGATGATTATTCTCGGCGGTACGTTCGCTACACTGATCCCATCCGGACTTGTTCTGCTGATTGAGCTGGCAACGGCCGTAATGGCCGGACTGATCGTGCTGTGCTTCATTCTTCTGCCTATGCTTGTACCGGCACTCATTGTGCTGCCACAGAAATGGGGTAAGAAAAATAAAGCTGCTGCTGATCAAGTATCCCATCAAACGTTTGATGCATAAGGATTGCTGAATCATACCAGTAGGATAATCGTAACCAAAAAAACAACCCCGATTCTTCATGGATAAGAATCGGGGTTGTTTATGTCTATATGCTAGCCTTGCGCTGCAATCCTATCTGCCTGTTACACAAACAGACCGGCGATGATACTGGTAATAATGGATGCAAGTGTCGCAACAAGCAGTACCTTGAGGCCAAATTTGGCAACCACGGCTGCTTTTTCACCACTGATCGCTTGAATCGATCCACTAATAATTCCGATGGAGCTGAAATTCGCAAATGACACCAGGAAAGTAGATACGATCGCAACCGTCTTGGGACTAAGCTGCTCGATCAGCGGCTGAAACTCGAGCATGGCTACAAATTCATTCGTCGCCAGCTTCATTCCCATAATGGAGCCCGCCGTTACCATTTCACTTGCCGGAATTCCCATAATCCAAGCAACAGGACTAAAGATGTAGCCTAAAATCTGTGTAAATGAGATACCGAATATTCCGCTGAGTGCCCCGTCCAGCAAAGCAATTAGACCGACGTATGCAATCAGCATCGCACCTACAATGAGGGCAACTCTACCACCATCCAGTGCACCCGCCGAAATGGCCTCGAAGATCGATTTGGTCTGGGAGACTTCCCGTACATCAATCTTCTCATCCTCACTCGGCTTCGAAGGAGCGACCATCGTTGCTATGATCAGGGCAGACATCGCGTTCAAGATCATGGCTACAAGGACATATTGAGGCGGAATCATCGTCATATATGATCCCATGATGGATGCGGACACCGAACCCATGGCAGAGGCACATACAACAAACAGTTTGTTATCATTCATCTTCTGCAGATGATGCTTGATTGCAATCAGTGACTCGGATTGACCGAAGAAGATCGAGTTCACTGCATTAAAGGTAAGTACATTCGACAGTCCCGTAATCTTCGCAAGGGCCCCTCCGATATACTTGATTGCCAGCGGCAGCACCCGAATATGTGTCAGTATGGACAACAGCGTTGCCGTAAAGATAATGAGCAGCAGCACGTTGATAAAGAACACGCTTGCTTCTGGCGGAGCCCATCCCCCAACGACAAATTCAATTCCTTGATATCCGTAGGACAGCACCTTCGTTACAAAATTCGATACCGTCTCGACAATGCCCACACCAATGCTCGTCTTGAACATAAATAGGGCAAGCAATATTTGAAGAACGAACAGCACTCCAATGGCTTTGAAGTTGATATTCTTCTTATCGTTACTAAGCAGGAATCCAAGTCCCAGGGTCAGTACAAGCCCAAGAATTCCAATTACAATTGACATCACACACATAAACTCCCTTTTACTTATGATTAATGCGCATTTACGCAAAATTGCGCGCCTTGTCTACATTACACAGTTGCGTAACCTATTGCAAGTCAGCTTTTTCCTCTGGCGAAAGCCAGTCCTGTTTTGCGCATATACTCCGAACTTCTATTTATAAAAGCAATTTCTTAAACTTTACCCCTTTTTGCAACGTTTATTCATATAATGGAAAATAAGCGTTACTATTACTCCCAAGTCATAGTAAAGGAAAGGATACTGATGAAAATGAAGAGTAAACGGTTCAAACTGATCGCAGGCTTCACCCTATCCGCCCTGTTGACAGCCGCTGTACTATGGCGAATTCTGTCACTGCATTATGCCTCGTTCGATGAACTGGTACTGGATTACGTCAAAGAAACAGATACATATTATATGATTGATATTACCAAGCGAACCGAGGACTATGAGGATTGGGAACGTGTTGAGATTATAGATCCATCGGAGATTCAGGGGCTCATCTCTCATTTCTCCAAGATGAAATTGGAATCATCCCGTGACGGCGGCCTCCCATGGGAATACTATACTGTCCGGATCCAGCTGAAGACCGGAGCCCATTTTGATATGCACCTCTATAATGATCAATATATTCGTATAGAAAATTCACGCAGACCAAGGGATAAATATAACGGAGGCGAATTTAAAATTTCTAACGGATTTGATACCGCGATTCTGGAACAATATTTCAAGTAGCATGCAATGGAATTAAGGAGAACCCATTTAGATGTTTAAGAATGACGAGAGAACTGGTTACAATCTTCGATATATCAACTAAGAAGTGATGTAAGGAGGTTACCAAATGTTTTACTATGATGTACTTTGCTATAATTGTAAGAATACATTCAGGGTATACGAAGGTTCACAAAAATATAAACAAGCTAAGGAAAGAAAGGATAAGCTTTTTTGTTGCGAAGATTGTGCTGATAAAATACGCATTGAAGCAATCATGAATTTTATGCGCGAAATGAATCGTTAGTAATTTGGAAAAAAAAGAGTCTGGCCAACCGAATTAATCGTTAGCCCAGACTCTTTTTTTTTCATTCCATCATTTTAGTTTAAGGGGAATCCTGAAAGCCAGACTACATTTACAGCTGCAGCCCCATCGCTCTGTACATAAAGGCGGCAAATTCACCGCGCGTAACGGTATCCTGTGGTCTATAATTGTCCAGCTCGACCGTTATTCCGTGCTGAGCCAGGATCATAACATCCTCTTTGTGTGCGGTCTTCACATTCGTCATCACTACCGTGTGCGGACTGTTGGACAGCTTGGGCAGATCAAAGGCTCTTACCAATACAGACGCCATCTGTTCTCTCGTCAGTGACTGCCCACCCATAAACAAATCTGATCCGCCTAGGAGAATTCCTTCACGGTATACTGCAGCTATTACCCCCGCATACTCATCCTCGGATGAAATATCCTCAAAGCCATCAAGTAGGGTACCCGCATTGTCCGGAATATTCAGATGCAAGCCCTTTGCTATAATATCAGCTGTTTCCGCACGGCTAATCGGCTCATTCGGCAGAAATTCGGATTGATCCGCATCGATCGCTCCGGCAGCTGCCAATGACATCACAGCAGGGAAATAGGGGCTATTGGGTTTAACATCGGTATAATCTGCAGACTTCTCAATTAATACGGGCTGCTCCCGATGATGGGTTGCCTGTTCGTAATCATATGCCATTGCAATAAGCTCGGCTTCTCCCCACATCTCTCCAAAGAACGCGAGGCCAAAGGGTGAGCCATTCTCGTAATAGCCTGCAGGCACCGTAATTAATGGCAGGCCGCTGATATTAATCTCGGGCACCGTTGTCGCGCCAATATCGCCTTCGCCCAGCTTCGGAATCCGGTTAGACATTTGTGGATACACAAACCCATCCAGATCATGCTCTTCCATGACACTGTCCAAGATTCGCAGATACTCTTCTCTAACTTCATTGAACTCCGTTAAATCTGGCGTCTTCTTCGCGTCGGTAATTGCCGTATCGATATCCTCAAATCTTCCTTCCATAAAACTGAGCGGTCCGCCTTTGACCCAAGGAAGCTCACCGGCCTCTTCAAATACACTTTGAATAGATAAGGTATCGTCTTCAGGATTTAAGTTCTTCAAATAGCTCTCCAGATCGTAGAAGAACGTCTCCATACCGACATTTCCCGTCTTCTTCACATACTCTTTGAAGCCTGATCCGGCAAAAGGATCCTCTACTACAACGGCCCCTTCTTTCTCCAGTTCCTTCACGGCTTGCTCATACAGCGCTGCTGTTTCTGCCGACAGCTCACTATCACGCCAGCCCGGTCCATACAGACCTAACCTCTTGCCCTTCAGTGCCTGATCACTCACGGCTGCTGCGTAGCCTTCTTCAGGAATATGGCCAATGGCAGCCTCTGTCTTCTCATCCTTCTCTGAATAACCGGCCATGACATCGAGCATCACTGCCGCATCCAGCACAGTACGGGCATGCGGTCCGAGAACGTCCCGTGTGCTTCCGGCAAGCGGTGTAACTCCCGTTGTCGGAATAAGTCCGAACGAGGGCTTGATACCGACAATCGCCTGCGCTGCCGCCGGATTCTGGATCGAGCCTCCCGTCTCCTCGGCAATTCCAAGGACGGCCAAATTCCCCGAGATCGCCATTGCTGTCCCGCTGCTGCTGCCGCCCGGTGCAATTGAGGGATCAACTGCATTATACGTAGGTCCAGCCCAGCTCGTATTCGCATGCGTTCCTGTTGCGCTGAAGGCCGGAATATTCGTCTTCCCGATGATGATGGCCCCTGCTTCCTTCAGCCGTGACACGACCGGAGCATCCTCAGCAGGCATCAGTTCAATGCCACCCGCTGATTTACTAAGGGGTGCCCAGCCAAATGTGCTTGGGAATCCAGCGACATCCACCGCTTCCTTGATAACAACGGGTATACCCGCAAGCGGACCCAGCTCCGCTCCTTCACCCCGAAGACGGTCAATCTCCTCCGCCTCTTGCAGGGCGTTATCATTCATGAAGGTGAACGCGTTATATGTATCCTCATACTTCTCAATTCGATCCAAATAAGCTTGGACGATCTGCTTAGCTGTATATTTTCCACTGTTGTATCCCTCAGTCAATTCACTGACTGTCATCTCTTCCAATCGAATCTGTTCCTGCGCATGCACGGTTGAAGGCGTTCCCGCCAGCTCAGGTATAGCTCCGATCAACATTCCGGAAATGACGAAGGACATGGTTCTTTTTGCTAGAATGGTCATTCTCATGATCATAACTCCTTTCTCTCTCGTAGTTAGTAACTCTCGAAACCTATTTTATACTTCATTTGCTAGATTTCAATTTTTTGTCATATGATCTGACATTACAATTTTTTATAAGTCTTATGCCTTGTAGATTTTCAACGTTTTTTTTGATAGGTTGAAGTCAAGTATGATGAGGAGGAATGCAGATGCTGCAGCTTATCGCCCAATCTGGATCTGTAGAAGACTATTTATGCGAAACAAAGGAAGTGAATTACTCACATCCTTCCATTCAACAACTGGCAAATGAGTTGTACAGCTCTTCGGTAAGTGAAACCGAACTCGTGAAAATCGCCTTTGAATATGTTCGGGATCAGATTGCTCACTCCTGGGATATTCAGAGCTCACGTATTACGTGTATCGCATCGGATGTATTGCTATATCAGGAAGGTATATGTTATGCCAAGTCCAATTTACTCTGTGCCATATTGCGGTGCAAAGGAATTCCGACAGGATTTTGTTATCAGCGTTTAACGCTTGGAGATACCCCGGAAATGGGGTACTGCATCCATGCATTAAACAGTGTTTATCTTTCGTCCATCGGCAGATGGATCAGACTTGATGCGAGAGGGAATAAGCCGGGTGTGAATGCGAAGTTCTCATTAGATGAAGAGCATCTTGCATTTCAGATACGCGATTACTATGAAGAAATGGATTATCCTGTGATGTACACAGCTCCTCATCCCAAAACAATCGATGTACTACGCCGACATTCCGATTGTATTCAGATGTATCTTCACGGCTTGCCGACAGAAATTTAGTTCCATATACAGCAAGAGGTGCATTGATGAGGCAAGATTCGGCAGCAGGATTAGTTCTACATACAATTTATACCCACACATTCAGCACAGAAGAGAACCCTTCTTATACTTCTCAGAAGGGTCCTCTTCGTAATGTATTTATGGCAGAATCCTAGATTTTAAATTGCTGAACCAATTCCTGCAGCTCTTCAGCAAGCTTGGACAAGGAAGCCGAAGCTGCACTGATTTCCTCCATGGATGCCAGCTGTTCTTGTGTTGAGCTTGCCATATCTTCGGATAAGGATGCATTCTCCGTGGACAGCGTCAGCAGGTTCTGAGCGGTAGATGTGACCTGCCCCGCACTTGCTGCAATCTGTTCAGACAGGGTCGCGACCTCTTCCACCTGAACAGGAATTTCCTGAATATTTTGAATGATGGAAGAGAAGGTCTCTGTCGTATTGAAGGAGATGGTGAGTCCGCTCTCTACTTTTTCCGCAGCCAGCTTCATGCTATCCGCTGTGGTCTCCGTTTCCTTAAGGATGTGCCCGATCAGTTTGATAATTTGCTTCGCAGCCTCCTCCGACTGCTTGGCCAGATGACCAACTTCCTCAGCTACCACGGCAAATCCTCTGCCGTGCTCGCCCGCTCTCGCCGCCTCAATGGAAGCATTAAGGGACAGCAGCTTCGTCTGCCCGGCGATCCCCCCGATGAGATCTACAATTACGGCAATCTCTTGAGAACGCTGCTGCAGCGATTGCAGCTGTTCATTAGATTTATTCACTGATTTGTATATCGCATTCATCTGATCCATCGTCTTCAGCACGGAATCATTCCCGTCCGCTGCCTGCTCTGCTGCATGCTTCGTCAAATCCGAGACATGAACCGCATTCCCGACTACCTTCTGAATACCCATGCTGATCTGAGTAAGAGCTTCTACCGTTTGGTTCAACTGATCGTTCTGCGTTTCCGCCCGGCTTGCCACTTCCTGAAGCGAAGAAGCTACATATTCTGAAGCCGTGGCTGTTTGCATTGAGCTTGCGGTAAGCTCCTCTGATGATGCAGCAACATGCTCTGATTTGGAGCCGATTTCCTGGATCAGCGTTCGCAGGTTGTGAGACATTTGATTAAATGAGCCTGCGAGGTCTCCAAGCTCGTCGTTATTTTTCAGCTGAATCTTCTCGGTCAAATCTCCTTCACTAATCCGGGCTGCTGATGTGCGCAGCGCTTGAAGCGGCTTCGTAATAGAGGCAATAAGGAAGAATACTAGTAATAAGCCGAGCACAATGGCAACAACAATAACGATACTCGTTGCAATAAGAATGGGCTGAGTAATGCCTTCAATCTCGGTATCAAACACAATACCGCCGACCTTCCAGCCCGTCAGCTCATTCGTGGTGAATTCCATGCGTTTCGAATCCCCTTCATAAGTGAAATCGAACTCGCCTTGTTCTGATGCGAACATCTGATCAAAGAAATCCTCACCTGCTCTTATACCTAGCTCCATCGTAGGATGAACTACGATATTCCTTTGCTGATCCAGAACGATCGCATATCCCTCTGTACCAATGTTTACTTGACCAGCGACTTGACTCAAGTTCTGCAGGTTAATGTCCATGCCGACAACACCCGAGCCATCCTCGGTCATTTTTGCTACCGCGACGACCAGATTGCCGGTTGCTGCGGATACATAGGGATCGGTAACGACGACCTGCCCCTTGTTCTCCATCGCCTTTTTATACCAAGGTCTCTGACGTGGATCGTAATCCTCAGTAAGCTGCTTTCTCGGAACCTGAATCATGACACCCTCTTCTGTTCCGACATACATGCTGTCTAAATCTCTATGGAATTGTATGTAGTTATCGAACTCGGCTCTAATATCAGGACTATCGACTCCATCATACCGCGTTGCGTTGACATGGTTGGCGAAGATTACAACATCTTCTCGTTTAGGAGCAATGACATCTGTGATGACTGCGTTGATGACGTCCACGCTCTCGCCAGCACTGCGCATGAATTCCTTATCCAGCACATGCTTCGCGGATTGGTACGATAGGGTCCCTATAAGAGAAGATGGGATAATTAGTACGATAAGAAATACGATCATCAGCTTATACTTCACGGTTAATCTCAGCTTGTTTTTGTTGGGCCACTTCAGCTTGCTCTTGTCGAACCACTTTAGCTTCTTACTTAACTTGCTCACTCAAAAAAACCTCCAGTTCATTGGTTAAGCCTTGCTCATTTACTGCATTTTTAATTGCCTATACTCCGCATAAAGTTAAAAGATTTACATTTATTCATCGGTCAAGCGGGATGATTTATTTAACATCACATGTAAAATAATCATTACTGCTGTGTTATATGTCACACTTTTTCTCAAGCAGCAGGCAATAAAAAAAAGCCCAATCCGGACCTTATTCGCAGGATTTATTGGGCTTACGCACATATTTACACTCTTTTCTATCCGTGTCAGATGCCCCATTATCCCTAGCTAGACTAGTGCACTAACGGACTTCATCAGCCATCATATCCTAAGGTAGAAAGGGGATGAGAACCTGTGAAGAAGAAAATGCACTATACAAGCACAACCATCAAGAGCAAATGGACCAAGACCAAATGGCTCAACAAAAGCCCTGAAGTACAAGATTATCTTCCAAAAACGATGCCGTTCAGCCGAAGTAATCTGAGCAGCATGCTGTCACAGTACTCGACGGTCTTTTTTAAGCCGGAGAACGGTACTGGAGGCTACAACATTATAAGAATCAAGAAGCGCGATAATGGATACCAGTACCAGCACAACTCGGTCAAGAAGCAATTCACTACGCTTGATAATTTATATAATGAATTAAAAAAACGAAATAACCGTGAGCCGTACCTGCTTCAGCAAGGCATTCAGCTTAAGAAAACCAACGGCAAACCGTTCGATATTCGGGTGATGGTTCAGAAATCGAGCAGCGGAAGCTGGAAATCATCTGGTATTTTTACCAAGATCGGTACGCCGGGTAAAGTAGCTACCAACTATCAGCAAGGCGGAAGCATCGGATTTATTCGCCCCACCCTATTAAATGCTGGCTTCTCTAACACCACAGCAGAAGAGATTGAAGCAGAACTCAAAAAGCTCGGAAAGTCTGTCGGCAAAGTATTTGATTCCCACAAGAATGGCTTCCATGAGCTGGGTCTCGATGTTGCGCTGGATAAGAATGGCGGGATCTGGATTCTGGAGGTCAACACAAGACCTCAGTTCTATCCGCTGAAGAATATGAAGGATAAGAGTCTATATCAGCACATTCTGACTAACGCCAAGAAATATGGACGTAAGAGATAGTAACAGATTAGAGGATTTAGGCACCTTGTAATTGTCCCAATGCCTGATATTGACGAAGTCCAAAGGAGACGTTCACATGATAGTTCAGCTCGATTTCCCGTTCCGTAAATGCTAAGTGATATGTCACCATATAAGGTGTTTCGATATAGAACAGTGTCAGCTGCAGAGTATCACTGCTCATCCTTCAGGATGCTCGTCAAACCTATAACATCTCCCATCTATCTCTCGAATGCCCGTCGGTACCTTCATAGGCTCCACTCGCTCCGGAAGCCTGGAACTTAGGTGAAGCTTCCTCTCCATCTGATTTAACTTATTGTCGTTTTTCACGAAAGGGCTCAGCACATACGTATAGATCAAATCCAGCAGCGTTTGCAGCGGCTCCATGCTCTTGAAGCTGGAATTTACCGCAAGCACAATGCCTGCGGAAGGTGCAACGAAGCACAACTGGCCAAAAGATCCATCCCCTCTATAGCAGCCTTGCCTGCACATATGAAACTGGTATCCATATCCTTGCTGCCAGTCTATCCGATCCTTTCGATCCGCTGTGTCGCTATGCTTCGTCGTCGCCAGTTCAATATATTGTTCGGATACAATGCGCTTGTCTGCATACATTCCTTTATCCAGCAGCATTTGACCGAATCTTGCCACGCCGTCTGTCGTCAGACTGAGCCCCATGCCTCCTGCAGTGATACCCATGGGACAGGTCTCCCATATTGGGCGCGGGATATGCAGCGGATCAAACAATGTCGGCATCAGGAAATCTACCAGATTACGTCCTGTGACACGCTCAAGGATTGCAGAGAGCATATAGGTGGCATGTGTGTTGTACAGATGATGGGTTCCCGGTTCATACTTTACTTCTAAGGAGAGGAAGGCTCTTACCCAGTCCTGCTCCCTGGCGATTTCTGCATAAATATCATCGTGATGCCCCGTGTTCATAGACAGCAGGTGATGAATCGACATCTTGGCCAGGTTAGGAGAGATCACGGGAGGAAGTTTATCAGGAAAAAAGGAAATGACCGGATCATCTAGACGAATGAGCCCTTGATCCCAAGCAATGCCTATCGCGATGGAAGTAAAGCTCTTGCTTAATGAATACAGCAGCTGAGGGCATCCCTTACGATAAGGCTCCCGGTAGATCTCAGCCTTTATCACTCCATCCTTCATAAGCACAAGACTATTTACCTCTAGTTGTAATTCTTCAATTTTGGCGATTATCGAGGTCATCTCGCCTGTAGTCCCATCACAAATATCCAGAATACCTGATGTGTTGTCCTTGTCAGGCGTATCCTTCTTCCAACTCATTGACGTTTAACACCAGCCTTCTCCTTGTTCTCCATCACCCTATACTTCACGATCCTGCTGATTAGGTCATACGGAAGGGGCTGGTCCATTGGAAATTGCACAGAGCCCTTGGCCCCCTTGTACTTCGATAATTCATCCTTAAATACAGTGATACCACTTGAGCCCGGATAAAAACCGATATGGTGCTTGAAGGCTGAATAATGAACCAGATTGCCTGCCAGTACAAACGTCGGCATCTGGTAGCTTATCTTCTCCTTCGCCTCAGGTGCAGCTTCTCTAATGACCTGTCTCAACGTCTGTAATTTACTCTGAACCTCAGGCGGGAATTGTGAAATGAAGGTGTCAATTAATTCACTCTCTGATTTATCCGTTGATTGGTTTGTCCCTTCATTATTTTTCATATGCTCGCTCCTTTAACGTTGAGATCTATAAATGATTTGAGTAAGGAATGGTTTACATAGGAACCTTAACAGGTTAATCTTCTATACAATAGCCTCGGCAATGAAATGATATGTGAAATTAATTTATAGCCGATGAGGAGTGATTTTATTGGAATCTGCAAAGTTTAAAACATTCTATAATCTCTCTATAATTTTAGGAGTTATATTAATTGCTAGTGGTCTCATTCTTTTTATACCTAGAAGTGTTAGATCCGATACTCCCGATATTTATTTTTATAATATATATATTTTACGCTATGTACTACCAATTTCGGGAATTCTTCTTATCATCATCGGGTCATCTATGTATTCCATATATCGAACGCTAAAAGAAGAAATAAATGCACTCACAGAGAAACAGAACAGGTTAGAAAAAGAATTAAGGAAATAGAAAGTTAAGCGTACAAGCCAATTCATTAAGTATTAAAAAGAGGGGGTACCCTGCCTCAATATCATTAAGTTCAGACTTCACTCGATGATATTGGGCATCTGCCCCCTCTTTTCTGCATTCAATTTATAATTTTCTTCGAATAAACTTACTTCTCAAACTTAAACCAGCCAAAGTCAAAGTTACTGCCCGGCAGGAAGATGAATGTCACCTTCTGCTTACCTGTTACTGTCTCCAGCTCAAATACCTGTTCTTCGTATCCATTGGACTGCACAAACTCCACAAGCTGATTGCTCTCGCCATCAGGACCCGCAAACCGGATATGAATCGTATTCTTGTCAATCGGTGAGCTGCCGTAGAATACAATTCTTGAAGTACCTTCCACTGTAAAGTCCATATCACTAAATTCCAGTGATACGTTATTACCGATACCCTCTACTTGATCTCCCGAGACTGTGAAGGTGTCACCATAGATGTGATCGCACTGTGCAGCTGCATTCTGCTCGAAGGCTCTATTCTTCTTCTCGAACGTAAAGCCCTTGACGTGAATCTTCTGATTCAGCACGAAATAGATGGACGTGATCCCATTCAAGCGTTTCGACAGGCGGTATGTCTCCTCTTGATACACATTCCATTTGGATTCCTTCTGGTACACTACATCCGCTAGCAGGGTACTGCCTTCTTCCTCCGGCAGGCCCTCCCAGATCTGAATGAAGTATTTCTCATTCGAGAGTGCAAAGATCGGAATCGTCATCGTGTCCGAACCGTAAGAACCAAAGTCGATGTTCTGGAAGCCAACAACGGTCTTCCCGTCGCGGCTCGTAGCGAACCCTTTCTCATTCCCGTTGCTGACATCGCCTATCGCATCATCGTACAGACCTCCGGTAATAAAGCCATACGGATCTTTGAAGGCGGTGCCAAGCCCTTCGGCTCTGAATTCCAAGTGGGAGATCAGCTTGGTCTTGTCGGTTCCGTTCTTGCTTGTGGCGCGTACCAGGAATTCACCATCACCAAGTGCGCTGATCGTAGCGGTATGCCCGTCCGCCTCAATCTTCGCGATGTTGGACTCAATACCGGCATCGTTAACGACAGACCACTCAAGATCCGTATATGAAGTATTGACCGGATACAGATTCGCTGTCACCGTTAACATGGTATTGGACGGATTCAGCACCTGACCTTTACTACTAATGAGCTCGATTTTGCGCAGCGGAACCTCAGCCGCCCTTCCCATCACAATCTCCATTGCCTCGTTCTTCGTGTTTGCATCGATGCTGCCAAGCTGTACTTCATCCGCTGCAGGAACAGACTGGAATTCGGCGGATTGTCCTATAAGACCCTCAGAGGTCACCTCAATCTTGATCGCTCCCGGCTCCTTCGTCGCACCAATAATCGCCATCAGCTTGCCGCTGAACAGTCGTTTGCTCTGTCCTTTGTATTGATCATAATCTGTGCTGTCCCCGCTATCGAGACCAATAAGGCGTCCTGCTCCGCTTACGCTGACATTCACACGATTATTTGCATTCTGTACCACGTTCCCTGCTTCGTCTTCCACATTAATCTCTACGAAAATAAGGTCTGTGCCGTCGGCAATAAGCATGCGCTTATCCGGCAGCAGGCGAATCTTCGCTGCATCCGCGTAAGATCTTTGCACATCTGTCGCAATCACATGGCCATTCTCGTCATATGCAATCGCCTTAAGCTCACCTGGCTCGTAAGGCACCTTCCACCAGCCGACCAGCTGCGTACCGTTCTCATGATCAATGTCATATGTTCCGATAGTGCTTCCGTTCAGCTGCAGCTCAATCTTCGGTGCATTGGAGCACACGCGTACATCAATCATTTGACCAGGGCTGAAATCCCAATAAGGGAAAATGTGAACCATTGGTGCTTTCTTGTAATCCGTCCACGCGGATTGATAGATGTAATAGGAATCTTTCTTGAAAGTAGCGGTATCCAGCTGTCCAAAATAAGAGTTCTTCGTATGATACGGCGTCGGCTCACCAATATAATCGAAGCCGGTCCACAAGTATTGTCCAAGGGAGTACGGCGTGTCTCTTTCGGCCAAAATACATGCCTCCGCCGACTTCGCTCCCCAGCTGGTCGTACTGTTGCCAAGCGCAGAGCACTGCTCATCATCGTCGGCCAGGATCGCTTTTTCAAACGGGAAATGATAGATTCCCCGGCTCTGTACGACCGAAGCCGTTTCGCTTCCGTAGATGATCCAGTCCGGATGCTCTGCATGATGCTTGTCATAATACTTCTCCGCATAGTTGTAGCCCGCCACTTTCACGATGTCGGCACATTTCTGCGCATTCTCCCATGGCATGTAGTTAGAGCCGATCGTAACGCGTCCATTCTGCTTCGGATCAAATTCCAGCACATAGTCCATCAGCATTTGAGTCACTTCTTGCCCGCGCTCATCTGCATGTGTATCATAAATCTCGTTCCCGATACTCCACATAATAAGGCTTGGATGATTGCGGTCCCGCATCACCCAGCTCTTCACGTCCGTATGCGCCCATTCCGGGAAGAACCTCGCATAGTCATAAGGCGTCTTGGATCTCTCCCACATATCAAACGCTTCGGAGACAATCAGCATTCCCATCTCATCCGCCAGCTCCATAAACGCCTTCGCCGGCATGTTGTGAGCTGTACGAATCGAGTTCACGCCCATCTCCTTCAGCAGCTCGAATCTTCTGCGCAGGGCAGTCACATTAAATGCAGCTCCGAGAGCTCCCAAGTCATGATGCTCGCACACGCCGTTCAGCTTCATCTTCACACCGTTCAAGCGGAAGCCGTCGTTCGGGTCCATACTGACCGTGCGGAAGCCTATACTCTGAGTCACCTTCTCAACCGTTTCCCCAGCCATCTTCAGTTCAGTGACCAGCTGGTACAGATGCGGCTCATCGGTACTCCACAGTAGAGGATTCTCGGCCGTTATCTGCTGACGGCTTGTCACTGTGGATTCCGTCCCTGCCGTAAGCCGATCTGAGGAAGCAGCGATAACCTTCCCCTGATCCATGATGGTGTGAACAAGCTCACCGTCCTGCTGGATATGTGCATCTGTCTCCACTTCAACCAGCCAGTCCTGTCCCTGCGGAGTCGTAGATACATAGATCCCGTTCGTCACGATATGATCGTTCGCTCTTGTCTTAAGCCATACGTCCCGGTAAATTCCGGCTCCAGAATACCATCTGCTGTTCGGGCTTTGGTGTACGACCTTGACGATAATTTCGTTCTCACCGGGTACCAGTGCCTGCGTGATCTCATGCTCAAAGGCAGAATATCCATACTTCCATTCGCCCACGAGCTGTCCATTTACATAGACAGAGGAATCCATATAAACACCGTCAAAAGCGAGGAGAACCTGCTTCTCACCCTCGTTGTATGTAAATTTCTTGCGGTACCAGCCAATGCTGTTCTCATACAAGTCCAGCGAGTTATAGATTAACCAGTCATGCGGAAGATCCACCGGCTCATAAGAAAGCCCAGCCGCTGCCGCTGTATTCAGTTCACTCGGATCTTGTCCTGCTGCCCCGGCATCCTTTGCTTCAAGGTGCATCTTCGCAAATTCCCAGCCGTCATTAAACAATATTTGTTGATTCATGGGTCACCTCTCACATTTACATATTTGATCATTATGATTGCGTTTACATATATAGGTACTGGCAGGCAAAAAAAAAGAAGAAGCAAAAAAGGTTCCGCCTCCGTACCTCATTCACTTCCCCATTGTATCATGAAAACGTTTGATTTCTTACCCGATTTCTTCGCAACAAAAAACCGCAATAATTCGACATTTACTCTATTTCACGAAGCAAATCCCGTGTATCTTCTCCCAGTTCACCAAGCCGCCATATAGCATATTTATGAATCCCCTCACGGCCTGCTTCCTCCATCCAGCCTTGAAGTGTCTCGTGATTGGCGTACCACACCGTATGGGGTGCTCCATCCTCATCCGTGTAATTAAAATACAAGCTGCCGCTCTTCGTATCTCGTTCAGGAGTGATCTCATATCTATCCAGCAAATCAGCAGCTGCCTTCTCCGTAAGAGAGACCGTGCTGCTGCCTTCGGACCAATCAAATCCACCCGCCGAGAAAGCCATGATGGGATCACCTGGTAGATGACTCATCCTCGCAGCAAGCTCCTTAATAAATACCATATCTGCTTTGGGACCTGGACCGCTGTGCCCCCCGTACAAATTGTAGGCCATCATAACATACTCCGGTCCCTCAGGCAGCTTCAGCTCCTCAATAGGTGCCTTGGGTTCAAGTACAATACGCAGAGACACATTCATCTCGTCAAGCTCAAGAGCCAGCTCCTCATAAAACCGGATCATATTCGGCCAATCCTGATCTTTTATCTGCTCGTAATCAATCTCGATTTGATCCAGGCCGTATCGCCCTACGATCTTCGTAATGCTCTCCATATGCCGTGCTCGCGATTCGTTCGTTGAGGTAAGTCGTGTCAGCAGCTCAGGGTCCTTCTGGACCGTACTTCCATCGTCATGAATGATATCATTGACCAGCGTGAGTCCAATCCGTGCATCAGAATCTGCTTCAACACCCGTCAGCTCATGCAGCCGGGGAAGAGCATTCGACATCGTCTCTGTAAAATACAGCTCATCCCGCTCATCAAAATAAGCTGCAAACAGCTGTAAATCAACGGTCCCCTTGTGCAGGGCAGACCAATCCTCAATGCCCGCTTCCCACTGCCAGTCGGTAATCCAGACAGACAGCTCCTGAGCGGGCAGCTCTGAGGCCTGCCCTGGAGCTTTAACTGGAGCCTGAGCATTCTTGTTCTGCAGCAGGAAGAACAGCAGGGCAGCGAGTAAACCGATCACCAGGAGGACAACAAATACAAATGCCGGCTTCCCATACCGTCCACGTCGCCCACGATTTCCACGTTTCCTGCGCTTTCCATAGCTTGTCCTAACCACATCGTATCTCCATTCTATAGCTCGTCATGATTGATCGCAGCTCATCAAAATGTTTCGACAGCCCAATCAATGGCTGAATTGAAAGCATTTCTTACCGTGTAGGATACTCTCTCCCAGCCTGTTGGAATATTGCTGTACAGCTTGGAAGGCTCCTCAGCATCCGGTTCACTTACATATACTTCAATCTCTTTGAAGATCCCATCATAGATCGTGTCCTTCTTGTTCTGCTTGTGATAAGCAGCATAGAGCATGAGCTTACCTTCATCTATGGAAGGATCAACAGGCAGTTGCTTAATCCATTCTGCATCATCAACAGTGACACTAAGCTTGTCCTTCTTCAGCGATATCTGAATTTGACGTTGATCCGCAATATTAATCGGATATTCCTCATCTCCATCCCGATCTCCCGCCGTTGTCTGCTCCTTGGTATACACAGAGGCCTTATCATACGTCAGGTCTTCATGGGACCAGATCACCGGATCCAGCTTCTCTTCATAGATGGTTTCTTCCTCATGACCTGCTGTCTTCTGTACAACACGCAGACTGTTATTTACAAGATCGACCCGCAGGTAGCTCCCCTTCTCTTCATCGTTCCGTAAGTACACTCCCTGACGACCCACTACATTGCCTGCAGCCTGGAAACGAATCGAAACGTCGTTAGAGCCAATCGAATCAAGCAGCGCAAGTCTGCCCATCCCCCCGGCGGGCGAAGTGAGAATGATCTCGCCTTCTTTAAATTCAGCGGCCCCTGTTATTAGACGCCAGTTCTCTGCTTCGCGCTCATCTCCTTGGACGAACTCCAGAGACTGACCCGAATCCTGCACGATCTTCATCAGCAGATGATTGGTCGACCAATAGGGTGCGGGCTGAACCCGGCTTAGATTATACACCTGATCTGCCTGAGTATTCAGCGCATTGCCCTCCCGGTTAAAGTGAAGGTCATACAGCGCTCTGATCTGCTGCTCATTGGCATTCGTCACCAGCCTGTTCATCCCGTTTCCCAGTGCATTGGCGTGCATAATCATATATACGCCGGGAACATAACCAAGCGAATCCGTATATATATTTTTCATCAGATCATAATCGGCCTTAATTCTGGCTTCCATCTGCGTTCGGTCTTCAACAGGGATCATATTCTTGTCCCTTATAAAATCCATCAAGTAATGATTGTAGTATTCGATATCTGATTTATCAGACAGCTCGCTCTCATCCTTCTCTCCGATGAACCGGCCTTCCTCATCAAATACGTTAATATAACTCAGCCGGTAGCCGTTTGACCCCAGTTCCCAATATCCCGTCTCCGTCATCTTCAGCATTTCCTTCGGCTGAACAAATTTCCGTTCGCTGTTGCCGACCTTGTTGGCATAGGAGAGAAACGTTGCCTTGTAATTAAACCTCTCTAGCAGAGGCTGAGCAAATAAGCTGGAATCGTTCCGACCATCTTCGAAGGACAGAAACAGCGCCTTCTCCGGCAGAGACTTCCCTTCATGGTAATAATCAAGGATGTCCTGCTGCGATATCGTTACATACCCCTGATGATACAGTGCCTCCAGCTGATCCTTCAGCTGATCCTTATCCACAAGCTTGGATGTACCTGATCGTCCGACTCCAAAATAGGATATCGCTATAAAACCGTCAGTCCCCGTCCAAGCAGCCCGGTCAGGCTCCTCGTACTTATCCATATTAAACAACGTTTTTATGAGCAGCAGGGCCAATAGAATTAGAACAATGAACTGGATAATCGACTTGCGCAGCTTTCGCGCATTCTTCCGGTGAACATCCATAGCGGCAGTCTTATGCTTATTGATCATCTAGGCCTGCCATCCTTTTTTCATTTTTCGTTTGTTCTTGCGCTCTTCCTTCTTCTTCCTTGCCTCAATGTCCTGTGGTGTCTCCCGCGTACCCCAAGTGGACTTCCAGAAGGTGAACCAGGCCACAGGCATCTGCCACAAGAGAATGAACTCATAGAATACGCAGAACACAAATCCGAACACCCACAGCTTGCTCTTCCTGAACAAGAGGTGTGCAAGACTCATCAGCAGTGCCATCATGAACAGTCCCATCAGGAAGGTAAAAGGAAAGACATGATGAACAACCGGTACATAGACGAGGTTATAGAGAACGATAACGGGCGCCGCAATCGGAACAATGACTCCAATATAAAAGAATAATGCCATGAACGGTTCCTTGCGCCATATAAAGGTTCCTGCACGCAAGGACTCACGCAGCCACGAGCGCTTCCATCGCATCTGCTGCTTCAGGAAGACATCCATTTTAGACGGAACGATCGTCGAGCATATGGCCGTATCCTGATAACCTGTTCGATGGGTTTTTAGAATATAGTTCGTCATGCTTCGATCATCGCCAAAGGTCGCAGGCTGCCCCAGGAACTTCTGTGTCAGCCAAGCATCCGCGTGCTGTAGCACCAATTCCTTGCGATAGCAGGACAACGGACCGGACAAGCAGGTTACACTATCGAACCAGGATTCCGCTGCCTTCATAATACGAAAAGCGATAAAATAGCGAACGGTCTGCAGCTTGGTGATCGTGTTCGTATACGTATTCTCCACATCCGTTCGACCAGCAACGCCGCCCATCTTCGGATCCTGGAAAGGCTGCACCAGATGGCGAATAGCCGTTGGCTCAAGAAAGCTGTCCGAGTCAACAAAGACGACAAGGTTATGCTTCGCCATCTTTACTCCTCTGACCAGAGCCTCCCGCTTGCCCCCATTCTCTTCAAGCACGACATAAGAGAGTCTCTCTGCGGTCCCATACCGTTCCGCCTCTTGATGGATCATCTCAATGGTCTCCTGGATGCGTTCTACCGACCGATCTGTAGAGCGGTCATCTACTACAATAACCTCCAGCTTGTTCACCGGGTAATCCTGATTGATACAGCTAAGGATCGTTCGATGAATCCATTCCTCTTCATTGAAGCACGGGATAATAATAGACACACCCGGCGTATACAGCGGGTCCACCTTGACATCCCTGTACATCGCGCCGAACAAGTACCGGGTCAGCAAGAAGGCTGCCGCAATCAGACTATATAAATAAAGAACTACATTATATTTGAAATAGATGATACTCTCTGCGCGCATCAGCATGATCAGCAGCACCGCGAATAGGAGGATGGCACTGGCTGAATAGACAGAGTATCCCCAGCGCTTTTTCTGAAGATAAGAGGTCAGCGGCTTCTCAAAATCAAGGGCGATCTGCACACTGCCTTCTGAATCCTCGGTTTGCTCCTGTGTGACAATACGGACCACCTTGGCATCCATATTGACGGTCGATTCGAACCCCTCCGGCATAGCTCCCGGCGGGATCTTGAATCTGGCATTCACTCGGCTCCCCACCTGTAAATGATGCTTCGGATGAGACAGCTTCATTAACAGTCCGGTCGAAGAAATATCGATTGACTTGCCTCTAACCGCATGCCTGCTCTTTCGGCCTTTTGGTGTGACGTTCACTTCAAATTCGGCCAAATAACGCAGGCTGAGCTTACGCAGCCGGTTAATGTAGTCAACATCTATTCCTTCCGTTCCCTCAGCCGCCGCAATACCTCTCCGATCTGTTGAGCCCCGAACCCTCTCGGGATCCGGCACATAGGACAGCTTCCGCCTGTCTGGGCGGGTCTTGGTCAGCTTTTCTCTTGTCAGCTTTTCTTTTTTCTCTTTGATCCTGTCTTTTCTACTTATCATAAAGAAGCTCCTATCTGTGGACTACAAGCTCCAGTAGAGAAATCCGCTCTGCTCATACATGTGTCTGTCATATATCCCCTTGATATCAAACATGATCTTCGGCTGTGTATGGCTGTATAGCTGCTGCACCTGGTTGAAGCTCATTGCTCTAAAAGATTCGTGGGCTACAGCTACCACTGCGATGTTTAAATCTACTAGATGCGCAGGATCGGTAAGCTCCACTCCGTATTCCTGATAGGCAGTAGCCGCATCGACATACGGATCGGCTACCAGCGGGGTAATCCCATATTCGCTTAGCTCATTCAGGATATCCATCACCTTGGAATTGCGGATATCACTGCAATTCTCTTTGAAAGCAAGTCCGAATATGCCGATGCGCGTATTTCTCAAATCCATCTGCTGCTTGACCATCATCTTGATCATATTCTGGGCAATATACTTGCCCATCCCGTCATTAATCTGCCGTCCGGCCAAAATAATTCGCGAATGATAGCCGCTGTCTTCGGCTTTGTATGTCAAATAATAAGGGTCAATACTGATACAATGGCCGCCGACCAGGCCCGGACGAAACGGGAGGAAATTCCACTTGGTCCCTGCGGCTCTAAGAACGGCATTCGTATCGATATCCATCTCATGAAACAGCATGGACAGCTCGTTCATGAAGGCAATATTAATATCCCGCTGTGCATTTTCGATGACCTTCGCTGCCTCGGCTACCTTGATGCTCTCGGCGCGATGAACCCCGGCCTCGACGATCAGCTCATACAGGCTGGCCACGGTCTCCAGTGCCTCCTCATCATTGCCGGATACAATCTTCATAATGTTCTCCAGCCGGTGGACTTTATCTCCCGGATTAATCCGCTCCGGTGAATATCCCACCTTGAAATCCCTTCCGCACGTTAGTCCCGAAGCTTCCTCGAGAATGGGTATGCATACCTCTTCCGTGACCCCAGGATATACCGTAGATTCATAGACAACGAGCGAGCCTGGTGTCAACCGCTCAGCTACAAGCCGGCTGGCCTTCTGCACCGCCTCCAGGTCAGGGACGTTGCCGCTCTTGACGGGTGTTGGCACGGCAACAATATAGCAGCGCACCCCGGCAAGCTGGTCTCTATCTGACGTAAAGTCCACGCCGCAATGCCGCACGGCTTCATCCCCGATCTCACCGGTCAGGTCCATTCCATCCTGATAGGCTTTTATTTTTTGACGATTCACATCAAATCCAATAACATTTAACTTTCTGGCAAAAGCAGCTGCAATTGGCAGCCCGACATAACCAAGTCCAATCACTGCGAGCTTCTCGTTCCCAGCAGCCAGTTCCTCAAACAATCCCATTATTTTACCTCATCACTGTTTATCCATGTTTTGTTCTGTTCCATTAAATCTACCAAGCTGACAAATGTGTACCCTTTGGCTCGCAGCTGATCAATAATCCTTGGAAGAGCTTCGACAGAGTGAATACCATCGAGAATGTGAAGCAGAATAATGCTGCCATTTTCCGTTTGGTCCATAACCATATTCACAATGTCGTCAGCAGAATGGGATACGTCCCAATCCATTGCTGTCACATCATACATCGCAATGTGCTCATATCCCGTCGCAGCAATCACCTTGGCACTCTGAGCATCAATCGCTCCCGTAGGAGGCCGGAAGAGCATCAGCGGCTGCTGTTGAATCGCTTCCGTCATCACTTCATGAGCTGTCACGATTTCCTTCTGCAATTCCTCTGCTGTCAGCGAGGTAACAACCGGATGGGTGTACGTATGATTGGCAACATCATGTCCCTCTTCAATGATTGCACGAGCCAGATTGGGATTATCTACTACGCCTCTGGCTCGAAGAAAAAAGGTAGCATGTACTTTTTTCTCGGCCAGGATATCCAGAAATTGGGTTACTGTCTTGTCGGTTGCCCAGTCATCCAGTGTCAGAGCCACCTGCTTCTTGTTGGTCTTGACCTTATATATCAGCTCGTATTCCGCATTCTCGTAATCCGGATTGATCTTAGCTGCATCATAGCCGGGTATCTCCTCAAGCGGCTTACGGACTCCGCCATTCTCTGCCAGTTCTCTAAGTGGAATCAACTTGTAGCCGATATCCTCCGCTGCTGCCGCAATATACTTAATCGATTCAACAATCTCAGGATTAATATCGGTATTTAAAGAAATAATCCCGCCTCGATGAATATAACGCCCTACATATTCACCAATCTCCTCTGCGCTCTTCATATCCCGATCCTTCGGATTAATACTGTAGCTTACCACTGCCTTCATCCCCAGATGAGCCGCAGCCAGAGCGAGATCGTCAGGAACATCTCCGGATCTGGTACGAACGTAGACGGGCTCAGCACCCGTGTGCTCCTTAATCACCTCATTCGCGAGCTTAACCTCCTGATAAATATCGTTGTAATTCATATCGGTGATATCTAGCTGATTCAGCAGATTATTCTCAATTTCATGTCCCCTGTCCAAGATCGACTGTGCAATGTCCGGCTCCTCTGCTACCCGCATGCCGGGCAGGAAGAAGGTAGCCTTAATCTTGTACTTGTCCAGCTCATCCAGCAGGCGATCCATCGTTTCCCTGTCACCCATTCCATTAAAGGTCAGTGAGAGCTCTCTGCGTCCTGTATATACATAGGGAATCTCCTGACTCTTCTCTCCTTCATAACGCTGCACGACAGGATCCGGATCTACATTCGGATCGTTCGTAATCGTCTCTGCCTCGTTCGCAGCACTGCATCCTGTCAGCAGAACCAGCAGGGACAGAAGTATCAGTCCGACCTGCCTGTAATATGTAGCTGTACTTGGCATCTTGCTTTGCTCCTTTTCATTATTCGACACGCTTGTCTAGCATGCATAACATACAATTACCCACTTACATTTCCATGAAATTCTATTCTTCTATTAACCAGACTTGAAGCCTATGCTTACTTGCTAACTAAGTACATTGGATTAATAATTTTCTAAAAAATGCCACTACTTCAGAACTATTATAAAGCAAAATCAAGCATGATATATTAACAATTTTGCGATTTTTGGACATAAAATTAGTGGATTCATCATTATTTTTGTCACCTGTAATATATTAACATTTTAATATTAATATAATTAGTCCTTTATTTTAATATTGCGATGATGTTCGTTCTATACAGTAGGCATATTCTGATCTCAATGGATGGACAACAGGGAGGACTAGAGATGATGGTAGATCAAATTTTGAGAGAAGTACTTGATAGAAGATCTCAGGAAATTGTGGAGATTTGTGAAAGGGAGCATCTCGAGCTCTATAAGCTTTTTAGCGAAACACTGGAAAATATGAGGGAGCACATGCCCGAGCATTTATATCATAAAACAGGACTGCTGGAGGATCTCTTTCTTCACAGCAATATTCAGCTGATTAAGACTGCGCACAAGCTTGGTTATCAAGATGCGCAGTCGCTCAAACAATGGAATGATCATCTTGATTCTACTGCTATATAAAAAGAGCCGATACACGTGATCTGGAAGCTACGCAGCCCAAAAGCTATTGTGAATGCTCCTCTCGAAGTGCTCCGTTCGATATGATATGATGATTACCATTGAAACGCATATAGACGGGACAGGTGAAATTATGGAGCATTTAATTAGACCGGAGGTTCGCAGCATTGAAGTATCCGGTATACGAAAAATGGCCAACATGGTCAGTCAATATGAAGATGTATTGTCACTCACGCTCGGGCAGCCGGATTTTCCAACGCCACAGCATATTCTGGAGGCAGCCAAGCAAGCCATTGACAGTGGAGAAACGGTGTACACGCCGAATGCGGGGACACTCAAACTGCGTACAGCGGCAGCCGAGTTCATGGCACAGAAGTACGGACTTACATATGATCCTGCGGATGAGATCATCGTAACCACTGGCGCGAGCGAGGCAATTGATGTAACTTTCCGAACGATTCTTACGGAAGGCTGCGAGGTACTACTGCCAGGCCCGATCTATCCGGGATATGAACCCATTATTCGTATGTGCGGTGCACAGCCGGTACATATGGATACGACTGGCAGCGGCTTTAAGCTGACCGCCGATTTGATTCGTCAGCATTTGACAGAGCGTACTCGCTGTATCGTGCTGGCCTCCCCTTCCAATCCGACAGGCTGTACACTGAGCTCCGAGGAGCTTAACGAGATCGCAGACCTGGTTCGGGAGCGTGAGCTGTTCGTCCTGTCAGACGAGATCTACAGCGAGCTTGTATTTGACGATACGCACACTTCCATTGCAGCTCTGCCGGGCATGCGTGAGAAGACCATTGTAATCAACGGCTTGTCGAAGTCGCACTCGATGACTGGATGGCGCATCGGGCTGCTGTTCGCTCCGGCTTATCTTGCACGTCATATTGTGAAAGTTCATCAGTATAATGTCACATGCGCCAGCTCTGTCAGCCAAGCAGCCGCGGCCGAAGCGCTGACTGTGGGCATAGATGACGCCCTGCCGATGCGTGAGGAGTACGCACGACGCCGTGATTATGCCTATGAGCGGCTGGTCAGTGCTGGCTTTGAGGTCACACAGCCAAACGGGGCCTTCTACATCTTCCCTTCTGTAGCTAAATTCGGACTCGATTCCACCACGTTCGCCCATCGTCTGCTTGAAGAGAAACGGGTTGCGGTCGTGCCTGGAGCCGCGTTCGCTCCCTTCGGCGACAACTATATCCGCATCTCCTATGCCTGCTCCATGGAGGTGCTTCGTGAGGCGCTGGATCGAATCGAGTCCTTCGTACAAGGATTGTCCAGCTAAACTCGGAGGAATGCCGCAAAAAAAACTGCTTCTGCGCATGAGCGCAGAAGCAGTTTTTTGGTATGGTGACCTCTTTTATGAAGAACGATGACGCAAATAGTTAGATACAACGTCAATGGCCACGCCAATCGCTTCTTCCTGTGGCTCCAGCTTCGCATGATGCAGTCCATAGGGCGTATCAACCCCAAGCCAAAACATCAAGCCAGGAATATCGCGGAGGAAGTATCCGAAATCTTCGCCCGTCATGGCTTCCGTACATTCAATCAGTTCCACACCTTCAACATGTTGAACGAAGTTCATAAATCGCTCGGCTTCTTCTTCATGGTTGTACACTTGATAATAATTGGAGCCATAATCCAGCTCGGTCTTACAGTTAAAGCCAGCCTCTATGCCTGTCAGCAGCGCTTCAATCCGGGCTTTTACATCTGCCATAGAATCGGCTGACAAGGACCGGATCGTGCCTTCCAGACGAACCCGTTCTGCAATAATGTTCTGTTTGGTTCCACCTGTAATTTTGCCAAGTGTCACAACCACAGAATCTAATGGATCGACATTGCGTGAGACGATAGACTGCATCTGCATGACCAGACTCGACGTCGCAACGATCATATCAATGGCCCGATGCGGATAAGCGGCATGGCCGCCTTTACCTGTCAGATCAATAAACAGCTCTGATGTGTTCGCGAATAGGATGCCCGGCTTTGTAGCAATCGTTCCTACCGGGTATTCGGGAGCAATATGCAGCCCCATCATGAAATCAGGCTTCCACGCCTTAAATTCCTCGCTGTCCAGCATCGGTAATGCGCCGCCCGGCCCCTCTTCCGCCGGCTGAAACACGAACAGAACATCATCATTAATGGGCTCTCTCACGATTTCTGTGAGCACCCCAAGACCGATAGCCATATGCAGATCATGCCCGCAAGCATGCATGTAACCCGGATGCGTTGAACGGAATTCATAGCTCGTCTCTTCATCGATGGGCAGCCCGTCCATATCCGCCCGGTATCCCAAGCACCGCTCACCAATCAAACCCTTCACTCGAACCAAAATACCTGTACGCCAGGTTTTGACCTCCAGCCGCTCCTGCGGTAGTCCGCCGATGTATTCCAGAAGCAAAGCCTGTGTCTTGAACTCTTCAAAGCCCGGCTCGGGAATTTGGTGCAGCCTACGTCTTAACTCTACAAACTCGCTCATTCGATCACTCCTCAAGTCACTCATTAAGCCTTTTCGTATTCGGTTATATGCGCCTGCTAACTTAAGCTCACGCTCAAGCCGCTCATAAACAAACACGCGCCACTGTTGATGGCGCGCGCTTGGATTACTTTTAACTTGCTTATTTCAGGTTACGAAGACCTTCAATAATTGTAGTCTTGGACTTGGTCTTGTCGTCAACCATTTTGATTACACGAGCTGGAATACCCGCAACGACTGCGTTCTCAGGCACATCTTCAATCACGACTGCACCCGCAGCGATTACAGCGCCTTTGCCTACACGCACACCTTCGAGAACGACAACGTTTGCACCGATGACAACATCATCCTCAATAACAACCGGTTGTGCAGAAGGAGGCTCGATAACGCCAGCGAGTACCGCACCTGCGCCAACGTGGCACATCTTGCCGACTTGAACGCGTCCGCCAAGCGTTGCATTCATATCAATCATCGTGCCTTCACCGATCGAAACGCCGATATTGATAACCGCACCCATCATGATAACGGCATTGTTGCCGATCTCTACTTTGTCACGAATGATCGCGCCAGGCTCGATACGTGCATTGATTCCCTTCAGGTCAAGCATCGGAATTGCAGAGTTACGACGATCATGCTCCACCTCGTAAGACTCAATTCCTTTGTCGTTCGCAAGCAGCTCTTGAACTTCTGCCCAATCGCCGAACAGCACGCCGCCGTCACCGTAATCAAATACTTTAACGCCTTCTACTGGAGAAGTGATTTTACCGTTGAAATACACCTTTACAGGGGTAACCTTTTTACTATCTTTGATGTAATTAATGACTTCCATTGTTTTATCCATGGCTGGTATGTTTTTCTCCTTTTTCTTCAAGCTTATTTTCCTTGCGAACATTGTAGCATACGCGCTCGAACAGAGTCTACTTTTCACACCACAGGTCTCGACCACACATTCGCTTCAAACTTACTTCTCAGACTGGATCCACCTGGTGTATGTACTACTGAATTGGCAATGTCAAAAAGTAAGAATAAAATTCGTCATCGATAACATATCCGTGCTTCTCATAAAGCGTGCGTGCTGCCTTATTGTCCGGCGCTGTAGATAACGCGACTCCTTTAGCCTGTGTGGTCATCGCAAACTCCCGTACCTGCTGCAGCAGTAAGTCCGCAACTCCTTCTCTGCGATGTGCTTCCATTACATATAGATCATTAAGGATCCATGAACGCAGCATAGAGATGGATGAGAAAGTGGGGTACAGCTGAGCAAACCCAGCGGCTTGTCCATCAGAAGCTGCACGCACGATAAATATGACCGACTCCCCATGATTAAAGCGGTTGAACAAGAACTCCCTTGCACCCTCAGGATTGGATGCTTGCCCATAAAACACACGATAAGAATCAAATAGTGGAACCAGATCATCTAAATCATGTATCGTTGCCTGGACGGCAGAATACTTCATCGTCATATTGAGAAAGGCTCCTTTTCTAAAAATTCATCTATACCGGCATCCCTCTGTTCACTTTACTTCGTTAATGGAGCGCATTATCAAATTATATCTGGATTTTTAATTTTCATCCATGGTCTTTTTCAGTTTAAATCACCCGAATCACGAACCAGAACAGGCCAAACAGCATGATCACTCCAGATATCAGGGCATTGCTGTACGTATAGACTTTCTGAAATCTTCTCAGCCACAGGAGCAGCGGAATAACCACAGCCAATACTGACAGCTGACCGATCTCCACACCGACATTAAACGAGATCAATGCAAGCACAATGGAATCCACAGGCGATTCCTGCAGCACCTGGGCAAACCCGAATCCATGGATCAGACCGAATAGCAGCGCAATAAGCCAGCGCCGATTCACTTGCTTGCGGAAGATGTTCTCTACAGCTACGTAGGCAATACTGAGGGCTATGAACGGCTCCACGAAGCTTGATGGCAGACGCACTATGTCCAATGCAGCCAGTGCAATGGTCAAGCTGTGCCCGATGGTAAAAGCCGTCAGAACCTTCACATAGTCCCATGGCCGCAGCTTAGCCAACACGAGCGCAAGGATAAACAGCAGATGGTCAATCCCAAACCAGATGTGCTGGACTCCGATCACCAAGTAGTTCCAAGCCGTGACGGCCCAGCCCGGCAGCTCAACCGTCGTGCTGCTGCTTCCTTCCGCTGTAATGTCACCGGCAGCCACTTGCTGTCCATTGGTAAATACAATATCCTTTGAGGCCTCTCCCATTCGAATTGCAGCGAAATTCTGATGATTGGCGTCCATATCAAAGAAAAAATTATAGTTAATGGAATAATCATCCGCCGCTTCTGCAAAATCATATCCGAGCACCATATGCAGATAGCCGGTGTCATTTCGTTCCACAATCCTGATATCATCTATGGTTGCAAGCTCGGCAGCCTGGCCTTCTCCTTCTACAATTAAGGATTCCTCAATCAAGGATCTGAGCTCGTCCTGTGTCCATGCGACCTCGCCCTCGGGCGGCTGATTGTCTCCCCCCAGTATGAACACCCCGCCAGATCGGACATCCATCCACTGGGCTACCTCCTGCAGATCAAGCTCTATTTCGTATATCAATCCGCTCTGCTCCACCTGGATATTGGAATATCCCAATGTATTCATGTGTGCACTTGCCGGTTGAGCAAAAATAGTTGATGTCATTACAAAGAGGATGAGGGCCGCAAGCCACTTGGTATATCCTCTCAAATCAGCGAAGGGCAAGCTTCTGCGCAAACTCGAAGCACCCGATTCATCCTCTGTCCTGCCGCATTGATCATATAATTGCATGCCATATCCTCCTGTAGCGATCTCTTGTACCTCAAATGCAATCAATATAGCATCCTATGTTTATGCGATGATGAAATCATTGTTTAACAATGTAAAATATTCATCTCTTAAAAATAGAAAGGGAGAAAGCCCTTCGTGCAGGCCTTCTCCCTAACCGTGTTATTGCATTTGCTCCAGCATCAGAGCGAGAACCTTCGCTGTCTCAGAACGCAATGCCATGCCTTTAGGATCAAAGCTGTTGTTTCCTTTACCTGCAATGAATCCCAATGCCGTTGCTTTCTTGACTGCTTCCTTGGCCCAATCGCTGATCTGATTGTCATCGGTATAGGCCGTTCCGTTTCCGGTCTCGAGCTCCTTGCCGCTCATATGCTCCAGGGCACGCACAATCATGACAACCATTTCTTCCCGGCTTATCGACTTGCCTGGTTCAAATTGGTCTGCACTTGTGCCATAAACAATGCCCGCCTCATAAGCTGCTTGTACAGCTTCTGCATACCAGCTTCCAGCCTTAACATCGCTGAAAGTATCAACGCCTGTGGATGCTGTAAGACCAAATGCTCTTGCCAGCAGCGTTACGAATTCGGCTCTTGTCGTCGATTTTGCAGCGCCAAATGTAGTGTCGTTAATGCCGTTCGCGATACCTTGGAAGCTGAGCAGTTGTACATAAGGGTGAGCCCAATGCCCCTCGGTTACGTCCGTATAGAGCTTGTTAAATTCCAGTACGACATACGTACCCGCCTCTTCTACTGATGCTGTATAGCTTCCGTCTGCATAACTTCCGCCAACCCATGTTACTGTACCGTCTGCCGCAATCTGATAAATACTGGCCAGAGCAGTATTCTTCACGTTATCGGCCGTAAGCTTAATCGTTACCGAAGCATCCAGTGGCTCCGCTGCGCCATTCACACCGCGTTTGCCAATCTCCACCTTAGCTGGATTGCCGACCACCTTAAAGCTTGCTTTTTGTTCTCTGCTGTAATCTCGGACTGCTCCGTCGACAGCTTCTTCCGAAGCTGATTCAGTAGAAACATACAGTTGTTCATTCGCACCAAGCTCAGCAGCCAATGCCGTTCGTTCTTCTGCACTCAAGGTGATCACGGCCCCGTCTGCAAGCGTAATCGTCAAGCTGCGGTTTCCAATACGGGTAAGCGCTGCTGAGGTGAAGATCAAGCCTGTCGTATCATCCTCTGCTCTCAGGCTTACACTGTCACCATCTGCTGAGATATCTTCCGGCGTAATTTCGGTCCACCCTCTGTCTGTCGATGTACCATCACCAGAGCCGTTGATATTATTACCATTACCATTACCATTGCTATTTCCGTTACCGTTACCATTTCCGTTGCCATTTCCGTTACCATTTCCGTTACCATTTCCGTTACCATTTCCGTTACCACCGGTTCCCGTGGAGAATTTCCAGATAGGCGAGAGTGTTGAGCTGCCGGATGGATCCGTTGCTTTGGCATACCAGAAATAATCCTGATTTGCGTCAAGTGAAGACCAGGTCGTGCTCGCCCTGCTTCCACTTTCGACGGCTTGCTGTGCCCCGATCTCGTTTGTACTATAGAGATTCACTCCGATATAATCCGTTGCTACCCGCTTGAGAGGATCCTGTGTCTCAAAAGGAATGTAGAAATCGTCGGAACCGTCCTCAAAATAATTCCAGTCATCGAGATAAGATGAATAGGTCTTCACATGAATTTGTTCTTCCGCTGGATCAAATTCCAGGAAGCGCATGTATCCTAAACCGCCCATCGGTCCGGATTGATAATCTGCCAGCATCTCTACGACAACGCGGCCGTCTTCCAAATGCTTGACGTTATAGCCTACGCCATGAATATGACCGCAAAGGACCATTTTTACATTCGGATTCTTCGCTACAATTTCATCCCAGATCATTTGACCTTGACCAGAGTAGGCCCCGGATGGAGAGATGTATTCATGCGTTCCGATAATAGCGTAACGATCCGGGTATTTCTTCAATACTTCATTTGCCCACTCCACTGTATCCTCCTGGATGCTCCAGCCCAGATACAAAATGATGAAATCCTGACCGTTGGCAGATACAAGATCATAGTGATCGCGGTTGTTGTTCAAATCGTCTCCGTAAGTCGGCTGATTCTCAAATCGATCACGTCCAAAATATTTCCAGTACTCCGTATAATCGGCAGCATTGAAGTTAACATCATGATTCCCTGCAACGACACCATATGGAAGACCGGCTTCTTCAATAATCTTAAAGCTCTCATCGGCTATCGCCCATTCGTCCGGTCGATACCAGTCGTCAACAATATCCCCGGTATGAATGAGATAGCGAATATCCATTTCTTCCTTCATATCAGCGATGTACTGCATCTGTGACCGGAAAATATCCGGATAGGAATCTGCATAGTACTGCGTATCTGTAGAGAAAGCAAAGGTGAATTTGCCATCCCCGTCCGGATCTTCGGAAGCGGAGGCATCTTCAGCTACAATCAAATCCTGAATAAGCACTTGAATCTTCTCGTCTCTTACCATGTCCGCAGCGTTTACGGCAGCTCTCAGTTCGAAGTCTTCGGCACCTACGCCTCTCGCTGCAGCTTCCCATTTGCCCGTGTTATAGTTCCACGTATACATGGTCACCTGACGGCCTTCAACCGAGTGCCCCTGCCACACGACTTCAACGGATTCAATTCCACTTGCATCTTCGTCCAGCTTGAATTCATAGCGCTGATAAGGGAACAGGCCGCTCGCATCTGTGACGTAATATTCCCCGTCCTGCTTCGCGACAAGTGCTTCTGCTTCCGCTGTAAATACTTCCTCACCTTCTGGATTCAGCTCAATTGGCGGCTCACGGTCAACGGCATTGGAATAGGCTTCAATATCCGACTGCTCGTTGAAATCATAACGATAGCCTTGACCAAAGGAAACATCCACTGCATCTCCATTCGGATCACTTGCAGTTACGCTGAGCACTGCATCACGGCTCACACCTGCTGCACCATCTGCTGGAGTCGGATCCCCAGGAGCGTTCGGTGCCGTTTCATCCGTAGTAAACACACCTTTACGCGTCACCGTATTTCCTGCTGCATCCGTTGCCACAACTTCGAAGATATGCTCTCCTACTGTAAGTTCTGAAGCATGGATGACAGATGGCAGCTCTATCGCTGAGCCGTCAAGAGCAGCTGTTACCGAAGCTACACCTGATACAGCATCCACGATATTCGCATTTAGCTCAAATTCACCAGTGTACAGCTTGCCGTCCTCAATAGAGAAGCTCTCAAATACAGGCGCGGTATTGTCAACAACAGCGGTTACCTCAGCTGAGTTACCCGAACCCGAAGACAATGTAAATAGATGATCTCCATCAGTTAATGCTGTTGTGTCTACCTCCGCGTAGATGCTGTGGAATACATCTGCCGGTATGTTAAATGTAATCTCGATATATTCGACATATCCGCCGCTATCACCAATCTTGTGGCGGTCAGCCGGATCAATATCGGTAAAGCTGTCTGCATTTAATGTCTTGGCACGTGCTGAGGTCCAATCGGCTGAAGTACCGTCTGGCAGCAGCAGCTCCACTCCTTCAATTCGATAGTCATCGTTGTTGTTCGAGGTACCGAACTCCAGCGGGTCATCTTTCGTTCCGGCCGTAATTTTGATCGTATTTTCTCCTGGCTGCAGAACGTGCTTCGGAATATCAACGTACTTTTGCTGATAGTAAGTACTCACTGGCAACAGCGTAACCAGCTCATCATTGATGAATAAACCATTCTGGAAGCCGCTGTTTATATCGTCAACCCGATAGGTTAGTGTTGGCGCTGTATGCATCGCCGGACTAGTGCTGAGCTCATTTCCATCGACCGAGAGGGTCAACGTATCGCCCGCAGCTTCCGTATTGCCCTGAACAACAGCTGTTCCACTTAAAAATTCGACATTTGCAAAATCAATCCACAAAGGTCCATGATTCACAAAACCGAGGCTGTAGTTGTCAGATTGGACGATATTCTGCCCATCCGTTGCTTCAAAGTAATAATCAACATGCGCTGCCCCAAGCAGAAGTGCCTTGTTCACTTCAGCGGACATGAATACATCCGAGCCTTCCGCTGTGCGCTTCATATTGACTTCAGTATAATCCGTATCCATATCCCGTTTGAAGAACAAGGATACCCGTTTTGCCATTTCATCATCTGTCACCGTTGCTTCAAATGTCTGCGAGCCAAAAAGCGTATCTTCTACTTGTTCTTCATGAATAATGACCGGCTGGTTCGTATCATCCGGCACTTCGACAAGCTGTTCAGGTACCTGTGCCTCAATAAGCTGGCCTGGTGTAGCTGTCATGCGTGCAGAACGCTTCACCATTTTGGTAGAACCGTCCTTAGGATATTCATATACGACACTCGTACCGTCATTCTCTACCTCATCGATACCGACGCTGAACCAGGCTTGTACGATCGGATTACGGGCATGGTCGACTGCATAATGCGAATCCTCGGCAAGAATGATCCGGCCTTCATTCGTATTGTTCATACCGATGGAGTAGATCGACATGACCCGATCCTCCGGCAGGTTGACGCCCCAGTGGCTGTTAAAGCTGCTCACCGGCTCGTCCTTGCTCAGATCAGACTGCACCCAGATGACTGCCGTTTCTCCAGCCGGAAGCTCCAGGTTATGCGGCAGATCCCAAGCATCAGTTCCGCCATGATAATAGCCATAAACAATCTGATAATCTTTGAGATTCACCGTTTGGGTCGAATTGTTGTACACCTCAATGTACTCATACATGTCGTTTCCCGTACTGTCCGGCACGAGCTCTGTAATAAGCAGCTCTGGAACTACAGAGGATATGGACTCGAGCACTTTGATTTCAAAGGGCTCATTCTTCACATCCTTTTTCACTGTAGTATGAACTCCGTCCGTTGCTTCGAAATAATAGTATAGTCGGCTTGCGCCTGTCAGTACTTCTTCCGGAACAACAGCTTCGTATGAATTTCCTGTTTGCTGAGTCATCGCCACAGAAGTGAAGTCTGACATTACATCTGTCTTATAATAGAGCTGCGCTTCTGATACGACGGCATTATCCGTGATCTGAGCGGAGATTGTATAGTCGTGCATCCCGATACTTCCTGCCCCGCGAGTGTGTTCAATGACTGGAGGCAGATAATCATCCGGGAGTGTAACCGTTGTTGAAGGCTTCTGTTCATCCAGTACATAGCCTGGTGTCGGCGTTACTTTAACGCCCCATTTAACCATATCCTCGCTTACATAATTCGGTAAATACGTAACAGAGGTATCCGTCAAATTATCAGGCGCTGGATTATCTGGAGTTGCATTGTCGTTATAAGCCGCGGATACAACCTTATGTCCTGATTTGGTTACAACGTTAACAATTCTTGAGGATGTATTCGCAAGGCTGCTGTCCCCTCTGAGATTAACGAGATCCGCTTCCTCAATCTGCTGATCGCCTGTCAGCTTGTAAGCAGCGTTGAATTTGTCCACCGTGCCGTTCGCATCTGTCGGCTCCATCCGCAGCACCAGTGCTCTGCCTGGCTCCATCTGAACGTTGTCAGTGAACTGCCAAGTATATTGGGTAACACCGCTTAGATCTGTGTAATCAATGTAGTAATCCTGCAGAGAAATGACCTGATCACTGTTATTGTACAGTTCAATATATTCCCATGCAGGGACATCGGCACCGTTAATATTCGGTCCGTTGAACACCATTTCCGTAATCAGTAAATATGGAGGCTCTCCATCAAGCTCGACCTGAAGCTCATAGATTTCGTCTGCCACAGACGGACTCCGTGAAGTACCATATTCATTCTGAATCGTGAAATAATATTGAATTTGCTGTGTGCTTGCCATCGCCTTAGCCGGAATAACACCTGCTACGGAATAATTCCCTTCGGCGCCCTCTGTAATGGTCATCTCCACACTGCTGTACAAGGTCTCGTAGTCGGCCTTGTAATACAGCTTGGCAGCAATCACAGCCGTATCACTTGTCACCTCAGCTTCAATGGATACGTCCTGAGGATTCGTGGTCGTCACCGATGGCTCGTAGCTGATTTGAGGCAGCTGTTCAGGGTCCTCTACCTGTGGTAGAGGAACTTGTCCTTCCCGAATACTTCCCGGTGTAGGGATCTGCTTGGTTACCAGCTTGTCCATCAGAGCACCGCTCGCCGGATATTTATAGACGACGCTGGTCTTGTCTCCGCTATCCGTCACATCCTTCGGTCCAATGACAATATCGTTATATCTTGCAGATGATACAACCTGGTTATCACTGCTCTTTTTGATGGAAGCAGTATAAGTTCCTGTATTAACTAGGTTGCCTGAGGGTTGATTCATGATCAGAATTTGATCCTGGGTAAGGGATACTCCATATTCGCTGTTGACGAGCGCAAGGCTGCTGTCTTTTCTGAGCAGAACAACTGTTTCCCATGGCTGCAGCTCCTGATCGCCCAACGTCCAGTTATATGCGGTTGTACCATTGTAGTTCTCGTAAGATACGTAATAATCTGATAAATTAATCGTCTCGGAGCTGTTATTGTAAACTTCAATATATTCCGAGTATTCATCATTCGGAGCGTTAAACACAATCTCAGTGATCAGCAGCTCCGGAATTTCTCGGTCAACAGTAAGTCCATATATCTCTGTGCGGCTCAGCCCTTCTTCATTCCGGGCCGTTATGTAATAATCGATGCTGCCTGAATAGCCAATAGAGATAAGTCCAATCGTTCCTGAGAGGCTGTAATTCCCTGCTTCACCTGTTTCTACAGACATTTCAACAGCTGTATAAGTTGTCGCTGAGCTGTCTTTGAAATACAGCGTAGCCGATTCCAGAGGGGATGGGCTGTGTACGGAAGAGGTGACCACAACATCCTGCAGAGGCACCGTGCCGGCAGATTGATGGCTGATCACCGGAAGCAGAGACGGATTCTCAGCTGATGGATCCGGCACTTGACCATCCAGCAGTGTTCCTGGGGTAGGGATGCCGAAGCTAAACCATTTTTCCATCATGGCGCTGTTCGTGTTAAATTTATAAACCACGCTCGTTTTATCCTGATCGTCACCGTTCTCCGAGCTGTTCACTGCTGCATCGTTGTAACGAACCGATGATAAGGTCTCGTTATCTGCAACCGTCTTAATAGATGCGGTGTACGTACCTGTGTTCACCAGGTTGCCGCTAGGCTGGGTCATGACTGCAATCTGATGCTCGGCCAGTGAAACACCGTAATCACTGTTCACTTGGGATAGACTGCTGTTCTTGCCAAGCAAGACTACTGTCTCCCAGGCTCCTACTTCCTGGTCTGGAAGCGTCCAATCCCGAACTGTGCTTCCATCATGATTCTCGTAATGCACATAATAGTCGGATAAATTAATGCGCTGTGGACTGTTATTGTAAACTTCAATATATTCGGATACCTCTCCAGAGCCCGGAGCATTAAATACAATCTCCGTAATCAGAAGACTCGGCGTCTCTTCTGCAGGTGGCTGCTCAATCAAAAGATCATATACCGCCCCGTCTTCAGCTGGACTCCGAGTTGTTCCGTTCTCGCTTGTTACCTCAAAGTAATAATTCACCATTTCGGCATCGTGCATGACGGACTCGGGAATCATTCCGGATAATTCTGTGGATCCCTGAGCGGGATCGCCGATGTTCATGGGCGCAGCTTCGAATGTTTCATCATTGCTATCCTTATAGTATAGTGTCCCTGTAGTAATCGCAGTTTCACTATATACAGACAATGTAACCGACATGTCCATAGGTACTGTTGACTCCGCTTGCTGCTCATAAATAACCACCGGTGCTGCACCAGGAGCTTCAGTTGGAGCTTCAACTGGAGTCTCAGCAGGTGCTTCGGCAGGAGTCTCGGTAGGTGCTTCAGCTGGAGCATCAGCAGGGGTCTCGGCTGGTGCTTCGGCAGGAGTCTCAGCAAGGACTTCAGCATATGCTGACTGTACGCCAAGCCATGGGACCACTCCTCCAGCCGTGCCTGTCACAACCAATACGGCTGTCATACATACGGCTGTCCATCGCTTCATTTGGTTCAAACTAAACATTCCCTCATCTTCATCTCCTCATAATTGTATAATGATGAACCTTTTAAAGGGTATCCGAAGAGGAAGGAGTACGACAATAAACATTTGATTGGAACCTATGCATTTTTTTAGCTGTTTACCGCGAAAAAGCATGAAAAGAAAAAAATGCACAAATTCTGAAATATCGACAATAAACTTCTTAACATTCCCATTACATTTCATACACATATATGAAACAATTCTCTATTAGTATTTTGTAAGATACAGCTTGTTTTCGGGGGAGGTTCTTTGAGATGAGAATTAGGTGGGACGGCAAGTCCATAATGACCATGGCGACGATATTTGCACTTATTGCTATCCTGCACCTGTTAACCACCTCCCTGCTGAATAGAGCAACGACTAATGAATCGATCAAAGAACACTTATTTCAGCTGGAGCATACCGCCGAACGGATAAGTGCCTCGCTATCTTCATCGACACATATAGACCCTTCTCATCAACTTACAGAAGCAGCCCGTCATGGATTTCTTCCTGATCACCTGATCGTGCTCGCTGCAGATGGAAAGGAACTGTACCGTTCAGACAATGCAGCACTCTCCCTGACTATCCCTACATTCCAGCCTGGCCAAAATATAGCCCAAATGAATAACCAATACTATTTTTATACGGACACAATAAATGGATTGAAATGGATAAGTACCGTTGATAATAAGGGAATACAAGGTTTATCCCTCTTTTTCAATGTGATCTTAGCCATTTTGTACTTTTTACTCGCTGTATGCATCTCAGGGCTGTTCCTGTTCTATACTCAAATTCGTAATCCGATCAAAGCGATCGGACAAGCAGTAGCTATTCATATGCCAATGAACAGGGATTCCCGGCTTCAACTCCATTCTGCTGCACTTGAAGTGACCCGCCTGCTAGAAGAACGCGACCATTATATGAAATGGAAAGCCAAGATCATGCCTTCCATCATCACCTTAGATCATATCAATGAGATCAAGCAGCTAAATCCTGATTTGGAAAGAGCCGGAGTTCATCCCTCTACCAGCAGCACTATTATGGTTGTGTATAACGTCCTCACGGATATAGAAGCAGAACCAAATGACAGAGACCGAATATGTAATGCTTCATACAGCGATACCGTACACCATTTGATCCTTACGATGCGCCAATTCGCCGAAGCATGCGGTCCTTCTACCCATACGTTTCAGATCGAACCGATGCACATTATCTCGATATTCTATAACATAGATCGGGATGTCCTCATTGCCAATCTAGAAAAACAAATTCCTGCATGGGAGCAAGAGCTGCGTCATGACGGGAAACTGCAAATCGGTGTCAGTGAGCTGTATCCTGAACCGTTCCAGCTCAGCGAGATCTACGAGCAGACCCTGCACCGGATTGAGCAGGCCTCCAGATCTCCGTTGGTTCGGTTGATTCAGTTGATCACCGAAACGGTCGAAGGCCCGTCAACCGATCCAATTCTGTCAGAGCAGCATTCAACGGTTCCTGTTCAAGCCTCAGATAAGGTAGACGAAATGGGCGAACCAACGGTTGAAATTAAAGACACGCTTGCCGTATATGTGCTTGATATTATTCAGCAGAAGTATCACCAGGACCTGTCACTTAACTATCTGTCTGATCTGCTCAATATGTCCGGTACTTACTTATCAACCTATATCAAAGAAAAAACCGGCAGTACCTTCAGCGAGCATCTGCATCGTGTCCGAGTGGAAAAAGCACAGGAGCTGTTAATAACGACCGACATGACGATCAACCGGATTGCCGCTCAGGTGGGATATGTCAATTTCTCTTCCTTCAATCGAATGTTCAAGAAAGAAACCGGCATGACACCTGGCCAATACCGCAAACAAGAGATTATATATATTCATAAAAGCATTTGAAGCAAATTCATAACTTAATAAAGGCAAGATAAGGTATTCTGAAGTGGGATCGTTTATGAAAATATTACCTAAGCCTAATTCGACATAAGGCGACAAAATTCTCGACTCTGAGAAGGTATGATGTATACGAGAATGTTAATTTTTGATTTATATGAAAAACCGATGAAGAACCCCTAAGCAATAACGAACTTAGAATAATGGACATCAACTGGAGGGCTTAGCGATGGTAGAACAAATGATGAAGGATGCTTTTGAAAAAAGATCACAGGATATGGTAGAGATCTGCGAGAAGGAACACAATAACCTTTATATGCTCTTCCGCGAGAATTTGGAAGCGATTAAAAATCAAACCCCCGATCAATTAGACAACAGCATCGGATTACTAGAGGATCTCTTCTTGCAGAGCAACACCCGTGTAATGAAGACCGCATATAAAATCGGATTCAAAGATGCTCAAGCGATAAATAAAGAGTTCATTAACTTTCAAGGATAATCCTATCCCCTAAGTGAAGAACGGACTTCACTACGGCCCATATTCCTGCATTGGAGTTTGGGCTGTTTTGTTATGTCATGCTTGATTCTATATTTCATTTCTTTATACCTCATTGTATATTTATACAATATTAATTATAATAATTCATTATACATATGAAAGGATTAAGGATATGAATAATAAATATATTGAAGAGCTCTCTCTGAATCATTGGCCGTCCTTATCCACCCTTCTCTACGACGGCTGGCTGCTGCGCTTTGCGAACGGCTTCACGAAGCGGGCAAACTCCATTCATCCCCTATATCATTCAACGGGTGAAACACTCCACAAAATCACAGAATGCGAGAAGATATATTCAGCTAATGGTCTCCCTGCTGTTTTTAAAATCACACCCTTTATTCATCCTGAAGATCTGGATTCCGCATTAGATCAAGCCGGTTATTCCGTGGTTGATGCAACAAGTGTTCAAACCGTAGATCTGGCGCATATCCGTAAGCCTCGGCTAACTTCAGTCCAAATCTATGAACGTCCCCACGATGAATGGTTAAACAATTACTATAAGCTGAATCAGGTAAAGGCAGCAGATCGGATCACCATGGAACGCATGTTATCCAACATTAAAATTCGAACAGGATTCATATCCTTATATGACGATGAACAAGTGGTTGCCTGCGGACTTGGCGTGGTGGAGAGAGAATATATCGGGCTGTATGATATTGTGACGGATGCCAGATATCGCAATCGCGGCTTCGGTGAACAGATGATATTAAATCTTCTGAGTTGGGGTAAGGAGCATGGAGCCCGGTTCAGCTATTTGGCAGTTGTTGCGAACAATGCACCTGCACTGAGACTTTATTCTAAGATCGGTTATACGGAGAATTATAAGTATTGGTACCGGGTAAAAGCTTTGATCCCATCCTGACTGAAGACTAAAAGGCATGAACCGAAAAGGAGCATCGATCCATGCCTTACATATTTCATATTCGTAGTGGTCTGACTATAAAGACTAAGTCCGTTCTTCCGTAAGGTAAGTCTTAACTGACGGAGCCCTGTAGGCTGCGAACTGCTGGAGAATACCTTCCGGGGTATGGTCAGTAAGAACCATCGAGCGATATTTCGGCTGCATGAATTGCTCACGCTCCATCACATCAAACATAGATACCAGCGAATTGAAATATCCATTGATATTCAGCAACCCGCATGGCTTTTGGTGTAAACCAAGCTGTCCCCAAGTAAATATTTCAAAATATTCCTCCATCGTTCCGGGTCCACCCGGAAGAGCAATAAATCCGTCCGCCAATTCAGCCATCTTGGCTTTACGCTCATGCATGGAATCTACCATAATGAGCTCGGTTAATCCCTTATGTGCAATTTCACGAGCTTGCAGAAAATGAGGCAGTACACCAATTACCCGTCCGCCATGTTCCAAGACCGCATCAGCAACGGCTCCCATCAGACCTACATTAGAACCGCCGTAAATCAGAGTGATCTGTTGCTCGGCCAACACCTTACCCAGCTGTGCAGCACTTTCTTTGTATATCGAAGAGCTTCCTTCACTGGAGCCGCAGAATACAGCGATTGATTTCATTATCCCACTCTCCATTCCTATTATTTAGATGCGTAACGGGCTTGAAGCTTCTCTTTATGCGCTTCTAGTATATCTTCGAGAGATATATCGTATTTGTTGGCGATCACAATTAGATTCCCCAGCACATCGCCCAGCTCTTCTGTCAGTTCCTTTTTATTCTGCTCATATGAGCCTTCCATCTCATCGGGACGATCTCGTCCGATCTCTAGTGCACGAATGGCGCGAGCTACTTCTCCCGTCTCCTCAGCAAGAAACCCGATTCGAACAAAAATATTTAGATCTGACCACTGCCGCTGTTGATAATAATCCTTCACCCAATGCTGAAATTCAGTAATATTCATGTTGTTCCCCCATATGCTATCGAAGATGTGAGCAGACATTTCTTTTAAAATTTTATCATACCCGCGATCCCCAATCCATGCACGATCACCATTTAAGTGCTGAAAAACCATACCAAAAACCTAGAGCTCTCTCTTAGGAGGTGTACTCTAGGTTTTTTATTATTCCGCCTTACCAAATTTAATGCGCTGTATATCCTCCGTCCACAAGAAGGGTCGTACCGTTAACGAAGCTGGCGTCGTCACTAGCCAGGAACAATACAGCCTTGGCAACCTCTTCCGGTCTTCCAAGTCTGCCCTGCGGATGAAGTGAAGCCAAATATTCTTTCGTCTTCGCATCCACTTCTTTTAGCAGAGGAGTTTCAATGTATCCGGGACATACAGCATTAATGCGAATGCCCTCCTTGGCATAGGCGGTACATAAATTTTGAGTTAACAGCTTAACTCCGCCTTTGGCAGAAGAATAGGCTGTTGGATTAGGTAGAGACACAAAGCTGTGAATAGATCCTGCGTTCACGATCGCTCCACCCCCGCCTTGTTTAATAAACTGCTCAATTGCATATTTATCGGATAAGAAGACGCCTGATAAGTTAATATCAATGGTGCGCTTCCATTTCTCGTAAGACAGCTCGTGAGCAGGGGCATCGTCCGCCACACCGGCGTTGGCATACATAATATCCAGCTTGCCATATTTCTCCACCGTTTGATTGATCATGTTCTTGATCTCTTCTTCCTTCGTTACATCGGTCTTCACGAACAACGTTTCATGCCCGCTCGCATTCAACTCAGCAGACAACTCCCCGCCTCGCTCCGAGAAGTCTGCAATGACCACTTTCGCTCCTTCCTCTACAAAAAGACGCACGGTCGCTTCACCAATACCGCTCGCACCACCCGTGATAATCGCTACTTTATCCTTCAGCTTCATCATTGTCTCTCCATTCCATACTAGAATATGATGCAATTGCCGATCCATACAACAAAGCGCCTGCTTCCATTAGGAGAACGAGGCGCGAAATCTTCATGGCTCATCTTTATTATTGTTGCCTTAACTCTTGGAAAATTAACATCCCAGGAGATATTATTCCGGAATGTTTCCGCCAAGTACACGCCCGCCGGAATCCCCTGACGGATCAGTCATGTGATCATCTTCTCCTGCATGAATAATGAGGGAGCGTCCGAGTACAGAATGGGCATCCTCTTTTTCAAGCGTAGCCTCCGGCAGCAGCATCTCTGCTTCTACCATACCATCCTGTCCTACTTCAAGATTGTGCATATCTCCAACATGACTTCCTTCTGGATGCTCCAGGCCATGATGCTTGTCTGTTGGGTTAAAATGTCCGCCTGCCGTCTCAAAATCTGTTCCCTGTACGGGATTCTCATGTACATGGAATCCATGCTTTCCTGGCGTAAGCCCTGTTGCGGTCACATTTACGATGACTCCCTCATCCGTCTGCTCTAATGTGGCAAAGCCTGCTTCTTCTCCCTCCGCATTAAATAACGGAACCGCTGGCACGCCTAATGATATCGAATGAGACTCCTCGTCCCAATATACTGGCTGATTGACAAGCTCAGATACCATCCGAACGGGTACATAGGTTGTGTCGTTATGAAGGATGTACTCCGGTGCGGCTGTTCCTGCATTATCGTACTCTCCATTTGCAGAGGATTTGTCCTCTCCATTAACGTATACACTTAGCTTCGCTGCCGACTGCTTCAGGCTGTCCAAGGTAAGATCTGGACTTGCTGCGGCCAGAGAAAATCCCGAAAACAATACAGCTCCGGCTAGAAATGCCCCTGCCATATGCTTGGTTTCGTACTTTCTTTTTTTCATTTCAGCGCCTCCTGTCCCTGTAGTCTCACCACCCCTTACCCTTATTTTCCAGTCATCAAACTGTTCATCTATGAGCTGACTTTACTTATCCGCACGAAAAAAAAGACACCCGAGGGATACCCTCGAATGTCTTATGGGAATGGGATGTCTAACATCTCACATATTTGCGTTTGAAGCCAAGCTGATTCTTGTCCACCGCTTTTTGAATATTATCGGCTGCGAGCAAGATCGCCGGCTTCTTATTGTCCCGTTTCATTTCAACAGGGCCTATGGCCTGTGCAGTGAGGACCGCCTTATCGTGAAACGCGACGTAGGACACAGCCGTTGTGTAGACAAAATTGTTCATCGAGGACTTGGTCCGCTCAGGAGATTCGTGAATCGTCTCTTTCACCATGTCCAGCATACGGGCAATCTTGCTCTCCTCAAACTGAACGTCTGGGCGACTGCCGAGCAGCCAGCAATAGCAGCTCCATCCTGCTGATATTCTCAGCTCTTCTCCACTTGCAATCCACTTATCAGCCACTTCTTGTGCAATATCGGTCTCAGCGAGGGTGACTGCAACGACGTAATCAGACAGCATGTAAAAATAAGCTCCATCGATCCAGCGCTCAAAGTCCGCTTCTGTCATGCATTTTGCATCTGCAATGATTCCCGCAAAGTACATCGCGTCATAGTTTCCTGTCGCATACAGCTGCTCAGCCAAGGGCTAATCGATCTTGATCTTCTTCGCCATGGGCTTCATCGCGCCTGTCGCCACACCAAACAATGGTTCATGGGCGCCATTAGACATGTACATCTTCTTGAGTCGTTCCTTGCCGAGAGCTTCAAGCTCCTGCATGACAGATTCAAAATTCATCGTTTACACTGCCTTCCTGTTCATCTTACTCTATCAAATTCTCCGTAGCCAGAGTAAATCCTTCGATGACGGCATCTTCGTCAACTTCAATGAGGATGCATCTTTTTCCGCGATAACTTACCTGTTTCAAATACTTTAGATCCTGCGGGCTCACTGAAATGGTAGCTACCTTCGTATCAATCTTAATCGATTTGGAGGTGAATTTCGGCATAACGCTGCTCGCTTTAAGCTCATAATTTTTATCGTCAACGACCGTTTCGAACGCAAGCTCTACCTTTTCTGCTGTCACATTCTCCACACCGCTCGAAGTCAGCATCCGTTCCACATCTTTATAATCCAGCCTTGGCGGCTCTTCCTGATCGCTTGTCTCAATGACCTGATGAATCTCCTCATAGACATGAGCAATCGTGGCGGCATCGAGCTGTTCTCCGGCGACTTCCTTCACGATATCCTCAAAGATCGCACGTTCCTCTTGTGCCGTCACCGTTCTCTCGGCCTTCAAGACTTCCTCGATGAATTGGTAGTTTGGTTCGTTTGCTCTCCCTGAGGAATAGAGGACACGGTTCACGTCTGAATAATTATCGGTCACGCTTGGATAGAAAAAGCCTTGCTCCGGCGTGTTCAATTTGATGATGGGATCAACGAAGACATTATACTTATATTCCCGCTCGACATAATCAAACATGAGTGTTTTCTTTTGCTGCTCTGTGGAGTTCACACTGCATAAAATAAATGAATTCGCAAAGACCTCATTCTTCTCGCTCTCTTCGACCTCTTCATTTCTTTCCTTCGTCGGCCGGTAGTACTGCCCCCGAACAAAAGTAATCACTGTATCTTGCTTATAATGGGTATCGGCCATCATTCTCTCCACGAGCAGGATCATCAGATCCGTCCATTCATCCGGATCCCCGGTCACCAGCGCTTGATGAAGGAGATCACGTGTCGGTTCCTCCGCTTCCTCCTGGAACTTTAACTCGAACAGCTTCTGATCCAGTTCACCGGTCAGCAGCTTCTTGAAGTTAGCCATGTGCAGCTCCTGCTTCTCCCGATCCAGCATCTCAAACGGCTGACGCTCGTAATGGTAGATTTCATTGCTTTCCTTCATAATATACACATTAAGAATTTCGTATAGCTTCAGCATTTCGTGGTCCATTTTAAACTGCTTACGTATGTGTGCGAGTTCTTTTTTTATCATAATTGATCAGACATCTCCTATAATAGATTACCCCTGCCAAAATAAACGTTACAGAAGCCCTTCATCCAGAAGGGCTCCTCACTTGATATATCTAAATACGTTTGTTGTTCAACTAACTTATCATACCATAATACCTTGTATAGGGGGCCCGTAATCATCGTATCGTTCTAGTCACCAACAGCCACTGATTACGGCAAAATATTCATCAGGGAAGTCCTACTCTTGCTCGGCCTCATCATGCTGCTTGCTTGCAAATTCATCAAGCAATGCTCGCGCTTCATTCGTTGACTTCGTGTTCATGAGGTTGTTTCTTAATTCACTTGCTCCTCGAAATCCACGAACGTAAATCTTAAAGAAACGAGGAAGGGGCTTGAAAGAACGGGATTCCATAGCAGAATACTGATCATGGAGATCCAGATGAAGCCGCAACAGGTTAAGCAGCTCCTCACTGCTATGCTCTCTTGCTTCCTTCTCAAAGGCAAATGGATTGTGGAAAATACCACGTCCAATCATAATACCATCCACCCCGTATTGCTCAGCAAGCTGTAAGCCGACTTGACGGTTCAGGATATCGCCGTTAATTGTCAGAAGCGTATCCGGTGCCACTTCATCACGAAGCTTCTTAATCTCTGGAATGAGCTCCCAGTGGGCGTCTACTTTGCTCATTTCCTCTCTCGTCCGCAGATGAATGGATAGATTAACAATGTCTTGCTTCAGGATGTGAGTCAGCCAATCACGCCATTCGTCAACCTTACTGAAACCGAGCCTTGTTTTTACAGATACGGGCAGTCCCCCGGCTTTGGCCGCCTGAATGATGTCAGCTGCAATATCGGGACGGCAGATCAGTCCGCTTCCCTTCCCATTCTCCGCTACATTCGCTACAGGACAACCCATATTAATATCGATCCCCTTAAAGCCTTCTTTCGCCATACCGATACTCATTTGACGAAAATATTCCGGTTTATCTCCCCAGATATGGGCTACAATCGGCTGTTCATCCTCCGTAAAAGTAAGCCGCCCACGCACACTGTGGTTCCCCTCCGGGTGACAATAGCTCTCGGTGTTCGCAAACTCAGTAAAAAATACATCCGGTCTTGCCGCTTCACTCACGACATGGCGGAAAACGACATCCGTCACATCCTCCATCGGTGCCAGAATAAAAAAAGGACGTGGCAAATCACGCCAAAAATTCGTTGTCATATCTAAAACCTCTCTATAGTAACAGGACAAATCTTTATCCCTATATTAAAAAGCAAGCTGTTCGTGCTTCTTCTACACTTATAGCATGTTTGAGCACTTTTTATCAAACGATCGCATCCATTGATTTTACAGTAAATGTTTAACAAATCAAATGATCAGGTCCTGGAAGTTCCACAGCAGAATAATCGCAGACCTCTGATCACAAGAAAAAGACTGCCTGCAATTACCTCGCCGACAGTCTGAATGGGATCTTCGCTTCCCTCTTTGCTTTATATTATTTCAAATATTAATTTGCCCAATATTGCTCTGCAATACGCTGACCTTGCTTAATCTTCGCCCATTGCTCATCTTCAGTCAGTTCATTTCCGCCATCGCAGGACGCAAACCCACACTGATGAGACAAGAGCAGTCTGTCCTTATCAATAATTTTGGAGGCTTCATCCAGCATTCTCAAGACACGCTCTTCATCATCCAGTGTATTCGTCTTGGAAGACAGCAGGCCAAGTACAATCTCCGTATTCGGCTTATCTTGGAATACCGCAAGCGCCTCAAGGGAGCCGGCACGCTCATCATCCCACTCGAGGAAGAAACGGTCGTATTTGAGCTGCTTCAAGAACAGATTCGCAATCTTCGCATAGGAGCCGCCGCCCATATTACGGGAGTCATAGTTACCACGGCAGTTATGCGTCCACATTTTGAGGCCCAGGCTATGACCGAAGTCAATGACCGTGTTGTTGATATCAATAAATTCGGAAGCGAGAGCCTGCACTTCCTCTTGATTGATGTTCTCGCCCGTGTATGGGGAGTTCGGGTTATCATCAGCGAAGAGCTCCCACAAGCAATCGTCGAATTGCAGAATTTTACCGCCCGCCGCAGCAAACTCCTCAACAAATTCCTTATAAGCCTTAACCAATCCTTTCTTAAGCTCCTGTCTGTCTTTATACACGGATTCAGTACCGCCAATGTTATCCGACCAGGACAGCTCACCAAAGATATGAGATGGAGAGGGTACGCACAGCTTCGTTTCTCGATCGCCAGCCTGCGCTTGAAGCTTCTTATAAATATCAATAAAATGATGGTTCTTAGCGCTCAGTTCACCCGTAATGCGGAGTCCAATATCTCTGCGTGTCTCATATTTCGAAGATCCATCGGTATCTCTGAAGAAATACCCGTGATCTGCGATGTAACGTTTGATGCCTTGGAAGCCCCAGACGAAATCCAGATGCCACATCGATTTGGAGTATTCTCCATCCGTAATAACAGATATATTGTTAGCAATCTCCTTATCGACTACAGCTTGAATCGCTGCGGACTCTGACTGCTCATATCCCTCAAAGTCTTGGTAAAAGGGATACGTTATATCATCACGATGCTCGATTTGATGCTTATATTCTAATAAGTCCTTCGGACGAAGCAAACTGCCTACGATTTGAAATCTATTGCACATGATAAAAGTCCCCCTCTAGATCGCCTATGTCGTTTTTGATTGCTTTGATTCTAGCATGGAGGTTTATATCCTGTATAAGACTTAAAAGCAATATCTAGTTATAGCTAAAAGCTATAGCGAACCCGGAAATTTATCTTTTGGTTATTATGGAGGGAAGAGCTGCTCCGATTCGTCAGCTTCTGTCTAATCCTTTTCGTTCTCGATAGATGAGTCTTCTCATTAAAGCATCGATAGGGCCGTTCCACCCCCTTTTTTCCAGCCAGACTGCGAGACAGACACCCGAGAACCAGATCAAGACTGCAATAACAAACACCCCCGCACTATCCAGCACACCTCCTAGTCCCAGAGCGACTGGGGATAGCAAGAGGACAAGCATCGCTTCCTGGTAGATGTAAAATGTAAGCGATCGTCGGCCTACGGATGCAAGTGCCTGCGTTATCCTAGGAGCAGTGCCGCGGGCTGATATGCTGAACAGCGCAATAAGAGCGGTATATCCTAACCCGCCTGCAACACCCGTCATGATGTGGACGATTACAAACCAGCTGATTAGTCCAGATTCCGGATGCCACATGTTCGCACCAGTCAGAGCGTAAGGAAGTGCCCCGATCAGCGATATACTGATTCCTCCGATGGTGATTCGTTTCAACTGGGTACGGAAGCGCTCAGGATGATCCAGCCACCGTTTGCGGGCAGACCAAACTCCTATGGTGATGATGAACAGCATCGGATAGAGCAGCAGATTGATCCATATCATCACGGGAAAAGCAATGAAGTGCTCCGAGACGAGAAGCAGATAAGTGTGGGAAGGCGTGTATCCCATGCCCAGCTCTTCCCCCGTCAATATCGGATATACCGTTACCCAGGCAATCGGAATGATAACCATGTACACTAGACCGATCACGATTATAGCCCTTCGTTGTATCCGCTCCGGCTTAAACAGCAGCCATCCTAGAATAAGACCAGAAATGCCATACACGGCAAGGATATCCGCTCCTCCAATAAAGACAAGATGTATAAATCCAAAAACAATGAGCAGCCACGAACGACGTCGTAACAAGCGCTTCACTTCTGTTACAGGTACACCCTTATCCTGTTGGCGTGCTGCCATAGCAGCCAATCCGTAACCGAACAATGCGGCAAACATCGGATATGCACGGTTATCCACGAACAGCAATCCAACCAAATTAACGATGTCATCCAGCCAATGCTCTCCGAGTGGACGAGTCAGCGTAAATGGCTTCGCCATAAATAAAAATACGGGGGCATGAGCAATCACGATCAGCAGCAGCATAAATCCTCGGCCTAAATCCGGAGCAAGCGATCTCAATCCGTCAAACACCTCACTTTTGGAGTGTAATAATTATTGATTGACTTGATCAGTCAATAATTATACTAAGATGTATTCCAATAATTGTCAATCAAATTTTCTGAAGGAACAAAAAGACCCTTCCGCTTTCCTCTCGGATCGCAGAAGGGCTTCGTTCGTTTATAATCAGGTATGTAGCGGATTTGTTATTTTTGAATCACTCTGAGCAGCATACGTATATTCCAGTCCAAATTTTGATGAAGCCAATTCACATCGTCAGCAATCAGTCCAGACAATATGGTCAAATAAAGATTAGCCAGCATCTCAGGGTCTTCTTTAATCATCTCTTCGCGATTCTGTCCTTCAATAACGATAGGTACTAATAACGATACATATTTCTCACTCGTCTGGCTGATCAGATTCTTTGTCTCTTCATCAAGATCAGGATGCTTCATACAGCTTTGGATCATACGAAATACATCATGACTTCCTGCGGAGATGGCTGAACGGGTAAAGTGCGCTATTTTGTCCAGCGGATTCGCTGACGAAGCCCGGACCTCCTCGATCAATTGATCAGCACCTTCCATTGCCCAGAGGAGGCTATGTGTAAGCAGTTCTTCTTTAGACTCGAAATAATGATACATCAGACCGTGACTTAGATCAGCAGCCTTAGCGATCATGCTCATCTTCGTGCCCTCTACCCCGTACTCCGCAAAAACCCTCAGCGCGGCATTCAGGATTTGAATCCTGCGCGCTTCCCGAATATGCTTGGATTGCTCTTCCTTGTAACGTGCCATGATTGGGGACCTCTTTTTTTGAATTATGATCCAGTATAGCATATATTACAGGCAGGTTAATCTGGCAGTGATAAAAAAACAGCCAAGTGTTATTGAACTGCACCCCATTTGTTAGACACGACTTACAATGGAAGTCCAGTCCATATCATTGGCTGCTCTTCGTGTTACGAAGCTGACTTACTATCTTTCTTTTCTTATAACGTACTACGCCGCAGCTCATAAAAATACTGAACTATAGGATGCTTTATCTTGATCTTCTCGGCCATGTTTAAGATTCGTTTCTTGCCAAGACGCCGATCCACTAAGGCTAGTACATTCAATAAGATATCATTACTCTCCAGGCTGTCTTCTATAGAAGTAGATAAGAACTTATTCGCTGTAACGACAAAATTGGATTTACTTAATGAGGTCTGTGCTGACAATAGCTCTTTCGCAAGCACCGTGATTTTTCTGCTTCGTGCAATGACGACGAGACGATCCTCCGGGACGGTTCCTTGGGTATTTGTTCTTACCCCTTCAATTTCTTCATTGCTGATGGGAATTTGCACTTCTGGGTCACTCTTTATTTCCTGCTCTGTTTGATACCATCGGATGGAGCTGGTTGTATCACTCATATTGAAGACATTCTTTTTATCTACAGCGATATAGCAATCTCCAGATTTATTAGATGAATAACGGTAGCTGGTCGCACGGTACTCCACTCTTCCAACTAACGCAGGTGAGAGGAAACTTTCCAGCTGCTGCTTCAATTTACTCCAGGACATGTCCATGTTCCTCCTATATTCTCTTAACAAACGCATCCCATCAATAGGCGGCCTTGATTCTGCTCTTAGGCTTCAATCATACCGTAATGTGATGAAGTCTTCAAAGCATCAAATAACCCGTACATGAACTACTCCTGGAGGGTTCTTTTTTCAATGAATCTATTTATTCAAACAAATCCGGTAAGATGTTATAAATATACTGGTTCACCCAATACCAAGCATGCGTGCCGCCGTCAGCTGCGATAAAGTAGAAATTCCCTTTTTCCTTATCCGAGGAATAGATGAAGGCATCGGTTAACTGCTTCATGGCATCGATCTGAGGCTTCAAGTTTGGATAAGCCGTATCTGCACTGCCTGTAGCACTGAATACGTAGAAATCCTTCGGTCCATATCCGGCATCTGTCGCAGCCTTCGCCAAATATTCTGCCGTTTCCATGGGTTTAATGCCCCCGCCTCTCTGTTCCACGACCCAGCTGTCACCACTTAAAGGCATGAAATATTTGAAATAATCAAGCGCATGCACAAAAGTATTCCAGGTCGTCACAGAACCCATGGAGAATCCACCGAATGCCCGGTGCGCTCTGGAAGCCTTTAAATCATCCAAACTGGCTGATTCCGAATAGGTATTATACTCAGTCTCCACCAAAGGAAGCACAATGTTAATCAATTCCTCGTGGAATGTAGCCGTGTCATTGGTCCCGCCATAGAAGGAAGGTGTCACTACAATAAGAGGCTCAATATCTCCTTTGGCAATCATGTTATCGATAATAATCTTCAGCTCTTTCGTCTGGCCAGGTCCTCCAAAGATCGTATCTACATTCTCCCCGCCGCCGTGCATTAAATATAGGACGTTATATTTCTTCGTTGTATTCGCAGGATCGTATCCATGAGGAAGGTATACATTCACTCGCTTGTCGTCTGTGCCGTTCTCTACATTAGGTGCTTTGTACGTTAAACTTTGAATCGTTCCCGGTTCTTCACTCTGCATCCGATATTCATCTGGAACTCTTTCGAAATATTTCTCGTTTGCCGCTTCTTCTGTCATTTCCAATTTACTGATTGCATGCTTGAGAGCAGCATACTGATCATCGATTTGATCTTGATTTAGCTTACTGTTGTCTAGAACATTTTCTGAAACGACCTTCATTATGGCATCTTGTACGACACTAGCATTTCTATATCGTTTAAAATCCATCTCTATCGTGCTCTTCACCAAATTCAGGAGGTCATACGGATTCACACCGCTGATATCCTCCTTGGTCTTGCCAGTAAGCAAAACTTCTCCAAACCTTCCTGTATCATTCCATGCGTTGCCTGATGAATCAAAGACATTGATGCTGCCGATTCGTTCGGATCCTTTAGCATCATTCACTTGCAGTTCAATGCCCATCACGGTTCCATTTTCCGGTTTCGATCGGAGTGCAATTCTTGTTTCGACTATATATCCGCCTTCCACCTTTTTCGCACAAGAATAAATCTGCTCGCGATTGCCATTATCAATAGACTGAAAATTTTCATAATTCACCCGATAGTGCAAATCGTCCATACCATACTCTTGTGTCTTATTGTTGTACTCATCAAGGAATACCTCTACGGAATCCTGCATATAAGGTGTTTCCGATTGTACCGATAAATCTTTGTCCTTCACTTCAGCAAGAATATACAGCGCATGATCATCCCATAACGCCTTAAACTCGGCAGAAGTGTCGAGATTGTCTGATACATGTTTTGGCGTAATCACTTGCGCTCTGCTCCATACCTTATCCATATTGCCGTCAATAACAGGCGATCCGAAATAAGCTACCATTCTTCCGTTAGAATCGAATCCATTCTCGTCAACAGTGACCTTTCCCGGTTCTGGAGATGGTTTCTTGGATGCGTTATTCACCACAATCTTGGTTTGTTGAACCGTCGTTTTCCCATTATTAGTAATTAAGCAAGTAATCGTTGCCGAACCAGGTGAGAGTGCTGTAACAACTCCGTTTTGATCCACGGATGCCACAGCACTACGGTCACTGCTCCATTGATAACTTGCACCTGATTGTTTGTCCCCCATCTTCACAGTATAGGTTTCTCCAACATACATCACTTTATGGCCCTCCTTTTGAGTTAGAGCTGCAGAAACATCCGACCACGAACCGAAACCACTTGTAAATACGAAAGGCAGAGCAGCCATTGTCACCAAAACAGGCTTTAATAACATTCTTGCTCTTGTCATCTGATATCCCCTCCTCAGTACCTATAGCAAGGCGAATTTAGGTATAGCCTGGCAGCGGTTCACCTGACTTAAATAGAAGAACTCCCCCGTCAGATCATCTCTACGGGGGAAGTCTTCTTTTGAAAATCAACTGAAATCATTCAACTTCTCATTTACATGTTCCAAATCCGGTAGAGAACCACCGCTGCTTCAGCACGTGTCAAGGTTTCGGATGGGGCAATCTTGCCATCTTTGCCGTTGATAATTCCACTGCCTACAAGGGAAGCTACGCTATCCATGGCGTAACCGGAAATAATAGCTGCATCAGAATAAGGAGCGAGATTTCCGTTGCTCGTAACCGGCTTACCTACTGCTTTCAGGGCTTTTGCTGTAAGCACCATCATATCTTGACGGGAAATGCTGCTGCTTGGTTTGAATGTGTTATCTTCAAATCCAGCTGTGATTCCCAGTTCTTTGGCAATAGCCACGGCCTGGGCATAATATGCGGCAGGCTGTACATCGCTGAAGGATGCCGTGTTGGTACCCGGACTCTTCAATTCAAGTGCTCTAACGAGCAAGGTGATAAAATCTGCTCTCGTGATCGAAGCTGCAGGAGCGAAGCTGTCATCAGAGATTCCTTTAATCATATCGCGTGCAGCCATCGCTTCAACGGCTTGTTTTGCCCACAGGACCTTTTGCATATCGGCAAAAGATTTGGTTACATTGGCTGCAGCATAGGTTCCGAATTGTGCTGTTTTAAACACAACGGAGCCGGATTTAGCATCATACCGTCCACTCGGTACGACAGCTGCCTGTCCTTGATTGTCAATGTTTAGAATAACGATTTGATGTGCATTGACAAGTTCCTGTGCGGCAGATGTGTACGGGATAGATACTGTTACTGGCGCAGCAGGATTGTTCCAGGCAAGGACACGATTACCAGCTGTTACGCTTAGGTCGATCACCGGACGGCTGCCTACATTAGCACGATCACCTGCGCTCAAGCGATCTGCTGAGCCTTTGTTTATTTGAATAGCGACTTGTTCTGCTTGTTCTGTGGTATTCGACAGCATGTTGGACGGAATTTGAAGTGTTGCATGGTCTGTCTTAAGGACATACTCCACATTATTGCTGCTGTGCAGGTGTGAGGTCGGGAATTGTACAACATAAGATTGTACATTTGCCTGCTTCGGCACTTCGATCGTCACCTGCTTCTTGCCATTTGCACCTGAAGAGGCATTTTCAATAGCTTTATTCAGGCTGTCGCTTGAAAGGATTGCTGTGGCTGTTCCATTCTCGACTTGGATTACGGGTACAATAACAGAGCCATTCCCCGGTTGAGGCTGTGGCTGTGGCTGTGGCTGCGGAGTGGTACCTGAGTTGGATCCACCGTTGCCCCCGTCACTGTTGCCTCCGCCATTGTTGCCTCCGCCATTGTCACCGCCGGGAGAAGGCTTCCCTGTCAGTGTCAACTCACCGAATACGGACGTATCCTGGTAACCTTGCCCGGATGGGTCATTCCATGCGTTCACGCTGATTCTGGTGCCGTCTTTTGCATCATTAATCTGCGCATCGAAGCCAAGCTTGGCATTGTTCGCAGGTGTTACCTTTTTGAATGGAATTTTCATTTCAACGGTGTAGTTGGTACCCGATACAGTAACTTCGGATTCAAAACCTTCAGCGATCTCCGCAGGATTAAAGGAGGCTAAGTTCTCGAAGTTCACTCTGTATTGTCCATCATCCTCTTGGTAGCTCGCTGTTTTGCCGTTATTCTCATCGACGAATATTTCTACAGAGTCCTGCTCCCATACATTCGAGTTTGACTTATTCAGTTGATCGTCTCTGACCTGAACAAGCACATACAGGTTGTTGTCATCCCAGAGTGCCTTGGCTGTGCCTGTAGCACCTGACCATGCCATTTGCTTCGTATCCAGCTTCAATTCTGGAGCATTGCTCCATACGCTGTCTACGGAACCATCCATCATCGGTGTTCCATAGGAAGCACTTGATTTCTTGTATTCAATCTCTTCCGGTGCATTTTCCGCCAAGTACTTTTCAGGATCATTTACTGCGTAGTAAGCCTCTTTGGCTTGAAAATCCTTGTCGAACAAGGTTGGATTCTGCTCAGCTCTCCAGCTCGTACTGTCATTCAATCCCCAGAAGGTAACACGTGGAATATGCTCACTGTTCTTCTTGTAGAGATCCATCAATTGAGCATACAAATAGGCCTGCTGCTTCTCCTCGCTTTCAGTCATGACTGAGTTGGTGCCTGCCATAATGTCCAGCTCGGTGACACTCACTTCTACACCCAAAGAACTGAAACGCTCAAGTGACATTCTGACATTGTCGATCCGAGTACCCAAATTGTAGTGGGCTTGCATGCCGATGCCATCAATCAGTTTCTCACCAGGGTGATCTGCCGCGTACTTCTCATTCAGCTCTTTAACCATGCTGTAGATGGCGGTAGATTTATTCTGGTTGTCATCATTGTAGTCATTGTAGTAGAGCTTGATATCCCAGCCATTTTCGTCAATGACTTCTTTTGCCGCAAGGAATGCCTCCTCAATAAAGTCAGGGCCGATGGCTTGAAGCCAGCCGGAATTACGTAGTGCATTCTTCCAGTCGGTTGGATTCGCAGGGTTATCGTTCATCGCTTCGTTGACAACGTCCCAGGAAATGACTTGGTCCCCAAAATGCTCAACGACCGTCTTCACATGTGTTCTTAGATTCGTTAGCGCCTCTTCACGGCTTAACGGCTCACCACTCGCTGCCGTATGCAGCCATGTAGGTGACTGTGCATGCCATACAAGCACGTGACCATGGATATCAAGGCCTGCATCTTGTACTCGCTTAACAAGCGCATCTTCAGCGGTGAAATCGAATGCTCTGTTTGTATCATAGGCATAATCCGGCTTCATATCATTCTCGAACGTGACGACATTGTAATGCTTCGTCAGAAGCTTGAGCCGAGTCTCGTCGAAGGTAGCAGGATTCACAATGTTGCCCATCAGGAATTCATCGGTGTAGGTATCTTTGAGGTTAGGGAGATTATCTTGAATCGGAGGTGCAGCAGCTACAGGCCCCAAATATTTTAGAGAAAAGTCATCTAAATAGAAGGTCCGGTTGCCGCCGTCGTCGTTTGCTGTTTCGATATAAGCATTGAGTACGCTTGGGGTCGTGGTGAGCGTATACTTACCTGTTAAGTGTACCCATTCTTGATCGGTAACGGTTGCATCTTGTGATACATTCGCATAGCCGCTGTCGGCATATTGAACACTGATACGAAGTGTTGTGGGTGCCTCACCAGGGGCCATTTTCACCCAAGCAGACAGCTCGTATTCGTGATTCTTTGCCATTTTGCCAGCCGCATCAACTAAGGCTGCGTCATATTGTGTCGTCGTCGTAACAAGCAGGCTTTGCTTGCCATCCGGTGTATGATTATCATCCTGAGAGAGAACTACCGTTTCACGGCCGTTCCGTGCTTTGAATCCATCCAAACCATTCTCAAAGTCAGCGGAAATACCCGTTTGATCGACAACCTCAGGTGCAGTTTGACCCGGGGTCACATCCGTAATCATGACTTCATCAATGTAAATATCCGAGGTTAAAGTATTGCTGGAGGGTTCAACATAGATGATGACCTCATTTGTTCTAGAAGGAACTTCATAGCCCTTGGTTTCAAACAGTGTCCAATCGGAAGCGGTTACAGTCTTGTTGCCGATAATCCAAGGATATTTATCATTATCCGCTAAGATTTCAGAATCGATCTTGGAAGCCAGATGGAACTGACCTTCTCCTGAACCGAGTCTAACCTTGAGGGATATATCATACTTACGATCGGATTTCATCATGTCCGTAAGTACGAGGGCAGGAACCGCCTTCTCATCAACTCGGTTAAAGAATTTCAGAGATTTCGTACCTTCAGAGGCTGCATCTTCTACGACCGCAGTATCCCCGTTCGATCCCCAGGACAGCTTGCCCCAGCCTCCCGTATTTCCATCTTCAAAGCTTTGGTTAAGGACTACTGTAGGCTCGGCAGGTGTTTCTTCTTGGGTGATCGTGATATCCCCAATATAGAATGAAACTTCCTTACCGGCTTCATCAGACTTGATTCGCAGAGCAGTCTTGTCCACACTAGTAACGGAGAGATCGGCAGATAGTGTAATGCCTTGTCCTTCCTTAAAGTTGGAAGAATTAATCCCTGTGTATCCTTCTCCTTCAGCGCCCTTATTGCTTACAACCTCCAGAACAGCCTGCCCCGCCGCCGGTGGGTTAGCATCCGCATCCACATAGACGGAAGCAGTTACCGTATATTCTTCGCCAACTTCCAAGCCAAGGTCACCGAATGCAAGGTCCACGCCATCCCAGTTATTGGATCGGGCACTAACTTTCAGAGCTGCTCCATCCTCATTGCCATCAAACGGCTTGCCTGTTACAGCTTCCAGCTGGGCACCACCTGATTGAGTTGCCTTGCCTTGGCCATTCTGGAATGTTTCTTGATATACAACTGGTGAATCAGATGCCGCTAGTTCCGCCGCATTGACTGCTGGAGTAAACAAGCCGACCGGAAGAAGCAGAGCCGCTGCGAGTAACCCGGAAATGCCCTGCTTTAATGATTTTTTCATTCGAAGCCTTCCCCCCACAATAAATTTTTATCATTCATGTGAAGCGCTTACATAATTAGATGTGATCAACCTCCTTCCAACCCAGATAATACCATTTTGTGACAAGGAATTCTTACTCCAAATTAAAGGTGAAACTTAGTTTTTTTCAGATATACTTCAAGGTAACTCGAAACTCACTTTGCTTGAGCGGGAAATGGAGGCATACTCCCCAAAAAAAAGACAGCCCGCATACATGCAGTACTGTCTTCTCATATCCGTATTCTATTATGCATTAACAACTATGCCTTAATAACTTCAACCTTTTTATCTCCTGCGGTCTTCGCTATTTTCCCTTCTTCTCTATATCCAATCTTCATAATGTTTTTTTATAAATTGAATCTCATTCTCGTAGTGTGCCAGATGTCCCTCATCCATCATTTTTTGAAAGGCTTGATTTCCGTTAGCTGCAAAGTTTCTTATCGTATCACATAGTACAACCAATCGATCAATAATCCACTCCTTCATATTGTTAGGAACGGGTAATCCATAAGCTTCAAAAAACAATTGTATTCGGCGCCGGCGCTCTTGCGCATCTTTTTCACGCTGATACCGTATTAATTCCATCGTTTCAGAAGAAAAGTCAGGTGTAAAACGACCCAGCGGTACGGACGTGTAAAGGGTATATGCAATATCCCACAGGCGCGGACCTGGGCCAGCCATGTCAAAAAATCAATGAGTGCTGCGGCCTTCTCATTCTGAAAGACAAGCCTATACGAACGATATGATTTACGTTTCCGTCGCTTAATACCTCTTCTTGAGTCATAAGGTTTCACTCCTCGCTTTTATCATGTGCTATTCCCCAACAAAAAGAGTCAAATAAACTGTTTTTCAGTCTTATTTCAAATGGATAAACGTATACTCACTATGAAGCACACTGGAAAAGGAGGATCTAAATGACAAATAACAACCTGTTAAGCTTTTATGATCCCTATGTTTATCAGACCTTATCAACGATCGTTGGTAATGTGGTTACCGTTCAAACCGTAAGAGGCAGCGTTCGCGGCTTATTGAAAGATGTATTGCCAGATCACATTGTTGTCGAATCTAACGGAACTCCCTTTTTTATTCGTACCCAGCAAATTATTTGGGTGTTTCCTGGTTAACAAAAGGAAAGTGGAGGGGAAATCATGTTTAAAAGAATCAATAAATTAGCAATTGAACTTCCTGTACCCGCACACGGCGATATGAATGCTGCAGCCGCAGTACAAGAGCTCTTGGGCGGCAAGTTTGGGGAGATGTCCACCCTAAATAACTATATGTTTCAGTCTTTTAACTTCAGAAATAAAAAAAAGCTAAAACCCTTCTATGATTTAGTGGCGAGCATTACAGCCGAAGAATTTGGTCATGTAGAGCTTGTCTCTAATGCGATTAATTTGTTATCGGTAGGTAATACTTTTCCAGGTGATCCGGATATCACTCCACTTCAAAATGGGAAGGATGCAAGAAATACCTACCATTTTATTTCTACAGCTCAAACCGCAATACCTGGTGATTCCATGGGAAGACCTTGGACAGGTGATAATGTTTTTAACAGTGGAAATTTGGTTTTAGATTTAACACATAACTTTTTTCTTGAGGTTGGTGCACGTACACATAAAATGAGAGTTTATGAGATGACGGATCACCCAGTGGCTAGAACCATGATTGGGTATTTACTCGTTCGTGGAGGGACACATATCCTCGCCTATGCGAAAGCGATCGAAATTGCTACAGGAGTAGATTTGACGAAAATGCTTCCCGTTCCTAATCTCGATAACTCTAAATTCGATTATTCCAAACCATTCATTGAAAAAGGCTTGAGCAATGTACTATACACATGGAGCGAAACAGATTATAGGGATATCGGAATGATCTGGAAAGGAACAAATCCCGAAAACGGGCAGCCGCTTGAAGTGAAGATTGGTACTCCGGAAGGCGCACCCATTCCAGACTTAGAGGAATTACCTGAAGAATTTGCTCCTGGTATTACTAAGGATGATTATGAATTAATCAAAAAACGTCTCATGGCAAATTTATAGCCTAAAATAGGAGGACACTAAATCGCAATGGATTTAGCGTCCTTTTTTTGTTGAGATCTAACCAACAAATGTTTTATTTTAGTCTATCATCGTACATGAATTGAATGTGAATACCGAACGGATCCTCAATAATGCCATATGCTTTGCTAAATACATTGCTGGACAAAGGAACAATGATTCTTACCCTATCATCTGTAGTCAGACTCTTATAAAAGTGTTCAATTTCTTCTAAATCAGCACTTTGAATACACAATGAGGTGTTGTTGCCAACTACATATTTTTCTGTAGCATCCATTGGATCTTCTGCGATCATGACTTTTGTTTTTCCAATGGATAAGACGGAGTGACTAACATAATGCTTATTCTCATCCGTAAGCTGCATCGAGCTGTCACGTTTTGCTAGGTCTTCATAGGTTACCAGCAACAATTCCTCTGCATTTAAATGTTGTTTGTAAAACTCAATCGCTTCTTTTGCTTTCCCATTCATAGATAAGAAAATAGCTACTTCTAGCGTTGCACTCATAGTACCGTCTCCTTTTTAGATCATAACGTAAGGCCATTTGATGTTTACCTCGAGCTTATTATAAAATATAAAGGTATCAACGATTGACACCTTTATAAGGAGATTTACGGTGAATAAATCAGAAAGATTAAATGACATGATTAGATACTTGAATGGCCGAGAGTTCTTTAATCTAAGTGACTTAATGGATCAATACGATATCTCCAAAAGTACGGCATTGCGTGATATTAGCTCATTAGAGCAATTGGGTATGCCCATTTATTCGGAGCAAGGCAGACATGGACGATATGGTATTTTAAAAAACAGATTATTATCGCCTATTATTTTCACGATGGATGAAGTGTACGCTCTGTATTTTGCCATGCTGACGTTAGAAGCCTATGAATCAACGCCATTTCATTTAAGTGTCAATCAACTAAACGAGAAATTTGAAAGCTGTCTTTCTAATGAACAAATCAAGCAGATTCACAAAATGAAAAACATCCTGCAATTTGAGATGTACAAGCACCATCATGCGAGTCGTTTCTTAGACAAAATACTAAAAAGCATACTTCACGAGAACAGCTGCCGTATTCAGTACACAAAAAACAATCAGGAAAAAAGTTACCATGTTCAGTTTTTCAAAATTTCCGCCAAGTTTGGTCAATGGTATGCTGCTGGTATAGAGTTAGATACGAATAAATATAGAATATTCAGGTGCGACAGAATAACTTCCATTGAAGAAGAGGACATCGAAACTCCCTTTTCCATAGAAGAGCTCGTCAGTCGCTCATTAGAAATTTATCGTGCTGAGAACAGTATTGAATTCGAAGTCGAGATTTCAGAAGAAGCTCGAGAAATCTTTTATAAAGAACATTATCCTTCGATGAGAATAGAGAGTGACAATAACACAGTTATACGGGGTTTCTATCAACCAGGAGAAGAGACATTTATAGCCGACTATTTTATGAGATTTGGACCTTATGTAAGATCCATACAGCCTGTTTCATTGAAACAAATGATCCAAGATCGAATCGAGAATCTTTCAAATCACTATAAAAAAATATAGAATTAATTATCCCTTCAAGAACTAACACCGCTACACTCTCCACATGTGTGGGTTATGTTAGCATTGTTTCCTCAGCTTCGGGAAAACCCGTCAATTTATAAATTTCACTCACTGATAAAATTAAGGAAAACTCTGCCGCGAGCAGGAGATGGGGTCTATGGAACACCCGTGTAACTAAAGCTAAGGGCTTCTAAACAAATCAGGACCACCCGCCCAACGGGTGGTCCTGATTTCGTGCGTTTCACGCACTCAATTGACGAAAGCCATAAATAAACCAACCAGGTTGAACTTCATCAATTCAGAACTGCTCATTTCCACAATCAGACCACCACGAGGGTGAGAATCCGCTCCGAGAATGAAACCGCGCTATCCAGTTGCAGAGGCTGCAGCTATTAAAATACGCTTCTAATCCTTTCAATCGCCCAATCCAGCTGCTCCTTCGTGATGTTGAGCGGAGGAGCCAGGCGGATCGTCGTCTCGTGCGTTTCCTTGCAGAGCAGCCCCAGCTCCTTCAGTCTCTCGCAGTAGGGCCGGGCGAGCTCCGTCAATTCGATTCCGATAAACAGCCCTCGGCCCCGAACCTCCTTGATAACCGGATTCTGAATCTCTCTCAATACCTCAAGCAAGTACCTTCCCATCGCCTCCGAATGATCAGCCAGATTCTCTTCCTGGAGAACGTCTATCGCGGCGACGGCAACCGCGCAAGCGAGCGGGTTCCCTCCGAAGGTGGATCCGTGCGAACCCGGATTGAATACCCCGAGGACAGAACGGTCCGCTACGACCGCCGAGATCGGCATAACGCCGCCTCCCAGCGCTTTGCCCAGAATATAGACATCCGGCGTTACTTCTTCCCAGTCACAGGCGAACAGCTTACCGGTTCTTCCCAAGCCGGTCTGGATCTCGTCCGCGATGAACAGCACCTCGTTATCCCGGCATAACCGGAAAGCTTCTTGCAGAAAACCGTCCCGCGGCATAACGATTCCCGCTTCTCCTTGAATTGGTTCCACCAGGAACGCGGCCGTGTAAGGCGTAATCGCCTTCCTTAGCGCCTCCTCGTCGCCATAAGGGATGATCTTGAAGCCCGGAGTGAATGGACCGAACCCGGCTTTATATTCGTCGGAGGAGGAGAATGAGGTAATGCTGATGGTGCGGCCGTGGAAATTGTTCTCGCAGACGATGATCTCCGCTTGGTCCATCGGCACCTGCTTCGCTTCGTAAGCCCAGCGGCGTGCTGCCTTTAAGGCGGTTTCGACCGCTTCGGCCCCCGTGTTCATCGGCAGCACCGTGTTCTTGCCGGTTAACGCGGACAGCTTCTCGTAAAATTCCCCCAGCCGGTCATTGTGGAACGCTCTCGAGGTCAGCGTCACCCGGTCTGCCTGATCCTTAAGCGCCTGGATGATTCTCGGATGTCGGTGCCCGTGATTGAGCGCAGAGTAGGCGCTTAGCATATCCATATAACGATTGCCTTCCGGATCGGTTACCCAGACCCCTTCGGCGCTCGAGATGACGATCGGAAGCGGCTTGTAATTGGCGGCCCCATAGCGTTCCGTTCGTTCGATGATTGGATTCGTCAGGCTCATAGCTAGTCTCCTTTGTACTTTATGATCGGTTACGTCCATTGTAACATGGCAGCTCCCGGCTCAATCATTGGGATGGATAATAGTAATGATTACAACTCCTAATGACTTTGCAAAGTCGGCATGTGCTATATTTTATCTTAACGAAGCCCAGTACAGATCATAAGGAGGAACTCTCATGTCATCTTTCCTTACCTTGACACAAACTATCGATTTGATTAGCGTCCCGTTTGATTTAGGGGCATCGCGGCAAGGCGCACGATCCGCGCCTCATATGATCAGCTCCATGCTTGCCCGCAAGCTTAACGCTCAAGGACTTCTATTTACAGAACAAGCTATCGCCTGTCCGGAGTCGTTGACAACCCAAATTCATGATCTCAAGCTGAAGTATCTCGATGAGGTCGTCGCCGTAAATGAGGGCTTGGCCTCCGTCGCGGCGAACAGCGTGCGGAACGGTCATTTCCCGCTAGTTCTCGGAGGCGATCACAGCATCGCCATCGGCTCGATCGCCGGCATTGCGTCTCATCGCCCTAATCTGGGAGTCATCTGGTTCGACGCGCACGCGGATCTGAACACGAACGTGACGACGCCAAGCGGCAATATCCACGGCATGTCCCTCGCTGCCTCGCTTGGTCACGGCGATAGAAGGCTAACAGAAATCGGCGGCTTAGTCGGCAAAATCAAACCCGAGAACGTCGTCATTATCGGAGCCCGGGATCTAGACCCGGGAGAGAAAAGCTTTATCCGCGACCAAGGGATCAAATGCTATACGATGTACGATATCGACCGCAAGGGCATGATGACCGTCATTCAAGAGGCGATCGGCATCGTCACGAAGGGAACCGACGGCGTTCATTTAAGCTTTGACCTGGACAGCCTCGATCCGTCCGAGGCTCCCGGAATCAGCACTCCCGTTCGAGGAGGAGTTACGTATCGGGAAGCTCATCTTGCGGTCGAACTTCTGAGCGAGGCGGGTATCGTCACTTCGGCGGACATCGTGGAGTTGAACCCGAGGATGGACAAGAACAACAAAACAGTGACGCTTGCGGTCGAACTGATCTGCTCCTTGTTCGGCAGCCGGATCTTATAACACGCCAATACAAGTCATCACAGGAATTAAGCAGGCCCATACGCATATGTATGGGTCTCTCCCTATCTGGAGGCGCGGTCGATTGCGCCGCCAATCGCACACGAAGCGGCCCCTGGAACAAGTCAATCGACTTGTTCCAGGGGCCGCAGTTCATCGCTATTGCTAAGGTTCGGCTATTAGAGCACCTTCTCCAGAAAGCTTCTCGCCCGTTCGCTCTTCGGGTTAGAGAAAAATTGCTGTGGAGACGCCTCCTCGATTAACCGCCCATCCTCCAGGAAGCAGATCCTGTCCGCGACCTCGCGAGCGAAGCCCATCTCATGCGTGACGATCATCATCGTTATCTTCGTCTGCGCCAACGACTTGATAACTTCGAGTACCTCCTTGACCATCTCCGGATCCAGAGCCGACGTCGGTTCGTCGAACAGCATGATATCCGGCTCCATCGCCAGCGACCTCGCAATTGCCACCCGCTGCTTCTGTCCTCCCGACAGCTTCGAAGGATAGATATCTTTCTTGTCCGTTAATCCGACTCTCTCAAGCAGTTCCATTGCCTTACGTGCAGCTTCAGCTGTCGGAATTCCCTTCACCGTTATCGGGGCATAGGTAATATTCTCAAAGACCGTCTTGTTGGGGAAGAGATGAAAATGCTGGAACACCATTCCGATATTTTGCCGCATCTTCATAATATCCGTGCGAGGCGAAGTCATGTCTTGGCTTCCGATATAGATTCGTCCATCGGTTGGCATCTCCAGGCAATTGATACAACGCAGCAAGGTGGATTTCCCCGAGCCCGAGGGCCCGATTAGAGCAACGACCTCTCCCTGCTGAACTTCCATCGATATGTCCTTCAGCACTTCAAGCTTCCCGAACGACTTATGTACATTCTCGATTCTAATCACTGCTGCGAAGCCTCCTCTCCAGCCGGCGTGCCAGCCACGTCATGGTCATCACCATTGTGTAGTAGATGAGACCGACGATGATCAATGGCTCAAAATACAAATATTTCTCCGCTGCTACAATGTTCGCCCGACGCATCAGATCGGCCGCGCCGATGATGGAGACAAGAGCCGAATCCTTAAGCAGGGCGATCCCTTCATTAACAAGGGCGGGCAAAATATTTTTCAAGGCTTGCGGAAGTATGATGTCCTGCATCATCTTTCGATAGGGGATTCCAAGTGACAAGGCGGCTTCTCTTTGCCCTTTGTCGACCGCCATGATGCCGGCACGAATAATCTCTGAGGTATATGCTGCCGAATTCAGCGAGAACGCGATAACTCCCGCCTGCAGCGCGGAAATGTCATATCCCAGCAGTTGCGGGGTGGCGAAGTAGATCATCGTTAGCTGCAAGATTAGCGGAGTTCCCCGGAAGATGGACGTATAGAAGTCCGCAAATATCTTCAAAGCTTTAATTGAGGATATTTTGAGCAAGGAAAGCACGGTTCCCCCGATAAATCCAAATAGAATCGACAACAAAGAAAACTTGATCGTTACACCAATCCCCTGCAAGAGATATGGAAGGGAAGGAATAATTCTATCAAACTGCAAATCCATGCTAGTACCTACCCCCTTTGGAGCAACGAATTTGTATGTGTTATTTCAGCTTCAACCACTTATCCTTCAGCTTATCAACCTCTCCGTTATCGATAAGCGTCTTGATTGCTTCATTGATCTCGCCGGTCAATTCCGAATCCTTCGGAAGCGCGACCGCTATATCAAGTCCCGCAATTTCGGGCACAATCTTGTAATCCAGCGCTGTATCCGATCCGATGGACTCCGCCGCAACGGTATCTTCAACCAATACGGCATCGATACGGCCCGACTTTAATTCCTGGATCAAGTCCGGATATTTATCCAGAGACACCGTTTCAAGACCGGCATCCTTCGCCGCCTGCTCCTGGGTTGTGCCGAGCTGCACCCCTATCTTCTTTCCCTTAAGGTCTGCGAACTGTGTAACCGGCTTCTCCTTCATGTACACGGCGGCGAATTCTGTCGTCAGGTATTTGTCGGAGAAGTCCACGCTCTGCTTCCGTTCATCCGTGGGGTTCATCCCTGCGAGGACGATATCCACGCGCTTGGACTGCAGGGCAGGAATCAAGCCCGAAAAGCCGATATCTTGAATTTCCAGCTCCCTGCCCATTTCCTTCGCGATCGCTTTCGCCAAATCGATGTCGAATCCGACGATTTCGTCATTGCCGTTGGACGTCTCGTGATACTCGAAAGGCGGGTAGTCAGCGGAAGTGCCCATAACCAGTTTATTGCCCGAGCCTGCCTTGTCTTCTTCAGTCCCCGCTTCTGTGCTCGCTTCGTTATTGCCGCATCCGAATACAAACGCTAGACTAATAATAGTAAGAACGAACAGCATCTTTTTCAATTGGTTTTCCTCCCCATTACAATTATATAATAGTCATGTTAGTATTTATAACATTAATTCTAGCATTTAAGCTATCTATCGAATCATTACGGTTTTTAATGATTACCATAAAATTAAACTATGATTCGCGTACAGCAATAGCAGACAGGAGAAAGAGGGATATAATGGAGCTTCGAAATTTAAAAACCTTTCACGTGGTGGCAGAAGAACTTAATTTAACGAAAGCGGCAGCGATTCTTAGCTATACTCAGCCGACTATTACGTTGCAAATCCAGGTGCTGGAGAGAGAAATCGGACATGCGCTGTTCAATCGGGTAGGCAAGAAAACTTTCCTCACATCAGCGGGCAAACAGTTGAAGCATCATACGGACAAATTGTTCGCGGTTATGGAGGAGCTGGAGAATACGGTCCGACGCTTGAACCATCCACAAGGCATCTTGAATATCGCGGCTCCCGAATATTATTGGACTCATCATCTCTCGCTCTTCATCGGATCTTTCCTCCGGCTGCATCCCGGCGTGAACATGCAGCTGATCTCGTCGGACAGCAAGGAGACGATCCGCTTGATCTGCGAAAACCAGGCCGACGTGGGCGTCATTGCGGGCGGTTGCAGCAACTCCGTCTTGGAGGTCGTTCCGTTAGACAAGGAGAGAATGGTTCTGGTAGCGGCAAGCGAGAGCCTGGAGAGCAGCAGCCGGGAACAACTATTCGTGGATTATCCCTTTATTACCTATAAGGACAGCGGTATCTTCGGCGAAGAAGTGAAATACTGCCTGTCCCAGATCGACTACACGCCGAAATCCATTATCGAGAGCGAGAGCGAAGAGTTAATACGCCGCGCCGTCTTGCATAAGACGGGCATCGGTCTGATCAGCGAAAGTTTTATTAAGGAAGATCTGGAGAATGGCGATATGATTCCGCTCTATTATTCCGATCACGATATTCAAACCTCGCTGATCTTCCTGAAGCAGCGGGTGTCGGAGGTTACGCTCCAGTCCTTCTGCCAACAGCTGCAGCAATCCTGGAATTCGCGCAGTCCTTCCTAGAACGCGTACTCGTGCTTATGCATGATGTCCGTGAACAGCTTGCTGTCCACGTTGCTTCCGGTCACCACGGTCAAAATCTTCTTGCCTCTAAGGTTCGGCACGGCATCCGACAGCAGCGCAGCGATGCCGACCGCCGCCGCGCCTTCTATCATGGCATGGTGCTCTCGCGCCATCCAATAAATTGCCTTTGACAGCTGATCTTCCTGAACAAGAGCGAAATCATCCACCAGCTGCAGCGCCATCTCCAGATTTGCCTGCGTGATTCCGCCGTACAGACCGTCCGCGATGCTCGTACCGAATTCGACATTGATCATTTGTTTAGCCTTAAAGGAATGATAGAACGGTGCAGAGGTGTCGGTTTGCACTCCGATAACTTGAATGCGGGGGTTGATCGCTTTGGCAGCAGCCGCCGTCCCACACAAAATCCCCCCTCCGCCTGCGGGAACCAGGATCGCGTCGAAGTCCTGCATCTGCATTAATGCCTCCAACGCGACCGTCCCTTGCCCGGCAATAATCTCGTTATCCTCGGAGCCGTGGATGAGCGTTCTTCCCGTCGTTCGCGACAATTCCAATGCATGCGCTTCGGCATCGTCATATTTGTCGCCATAAACGATCAATTCCCCGCCGTATCGAAGGATGCCGGCTTTCTTCGTCTCCGGTGTAATCCCGGGCACAATAATTAAAGCGGATATATTCAGCCTGGAAGCCACATAGGCAATCGCTTGAGCATGATTCCCGGAGGAAGCCGTAACGACCCCCCGTCTCCTCTCTTCATTCGTTAACGACAGTATTTTGTTGTACGCTCCGCGCAGCTTGAAAGAGCCTGTCGTCTGCAGCCCTTCCATTTTGAGCCATATATCGGCTCCCGCATGAGCAGATAACACCTCCGAACGGATCAACGGAGTTTCCCTCACCAGGTCGCGAATTCGACGATGGGCTTGAAGGATATCGAGTAAGGAAACCTGAAGCAAGATAACACCACCCTTGTTGGATTACGCTTAAATGTTGCTTCAAGCGTAACACACTCCCGAATCCGGAATTCATTGCAAAGATTAATGATATCCATTAGATACCTTAATCATCGCATGACCGTTCGCTACATGACAGATTTTGCTGATCGGAGGGATCTAGGGTAAAAACAACATCGTTTATCACACCTCTGAGGACTATGGGTGAGAGTGAGATTTAAGATTAGGGCTACTTTCTAAGCAGTTTATCTAACGGCTCTGTAAAACTTTATTGTAAGACTTACTTTTTGAACGAACGGACAGGATAGCGAAAGAAAATTTATTGTATAGAATAAAAGGAGAGCAAGTATACGGTATAAAAAGGAGAGCATAATTATGTCCAAACAAGAAAATCCATACAAAATAATTGATACATCCACTTGGAAAAGACGGCTTCATTGTGAAATTTTCAGGAATGCACTTCAACCGCAATATAATGTTTGTTTAGAATTGGATATTACGAACTTTTTATCAAAAGTGAAAGAAAACAAATGGTCGTTTACACTGGCTTTTATACATACTGTTACTAGGTGTGCAAATGATATTGAAGAATTTCGGTACCGATTTTTAGATAATGAAGTTGTTCTCTACGACACCATTCATACATCTTTTACTTACTTGAATGCTGAGACAGAACTGTTTAAGGTAGTAAATGTTCCTATGACGGCTGATATTGAAGAATATATTGCGATTGCAAAAGAAGCTATTCAGAATCAAAAAGAGTATATTACAGGGCCAGTTGCAAATGATGTTTATCAATTCTCATCTTTACCATGGGTCCAATTCACACATTTTTCGCATACACTCGCTGGTAAAAGCAATAAATCCAATCCGATGTTTGATTGGGGAAAATATCATGAAAAAGACGGAAAAGTTTATATACCATTTTCCATTCAAGTGCATCACTCTTTTATAGATGGTTTTCATGTGGGAAAATTTGTTGAGTATTTACAGAAAAATCTTTAACAGGGTAGAGAACTAAGTATCGTAGCAGACTTCATGTTAATAATAGAATCATCACGCTACTTACTTTGCCCCGCCGATCTGGTTGGGGCTTTCTTTGTGCGTACAGATGATATTCGCAAAAATTTCAGGCGGGTATGGCAAGCCTTAACATCGGCTCAGATGCAATGACTCATTTATCAGCACTTGGTGGGGTACGACAAAGGGCGACTATCAATAGCCGCCCCAAATCGAACTTATAGTCAAAAAAAGAAGCGGGAATTCTCCCGCTCCGTCTGTATACGCCAATACACCTCAATTATTAGTGTTTCTGTTCAGTATGAATAAACCCTTGCTAAAAAACAGGCCACAAACCCGCATTCCACCGTTGGGCGAATAAATAAAGTCTTGCTACAAAACCGTGTTTTTCTCATTTTTTTACCCCACTTTTTATATCACGACTTTATTATAACCTGAATAATGTCTTGATATAAAAACAGAGGAAAGGCTTGATGGATCTGGGTTTTTCCTTTCTCCATTGAGCCCTTCCTCTCTTTTATCACGTCTTTATTCGATTTTTAGCACGAGTTTATTACGAATAGCATGACTTTATTCATTATCTACATAGTAGGAAATAGGGATAAGGATCAAGATGATTTAATTCAATCATTAATTTTTCAGTGATTATCCGAATACTTTCTGAGAATAATCATGCTTCTTTCTTGAAAATTAGTCAGTAATTCTCTTTTTCTCTCCTCAGTAGCAAGCCACAAATCACCATATTGTTCTACAAAAACCTTAAACAATTGATTATCATCTTCAGTTTCTTCTATCCCCAATATTTCAGACATAATTTTCTTATTTCTAATTACACTCATAAAATCATTATATATTTTGTTCAGGTTTTCCGTTGCGAGTTTAGATGCGATTTCACAAGTAGAGGGTAAACTCGGTACGATAGAACGCATTGTCAGCCGTCTATTATTTTTTCGATCACCTTCATATTTTTGTTCAACTTTATCTTCTTTAATTTCAATTTTTATGATGTCCTCCTTATCTAAATACACTCCTTGAATTGTTGTGTTATATGTAATAATCCCATGTTCAGAAAGAATTTGTTCGATTTTGTCTAATTGAAAACTCAATAAGTCATAGATCTTATCATTCCTTGTATTCTTGCTTATCTTACTTTTAACCGGTAAACTTATTTCCTCAAAACTCTGATCATTTAAATAGTTTACATGAAAACTAATAATTAGCTTATATACTTCATCCTTATTGTAGTCATCCTGATGTTTTAAAAAAGCATCTTTAAATTTTTCATCGATATTTTCATTAAAAATATCCGTGTTTTGTAGAACATATGTCAAAAAAATCACTCCTAAATAGAATATCAGAACAAATATCGCCATTTTGATGTGACTTTATACCTCATTTCCTGATTAATGAATACGAATTCACAGCACGCATCTGAACTGGATTTTATAATCTGTTAAAAGACTTTGGTAAAAGAAGGAGATGTTATCATGTATAAGCTATGTATTTTTTCTTTATCGGTTGAAAGAAGAAATAAAAGTTTCATTGAAAGCTTACTACTATGAGTGAACCAAGAAAAGCAGAATCACCCATTAAATTCTTTGTATTGGTTAAATAGTATAATCATGGTATTATCTCCTTACCTTCTCTTTAAATATCATATGTTGCGGAGGAAGTATGAAAATTAATGTTTATATATTCACTCTGAAAGCTCACCCAAATGAGAATCATAGAAAGTACTACCCTTGGAATATCGCTGATATATGTATTCTAATTGGGGATAGCGATAAAGAAACAGCATTTAAGAGGGCAATGGATAAATTGCATCAGGAGAATTGGATTAAGATATCTGATGTTCGGAAAGATATTCTAATTGAAGAAAAAATAATTCAATCAACCACAGAGCTATTTGAACAGTATCTCAAAGCTAAGAATGGTGAGTCTATATTGCTTGTTCAAACTGACAATTGGATTGGCTTTAAAGATAGTCCTCCAATACTAATACCTAAAATAACTGAAAAGTTTATGGATAAAGTTATTATTAGAGCTGGTGGAAAACGACTTGAATATGAAAGTAAAGAAATGTTGAAAAATGCTGATTACATTATCGATAATTATATCTTTGAATTAAAAATACTCGAAGAAGAACGGCTGTTCAACGAATCAGTTAGGATTAAATTAGCAGATTTATTGAAGGATCAGAGCAAAAAAAATATTGAAATAAACCATAAAAATATTTCAAAAGAAAAATACAATTTATATATAAATATTTTCCGGAAACCAATACAAGATGCAATTAAGTCTGCATCCAAGCAGATTAAATCAACTAAAAATATACTTAATGATCATACTTTAAAAGGAGGTATAATTTTCTTGAACAACGGAACAACAAGCACACCTCCAGAAATATTTAATGAGTGTATCAACAGGTCTATTACAAATAATACTTCCCAAATTCAATCCCATATCTCAATTTGCAATTGGCTTGAAACCAATGGATTTGATTCTTTTTATATGTATGAGAAAGCTCCTGAAGCAATGGATTGTATACAACAACGAATTGCTGATGCATTCGATAAAGAAATGGATGATTTTATGAACCATTGGGGTAGATCTGGATTCCCTCAATCAGAAGAAATGTTAGAACCGCTAAGAAACATATCCTATGAAAAATACGGTATTACATTTACTCGTTACGGATCTTATTGAATAACTGATAATTGGGATTTTCCAGATTATATCTCATGTGTGCCTCCAAGAAAATCCCAATATCTTCTCTTTTATTTTAATATCTCCTCTATTACTTTTTTTATTTCTTTGTTACTACCACCAAATCCAGCGTGTAACTGAACTTGATATACCGTTGCTTCTCCCTGTCTCTTCTTTAAATCATCTATTGCCCAATTAATTTTTCTTATCCGATAACTGTTTATATCCTCTGTAACCTCCTCTATATACTTCCTTGTCTTAGTCAGTTTTTTATGAAGAAACCACCTTTTAACTCCCACTGCCCTCCTTATGTTGGCTGGAATAATCCTTATTGGTTTTCCTTCAACGCTTAAGAGCGCTTCAACAGCTAATTCGGTGAGCTTTAGGCACTCTTCATCCCTTCGATCCCAATTAATTACCTCGCGTCTGTTTTTTCTTTTTTTAATCCTGGGTGTCACCTCTTCATACCACTCTCTATCATGAGAAAAAATCCATGTATGAAGACCTTTTCCCTTTTCTTTTAGTTCGGCTCTCGTAGCTTCTTGATTATCATGGATCAACTTTAAAAATTCTCTCTTTCGTTCACTTAACTCAAACATTGGTTTTCGATTAGTCGTAATAGTAATCCTTCCAATTGTTGAAGTACAATCAAATAGTTCTGCAACATCCAAGTCCAAAAACTGTAACATTAGAAGATGTCTTAACGGACTTCTATTCTTCATGTTATTTCTTACAAAAAGCCTCAACCAGTTTGTCTCGCTGTTAACATCTACCGTACTTTGCATAAGCTCTAAATTGGACTGTCAGCAACAAATCAGACAACTTTTTTAAGGGCTAAAGCTTTGTATTGAACCGGTGTCATGTAACCAAGTGAGCCATGAACCCGGTGTCTGTTGAACCAGTTCACATAATCATATAATTCCACGTTTAGATGGTGAAGACTTTGGAAATTCATTTGATTAATGAACTCAGTTTTCATTACTTTGTAGGTGGCTTCAGCAACGGCATTGTCGTAAGGACAGCCTTTCATGCTCAGTGAACGACCAATATTAAAGGTCCTCAACAATGCATCCATGGTCTGGTTTTTAAACTCACTTCCACGATCTGTGTGAAACCAATTGAATGTCATTTAAATCGCCTTCTACTGTGGCAAAGGCGCGAGAAACTAGAGCAGCGTCCTTATGTGGACCTGCACTGTGACCAATGATTTCTCTGTTGAATAAGTCAATCAGAACACAAATATAATGCCATTTGTGCTGTACTTTCACATACGTCAGATCGCTGACTACAAAGCGCTTTAGCTCCGTTTGTTCAAACTCACGCTTCAATACATTAGCTGTTTTTTCATCGTTACGAGCCGTTTTATGCGGCTTATACTGGGCGATTGTGTATGTGGACACCAGACCTTGCTCTTTCATAATGCGTCCAATTCGGCGCCTAGAAACCGTATAACCTTGCTCCTTGAGTTTCGTTTTTATCTTCCGTGTCCCATAGACTTTGCGGTTGTTTTGGAAGATCTCAACAATTGCTTCTATGAGGGTATTTTCACCTTCGTTTTCTTTCTCATTCGCTTCATAGTAAAAGGTACTTTTAGCGATTTTCAGGACTTTACACATTGCTGATACCGAGTATTTATCACTATTTTGTTTAATGATCTTTACTTTCGTCCCATGATCAGCGCGGCTTGCTTTAAAATGTCATTTTCCATTCGAAGTTGCTTAAGCTCTTTACGAAGCGCAATGAGTTCATTCTCTTCTGCCGTTCGGTTATCCTTTTCAGTAAAAGAACCCGAGGTGTTTGCTTGTTTAATCCAGCGATCTAGCGCAGATGGGCTAAGCTCATATTCTTTCGCAATAGCTGCTCTTGATTTCCCGTTCTCAAATAACTGAACCATTTGTCTCTTGAATTCTGCGGTCAATGTACGTCTTTCTCTTGGCATAGTAGATCCGCTCCTAATTGTGATAGTTTCATTCTACTAGCCCCTAATTTTTCTGTCCAACTAAGTGTAGCCCATCCAACTGATGAAGCCAAACATCGTAAGATAAACCATTAAACCCATCCTTTTTAAAGGAAAAAAATACTTGATTAGCAAATTGAGTTTCATTAGCGTTAAACAAGCTTTCACATTGAGCACATAGAAGACTCATTTTATCCCCATCCTGTAGAGGATTATTGGGAGTCGATACATTTCTCAACCTTCCAGTAAAAGAGGCTTTCTTTAGATATCTAAAAACAAATTTTGGTATGATATGGCTTTGCATCAAATCAGATTCATTTTCACATAAAGCACACTTTCTCTTAATTCCCTCCACTATATCCTCCCATTGAAAACCATTCCTTTTCACAATTCTCTTACAATTTCATCATCCAGCATCGCCTTTCGTCTTTCCCAATCGGGCATTAACGAACAGAGCATATTATAAAAACTATCTTTGTGATCGTTATATTGGAAGTGTATTAACTCATGCAATACTACATAATCAATACAATGCTTAGGCGCTTTGATCAATTCAGAGTTAAGTAGGATAGTATTCGATTCAATAAGAGCTGATCCCCACCTTGCCTTCATGACACGTAGATCAATTCTCGGTTTCTGAATACCGTACTTTTGCACCAATGGGTACTGCTTATTTAATGATTTTTCAAATATTTTAGTTGCTTTCTCTCGATACCAATCATCCATAAGTTTGACTTTCCGAGTGTGATTACTCGGATCCTTAACCATCAGAATAATGAACCCTCGGTAATACTTAACCTTTTCTTCTTCATTAGTTTTTTCCACCCGCAAACGATATTGCTTACCTAAATACTTGTAAGATTCACCGCTGACATATTCTCGCTCGCTTTGTTTATAAGGCTGTACGTTTTCAAAAGTCTTTACGTTTTTTAAAATCCAAGCACCTTTACCTTTTACATAATCATAAATAAAATTAAGTGGAACTTTCTCTGAAGCAGACACCATTATCGTCATATCAGGCTTTATATTAAGATTCACATTTTTAACTTTCTTTCGTTCAATTACAAATTCGATCGTTCGATTGGCATATACGATCTGATGTTTCTCCATATTTTCACTACCTTAGTACCGACGTAAAGCAACCGTTTTAATTTGCTCAATAATTTTATCCACTTGGTCATAACTCAGACTCATGTTATGATCTTTCGAAAAATCAAAAATAAGATCATCTAACTCTTGAGCAATACGATTGTGGACTTCCATGTTATCATACCAATCCACCTTGGTGTAAGCACGGATAATATCTTCCATTTTTAATGCCAACTCACCTAAGTGATTGTAAGATGCCCTGGATTCCTTAACTTCTTCAACGATGCCTTTGGTCACACCGTAAAAAGCCTGGGCATTCGCATTCTTCTTGATGCTATCTGGATATTCTTCAACAGGCTCACCTTGCTGATAGTCCTTCTTAAGATCATTCATTCTCTGCAAATATTCAGCTTCAGAAATACGTTGTTGTTTATACGCATCAATTGCTTCCTTAATTCGTTCCGAGAATTTTTTATAGTATGCAGGGTTCTCATCCCACTTTGTATTGATGCTCTTCGTTAGACGAGTTCGAATGGCATCTGCTTTTGCACGTTTGGAGTCCAAACGCTCCAATTCCTCTTCAAATGCTTTCTCATTAAGTATATCTACTGGGTTGGTGATTCGAATGACTTCTTCAGCAGAGATGTAATGATCCATTAGATTCTGCATCTTTGCTTCATACTCTTTATGATCTATAGAATCTGAATACCGAAGCTTAACCGCTCTTCGAAGCTCCTGATAAAATTTCAGATCTCTCTTATATTTCTTCAATTCATCTGCTGGTAATGCGTTATAAATTTTCTCCGATTCTAATGCAATACCAAGGTTTTGACCGAATTTCGAGAGAATACCATAGAACTCTTGTCTACGTTCTTCATCTTCCAGCCAAACTTCATATTCTTCTGTATCCTGCTTATTCTTGATCGGAGCAAAAATTTGAAGCAAATCAGAGTAATATTGACGCAGTGATCCAATAATACTGATCACATCGTAAATAGCCCCCTGCAAATCCTTTGGATCAAATTTCTCCAATCCCGCACCTGAATACATCTCCAGTGCTTGATCCAATCGATCCAATAAACCTCTATAATCGATAATAAATCCATAATCTTTGCCATCATACAAACGATTGACCCTGGCAATCGCCTGTAATAACGTATGTTCTCTCATTGGCTTATCGATATATAAAACAGTAGCTCTTGGTGCGTCGAAACCAGTAAGAAACTTATCAACCACAATTAATAGTTCGATCTCATCTCCATCGATAAAGTCTTCTTTAATTGCATCTTCATAAGTTTCATTGTCACCATAGCGATTCATCATTCTATTCCAAAAGTTGAGGACCTTATCTCTTGAAACCTCATCAACAACCTCGTGCCCTTCTCGTTGGTCAGGAGGTGAAATAACCACTGCACAAATAAGGTCGCCAAACTCCTCGAATGCCTCCAAATATCGGATCGCTTCAATCTTACTATTGGTCGCAAGCATGGCTTTAAACTGACTACCTTGCGTCTTGTAATTGTCTAAAAAGTGCTGATTAATATCAAAAGCGATCATACTAATCCGTTGATTGGAGGATGCAATTCTTTCGAACTGACTCCACTTTTTCATCACTTCATCTTTTTGCTTATCGTTTAAATTACGAGTGATCATCTCCAGACGGGTATCAATTGCCTTCTGATTGACGGTCTGGTCAACCATCTTCCCTTCGTATAGGAGTGGAACAATTGCCTTGTCTCTTACGCCGTCTGAAATTGTGTAGGTATGAATCAACTTACCGAACTTAATCATCGTACTCTTTTCTTTCTTCATAAGCGGAGTCCCAGTGAAACCCAAGTAACAAGCGTTAGGGAATACATTTTTCATTTTGATATGTAGCTCACCATATTGTGTACGATGCGATTCATCAATTAAGATGAAAATATCTCTGGATTCTACAGGCTTATGTTTTACTGAGGCAGTATCGAACTTATGAACCAAGGTAGTTATAATGTCTGAATTATTATCATCAATAAGTTCCACTAAATGAGAGCCAGATGTTGCCCTGTTTGCTTTTAGCCTGGTGTGATTAAACGTCTTATGTATTTGTTTATCCAGTTCCACACGGTCCGTAACAATGATCACCTTGGGATTACACTCATTCATCTCGGAAAGAATATACTTTGCTAACATTACCATCGTTAAACTCTTACCAGAACCTTGCGTATGCCATATCACACCTGATTGACGATTCCCATTTTCATCACGTTCTTGGATGGTATTGATAATCTCTTTAATCGCAAAATATTGCTGATAACGTGTGACTTTCTTAACGTCTTTATCGAATAGAGTAAAGAACCGAGTCAACTCTATCAAACGTTCAGGATGGAAAAGTGAAATGATATTTTTATCTTGCATCGTTGGCATGCGGTTCTCAACTATTTCATTCAGTAGAGATTGCAACCACTCTTCTTTCTCTTCCTTCCAGACCGACCAGAACTTCTTCGGTGTATTACACGTTGCATACTTCGTCTCATTTTTGTTCGTTGACATGACGATCTGAACATACTTAAAGAGCTGTGGAGCATAGTCCTTCCCCTGGTTGCGAATCATCTGGCTAATGCCTTGTTCCATCGAGATTGATGCCTTCTTACATTCAATAACAGCAAACGGAATTCCATTAACGAAAAGAACTATGTCTGGGCGAACCGTTCCTCTTCCATCCATCCTCTCAACTGAAAACTCTTCAACGACATGGAAAACATTATTTTCGAATTTATCCCAATCGATATATTGAATGGTGAATGATTTTTTCGAACCATCTGGAAGATACTCTGGGTAGCTCCTTCCCAACATGATTGTTTCGAAGATCTTCTCATTCGTCTTTACAAGTCCATCAGTCAATGGCTCATCTAAATCCCGAATGGCTTGTTGAATATTTGTTTGGCTGAATTTAAAAGTAACACCCTTATACTCATAAGAGTTGAACTCTTTCAACTTCTCTTCCAATACCGTTTTCAACAAAACGTCATAGAGACTTCCACGTATTGATTCAGCTTGCTCAGGTGTTAGGATTTTATATTGTAAGCCCTGTACCACATCAAGTGCTGGTTGTTGGCTGATATTACGTTCATCATAACTACTCGGTCGTTCCATGTTCACACCTCCGAAGTAGGGATTAGAGGAAAAGGGCAAAGGTTAGGACTTTACCCGTACTTTTCCTGTTAGCAAGAGTTGCATAAGACCCTTTTTTTGTTGTATTAAACTTTCACGTTCCATTGATAGACATCGAATCTCTCGATCCAGTGTACCTAAAATTTTTGCAATTGCTTGTTGTTCTATAAGTGGTGGTAGGATGATATTAAGATTCAAAAAATCTGTTTTATTCAATACTCGGTTTCTTCCCGCTCCGCCTGGAGATACGTTTTGTAATAAATATTTAAACTTAGCCTGCTCTACATAGTATTTGTAAAATTGAGGGTCCGCCCTTTGATCAAATACATAAGTGGGAAATCTATGAGAAACTAATTTCCCTTCATCGTCATTGTTTGCAACAGTAATTGCATGTTCCCAAGCAAAGGTTATGTTAACGATTAAATCATTCTTCTTTACTACGTATAACGTGTCCATCGATATAGCCTTGGGATCTTCTATATATTCATGAAACGTTCCTTTAGCGTGACTTCGTATCCCTAACCGCCAGTAGCCATGATTCGGTTTAGCAACATTACGGCTGACTGGCTTGACTACGTCGCTTAACTTAACAAGATTCCACTCATTGGGAATCAAACCAAACTTTGTCCTTTTATAACCCACTGGAACCTGATCTGAATTTAACATGTCAAGTCTCTTATGAATTTCCTCTTGTGAATTATTCGCTCTATCATTCCAACGAATGTGACCCATCAATAATTTCTGCACTAACCCTAATTTTTGTTCTTTTTTTCGCCCAATTAGCAAATCCTTTAGCTGAATCGCCTTATCCCACAAAAGCAAAATTTGACCTATTTTTTCACTTTGACTTTTTTCCGTTGGATAATAAATAATTGAGTTTAAAATGGTTTCTCTGGATATTCCAGGAATCAATCCAGTAGAATCCGAATTGTACTGTCGTTCCATATTTTTGAGATTATAGTAAATGACATATCTCAATTCATCACTCGACCTAATTGCCATCAATTGTCTGCCTATGCAATACTCACCGTCTGATATTATTGTTTTCCCAACACCAGAGCCCTTAACCGTTATTAGTATATCTCCCTTTTTACAAATAGTCTTAGGCTTTTCAGTATACTTGGTTGTGATTATCTTTCCTGTTTTGAAGTCAGAGGGACCTGTCAAATAAGGAACGCCAACTCCGTCAGTATTATAGTCACTTGCATCTATATGCTGACCTGAAATTAATTGAATAATCTTTTGTAGCTTTACCTTTTTCCAGCCGCTAATATTAACATCCTGCTCCATAATGATCCACCCCTATAACAAGCCTAAATCTTTAAGATATTGTTCCATTTGCGCTTCCACCTTTTGAATCTCCTGCTTTATACTCATAATATTTTCTTTTACTGCTTTCAAATCTACTTGTTCTTGTTCCTCATACGTCTCCACATAACTTGAGATCTTTAAATTAAAGTCTTTTTCCCTGATTTCTTCATTTGAAGCAACGTATGAGTATTTTTTAATGGCTTCAAACCTTTCATACGTTTTAATGATTTTTTGAAGATCTTCATCACGAAGCTTGTTTTGATTCTTATCCTTCTCATAGTTTCCTTCACCTGATGCATCAATGAACAAAACTTCTTTACGTTTGCGATCCTTTTTAAATAACATAATACAAGCAGGGATAGGTGTACCAAAGAAGAGTCCTTCTGGAAGCCCTATAACTGCATCTAAAAGGTTCAACTCAATGATTTCCTTTCGAATCTTCTTCTCACTCGCTCCTCTGAATAAAACTCCGTGCGGTAGGATAGTTGCCATCCGTCCATTTTCAGCTAATGAATAAAGCATATGTTGAACGAAAGCATAGTCTCCCTTGGATGAAGGAGGTACGCCCCACTCAAATCTTCTATGCTGATCGAGACTTGCTTCCATTTTGAACTTTTCGTCTGTATTCCCTTCACCTGCAAAGCCCATTGCCCATTTGTCGAGAGAAAACGGTGGATTTGCAACGATTGCCTGATACTTCATCAATTTACCATCTTCCAAGTGGAGTGGATTAGACAATGTGTCGCCCCATTCAATTTTAGCGTCATCGATGCCATGCAAATACATGTTCATGAGAGCTAACGAGTGTGTTTGTCCATTCCGTTCTTGACCATAGATGGCAACCTTTTTATTTGGGACTTGATTTGCCACCTTAATCAGCAAGGAACCTGATCCGCACGTTGGGTCATAGATGCGATCATTTTCTTTTGGCTTAACCAATCGAGCAAGAAGCTCTGATACCATCGAAGGTGTAAAGAACTCTCCTCCTTTTTTGCCTGCATCCGAAGCAAATCGTTCAATCATAAACTGATAAGCATCACCAATGACATCTTCATTTCCGACAACCGATGGTTTTAAAGTAAGTTTGTTGAAATCCTCCAACATTGCACGAAGTATCGCATTTCTTTCTTTTGCTTTTCCAAGCGTCGCTTCACTGTTGAAGTCGATATTACGGAATACGCCACGTAGTTTTCCTGTATTTTCATTCTCCAATCGTTCCAACGCTTTATTGATGATTTCACCAATCTCCGCATCTGTCCGTTTACTATATAAATAATCAAAAGTAGATAGCTCGTCTAATACGAAACGCTCTCTGGATAATGCACGTTGAATTCGTTGCTGATCGCCATCATAACGTTTGGTATATTCTTCAACATGCTCTTTGTACGCATCACTCAAATATTTGATAAACAGCATCGTCAGGATATAGTCCTTATATGTGCTGGAATCTATTTTTCCACGGAATGTATCCGCCGCTTGCCATAATACTGCATTAATCTGCTGTGAAGTCACTTTCTCACTCATGTCTGTTCTCCTATCGAAATATCTTCATTTATCATTCAACGACTCTGTAATATTACTTTTCAATCCTATTAACCAATTATACATGATCGAAGAAGAAGCGAGTATGATTCACCTCTAACAATTATCGGAACTAATTAAACAGGAATATGAAGAAAGGAGCAAATCTAATTTGCCCCCTCTTTTGCTTACTTTATAATGCTTACTTTAATTAATCAATTAACTCAGATAATTCATAAAGTTCACTAACCTTCTCTTTGATTTCCAATCAGCTTCAGCAATAAATTCTGATTAGTAATCCCATGGCTTCGTCGTTCAATTCCATGCTGTTTACAAGAAAATTATTCTTTAGTAGCACGTCCGATAGAGTATCGTTGTGTACACCTTCATAGTTTTTGTTAATAATAGTTGCCACTTAAACACTATACGGGATCTACAAGGCTTCTAATAAACGCAAAACTGGCATTTAAGCTTTCACTACATACTGTATACCTGGATTTTTAGATAATACTCGATACAAAGCGTGCTTATGTCATGATCATATGGGAAAACAGCATCCCAGCTTCGTTCGAGCAAAATGTACAACATGTCATATTTACAATCTTCAGTTTTCTCAAAAATCCAAAAAACGCAGACTAACCCGTTTATAGGCTTTAGTCTGCGTTTCTTCCGCTTAGCCGATGAATATTATTGATTTTTCGATTGCGATTAATACTTATAAATCATTTTTCGACCCGAATACTCATCAGCTATCCATTCCCATTGAGTTACTCGTTTTGTTAAACTCAGCATATTTATTGGATTGGAAATAAAACACACCTCTATTTCATCATCAGATTGCTTTACAATAGCAATCATATATTGATCAGTTAATTGATTAGCAGTTGAATACTCGTTGTTTGTAATAGAAATCGTTTCGCCCATTTTTTTTACACTTTTGACCTCAATACATAATGTTCCTTTGGGTGTATAAACCTCAAGATCATATCCTAAATTACTTTTACTAACATCGATAACCTTTAAAACTCCATCGTCATTTTCTAAACAACTTGCTAAATTTTTTTCCGCACTCCGCCACTTTGAAATAGAAGTCCTGTAGTGCTTAATCTCACCATTTGCAATAAATGTATTATCTGCAGGTTGGATGTCACTGGAACTACTATTATTTACTCCTGTTGAGTTAAGCAGACTATTATTAATTTTCTCATAGGGGTTTGATATTTTGGATTCAATATCGTTATCACTCCCTAATTGGAAACCATCGATATGTATATTTAACTTCTTAATAAACCATTTCATATCATTTATGTCTAACAATCTATTAAGTAAAAGTTCATTATACTCATTATCAATTATATGTTTACTACTAACCTTTTCAAAAGGAACAAAACCTGTTATAAATTTTACAAGGTTTGCTTTTTTTATAAGATCAATTTTAGTACTATCCAATGAAAATCTATATTGCTCTATGCTTCTTGTAAAGACTTCCACACCGCCTGTTAGTGAAGGAATATAAGTCATAAGCTGACTTAGAATTTCTTCTAATGAAAGCTCCCTGACGTTTAGAGACTTAGAAAACTGTATTAAACAAGGAAATTCGGCTTCAAGTTCTTTGCTAATAGGTACAATACCTGTTTTTTTACAGATTTCCTGAAAATCAATATAATTTAGCCATTCCGAATTCACACGAAGTTGTTTAGTATCATAAAATTTATTATTATATTGAAACCAAGGGCTATTATTAAATACTTCTTTGAATCTCCCTAAAAACCTATCCTTAAATCTATTTGAATTTGAATTAAACTGAATATAATCATTTTTCAATATAGATAAGACTTCAAAAATACCACTTAAAAAATATGGTTGTTGAGGACCACTCAATGTTTCTTTAACAAGATCCAATATTATTTTTAAACAGTTTTCTGTTGTGGAATTGGAAAAATCATCTAAAGTGACTTTAGTTCGTGATGGGTCTGTAGAAAAATCACCATTAATTTTTATGGGAAATCCTACGAGTTCCTTAGTTGGCATAAATGCATGAACTACTGCACGGTGGTTATCAACTGGAATGATGTTGCCATGTTCATTAGTTAGAAATGCTACAGCCGCATCACTTTCCTCCGTGCCATGAACAACGAACCAACTTTCAACAGTCCCATCCCATTTAATTTGCACATTTTGTTTATTCTCTTTTTGTATTCGTTTTGAGCTTATGCTTGTACATTGTTGATTATGATCATTTTCAAACATTACATTAGTAATGTTCTTCAAGAAAATTAACGAACTTGGATCAAAATTGCTAAGTTCACTATCCAATATATGTGAATATATCTTTTCAAAAATAAATATAGTTCTGTAACCTGCCGTAATTAATTCCCTCATTATTCCCTCAATGCTTTTATCTATCGGATTAAATTCATGAGGAATTCGAATTAATGGAACTTCAACATCACTATTCAATAATTCTGAAGTTAATTCTTTTGAAAAAGTCATCTTCACTTCACTGCTTAAAATATGAACACGAGTTGCAAAGTTAACTACTGACTTAAATCCTATTCCACGATAGCCAATGGTTCTTCCGTCTCTTTTTTTAGATGAAGAGCCACTTCTACAAATAGCAATTGCATCATTCGAATTAAACGAACGACCATCATTTGCAACAATCACATAGTTATTAATTTTATGAATATAGAAATTTGTTGCCCCTGCATCATCTGCATTTTGAAGTAACTCGATAACTGATCGTTCTTGATAGCTCTCTGCAATATATTTTTCCATACTTGCTAAGTCAGATAATAAAACAGGTGAGTTTATTGCTTCCCGTATAAAATCCTGTCGTAAATTTTTAATAAGCTTTATCATCTTGCTCTCCTCAACGTTTCTTTGGAAACAATCTAATTTTGTCAGCCTTTAGAGCAATATCTTCTTCATAAACAACCAGTTCAAAAACGTCAAAGCCATAAAAATCATCGCAGTAAATGCTTTTTTCTTCCGTTCCAATTACATTTCCATCAACATCATAAATAATAAGCGTAATGTTAATACTCTCACTTATTGTTGATCCGTTTGATGCAAATATCTCACCTAATACTTTGATATTAAAATCAGAACTTATTTTAACTGATAGATTATCAAAATAAACACCTAATCTCTCTTCCAGTGGTTCTAATCGTTGAAGGTTCTTTTTAAGTTTTGTTTGAATCTGAATTGGTGTAATTGACTTCTCTATTTCAATCACATCTATTTTCTGAGCGACCCATTCTACTGTAATTTGATTCTTTTTCTTTGCACGAAACCTCAGATCATAACTTTTCCCCCTCTGTTCATCAAGCAATTCAATGAACAAGGAGTCTCCCGAACGAATGGTGTCTAAATGAGATTTGTAAAAAATCAGACCTGCATTTTTATATGAGTCAGATTTAATCGCTCCTTCCCTGGAGAGTAATCCATTTAAAAAATTATCGACTTCAGTTTGCTCCTTGTCCTTTTTTACATAGCTAATTTCTTTAAACTTAATTTTCATGGATTTCTTACCACTGTTAAAAATTTTAAAATAGATAATAAATCCTGAATCACCACTTTTGAAAGATGACTCTTCAGTCTTTACGATTTCAAAACTAATATCTTCGAGTGTGAAAGAAGCAGACTCTGCCAAAAATAACCCCTCCGTTATTAAATGCTTTCATGTTCCTATCTGATAAATCAAATTAATAATTCGACAAATGAACAATCATTACCTGCAAGGATATGACACTATACTACTCCAATTGACAGCAATACACCCTTATTTTCATATTCACTCACATGCCCACCCTGTCCCTATCCAGTTTGGAAGGGAATGACTTTAGAACTATAGATAGGAGACCCTATTCATTCAATCATTAAAATGAGATTAGCTTGGGTAAAAGCATACGAAAAAACCGAGCGAAAATCAGAAATAAATCCTGAAAATCGTTCGGCACAGTTGCAGACTTTAATTGCTGAGTTGCAACCTGAAATTGTTGGAGACATAGTAAAGGTTAGTTGAGAGAGGGTTGAATATTAACTTTTTCCAAGTAGGGTTTCTTCAAAGAGATAAATTTTTTACTATCAGTTTCTTTAAATTTAAACGCAAGTGTGCTCTCTTTTAACTCCTCAACGAAAATAACGTATTCCATATCTTTATCTTTATTTTCGTTTGAGAGGATAGATTTTTCAGTTGGCTCCCCTATTTCGTTTCCTCCTGATGTTTAACTTAATAATATAATATCTTCTATGTAAAGGAAATCACTTGAGGAAATAGAGAATTTCAAAGATCGATATTTCTTCTCTAACTTCATCTTAATCTTTATTTCCTTTGTTTTGCGGTGGATTCTTAGATCATCTCCAGAAAAGGATATATCTTTACCAACCACGGCCTCTCTTAAATGCCATTGAAACTTGTACCCATATATAGTTGGATATTTTATTTTATCGCCTTCTAAACCATCCCAAAGCGATTTGAAACTTCCTAACAAATTACTTTTATCTTTAATAAGTTTCTCATAATAAGAATCAATAATTTTCTCATCACATTGTAGTAAGTCTGTCCAACGAGCATGGGCAATTATGTAAGCATCTATAGTGTCCTCTGTTAATCTTTTCTCACTATCTTTGAAAGTTGACATTATAGTTGAATACAGCTCTTTTGTAGGCTTATAACATCCAGTAGCAAAACCTTCAAATGGTCGTAAATCAATCTTTTCAATTTCTTTACTCAGACCCATCCTAATGAAATCCCATAACACCATAGATTTCACACTGGCCCCCGCCCCGCTGTCATGATACCATTCACGATTTTTTTCCTCTACAAAACGAAAGGACATCTTTGTATCGGTCTCTTTTAAAACAGGTATCCACATAGGAGCTTCAATCCCAAAGTAAATAGTATAGTCTAAATGTTGGTTTAAGGATGTTATTAGATTATTTACTCCTGGCTCTCCAATTTGTTTCTTTCCCTCATAATCAATCCAAACCCAAGCACACTTTTTCGGATCAACAGAAACATCTAATCCATATACTACAATTTTCTTTTGAACAATTAGCAACTCCCCACACAACAATATTGATACTATTAATTCATTTTGTATATGATAACTTCAGCTTAGCCAACTCAATTACATTAATCTAAATGTTTTATGACTTCGCAATCTATTTCATTGGCTCTCAGCACTTTACAAACCCCTTCAGCGAAAGCAACGGATTTTTCATAACACCCTTTTCTATCGACAACTATTCGATAATAATCTTCATATACATGTCCCAACCTATTAAATTCCAACCATTTTATAAATTCATGCTGTAAATCGTAAATATTAATATATGCCCATCCAAGCAATCCCTCACTGCCATAACCGGAAAATCCTTCTATAAATACGGGAGTAGGTACACACTCAGATAAATACACTTCGCCCAATTGATTAGCTAAGCGATACACTTCACTCCATTTATCTGCCCCCTCCTTTTCATCCTCTTTTGAAACTGCTAATAGTGGTCTTATGTCATAATTCACTTCAAACTGTTCTTTAAAGTCTAAGGGATATAATGTCGTTAGTTGAATAGGCTCGTTTTTACGAATAATCCACGCAGTTCTTATTACTTTATTTACACCATTACGTCCAGAAACTCCAATGTCTGCATAATATTTAATACCGTGTTCGTCTATTTTTATGCCAGATACCTCAGCCTCATGTATTCCCAGCCTAATTTGCTCTTCCATATAACGCCAATCGGTCTGTTCTATTGATAATGCCTCCTTAAAATACTTAGCCTTAGTTCTTCCATCAGGATGAGTAAGGTCTAAAGCATAATTTTCAAGTTTTTTTCGAGGTATAACAATAGCACTTTCAGCGTCAGGGTAGTTTATTTCTAACTCGAATTCTTTATCAATCTTTCCTTCAAATACTGCACGCATAAGTGCAAGTCCTACTTTATTATGATGATAATCACGTCCTTTGTTAAAAAACACTTTAACCGCATCCAATCCACCAGTCGATAGATTATTTCTCCATATGTCACGTATATTATTGTCAAATACAAATTCATCTACGAATTTCAAAGTATAATTAGGATAGTAAATCTCCCAGTTATTGATGTCCGCCGCATCTACATAACAAATTTCGTTATTGACAATACGTACCGAGTGCATTAAGTATTCATTAAACAAAATGACATGTAAGGGATTTTGATAATCCATTGTAGAACCGCCTATATAATACTCAAGATCACTAAGTTGATTATCAATTTTTTTTGCAAGATTAAGTGTTATATTGGTAATAACAACACACTCAATGTATGGGACGGTATTAGTACAAAGATTCAGGAATCTACTTCTTGAAAAGGTATGCCAATTTCCAGTTAGACTATCAGTTAATTTAAGTAACAAAGTATAATATAAATTCTCATCAATCGAATAAGAACTTGTTATATGATTCCCCCCTCCTTTTATATATGTCGGTTTTTTACATAATTGTTCTAATACTATTGCACCTTTAAGGATCCCTATGTTGTCTATTGACTCTTCTGTTCTAAATAATGCTTCAGAAATTTCATCATTAAATTTATTATTATATTTATAATCATCTTTATTTATCAAATACTTTGAATCAAAAAAGTATAAATACGTTGCTCTGTTGAGGTTCCCCATTTATAATCTCCCTTCATTATTATTTGGGTAAAGGCCAATTACTTAGGGATGTGAACAGAAATTATTATTTGTATACAAAGTAACAGGTATAGAAATAAAATAATCGGGACATATTAGCTTTTTATCTCTAATATCGAAACATTCTGTATCAAGATAGTTTATTCTTTTATCGCTTTCTCATTCATTAAACAATTCCTCAGTTTAATCAGAATAGGTCGAATGAAACTGTTCATAGAAGTCCCTAATTAGTTACTGTACTACTGATATTGGCTCAGATAAAAATCTCAACGCTTCCTCGTCATCAATACCATATTTCACAAAATCATAAACGCATAGAAGTCTTCTGTAATCAGTAGCTTTCTTTTTGGAATAATTTCTTAAAAAATCTTCGACTTCGATTAGACACAAATTACCATCAAAAATAGCACTAATAATACTGTTGTTTTTAGATGTCTGAGGTATGCTTTCATCCGCTATTATTTCTTGAATAGTAGTATGCATACTTCGATATATGATTGTACTTTCATTCAATTTTCTTATTTTTTCAAGTTGTATCCCCTTTAATCTTTCATAGCTATTTAGATCTGTTTGGATTAAACCAAATCCAAATATAGGGAAAAATTGTGTGGCTTGGATTCTTTGTTTATCAATCAACTTTAACAATTGATTATTTGACTCATCAGTAATCTTGAAGTAATTTTCCATTATTTCAGAAGTCGTTTGATACTCATACTTAATTGTTTTTATCGAACCAATAGCTAATACCTTTTCTCCGTTTTTTAATGCTTCGATATCTTCAGTAATACTTACTGAAATATTTCCCCCTGCATATATTTCCTTAACAACTGATTGCACCTTTCTTATATCCATTGCTGACACCGGAAGGTTCAACTTTGCAAGATGCTCATAAATTTCAAGAAAATTATCAGTTTTAATCTTATTTATACGAATTGTTCCGAATTCACTCATATCAATGTCATGATCTACAACCTGAACATTTTGCGAACCTTCCTCATATTCCACTAACAGAAAGTTTTGTCGAATTTTCTCTGCATCAGGGGTATTGGGATTGATATATGTAAATATGGTTTTTAAAATACTTTTAATATTAGCGTCGCCAATATTGTAACCTAAAAAAATTATCGGATTATGGATAAATAATGATAAAAGTTGAGCTCTAATTAGCTCGTACTTTTTATCAAATCGTTCGTAATCACTACTTGTAATTATTATTTTACCTGGATCGTCAACACAACCATGAATTTTGTAAACTGATCCATAAGGATTACTTAATAAAATATCATTTCCAATTAGAGGTTTAAATTCAAAGATGTCTTCAATAAAACCATCATAATTTGTTGTAATAACTGAACCAATATTCTTTCTTACTTTTTTTAATTCATTTACTTCCTCTATCTTATCAACCCTAATCTCAAAATCTTTGAGCAATGATGCAATAAATAACTTAAAACGACTAATATTGATGCCCTTCTCCATATTACTGTAAAACAAATCATTAATATTTTTAAACACACCATTGCGATCTGTCACTAATATGATATTAAATTCATTTTCAAGTTCTTTTGCAATCTCAGGAAAATTATATTCTCCATTTACCTCATGCCTTGACTTCAAATCATAATAATATTCCTCAGTTCCTTTAAGTTTTTTTGAAATGTATCTCAGAAGACCGTCCCAAGTATAAGAGTTTTCCAAATACCTCAAGCTCATTCCTGTACCAATAAAAAGAATGGGATGGTTCGTGAAATGTTTAATAAATTCATCGATTCTCATAAGCATCGCTCCTATCATTCAAAGCACCTATTATCGATCTTGTTACTTTTCAACCTGTCTGCTTCTCGATCTTGATTTGCTAATACTCTTTCAATACTTTTTAAGGCTTATCCTATCCTCGGAGAAATGGTGTAGATGAAACCATGATTATTTCGAACTCAATTATTAGCAACTATAATTTCCATCAATGATCTCATATCCTGGAAATGAGTTCCCACACGAAGTCAAGGAATTTGGCAATCTTTGAAGAGCGTTAGTAATATCCTTAAAGCTTGAAAATGCTAAATCAGTTTCTTGAAAACACTTTTTTGAAATCCCTTCTGGACAAAAATATAAGCTATCACCTTCAAAATCAAATGATGTACTATTTTGTAATACTGACTTTTTTATTGAGAGTAATTTAAGGGGGATTTGAGTTTGTTTAATTAATGAATCTAATGAATGGTGCTCTATATAATGAGAAAGTTGAAATTCATAAGAAAAAACTGTACCATCTAAATCATTTAATTTGTAGTTTGCAGTGTAATACAACTGATCCTCTTCCCATTTGGATCGTGTTGTAATGTGGTATAAATAATCATACAAATCAGAATGTATACCATGTGTAATCCACTTATGAGCGGTAGTTACTGCTTGAGTTATTTTCAAATTAATCAACCTTATATAATCTTTCACACTCTCATCATTCATTAGTTTCAGCCAATTACAGTGTTTGTTCCTATAACTATTTATTACTTCAATCTTTTCATTTGCAACTTCAAGGTCATAATTTTGATTAATATACTCTATCCAATTTTTATCTTTTTTTTTAGAATTGCATGAGCTGCATGCTGGAACTACATTACCCTTAATGTCCAAACCACCAGTTGCTATGCTATCCAAATGCTCTTTTTGTAATTTATCTGAATCAGTTTCTTCATACCCGCAATATATACATTTACTATTAAAGTATGTACTTATTATATCTGCCCACCCAGCTTTACTTCTCCAATCCCCTTCAATTCCATGCTTCTTTTCTAAATACTTACCAAGTACCTCCGCATAATATCTTCTGTTTGCATCTACTAATCTATATACTGTATCCTCTGGATTTCTCACATATATACCTCCGCATATTAATAAACACAAAACATTCACGAGTCGCTCCTATTATCCCAGTCGCCTTTGATTTGCTTTGTACAGTTCAGATATCCCATAAAAAGTCGTATTCTCAACAACAACCTTTACAAGCTCATTCATGATGTCATCACCTAACCCATTAAGTGGATAATATTTAAACATATATATCATATTATAACATTAAATAACAGGATCGGCCTGAATATATAGATACCTCCTTTTCTAAAAGATCCGTTAAACATGACATACTTTGAAAAACTTCCGAAAAGGCATGTTTTCACCATAAATGATATCTTAATCAAAATAAGCCCATCCGTATAAAGTACAACGGATGGGCTTATTTTGGAAACTGTAAAGTCTTCTTTTCCAGACCTGTTGGTGCGTGGAATCTGTAAACTTCTTCTTTCCCAGTCCTCTTGGTGCGTGAAATCTGTAAACTTCTTCTTTCCCAGTCCTCTTGGTGCGTGAAATCTGTAAAGTCCTATCTTCCTTAATGGGATAATTATAATATCTACATCGTATTAGAAATTGATTTAGTTGTAATACAAGATTCATTTCACTAATTATGCTTATTCGAATATCTATTCAGAACTAATATACTTTTTTCTTGGAATTTATTAAGTAATTCTTTTCTCCTTTCATCAGTAGGAAGCCATAGATCATAATATTGAACAAAAAATGATTTAAAAAGTTCATTCTCATCTTCTGTAGGCTCTATCCCTAATATCTCGGACATTATTTTTTTATTCCTAATAACTCCCATCAAATCAACAAATAATTTACTCAAACTCTCTGATGCGAGTCTCGATACAGTTTCTTGAGTAAATGGTAGGCTTGGAACAATAGAGCGAACCTTCAGCTTGCTTTTACTTTTCCTCTCATTTAAATCACTTTGTTCGGTGATATTATCTTCTGTAATTTTAATCTCGATTATATTTTCAGCATCCAAATAGGTTCCCTGAATTGTTCTGTTATATACAACAATTCCTTGTTCAGAAAGAACTTGTTCCAGTCTACTCAGTTGAACTCCCAATAGATCATTAATTCTATCATTTTTTGTATTCTTTCTCACTTTGTCTTGAGGTAATTCTATCTTTTCAAATCTCGGATCATTCAATAAGTTCACATGAAAACTAACGACAAATCTGTATATCTTTTCTTTGCTAACATCAGCCATATAAGTAACGATTACAGACTTAAACTTCTCATCAAGATGCTCATCAAATATATCCGTATTGTTTAACGTAATTTCAATAATGAATCACTCCCTTATAAGAATATCTAAAGAAAATATCCCCATTTAGGAGTGAGAGTATACTAACTACCTCATCATAAAATTTATTCGCTGATCCAGTAGCATCACCCTATTTCAAAAAAACAACTGTTATTTATATGATTTTTTTCATTTGAGATGACTTTATTTTCTTTTTACAACTTTATTCAATACAGACTGGGGTTGCTCACTGAGAATTTATTATAAATTTAACGCTTCGTCAGCTCAGGATACGTAACTCTATATGTTAATTAAGAGAAGGGAGTAAAAGTGCACCTCAAGTTCCTAATTTATATTTATATGTTAGTATTTCATTTCTTTTTGTTGAGTTTCTTTAGTTTCAAGATTGATTTCTTCATAAGAAATCAGATTATTTTTCACCTTCACTATATTAAATATGACTTTCGTTTTGTTGTACGGCTTACCTTTGACGACATCTATTGTTTTCTCAAACGGATCATTAGACTCAGGTTTAGACTTAAAAGTGTCAACAGAAATCAGACTTTGGTAAGAAGTTGGGTATTTATCAATATATTCGGTAGAGCGTATCAACTTCCCCTCTTTATCCCATATAGGTAGACCGATACTGAAAAGTGTCATTGAACTTTGTAGATCCTCTGCAAAATATAGCTTAGAATTATACCTCTCAGGATTTTGATCCTTCAATCGTGTTAATAAGAAATAATTTCCTTTAGGGCTGATAGAAACTGTAGAATCACTGCTGCTATAGTTATGCTTCACAACCAATTGTTCTTTATTCTGCTTAAAATCCCCATAGTAGACTTCAAATTTATCTGCATCCGATTCTTTGATATAAACATATCGTTCCGTTTCATTTGACCAATCTATGCTCTTAATGTTATCAGATCCTTTAATCTTCTTAACGTGATTTTCAAAAGAGGTTATTCTATCATCATTGTTTGAAGAAGTTTTTGAAGTGTTATGGGCTTCAGTAGATCTTGTTTGTGATGGAGACTGATTATCACCAGAAATCTCCTTGTTCCCTTCTGAGCATCCTGCCATCGTTAGTATTAAAGACAATCCGATCATAATTTTTATTGTGCTAAGCATAAATGATGTCTCTCCTTTTGTTGGACATTTTATTTCAAATTGTCCTGAGCTAATATAACTAAGGCATATAGGAAGGCTTATAAAATCGAAACAGTAACAGAATGTTGCAAATTGTATAAATAATATTCAATACATTTAGGAGAAAATTTACCACTTCAAACTTTGCTAAGCAGATGTAGATGCATAGTTAACCTCTTTCATTAGTGACTATATCCATTATTAACAGATATGAAATCATTTTAAATTTTATATGGTAAATGATACTAAAAATTCTACTTTTCATCTTCTGTTAACTGAGAGCGGCTATTGTTTCGATTTAAACATTTATTTAAATACTCCTGCCAATAATCCTCCTCATCACCAACCAAATCGTGAAGCCAGTAGTACATCATTACCATTTCTAAGTATTGCTTTTTTCCTTTGATAAATGGTTTATCTGATACTCTTTTGTAAAGCAAGTTAAGGTTAAACAAGTTGCTCTTCTGCTTGATATCATACTCATATTTCCGCCAACTATCTTTACTTTTAATCCTATGGCTAACTGGCCAAAGAGTCTCATTATCGTAAAACCTGTGTACCCAATCGGAACAAAAGGCAAAAACATCAATCTTATGCTTTTTCCATGTTTTATCAATCCATAGGTCGACTTCATCAGAGATCAATATTCTATTTGAAGTGTCATTCGGTTGACTTTGAACTTGATGATAATCCTTTATAAACAAAAATAGCATTTCTGTCTGATCTTTTAAAAATGGATTCTTCTTAACAAGCTGTGCATAGCACTCATAAGATGAACTCCTAAATTCGCTATCTGAACTGTAAAGATAGAATAGCTCATCCTTTTTCAGAAAGCTGATAATGGAACGGTTCAGTTGTTTGTTATATTCGTCATAAATATTAATCAACCATTCTTGTATTTCTATATCATATTGAGCAATGGTCTTCTTATATTTCTCAAGCCGCTCATCATTTAATACTGTCTGTTCTTCCATCTTAGTAACATCTAAGTACTGATTAAAATATTCAAATACATAGTTTACACAAGTCTTCATATTCTCCATTCGAGCTTCTAAACTAAACTCATTTAATTGATCTTCTTTTTTTCTTCGAGAGAGGTACTCTTCTATTGTTAGCATAGTCCACCATCCGTCCAAGTTAAAAATTTACATTTCATTCATTAATAGCATACCGTATTCCTTTATATAAAAGCTACTATCCTGGCCTGGGGTAACCTTTCCCTCACCTTAAAGCATCTCTTCTCTTTTACTTCCTCTTCTCTTCCTATATGCATCTTTTGCATGGAATAGCAACAAAAAAAGCACCCTGAATTTAGTGTGCTTTCTCGTTATTCATATTTAATTAACTTTGTTTTCTATCAACAAAATTAATAATAGTGAAGAATAGTTTTTCAAAAATCCTTGATAGGATAGGCTTGAGGAGAGGTAGAGAGCAAAAAAGTTTATTCTAACTGAGTCATGTCAAGGAGTAGCGATTTTATTATAAATGTTGAGTTTCAGCCCCCTACCCCCTTTTTTGTCCAAAGAAAAAAGAGAAAATAAACTTTTCTCCTTTTTTCGTCCCTACTATGTTCAGTATGAATAAACCCTTGCTAAAAAACAGGCCACAAACCCGCATTCCACCGTTGGGCGAATAAATAAAGTCTTGCTACAAAACCGTGTTTTTCTCATTTTTTTACCCCACTTTTTATATCACGACTTTATTATAACCTGAATAATGTCTTGATATAAAAACAGAGGAAAGGCTTGATGGATCTGGGTTTTTCCTTTCTCCATTGAGCCCTTCCTCTCTTTTATCACGTCTTTATTCGATTTTTAGCACGAGTTTATTACGAATAGCATGACTTTATTCATTATCTACAAGTTTCCGAACCAACACCGCCACACTCTCCACATGACTCGTATGCGGGAACATATCCACCGGCGTAACCTCCACCGTCTTGAACCCGCCATCCTCCAGGACGCGCAGATCGCGGGCCAGGGTCGACGGATTACAGGACACATACACCACACGCTCCGGTCGCATCTCCAGAATCGTATCCAATAGTCTTGGATCGCAGCCCTTGCGCGGGGGATCGACGACGATGACGTCAGGCGTGATTCCTTGCTCCTTCCACTTCGGAATGACATCCTCGGATGGGCCGGCCTCGAAGGTGGCGTTCGTGATCTCGTTCAGATCCGCATTCTTCTTCGCATCCTCAATCGCTTCCTTCACGATCTCGACCCCGTACACATGCTCAGCATGCTGGGCAAGGAACAGTGAGATCGTCCCGATTCCGCAGTAGGCGTCGATGACGGTCTCTTTCCCCGTCAACCCGGCATACTCTACCGTCTTGCCATACAGCACCTCAGTCTGTACCGGATTGACTTGATAGAAGGAACGTGCAGAGATGGCAAACTTGATGTCTCCGATATAGTCATAGATGACCTCACTGCCCCATAACACGCGGGTAACGTCACCGAAGATAACGTTGGTCTTCTTCGTATTCACGTTCTGACAAATGCTCGTCACCTGAGGGATCTGCTCTCGGATTCCATGAATCCAAGCTTCCACATGGGGAATACTGTCTCCATTCGTGACGAGCACAAGCATGATCTCGCCGGTGCGGAATGCCTTCTTCACGACCACATGGCGAAGCAGTCCTTTGCCTGTTTCTTCATTATATGCTCTAATTCCGACACTGCGGCCAATCTGCTTAACCTGCTCCACGACCTCATCGTTATGCTCATGCTGAATCATACAGCGCTCCATGTCCACGATGCGGTGGCTGCCCTTGGCATAGAAGCCACCGATCAGACCACCGTCGATTTCACCCATCGGCACCTGTGCCTTGTTCCGGTAACGCCATGGCTCCTGCATCCCTAATGTCTCAAGCACTTGAATGCCTTCATACACAGGTTTGTCCCCAGCACTGTGAGTATCTTCCATAACTGCAGCGGAGTTATCCACTTGTGGATAATCGGGTTGTCCATCGATCACATTCAGCTTGCCAATCCGCGTCAAGTTATCCACGACGATCTGGCGCTTCCATGCCAGCTGTCCTTCGTAGCTCATATGCTGCAGCTGGCAGCCGCCGCATTGATCATAGATCGGACACGGTGCAGCGACGCGGTCCTTGCTCTCGGTAATAATCTCAAGCAGCTTCGCATAACCATACTGCTTCTTCGTCTTAAGTACCTTTACACGGACCTTCTCACCCGGGAGTGCTCCCGCAACGAATAAGGTATAACCGTCTGCACGGCCAACACCTTCACCATCATGATTCATCCCGATGATATCAATAACCGTTTCATCGTTCTTAGCGACAGGCAGTCCAAGCTCTGCGGCAATATCTCGTGATGCCTGCTGATGTCTTCCCGTGCCGCGGTCGTTGTTCTTCTCTCTGCTTCTACTAGAAGCACGGCTTCCGTTCTTCTCCGAACTTCCAGAGCTCCCTGCCGATTCTCCACGTCCGATCTCCGAACGTCGCGAACTCCCACCGGACTGTCCATAGTCAGCAGAAAAAGATGCCTCGCCTTGCGGCCGCACCCCTGTTCTTGACATTACTTCAGTCTGCTTGTTACCTGTCTTCCCGGCACGATGATCCTTCCCTTGAAGACGTCCTCCACTTGCCTTACCTGCTCCTGGACTCGCTGCTCCAGCCTTTACTTCACTGCTCCGGCGGTTTTTTCCACGACCGCTGCGGTTGTTGTTCATCTTTGCGTAATTCCTCTCATTTGTTGATTTTCTCGATTTAAAATGTAATTGAATTCCAGTTATTACTCCATTAACAATTCAGCTGTATACTGAATCAGATTTCACATTACTCGAAGTACCTGCCTCAGTCTATCTGTAGATTTGGATATGATGGGGCATATTTCTGAAGCTTGCCGGAAGGGACCCGCCCAGCTCTCCGTCCAGATTAAGCAGCACTTCACCCGGTGAGGTAACCTCCATATAGTCTGTTTGGAAGTGAATGACCTTCTTGTCACCCAGATGCTCTCCGCGGAGCGCCATCGTTACAAGGCGAATCATCTCCGCCAGATTACATTTCTTCAGTGCAATGACATCGAATAATCCGTCATCAATCGTCGCACCCGGTGCCAGCTTCTCGAATCCACCGACCGAGTTCGTATTGGCGATCAGGAACAGCATGAATTCATCATGAATGTCCTCCTGCCCCCTGGCCTTGATGTAGAGCTCCTGCGGGGTAAGATTAATCATCTTCTCCATGCCCTTCATGTAATAAGCTAGCTGACCAATCATGGTCTTCAGACGGCTTGGTACTTCATAGGTCAGCTCTGTCAGCGTTCCACCACCGGCAATGTTGATAAAATAACGATTATTCACAAGACCCAGATCGACAGGACGTGTCTCCTGGCGGATCACCATATCGCAGTAATCCTCCCAATGCCTTGGGATTCCGAGCGCTCTTGCAAAATCATTGGTCGTCCCCAGCGGAAAAATGCCCAGCGGCGGCCGATTTTCTTTACCTGCCATCCCATTAATGACTTCATACAGCGTTCCGTCTCCACCTGCAGCAATGATCATATCGTATCCGCGATCAATCGCTTCCGATGCTTCCCTAGTCGCATCCCCTTCGCCCGTCGTTGCGTGACAGGATGCTTCAATTCCGCCCTCATCCAAACGCTGCAATATTGACGCGAGTCTTCGCTTCGCCTCTTCCCGACCTGACGTCGGATTATAGATTAATCTCGCCTTTTTCATAGTCATGATCCTTACGCCACCCACTTTTAGCAAATATCCCAATGATCCCATACAACCAGCCTTGGGCACTTATCTTATAATTTCACTCCAGTTCGTAATACCCTGAATACCGCGTTATAAAATGAATCCGAGCAAACGATAGAAATAGTATCATAGCGACAGCGATTATGAAATGAATTCATCTTCTTACTATTCCCAAAAACACGGCCGCTTAATGTCTAACTCAACCTGTTTCTTACATCCAATAGTTTATTATACAACAAAAAACCGGCCGTCGTCTTTATTTCAGTTCGCATCATACCACTGTTTTTAGGACAAACGGCCAGGCCTCTATTCCTTATTCTATTGTATTCCATATGCATTTCCAATAATAACCGAATATAAATAACAATCACGATAGAATTATGTCCTGCTATGCGTCCGCCAAGGCTCTCAGCATATCGTCCACTTGCTCCTCAATCCACTGATGCAGCAAAGGATGCGGTAAGAGCGTACGATCCCCACTGTACTCGACATGAATTCCATCCAGCCGCTTCGGTATCTCTACATTCGTAAAATACCCTGCACTCAAAAACAGCGGCATCACTAGAACCCGGTACCCTTGTTCTATGTAGCCAGCAGCCGTATCCTTGATATGATCTGGATTCAATAGTGCGTAATCCGCTTGAGAAACTCCACTGATGTCCTTAACCAGACGAGCGAGCGTAGAGAAGCCCTGCTCCCATCGCTGCCGAAATTCGTCGTGACGGCTGCCGTGTCCAATCAGCAGAATAACTTCCTCAGAAGGCTCCTGCGAATAGGGCTTCAGCTTGTCCCAGATCATCGTAGCTAGCAGCGGATCATCATGCAGCGGATGTCCATAATGGACACGTGACTTCACCCGAAAAGGCTCAAGATCCGTTTCCTTCTCTGGAACAGGCTTGGCTCCAAGGGCATATTCAATCTCATCTACATGCGTACTTCCCGCTGAAATAAACAAAGGAACAGCGAGTATATCTGTTACACCCTTCTGTTCAAGTTCATCAATTCCATCCTGAATAAGCCTTCCCTCTACATTCTCCAGAAAAGAAGCGTAAACAGGCACTCCTTCAGGCAGTGACAGCTGCATGACGGCATGATCCACAAGCTCAGTCCAGCCCGAATCCTTGGATCCATGGCTGATGATCAGAACTCCCGGCTTCATCATCATTTAGCGTCCCAGGCGCTCCAGCGCCATCTTATAGCCGTCATTTCCGTAATTTAAGCAGCGCTTAACACGAGAAATGGTGGCCGTACTTGCCCCCGTCTCCGACTCAATCTGATTGTACGTATTGCCTTTACCCAGCATACGGGCCACTTCCAGACGCTGAGACAAGGACTGAATCTCGTTCACCGTGCACAGGTCGTCAAAGAATACATAGCACTCCTCGATGTCCTTAAGTGTCAAAATGGCTTCAAATAATTGATCTATACTTTTATCATTTAGCTTCTTCAGCTGCATGTTATCATCCCCTAAGGTTACTATGAATACTATTTCATTGTAACTACACGTTATTGGTATTTCAAGCATTACCGTTTTCACGCGATGCAGAATAAAATCATCCCGAGCCTTCATCGTTATACACAGCTGGTAAGATCAGCACACCGACGCCAAACTACATTATACCATAATGCACAGGTTTGCAATGAATTGTGATACCTTTTGCTCCTGTTATATGAGAAGTCATGGACATATCGATACCCCGACTTCATGTTAATTCGTTCCCCTGTGGATCGAATCCTGTTGACTCTACTCTATTTATCGGTAAATATCCGTACTTTTTTATCCGTAGGTTTTCTCTTTTCTTATGTGGTACAACCGCTTGGGCCGGAGCCCAAATCCGCCAATATCCCGTAAAATCTCGCATTTTCTTAAACGCAGAGCACCTCATCAACATACACTATACTAAACCATGCGCAAAGGAATGTGATCTACCGATGTCTCAACAACACTACAGAAGACGCAGCCGGCAAGCTCGGGCATTCACGGACCCTAATCAGTATTCACCCTATCCTGGGATTCCACACTATAACCAGCCGTCTGCGCCTGCGCCGGCTCCCACTGCACAACCCTATGCATTAGTACCTGCTCAGCCGCAAGCACCTTATGCGATGCCTCAGCAGCAGGCTCCTGTATATCCTGCGAATCAGGTGACACAGCAGGCAGCCGAAACCGAGGCAGCGGCCACAACGGGAGGTCTGCTCGGCAATTTAGGCGGAATTGGGAATAACCTGAGCAATCTGAAAGGTCTGTTTGACCGAATTGGCGGCATTGACGGGATCGTTAATGGGATGGGGAAGGTTCAGCAGGTTGTCAACGGAGTCCAGCAGATGGCCCCGATGATGAAGCTGTTTGCAGGGCTACTCCCCTTTGGAGCTGCTGCAGCAGCAAATAAAGCAGCAGAGTCCACATCACCCACTTACGACGATTCTTACTACCGTCCGAGGAAGAAGCGTAAACGCAGGAAGACGACTTCCACGGGCAAAAAACGCCGCAAAACTTCGTCCTCCAAGCCCTACTCTCCCTCATCCTCCAAAAAGAGAAGGAGATAATTCAAGCCGGCTGATGCAGAACACCTCATAAAGCACCCTTCGCAGCTGGATCTTCAGCGCGGGGTGCTTCTATTTAGGTTAAGGCGACTTTTGAATGGAGCAAGATTTACTTATTTAAACCAGCCTCTCTTCTTAAACCAAATCATCATTCCACTGCCCAGCAGGAGCATCACCACGATGACCGCTGTATATCCATATCGATAGCCGAGCTCTGGCATATAATGAAAATTCATCCCATAGATGCCGGCAATCAGTGTAAGGGGCATGAACAAGGTCGTAATGACTGTCAGCGTCTTCATAATGCTGTTCATTCGATTCGAGTTCAGCGAAATGTAGCTGTCCCGCAGATCTGCCGTCATCTCCCGGTCAGCGTCCAGCATATCTGTCAGCTTCAGCAGATGATCGTAGATATCAATAAAATACAGCTTATGATCACTTCGGCTCTGCCCCTGTATATGCTGTGAGTTGACAATTCGATACAAGAGATCTCGCATGGGCACGATCGTATTGCGCAAACGAAGCAGCTTGCTTCGAATGAGAAATACGTGATTGACCAGCTCATCCATCGGGGCGTTACCGCTCCTTCCTTCCAGCTCGGCCAGCTCATCCTCAATGGCAAACAAGACCGGGAAGTAACCATCGACCAGCTTATCCATCACTGTATAGGCGGCCGCAATGGGCGCTCTGCTCCAGATGGTGCGCCTCTCTGCCTCTCCCCCGATACGCTCCCAGGCCTGATTCAGTTCGTCAAGCGGCTCATGATGATAGGATACCAGCAGGTTCGGGCCAAGAAACAGATCCACCTCGTGCGCCTTCTCCTCCTCCTCACGGATTGCATGAAGCACCATGAATTGAATATCGCCATAGTAATCCAGCTTAGGGCGCTGAAGGACATGCAGGCAATCTTCAACAGCGAGTGGATGAAAATGAAAATAATCCTTTAGCAGCCGGGATTCCTCTTCTGTCGGAGCACTGAAATCTGTCCACACAAAATCATAATCCTCAATACGAATATCAAGCAGATGTAACTCTTTGATCACTTTATGATCATGGGTTATTGCCATCGTCCGAATAATGGGGCATCACGCCTTTCCCTCTCTATCACAAATATTACGGAACAAAAAAGCCCTGCTTCCTCATCTCTGTTCAAACCCACATCGTTGAAAGAGAAGCAAGCACGGACTGTATAATTATAGCTGATTTATCTATCCACAAGTGGATAACTTTTTTATATGACTTTTATTACCCTTAGATGTCCCCATATTCACAGAGTTATAAACATTTTCCACATGGAGCAAACGGAAAACCCGGCAACAACGCGAAATGAATCCACAGCTTCGCGGTGATCCGGGTTCTGTTTATTGTACATCTATTTATAAAAAACGAAGTGCTTAGAAGAATAACCACATAATAAGGCCGGCAAGAAAACCGCAAATCGGAATGGTGATAAACCAGGTTACCACAATACGTCCTGCCAGCGACCATTTCACGGATTTGAAGCGTTTAGCCGAGCCTACACCGAGGATCGCCGAAGTGATCGCATGTGTGGTGCTGACCGGAAGGTGCAGCAGCGTTGCACCGAAGATGACGGATGCCGCTGAGAAATCCGCTGCAAAACCGTTGATCGGCTCAATTTTGAATATTTTAGTACCCATAGTCTTGATAATCTTCCAGCCGCCCACTGCTGTACCTGCGGCCATCGCTGTTGCTGCCGCGATCTTAACCCACAGTGGAACCTCCATCGTATCCTGAACTTTACCTGCAACGAGAGCGAATGTAATAATCCCCATCGCTTTCTGCGCATCATTCGTACCGTGTGTGAAGGATTGGAGTGCAGCTGTGAAGATCTGCATGGTACGGAAGCCCTTGTTGACCGTATGCGGACTGCGCTTGGCGAAGATCCATTTCAGAATGGTCATCACAACATAACCGATGACGAAGGCAATGATTGGAGAGAAGATCAGACCTTTTACAATATCCGCAAATCCTGCCCAATTCAGCTCACTTCTTTCACCGATAAACACGGCACCCGCAAGCGCCCCAATCAGTGCATGAGATGAAGAGGACGGGAGTCCGAACCACCAGGTAATCAAATTCCACGCAATCGCAGCGATAAGCGTCGCAATTACGATATTGATCCCGTTATCCAGCTTGGTGGGGTCTGCTACACTGCCCCCGATCGTTTTCGCAACCCCTGTAAACATCAGCGCACCGATAAAGTTCATGCTGGCTGCAAGAATAATAGCCCGGCGCGGTGTCAGAGCTCTCGTCGATACCGATGTTGCAATGGCATTCGCCGTATCGTGGAACCCGTTAATGAAATCGAAGGCCAGCGCCAGGAAAATAACAATTCCTAATACCCATATCGTAGTTTCCATAATTATTATGCTCCTTACGAGTTCCGCATGATGATCGATTCAAGACGGTTGGCAACATGCTCGCAAGCATCGGTTGTCGTCTCGAGACGCTCGTAAGTTTCTTTGCGTTTAATCAGCTCGATTGGATCCGTAACGGTATCAAACAGGTTCTTAATACAAATACGAAGAAGCTCGTCCCCTTGATTCTCTAGATCGTTCAACCGAATTGTATGCTCACGAATAGCGAGCAGCTTTTTCTGAGAGAGCAAATGTACCGCTTTTTGAATTTCGTAAGCAGACTCGCGAATAATTTCAGCAAACTGCACAATATATTGATCCGGTTCTGTCAGATTGTACATGTAGAAACGGGATGCCGTTGCCTCAATACCGTCCATCACATCATCCAGCGTCGTAGCGAGCGCCATGATATCATCACGTTCAATCGGCGTAATAAACGTCTTGTTCAGTTCTTTGATGATCGTATGTGTGTAGTTGTCACACTCAGACTCATACTTCTTCAATTGATTCGTGAATTCAGCCATGTTGTTCAGGCTTCCGACATGCTGGGCAAAATAATCCGCAGCGTGTACGACCGTATCGGCCATACTCTCCAGTGACTCAAAAAATATATCCTTCTTCTTCTTCAAAGCCATTCTTATATCCCCTTCACAGAAAGATTGCGTGAAATGTAATGTAATGAAATGAAATGACAACATTTGATATCTTAACATACTTTACACCGCGTTTACACAAAAACCGAACAATTTTCATAATTCTACGTTGCCATCTTCATGTAGAGTGACCTGATCATGTCTCAATTATCCAAATGACTCACATAGCTTCCATCTATATCCTTGATATTCCTAGATATAACCATTAGATGTGTAAAAAGAAAAATAGCCAGATCATCATATGATGATCTGGCTATGTGGTTAATGTAATGTAATATGCTCTTCAAGTGCCGGAGAATCTGGCACAATACTGAAGAAGCTTTTTCCCGGAACGAGCGGCAGCTCCTTCCCGTCTTTATAGAACCGAATGATGTCCCCTGAGGATTTTTTCCACTCTGCACGAATCAGCTGGCCCTGCTGGAACAGCATCGCCTCACCGCCGGATGACAGATCAAGGGCGAGTCTGCCTACATCATCCAGCACCCGATGTGAGGTCGACAGCACAACAATATTTGAAGCAGCTAAGCGTGTTCCATCATTTGCATCCAAATCCTCAGTACCATTCACGCTTCTTAAATATTGCTGCCTAGTACTGTCGTATTCGTAGCTTACGGTATAGCTGTCGTTCAGATAATAAATATCAAATGAACGGACTGCTTCTCCGCTTACCTCCGCTCCTTGCTCCAAATACGAATATACGGGTGCGTTGTTCTCTAGTGAGTATCCTCGGTTCTCTGCGCCTTCTCGCAGCTGATCGACAGAAGAATACAGATTGTGCGGTGCTTTGCGGTCACTGCTGCGGAAATAATAAGGTCCGCCATTCGAGATTTCATCGAGATATGGCTTCCCCTCATTTTGCAGTATCGAGTAGGCAGCCGGGCTTCCTCCCGCATGTGCCAGTATACCTCCATAGCTCTCGCCAAGCTCGATGAGGTACGGGCGAATGCTGCGGATTGGACCTAACGTTTCGGCAGCTCCTCCGCTCTGGAAGATCGCAATCAGCCGGGTAATGCCCCCCTCAGCCAGCACTTCATATATATGATCGGCTTGACTAAGCCCGGATTGGGGTCTTGCTGCCGGGGCATTATTGATCATTACCGCAAGAGGTCTTTCATCGACAGGCTCTGCAGAGCGAATACCTGTTAACGGAGCAGCATAAGCCAGCTCAGGCTCGGGCTCCGCTTCGGGCTCTTCTGTCAACTCCTCAGCGGGCCCCGGCGTCTCCACTACCGGCTCTGACGGCTCAGCTTCCGGGGTGCTATTGGATGAGCAAGCGGTTGTAAGCAGGATGAGTAAGAATAAGATGTATAATGAGGGCTTCCATTTTTCTACGATCTGCACGTAAGTGTGTTCCTCCTTCATCATCAGGGAAAGTAGCAGCATGCTTTTCTACCATTTAATCACAAATTCGAGCGAAATGTCTTTGATTTCCTGCTAGAAATTGCTCAGATCAGATGAGATTCATGGAAATAGGCGTTTTTTTTGATATATTGTGATTTTTATCACAAACATACGATGGGATATGTTTTAAGATAAAGACATCAAAAGAGTGATCACTTTTATAGATAGAACGAGCAAAAGAGTGTACAAAGATAAAGGCATTAACTTCTATCGCTCAATCTATCTTGATATTAACGAATGATCTTCAGACAAGGGGAATCCTACGATTCCTCACAAAAAAAGGATGGAGTGGTTTATATGTTTACAACATGGCTGAGAGAAAACAAGGTTGCAATGTGGCTGCTGACCGTACTTCGGGTATATCTCGGATATGACTGGATGACTCACGGCTGGCAGAAGCTGACGGGCGGAGGCTTTGATGCTACAGGATTCCTGACAGGAGCAATCGAGAAATCGACAGGTGAGGGTGCTACAGTTCAGGGCTGGTGGGGTGCATTTCTTGAAGGCTTTGCCCTTCCAAACGTAGAATTGTTTAACTTCCTCGTACCGCTCGGTGAATTCTTGGTCGGTGTAGGCCTCTTGCTTGGATGCTTCACTACCTTTGCTGCACTAATGGCGATGGTCATGAACTTTGCGTTCCTCTTCTCGGGAACGGTGAGCACGAATGCACAGCTGGTACTTCTGCAGATCTTCATCGTTGTCGCTGGATACAATGCAGCTAAGATTGGTCTCGATAACTGGGTAATCCCTTATATCCGCGGAATGTACAACAAGTTTAGACATCGTAAGGACCCGGTGGCAAAAGTGAACACGAAGACGCAGCACACCTAAGCCCCGAAATAGATGATATAGTAACAGGGCAGGCCGCCCGACAAATCTTCCTCCATCGAAAAAACATGGAGAGCAGGTTTATCGGGGACCTGCTTTTTGCTATGACCGTTCATACCGGCACGCTTCCGTGGTATACTCTCTTCACGGCCCGCTTCTATGGGCATTTAATCCATGATGGAGGTGTGACAACCCCTTGGCTACGAATCGCCGTTTAATTACCAACCTTGACTTTGAAGAAGCCATGACTCGCAAAAGACGCATTCGCGTTTTTAAAGATAACCAGCAGATCGACTCCGGCGGTGTTATTATCCGCTATGATGAGATGACCATTGTCATTCAATCCAGTGTCAGCGATATTGCCTATCATCAGCGGCAGGACTGTGAGTTCTTCGAGCTTAAATCTTAGGACCTGCCGGTTGCTCGTATATAAACAATAAAAGGCATCCCCTGGGGGAAGATCGTCTCTTCCATTAGGGAATGCCTTTAACTTCGTTATAAGTTAACCGAATTGCCAGCAATTCAGACTCAAACTGCCGTACTGATAGGCTTGAAACAGCTTCTGTGCTCTGCGTTCCTTGTCTGCTGCTCCCATCGCATAGAATAAGGGTGCAAAATGCTCGGAAGCATAAGAAGGGACCGCATCTTGGGCATTCGGGGCTTTTTTCTCGTAATCATAAAGGTCTCGAAGATTCCACTCGTCCAGCTTCACTGTGAGCCATTCATCAAACTCGGCAGCCCACGCTGCAGGTTCTGAATCTGGACTAAGCTTCCTCAAATTATGTACCAGCCCGCCGCTGCCAATCACTAATATATCCTCGTGTCTTAAAGGCTCCAGCATACAGCCGATACGGTATTGCTCCTGCTCTGACCGCATGGAATCGACAGACAAGCTGACGACCGGAATATTCGCTTCCGGATACATATGCCGAAGAATGACCCAGGCACCGTGATCAAGTCCTCTTCCTGTAACGAGCTTGTAGGGCAGATTCTGTGCTGCCATCAATTGGCCAATCCTCATCGACAGCTCCGGATCGCCCGGGGCAGGATATTCAATCTTGTACATTTCTTTAGGAAATCCGTAAAAATCATGCATCGTTGTATGAAACTCATCTACAGACAGTGACTGTACCGGCTCATCATAATGAGCGGAGAATAAGGCAATACCTTTCGGGACCGGTAAGCTGGCACCAAGCTCTCTCAAGAACGCTGTGTAGTTGTTGTCCTCTATGACGAGGGTGGGTGAACCGTGCGCAATAAACAATGCAGGTAAAGTCATCGCTGCCAAGCCTCCAGACACAGGTAGAATGGGTGTATGTGTTTATTTTACATCTAGAGGTGGACGAAATAAAGTTGATTCATTCAGTACTGAAACATTTATTTCTTCCATTAGATCATCCAATGCTGCCAGTCTTGGCTCGCATTACGCTGCTCTGTTAACCACGCACGGGTACGCTTGATGAGCTGCTCACGTTCCGGCCCCGATGAAAAGGTATGGTCTCCTTGAAAAATAATATCCTTATCACAGCGACCCTCGCTGCGCATCCAGAATACCTTCTGATATAAAAAGGCGTAATCGACCGGGATTGTATCATCGCTCGTTCCGTGAATGACCAGCACATCACCTGAGAATTTAAGCGCCTCCTGAAACGGCTGGAAATCGGCGAGCGATTCAAAGTATGCCGGAGTAAAGCGATAGCCTAAATAATCTGCCGCCCCCTCTTTGACAGAGGTGTCGTATTTGTCACGGCCTGTTATTTTTATAATATCATTAAAAGGATACCCTACAGCAGACCACAGAATAAGCTTGGTTACTCGCTTGTCCCTTACTGCGGTATGAAGTGCTGTAGCTCCTCCGAGACTGTGACCTAGCAGCGTCACCTGCTGAGGATCGACATCACAGCAATCCAGGGCATAGTCAAGCACGCTCTTCGTCTGATTTATCATCGACTGCAGCCCTTCAGCGCCATATTCACCTGTACTCTCACCACAGCCGATATAATCAAACCGAAGCACCAGGTTCCCGTCCTCCGCCAGTTCTCTCGCCGTTTTGACAAATAAACGGTCAACACCAATACGATTGCCAACAAACCCATGGCAAATAACGATAAGCGGTACTCGTGCCGGCTTCTTGCCTTCTGAGATTTCGGATACCACCGGATAATGGATCGTTGCTGCTATTTCCTCTTCCCCATGCTTAATGCCAATTTGTCGTTCCATATGACTTCCTCCCAGTAAAAAGTAACACCTAAACGAATACCAAACTATATTTCAATTAATTCCGATAAGTTTAATGTGAATTAGTTGAAGATAGTGTAGCACCATTCTTTACCGAAAGTCAATCCACTCCATGGAATTCTCTATGGCCTATTCATAGCTCCGGCGAAACATCGCATGGGTTTCTGATTTGCCCTTCCATTCCACAGGCTCCGCTTCAGTCTCCCCGCGCGGTATTACTCCCTCATCATCTGATCCAAACTCCGTATCCGCTATTGTCCGATAGACGGGTGCTACATTCGCAATCTCAGCACTGATCTGGGCTGTTCCCTTCACCCGCTGGGTCTCTGCAGAACGGCTCACTTGATGAGCCCATGCAAATTCCTCATTACGACTCGTTGTTTCTTCAATATGTTCTGCCTTCACAACCTCATCCTTGACTCCTCTCGACTGGCTGTTTAACAGATACTGTCTCGTTGCATCGTTCTGTGTCATGATCGAAACCCTCCTTATATATGCGTACTGCTCTTAGATAAGCACACGACATAGTGTGTGACAGGAGATAACTGGCTATACACTCCCGCTCTGACCCTGAATTGGCCTCATAAAACTTAATGAGACGGATTAATCCAAGCTCTGATTCGGAATAATAACAAGCAGCAATCGAAGATTACAGGAAAGGAAGATATCACATGAAGCTCATGTTCCACTGGATTGAACATCACCTGGGAAGTGTATTTCTCTGTCTTGCCGTCATTGCTGCCATAATATATGTAGCTGTTCATCATACTCAGCTGTTCTATAAAGAATAAGCCTACACCTAACTTTGCTAATTCCACCTTACTCCCGTATACTTTATTCATATGATGTACGGATATAGGACAGAGGAGTGGACAATAAAGTAATGAATCGCAGCAAACAAATCATGCTGATCAGGAATCGGCAAACTACGGTCATTGGTCAGATGACATCTCCTTCCAGGGAGTTCTATGCCCTGATCGAGGAACAGGTCAGGAACTCGCGCATTCCTGAGCTCGAGCTCGAGGAGCTGCTGCTCCGCATGGGACAGGAAATCTTAGAAGCACAACGTAAGGGCACTAATCTGAAGCAATTATTCGGCGGTAAACCGGACAAGTATATTAAAGAAAAAGAGAATAAATATGCGCTGGGAGCAGCACCCGCTGCAAATTCGAAAGCCTCCTCCACCGTCTCAGCTAAAGATGCGGATAAGAATAATAATGAAAATACAGATAATACCAAAGGAATTAAATTCAATCTCATGATTGCCTGGGCTGCGGTATCGATGGTATTTCTGCTAATGGGACTCATCGGGCAGGTGACTTCGTTAGCGGGCCAAGATCCATCAACCTATACGAGTATCAGCCTGTTTACATTAGCCCTCATCGCCGGTGGCGCGATTGTATTAATTCAGATTCTCCTCTCTTTTAATCATGCACCGGAGGATGAAGAGACCCATCGGTCACCGAGACGCGCTGGATTTAATCTGAAATCCATCATCAATTATCTCATCGTCGTGGTCATCATTTTGCTTCTGGGCTACATATTCGGCAATATGCTTCCCGCTATTCAGCTGTCTGCCATTGCCCTCATCGCTATTGGAGCCATCGGACTTGTGCTCGTTAAACCGATCTTCGGAAGGAAAAGAAGGGCTGAATAATTCATACACAAACCCTAGAGAATCCTCAGCCATTGCGGGATGCTCTAGGGTTTATTAACATGTGGATAACATACCAAAGAAGCTCGAATTGCCGCTAATCGCAATTCGAGCTTCTTCCTACTTCCGTCATGCTCCTAAACTGCAGCCATTATATATCCTTAGCAGCCGAGTCTTCTCCGTGTTCACCTGATGTGCTCTGTGATTGAGGTGCAGCTGCAGCAGGCAATTCCTCCATTACAATCGTGTCACTTGCTCTCGACAGGCTGTTCACAGTTGCCTTGTCTCCATCAGCTACGGATAATACAAAGATACGATAGGTAACGCCCGCCTTCAATGTGCTGCCATCTGCATCCAGCGCGTACGTATCAAGCACCGCGCTCAGGTTGTCTCCCGTTCTGGAAACCGCGGTATACTGGCTTCTTGGCAATGCATTCGCTTGCTCCAGCGTAAATTGATCTGCATTCGCCGCCTTCACCGCAATGACTGCGTAGAAGGACAATCCGGCTTCATTGCCTGCCTTATTGAAATCCACCTTTATAGCCGGATTCTCAGCAGGCTTATTCTCCACCTTCGTTATGACGGCAGTGTCCACTGCGACAGGTGCTTTATTGATTACGAACGTGTTAGATGGCTGTGACAAAGCATTTTCCGAGCGTACTTTTCCATCTGCTAGCGACAACACAAACACCTTATAATTCGTTCCCGGAGTGAGACGGTCACCCCTGACGTCCTTGGTATTCTCGTTCAGCACTTGTGACAGATCTGACCCTTTCTTCGCCACTGCTGTATAATTCCCCGAGTCCACCCGATTTGCCCATGCCAGATCAAACCTGCTCGCTTCATCAGCCCGAACAACCATGACGAGGTAACGAGACAATCCGGTTTCATCCGAAGCCTTCTTGAACTTCACGGTGACATCGCGTCCATCGCCACTATTTCCATTCACGACCGCCTCTACCGAGGAAGCCGGCTGAGCACTGCTCGCCGATAGCTGGATCACAGATGAAGCACCGGACAGAGAGTTCAGCTTGCTGTCACCTCTGTTACTGACCGCAAGAACGAATACGCGGTAGCTTACTCCGCTGCGAATAGTGGAACCGTCCGTATCTCTCGCATCAGCAGACAAGGCTACAGATAGATTACCGCCTGTTTTGTTTACACGTGTATATCTTGAGCTGTTCATGCTGCTTGCAATAGATGAATTAAAAGCCCCTGCATTCCCCGATTTCACGACGAATACGCGATAATGATCCACACTTGCTTCATTCGATGATTTGTTAAACGTCACTCTGAGGTCACGGCCATCCCCATAATCCTGAATATCACTCACCGCAAGTCCACTGATCGGCTTCGTTACCGAGTTGTTCACAAGGGTAATCTGTGCCGAGGCACCAGAGAGCAGATTGGAGTATCCCCCCTGCTGATTGCCCATGGATGCAACAAAGACTCGGTACGTCTCTCCTTCTCGGATTGTATTACCGCTGGTATCCTTCAGTTTTTCAGGCAAGGTGGTGGTGACATTGTTACCTGTCTTGGAGATATCGTAGTATCGGTCCGAGCCCAGCTTATTCGCTTCAGTCATATTAAAAGACGATGCTTGATTATTCCTAACCACATATATTCTATAAAAACCGACCTTGGCCTCATTGCCTGCTCTATTGAAGGACAATTGTATATCCCGGCCATTGCCATAATCATTTACATCATTGACTGCCGTGATGGATGGAGCCGTCAATGTCGCACTGTCGAGTGTAATCGCAGAGGAAGCACCAGACAGCTTGTGCTGCTTATTATTCGTGTTCGAGCTGGCCGAATAGATGTAGACGACATACGGGATGCCGTTCTTGATCATCTCTCCCGATGAATCACGTGTGCCTGAAGACAACGTCGTCGTAATCGTTGATGAGCTCGACTTATTCACGGGTGTAGAATAGCTGTTCGCTGCTCTGCTGGCTGCGTTCACATCAAAGGATGAAGCATCCTTTTGCTTAACGACAAAGATGCGGTAATTGGTAATATCCGATGTCGTACCCGGCTGCTTGAAGCTGACTTCCATATCTCTTCCGTCCCCATGATTCGCGATATCTCGTATCTTAACCTCTGAGGCTGCAGCCACTGCCGGCTTGGCATTCATCGTAATCGGATCTTTAGCCGAGGACAGCACATAGGAGAAATCAGAGGCATCATTCCCCACGGTCAGCACATAGACCTTGTAAGCCGTGCCAGACTGTATCTTTTGACCCGCTGCATCCAGTGTGTTCTCTTTCAACGTCACACTAAGCTTGCCATCTTTCTCGATACGGGGGTGTAGCTCGTATAAGATACATTTCTGGCTTCATTCAGATTAAAGCTTCCACTGTTTGAGGCTTTGACCAGTATGACCCGGTATTCATGCACCCCGCCTTCGTTCTGCGAAGGGGTAAACTCCACGCTGATATCTCTTGCATCCCCGTACTGTGTACCGACCCTGGTCGTTACAGTGGAAGAAGACAGATCATTGCTGCTCGTAATAATATCTACACGTTTGGCACTGGAGTTCCACAGCACTTCCTCACCAAGTGCCTCCGTCACGAAGCGGATGGGCACCATAGTGCTGCCTTTGATGATCGACGCCGGAACATCGAGTGTGACTCTGCTTCCACTGATCGTGGCATAGCTCGATCCGATCGTCATGGAGACCGTCTGGTCTCCTTTTGTCGCTGTAACTGTCTTCGTCTTATTGTTCCATATTACATTCGCATCCAGCCCTTCAAAGATCGAGCGCAGTGGAACGAGAACCCGATTGCCCTTCATTACAGGCGCTTGGGGAGACGGAAGTCTTTCATTATCGATATAAATTTGGATGGCAGTCGCCGCGTTTAACATACCTGGCGTATGACCAACGCCCGCGGATACCAGTGCAGCAATCACAACCGAGGATACCCATTTCTTCATCATCATTTCCTCCAGCTTCCCATTAAATTAAAAAACATCAGCTCCATTTGCAACTTATGCGGCTCATTTCACGTCAGCAATCTTATAACGCAGAATAGTGGGATAATGTTCCATATTTACAAGTCAGAAGAAAATTATTTTTTTGCGTGGGCCAAATGTTGGCTCGCTTGCTGAATCAGTAGAGACCATTGTGTGCAATTCGATCATTATTGTGCCACATCATTTCAACTAGAGCAGGTGGGCCTCGGGTAATTAGGGTAAATACTTTAGGTAACCCATGTATGTAAATCTATCCATCATTTTTAGGAGGGTATAATTATGAAGAACACGATACTTCGGCATAAGAACAACCGGAAATCCACCGTAAAATGGATGGCTGTGTTAAGCAGTGCAGCATTGCTGCTGCCTGCCGGATGGAGCCCCGCCTTCGCCCAAAATACCGCGCAAGCAAATACATCAGCACCTGCAGCTGCTGAGGCAGTTTCATCGGAGTCGTCCGTTATCCTGAACAAGTTTCGAGCTTTGCTTAAACAACCGAACGGTCTGCCGGAAGCTGCAACTTATCTGAATAAAAATATATCAAAAGCATCTCCCCATCATGCGACGCTTATGGTGCTCTATTTAGAAAATGCACGGATCAAAGCCATGCCGTCCATTGATAAGAAGTTGTACCCGCAGGACGTTCAAGAGGAGCTGCAGACCTTTTTCAAAGAAAACGACACCATGAACCAGCTGATCCAAAAGGCCAAAACTCAAAAAGTGAAAAACCTGCTGACACAGGCTAAAAATTACGGATACAAGGTCATTACCGCTGAAGGCATGTATTTCCTGACGATGGATTATTCTGCTTTTGAACGTTACGAGGAGGATGTCAAAGAGGATATTTCTGCCTACATCAGCATCCAGTCAGAGCTCTCTCGCAAACAGCTGGGTAAGGATGCCGCTCTTGCGATCGGGTATCAGGAGCTTGTCAATCGTGCGTTACTGCTCGAAGGATTTGTTAATAACTATCCGAACTCTAATCGCACACGGCAAATGGAAGATCAATATGACTTGTACAGACACGTTATTTTTTACGGGATGAATAATACCCCTCTCTTCCAAGACAATGGAGCGATCAGACCCCATGCCAAAACAGCCTACACGTTCATTGCCGGTCGCCCGAATGATAACAACAGTCAGCTGCACGAGCTGCTGAAGCAGTTCGTTAACGTACTGAAGGATCATCAGTTCAAGCAAACCTCTGAGGTAAAAGATTGGCTCGAGGAGCATGTCGGAACGAACGGATAGAATGCTAATGTGCAGCACAAGAAGCCCCGCTTACGATTGTAAGCGGGGCTCTATTTTTATCACCTAAAATATATCAGATCAAGAGATTAAAGAGATTAAGATCCTTGTTCAGCTCGGTATATTGAATATTTTTTCGATTCATACGCTCGATGAGCGGCTCGTAATCCTCGGTGTACATCAGCTCAATGCCGACCAGGGCCGGACCGTTCTCTTTGTCATTCTTCTTCGTATATTCAAACCGGGCGATATCATCATTTGGACCGAGCACATCCTCCAAAAATTCACGGAGTGCCCCCGCACGCTGCGGGAAGTTAATCATGAAATAATGCTTGAGCCCTTCATACATGAGCGAACGTTCCTTAATCTCTTGCATCCGGTCAATGTCATTATTGCCCCCACTGATGATGCAGACGACTTTTTTTCCTTGAATCTGATCCTTATACTGCGCTAGTGCAGCAACAGACAAGGAACCCGCCGGTTCAACCACAATGGCATTTTCGTTATACAATTCAAGAATGGTTGTACACGCCTTGCCCTCCGGCACCTTTAAGATATCATCCAGTGCGTTCTTGCAGATATCATAGGTGAGATCACCCACACGTTTAACCGCTGCACCATCCACAAATTTATCAATCTGCTGCAGGGTAACGACCTGCTTCTGATCAATGGCCTCCGTCATGGAAGCTGCGCCTAACGGCTCTACGCCAATGACCTTCGTTTCCGGATGAACGGTTTTGATATACGCACCTACACCTGCCGCGAGTCCACCACCGCCAATAGTCACAAACACATAATCCGCGGGGGTGTCCAGATCCTCCATGATCTCCATCCCAATCGTTCCATTGCCTGCAATAATCTTCGGCTGATCAAAAGGATGAATAAACGTAAGCTCCTGCTCCTTGCATACACGCATGGCCGCTTCATAGGAATCGTCATAAGTGTCGCCTGTAAGCACGACCTCCACATTGCTTCCTCCAAAACGTCTTACCTGCTTAACCTTCTGACTCGGTGTTGTGCTTGGCATAAAGATCTTGCCCTGAATTCCCAAGGCATTACATGAAAAAGCAACCCCTTGCGCATGGTTCCCAGCACTCGCGCATACAATCCCCCGTTCTCTCTCCTCCTGGGACAGACTCCGGATCATGTTGTAAGCACCACGGATTTTAAATGAACGAACGACTTGCAAATCTTCTCTCTTTAGATAAACTTCGCAATTGTATTTCGCAGATAACACAGCATCACGCTGGAGTGGTGTACGTACGATAACCTCTCTCAGCACATGGTGTGCTCTGACGATATCTTCCATTCCCACAACAGGGACATTTCCACTTTTTGATGTCTCTACTGGTTCCATTCTCTCCACACTCCGCTTGAATTTGGTACGCGCAAGGCATGTACTCGAATCCATTCCACAACTCATCAAACGATGGGTGATATGAAAAGAATTCTCTTACGCAGCATTTCTCTGTCTATGACTTAGCTATCAGCTATCATTTCTATGTATTGTACCACTTTCCTGCGCGGCATGCCCTCCTCATCTGTACTTATTTTTACCAGCGAATCGAACTCCAATCAGACCATATTTTTGGGGATCTTATTTTCAAGATACCGATAATCATGATAGCCTGACAGTATAGCAATAGAGAACAGGAGATGAACAGCCATGGTCAATGATACAGATCTTGCACATTTGAAACGCTGCATAGAGCTAGCAGGAACCGCTCTTGAAGCAGGTGACGAGCCCTTCGGTTCCGTCCTTGTATCCGCTGATGGCACCGTACTTGCCGAGGAACGTAACCATGTGGGAGGCGGTGACCCTACCCAGCATCCCGAATTTGCATTAGCACGCTGGGCTGCAGAGCACATGGACCCACTAGAACGAAGCCAAGCAACCGTATATACATCTGGCGAGCATTGTCCAATGTGTGCTGCTGCCCATGGATGGGTTGGCTTGGGACGGATCGTTTATGCAAGTTCCTCAGCTCAGCTGTCCATGTGGCTGAATGATATGGGCGCCCGCTCATCTCGGGTGCTGAGCCTCCCTATTCACGAAGTTATTCGTGATACCGTAGTAGATGGCCCTGTGCCGGAGCTAGCCGAGCAGGTCCGGAAGCTGCATCAGCAGTTACATGACCGCTAAAAAAAAGAAAAAAGCCCGTATGCCCGGGACTGTACCCTGTCTCATAAACAAGGTATAGTCCCGCCCCATTCGTATGGAGCATACTGGCTTTTTTTATTGTGAGTTATCGCGTGAATTTCATTTACCCCATGCTTACCGTTACATTGACATTTCCTTTAATGGCTTTGGAGTACGGGCAATAATCATGAGCAAGCTCCACATACTTGCGAGCTGTCTCCTCATCCAAACCGTCGATTCGTACATCCAGCTCCACCTCAAGCTTAACACCGTTATCTGCCGGATCTGTTTTTAAATATACCGTTGCGGACACGGTGCTCTTCTCGATTTGTACATTGTTCTTCTTCAATTGAAACTCAAGTGCTGAATTAAAGCAGGCACTGTATCCAGCCGCGAACAGCTGCTCAGGATTGGTAGCCGTTGTATCCTTGCCGCCTAGCTCCGGAGGTGCAGCAACCTCCAGCAGAAATACGTTATCCGGAGATTGCACAATGCCTTGACGCCCTCCTGTATTGATTACCGTTGTTTCATACAATGTTTTCATTTTCATGTTCTCCTTTTAATTTTAATTTTAATTTTAGAATATAGCTGTTGTTATATTGTTATAAATTATATTGTTTGCAATTTAATTTTACTAAATTTTATTTTGGGTGTAAAGCATAAAAATAATTCATTTAGTAAATCCATCCCGTGCTTGAATGAAAAAGAAATAAAAATGACTGCCGAGAATTTCTCGACAGCCTAAAGATCCTTAAGGGATTAACTGGTCTTGCTTAATTGGTGATGAGAGTACGATCATGGTCGTTGAGTCACCATATTTTCCAAGCTCATTAATTGCACTCTCCAAGGTTAGTAAAGATTCGGTAACCAGTTTGACAAGAAAATTGTACTGATGTCCGCTGATTCGATGCAACTCAACGACATCGCGTGCTTCTTTACAGTAACTGACGAAGTTATCACATCCTTTAGTATAGAACAGAATGAATGCGGATATTTGCTTGTTGATCTTCTCTGGGGTAATGACTGCACGATAGTGATCAATAATTCCGTTCTCTTCCATGCGGCGTACTCGCTCCGTAACGGCAGGCTGTGATAAGGAAACGGCCTTTCCTAGATCCGTCATAGAGATGCGCCCTTCCTCCTGCAACCGCAGCAAGATTTGCTTGTCCAGATCGTCCATCAATCATACTCCTTTATATTCAAGGTATAATTCATCAAATGAAATGAATTTAAAGATTCGAACTCCATATTAACTTTAAAACTCTATAGTACCTAACATCGATATTATATAAAATTATTTATTATATCAATTGAAAGAAGAGGCGTGGATATGATAAATAACGAATTGTTACAGCCCGTTCGAATCGGGCCCTGGCAACTACAAACACGGATTGTAATGGCTCCAATGACGCGCTCATTTGCCAATGATGTTACGGGTACGGTTGGTGAGGATGTCATTGCTTACTATCAACGCCGAGCGGAAGACGGAATAGGCCTTATCATCACAGAAGGCATTATACCGACAATCCAAGGAAAAGGGACCTTTGGAGTACCTGGATTATATACAAGCGAGCAAGTGAGTGCTTGGCGCAAAGTCACGGAGGCAGTACATGAAAAAGGCGGCACCATTATAGCACAGCTATGGCATGTCGGCAGGCTGACCCATCCTGATTTAACAGGGGGCCGTCCACCCCTTGCCCCCTCTGCTCTGCGTGCTGAGGGGCTTGTACATCGGTTGCGTAAACCTTACGCTATGCCTAAGGAAATGACGAATGAAGATATTCGTATGACCGTACATCACTTTAAACAGGCAGCTAATAATGCTATACAAGCCGGTTTTGACGGGGTCGAAATTCACGGAGCCCATGGCTATCTAATCGATCAATTTGCATCGGAATCCACAAATCGACGTACGGATGGTTATGGTGGTCACAGGACTCAGCGTCTGAGACTAATGAGAGAAATACTCTCTGCCATTGGTGAGGATATCGGTATGGAGCGTGTCGTTCTACGCTTCTCTGAATTGAAAGACGATGAGCCCAGTTTCCGATGGTTAGACCCTATCGCTGAGATCGAGTCATACATCGAGATGTTTCACGAGGTTGGTCTGCAAGTCATCCATCCATCTACAAACCATTTCTCCCAGCCGATATGGGAAGGTCTGACATTTCACGAGCTCGTGCGGAGTCGATGGGAAGGTTATATCATCGGAGTTGGCAATCTGACTCCCGATTCTGCTGTGACAGCCATCCGTTCAGGTGTCATCGATTTGGCTGCATTTGGCCGTCCCTTGCTGGCGAATAACGATTTTGTTAACCGCCTTAAGAACGGATTGCCGCTCAATCCATATAATTCAGCAATCCATTTAGCACAATTGATCTAGAAGAGAGCATTTAGCCCTTTTAATGCACTCTTATTGCACTTTTTTAAGTGACCAAGGTTAAACGATACACCACACGTGTGTACTTTTCCGGTTACTTAAACAAGTGCTTTTTTGTGTTTATTTGCTATTCAAATGCTGGTGAACATCAGGTTATCTGCAAATAATCAGGATATTCAATCCATTTTTTAAAATTATTTACAATCATGTGGTCGTCCGATATAATAAGCAACAAGACTGTAAACGTTTACATTAAGTAATTAATAAGGAGATGACTGTTATGTTGGCAAAGTTCAAGAAGATTCCAGCTCTCTTGGCATTATCCCTGATATTCTCCGTTATCACTCTCCTGATTCCGCCTTCCTCTACTGTTCTAGCGAGTTCGGGAGAAACGGCAAGTATTTCCGACATACTCAAATATCAGCAAGCCGATGGCGGATGGAAAAAGGATTACAGCACGACGAGCGGAGAATGGTCCAAATCTACGATTGATAATAAGGCAACTTATACCGAGATCAGAAGATTGGCCGCGGAATACCAAAAAACCAACAATGCTCAATATTCTGCTGCTGCGATCCGTGGAATCAACTTCTTGCTAAACATGCAATATGCGAATGGAGGCTGGCCGCAAATATACAACAGCTCCGGTTATCACAAGCACATTACATTTAATGACAACGCCATGATTAACGTTATGATTCTACTCGATGACGTCGCTAACAAAAAAGGCGATTTTTCCTTTGTGGACAGCACGTTAGCCAGCAGAGCCAGTAGTGCTGTATCCAAGGGAATCAACTTAATTTTGCAAATTCAGGTGTCTGTGAACGGTAAACTTACCGTTTGGGGACAACAGCATGATTCCTCAACACTAAAGCCGGCTGGAGCAAGATCCTATGAGGTTCCTTCTCTTAGCGCACAGGAAAGTGTGAACATCGTTAAATTCCTCAAGACTAGAGCCTCTACTACGGCAATTGCAAATAGTATCAAGGCAGCGGAAGATTGGCTCAAAGCCGTAAAAATCACCGGTATCAAAGTAGTAAAGACTACGGATGATGTTGTGGTGGTTAGTGATCCGAGTGCGCCGGCCATTTGGGCTCGTTTCTATGAGATCAATACCAATAAACCGATCTTTGTCGGTCGAGACGGTATAGTGAAGTACAAGCTAAGTGATATTGAACAAGAGCGAAGAGTTAATTATTCCTGGTATGGGAACTGGGCCAATAGCTTGGGCATCTATTAAGATGAAGCGGCTAATCCTCCAATGGCTGATGTGATAGGAATGAAATAACAAGCAGCTTCTTTTGCATGTCTATGGGTCATTATGGTTAAATAAGAGCATTGACCTGCAAAGGAGGAACGATCATGACTGTTAACTATGAACAAGACCTGCTGCCGATCGGTTCTGTAGTACGCATTAAGGAATGGAAGCAGAAGCTGATGATCTATGGCCGGCTGCAAAATGATACTGAGTCTCAGAGTACATGGGACTATGTGGCATGTTATTATCCACACGGCAATTTAACAGAAGACTCTAATGTCTTCTTTAACCACGAGGATATCAAAGATGTTATATTTAAAGGATTTGAGGATCATGAGGAAGTTTCTTTCCGTAAAATCCTTGCTGAAGCGATCAAGGAAGCCGAGTAAGAGGCGTTCTGAAGCGTTCGGTTTTTGGCTGAATCGAGCGTTCGGTTTTTGGCTGAATCGAGCATTCGGTTTTTGGCTGAATCACTCCGGTTGACTTCGTCAAAAGTCGTTCTTCATCCAAAAATCTCACTAAGTAGGGTGTGTAGAAGTAGCCCAGCTGCAATCAGCTGGGCTTTCTTCAAAAATCCTTTTCAAATCTCTCTTCGAGTAACGAAATCACTTTTTTCATTATTTCAGTGCCTTGGCTGTATAGATCAGCTCGGTTTCACGGACGTTTGTTTTTCCTGCGGATTGGATCGCTCCGTATTGGTGCATGTTGGTTACAATGACAGGTGTAATCGTTTCGTAGCCTGCTTTTTCGATCTCTTCCCTGTCGAACTCCATCAGAAGATCACCCACGGATACCCTCGCTCCAGCTTGAACCTTCGGACTAAAGAACTGGCCTTTCAGCTTCACTGTATCGATACCGATATGAATCAGCATTTCCGCTCCGCTGTCACTCACAAGACCAATCGCATGACCGCTCTTGGACAGAGAGAAGACCGTTCCGTTAATCGGAGAGACAACCCGGCCTTCGGATGGCTGAATGGCAAATCCTTGACCCATAATCTCTTCAGAGAACGCAGGGTCATTCACTGCACTCAGCGGTTTGACTTCGCCGGTAATTGGACTGTAAACTTCCTGATCTTCTGCTTTTACTTCTTCCTCATTCACAGACACGGAAGCTGCAGCTCCTTCATCAGCTGTCACAGAAGTTTGTGAAGCATTGGCGCCCTGTGTATTCACTTCTTTAGCTTCCGGAGTCTCCACCGCGATCTCTTCATCAAATCCAAGAATATAAGTGAGGACTGCAGCTGCAGCCGAACCAATTAGAAGACCGATAACAGCATATACGAAAGTTTCACCCAGAATCATGGGAATACCGGACAAACCGGCAAGGCCGCCGACAACATAAGCTTTCGTATGGAACAAGCTCATGAAGGCACCGCCGATGCCTGCCCCGATCAGGGCCGCGATAAACGGTTTTTTATACTTCATGTTGACCCCGTACATCGCGGGCTCCGTAATTCCCATGAAGGCCGTAACACTCGTCGACATTGCGAGTGATTTCGTTTGTTTGTTTTTGGACTTGAGCGATACGCCGAGCGCGCTGCCGGCTTGGGCAAAGTTCGCTACCATCATCATCGGAATCAGGTAATCATAGCCCAATGTTGCGATCGAACCGATCATGATTGGTACAAGTGCATAGTGCATGCCTGTAATAATCAGCAGCGAGAAAGCTCCGCCAATAATAAGTCCGGCAAATAGACCCGTGTTATCGAACAGCCAGGAGAAACCATCCGTCAAGCCATTACCAATAATAACACCCAGTGGACCTACGGCAATAAGCGTCACAGGTACAATGACGAGCAGCGTAACTGTAGGAACAACAATTAGCTTAAGTGATGCATGGGTAACCTTGTCTACGGCTTTCTCAACATAGGAGGCGAGCCACACCGCAATTAGGATCGGGATCACCGATGAAGAATAGGTGGCTGCCACAACAGGAAGTCCGGCAAAGGTTATACTTTCACCTGTTCCTAGCAAGGTGGTTATCGTCGGATGGAGTACAGAAGCCCCGATCGCTGCACCAATGTACATGTTGCTTCCCAGCTTGCGGGCAGTACTAATCCCCAAGATAATCGGCAGGAAGTAGAACGCTCCGTCCCCAATTGCCGACAAGATTTGATACGTCGAACTTGTCTCGGACATCCAGCCCAGTGTGACCAGCAGTGCGACAATCCCTTTGATCATCCCCGCTCCGGTAATCGCCGGAAGAATCGGGGTAAATACGCCGGAAATAAAATCAAACAAAGCACTCAGCGGATTTTTCTTCGTCTTTGTTTCGCTGGATGCATTCGTACCCGCATCGGGTGATTTGCTCATATTGCCGACTAGTGCGTTGTACACTTTAGGTACCTCGTTACCAATGATAACCTGGAACTGACCCCCGTTGATCATAACACCCATGACACCCGGGGTATTTTGGAGTGTCTTCTTATCTGCCTTACTATTGTCATTCAGGTTAAAGCGAAGACGGGTCATACAATGCGTTACTTGATCGATATTTTCTTCACCGCCGACCAGCTTCAATATATCTTTGGACAATTGTTGTTTATCCATGATGAATTGCTCCTTTTAGGAAATGTAATAAGTGAAAAGCTCGTATTGCACTTAGAATAGGAAAGAAAAAAACCTAAACACTGAAACCAAGACAAGATCAACTTATCTGTGATTCAACGTTTAGGTTTTGCCTGTACGACAGTAACAATCCCGTATTATTCGGTTGGCTGTTCGTTTCTGACGATCCGCTCAATATGAATGGTCAGATATAATATTTCTTCCTTTGATAATACCCGTCCATAAATTTTTCGGGTGTAATCGTTAATCTTCATGGCACAAGCGTAAGCATCAGGATATTGCTTGCTGACCAGGTCGTGAAGCGGGTTATCCTCTTCCTTCCCTTCAATCGCGGTCCCTGCTATGACCCGCTGTGCAAAGTATTTCAGATGCGTTAAGAACCGATAGTAACTGAGTGAATCTTCATCCAGCTCAATCACAAAGCTTCGTCTTACAATGTTTAGAATATCCTTGACGATATTCGTAATGCTGATCGTTTCCCTCATCTCGCCGTTCATCTGGGCATTTACAAGATGCATTGCGATGAATGCGCATTCGTCTTCCGGCAGGAGAACGCCGAGCGTTTCTTCAATAATATTCAGCGCCTTCTGACCAATGGCAAACTCCTTGCGGTACATCCGTTTGATCTCCCACAGCAGTGCGTTCCGCAGCTGCATGCCCTGCCGATGACGGTCTATGGCAAAATGAATATGATCCGTCAGCGAGATGTAGATGCTCTCATGAAGCTTCTCGCCAAGTACTGTTTCCGCATAACGGATAATCTCATCCGAGCATTCCACATATTCCGCAGGAATATCGGACAGAAGCGTTTTCAGTTTCTGTGATACTTCCTTGCTTTCAAGTGAGAATACCTTTTCAATAAGAGATTCATCAATCGAGTCTCCTGTGTGTTTCTTAAAGGCGATCCCCCGCCCCATAACAACCTGCTCATTACCACTTGAATCGATGACCGTCACAACATTGTTGTTCAGCACCTTCGCTATTTTCATCTGTTCACATCACCTTGTACTGGCAAAAAATTAAAGGCAAAACCAAAGCAGAGCATTGTTGCAGCCCCGCCTCTGGTTTTGCCTGATTTAACAGTAACAATCCAGTAATATATTAGCTATAGGCCTATCTTACCATATCAGCAGCCAAATGACAACGGTTTTATGAAAGCGTTTAACATTCCCGAAGGTGCCACTATTCGGTAATTACTTTTCGGCAGCCGGATCTGTAAGACTCGCTCCATTTGTACCAATAACTTCTTTATACCAATCAAATGATTTCTTCTTATACCGTTCGAGACTGCCTGTACCGTCATTGTTGCGGTCTACATAGATGAAGCCATAACGTTTCTTCATCTCGGCAGTAGATGCGCTCACCAGATCAATACATCCCCAGGAGGTGAAGCCCATGACCTCGACCCCATCCTCAATCGCTTTACCGACTTCAACAAGATGATCGTTCAAATACTGGATTCGATAATCGTCAATCACGGTCTTATTCCCCTGCTCGTCCGTAACAAGCTCATCAATAGCCCCAAGTCCATTCTCAACAATGAACAATGGCTTCTGATAACGGTCATAATATTTGTTCAGTGTAACCCGAAGACCTTGAGGATCGATCTGCCATCCCCATTCGCTTGCTTTCAGATAAGGGTTTTGCACACCTGCGAACAAATTGCCTTTACCTTCATTCCGCTTGTCCGGATCGGCTGTTTCGCAAATGCTCACATAATAACTGAAGGATATGAAATCCACCGTGTGCTTCAAAATTTCAGCATCGCCATCTTCAAACTGAATGCTGATATTGTTCTCCTTGAAATAACGATTGATATATTTAGGATAATAGCCACGGGCATGCACATCGGCGAACAGATCATTTCTTTGCTCTGCATGCATCGCTTTAACCACATCATCCGGGTTCGGCGTGAGCGGATAAGTCGGCATACTGAGCACCATGCAGCCGATTTTGGCCTCTGGCATCATCTCATGTCCGATCTTCACGGCTAAGGCACTGGCTACCAGCTCATGATGGATCGCCTGATACAAATCCTGCTTGGAGAGCTGCTCCTTCGGAGTAAAGATGCCTCCGCTCATAAATGGCTCCTCCAGAATAGAGTTGATCTCGTTAAAGGTGAGCCAGTATTTCACTTTTCCTTTGTAGCGGGCAAACAGTGTTCTAACATAGCGTTCATAGAATCCAATCATTTGGCGGTTAACCCAGCCGTTATATGTCTTGGACAGGTGCAGCGGCGTCTCATAATGAGAGATGGTGACCAGCGGCTCAATACCATACTTCAAGCACTCGTCAAACAATTCATCATAGAACTGCAGGCCTTTTTCATTCGGCTCAAGCTCATCTCCTTGCGGGAAAATACGCGACCAGGCAATGGATGTGCGGAATACCTTGAAGCCCATTTCAGCGAACAGCTTGATGTCCTCTTTGTATCGGTTATAAAAATCAATCCCTACGAGCTTCAAGTTATCTGAAGTCGGTTCTTCCGTTCTCGGCGCTGATATACCCTTTGGCAGCACGTCTTGTACAGATAGTCCTTTACCATCTTGATTATAGGCCCCTTCCAGCTGGTTGGCCGCTACAGCACCGCCCCATAGAAAGTCTTTCGGAAATGGAGTTGTCATATTTATTCAATCCTCTCTCGATTGTTATATCCTGCACAGAAGCCGGGCTGTTCATTCTATCACCCGAAATCTTCTTTAGAGCACTTCGCCGTTAGTAGCGATAACGTTCTTGAACCATTCAAAGGAATCCTTTTTCGAGCGTTCGAGTGTACCGTTGCCTGCATCATCCAGATCGACATAAATAAAGCCATAGCGCTTGGACATTTCAGATGTAGACATGCTGACCAGATCAATCGGCCCCCAGCTTGTGAAGCCCATCAGATCTACTCCATCCTTAATTGCTTCATTCATCTGCTCGATATGCTTTCTGAGGTAATCTATCCGGTACGTATCATGAATGGAGCCGTCCTCTTCGACCTTGTCATATGCGCCAAGTCCATTTTCCACGATAAAGAGCGGTTTATTGTAACGATCCCATAGATTGTTGAGTGTAACTCGAAGCCCGATCGGATCGATCTCCCAGCCCCAGTCGGAAGCCTCAAGATAAGGATTCTTCACGCCGCCGGCAAGATTTCCGGCTGTCTCTTCCTGGTCTGCAGAAGCGGATTTCGTCACACTCATGTAGTAACTAAAGGAAATGAAATCCACTGTATTGTTGAGCAGGATTTCATCATCGCCCGGCTGGCGCTCGATAACCACGTTATTCTCCTCAAAGTGACGAGCCATGTAATTTGGATACTTACCACGAGCATGGACATCAGTAAAGAACAGGTTGATTTGATTCTCCTGCTGAGCAAGTCTTACATCCTCTGGATTGCAGGTCTTCGGATAGGTCTCCATACGAGCCAGCATGCAGCCTACTTGGGAGCCAGGAATAATCTCATGGGCCAGCTTCGTCACCAAGGCACTCGCCACAAACTGATGATGCAGCGCTTGGAAGGCCGTTTGGAGCTTGTTATCCACCTTGTCCGCCAGAATACCGCCGCCCGTATATGGGCTGATCAGCATGACATTAATCTCGTTAAACGTCAGCCAGTATTTCACCTTATCTTTATAGCGCTTGAATACCGTTTCCGCATATCTCACATAATGGTCGATGACTTCACGTCCGGCCCATCCGTTATATTTTTGCGTCAGACCCAGCGGTGTTTCATAATGGGACAGCGTTACGAGCGGCTCAATGCCGTATTTATGCAGCTCATCAAACACCTCATCATAAAATTTCAGCCCTTCCTCGTTCGGTACTTCATCATAGCCATTCGGGAAAATACGGGCCCAGTGAATAGACATCCGGAATACCTTGAAGCCCATTTCAGCAAACAGTGCGATGTCTTCTTTGAAACGGTGATAGAAGTCAATTCCATGACGCTTGGGAAAACGCTCTTCAATCTCTCCAGCGAGGATCTGTTCTATTCGGTCCGAAGTAATATCCATGGCATGGCCACCTTTACGAAGCTCCTTAGGAACATGGGCAATCATGTCTGCGGTGGAGAGACCTTTGCCACCTAGGTTATAACCTCCTTCAAGCTGGTTCGCTGCGGTTGCTCCGCCCCATAAGAAATTTTCCGGAAATCCTTTTTTGGCTAATGTCATCATTAACAACCTCTCTTCTATGTGATATAAATATAGAAATTTCGAAATATAGATAAAAAATTCAATTTAGGACATGAATAGTACACAGGCTTGATTGTTTTCGTAGACAGACTCCCGAATACGCCGGCTGTCATCCGAGGTCAGAAAACAAAAAAAACCTAAACTCAAGGTAAAAGCACACTCCGCCAAGGAGCCTGTCATTTCACCATCAGTTTAGGTTTTGCCTGTCATAAGCAGTAACAATCCATTAAACGATGCTTCTAAAATATGTGGTTGTCATGTAATGTAAGCGTAACACAGTGCAAATATAAAATCAACTTGGTCACTGAGATGCCATCAATTGTTGCTGTGCCTATAGCTGTCATTATCTACTTTACTCCGAATGTATACTGACCAAGCTATCATTTAGATCATCAAAAGAGCAGACAAGCATTCGTTTCAAGCCATAGGCACAGCTTGGGCATCAGGTTATTAACAGCCCCTCCCTCAGGAGAGATTTCATAAGAATAAATCCGTCATTTCTCCTCAGGATCCTATTTGCTTCTCTTTCAGAGTTCTTGACATGACTCGGCTGACTGGGCTGGATCACAGCTCAAGTCCTCTTTGAGCACAAGGTAATAATGCCAAACATTGTCCTCCGGACCGTTTATTATTCTGCGGTATACCTTAGATGGAGGATAGATCTCATGAGGATAGTCTTCTCCGTTAATCACCTTGCTCACGACAAGAGCAATCGTATCCTCCGATACACTGCTTTGCTGCCATTCTCCCCCCAAGTGTTTGATGATCGTTTCTCCCAAATAACCGCCCCAAGCCTTGGACATCTGAATCTTCTCGTGTTCTGAAGGGCCCCTTCTAAATATCTTTCTCACACCTCGGGGCAATTCTTCATGATAGCGTTGTAATATCCCTTCCAGGCTCTTGATGCTATCTTCACTGTAATCAAGCTTCTGACCCAGCTTCTCAGCTAACTCAACAGCGTCTTCAGCATAAGCCTTCATCATGTCTGCTACGGTCGGCTTCATTTCGTCTCTTCATCCTCTGCCTTATAATATGTTCCAGCCTATTCAATGCTTGACCACAGCTTGAAGATCGGCTATATCATTAGACGTTAGAGTGAATTAGAAGTTCTGTTATAATCTATAGTTTCTAATTACGGGGTTTCCAGAAGGTAAGCCCCTCCTGAACATGCTGTCCACACCACACCTTGAGCTCTCGCAGCGTCCTGACCCCATAATCCACGACGGCTTCATAGATTCGGACCGACCTAGTATCTGATTTGCTGCTCTTAAATTGTCCTGTGCTTGTGCAAAGACACTCATTGTAATCCCGTCTCCTCCAAAGAATCTAATCTATTCTAGATTTAAATCATCTGTTCCTCAAGCCGCCTAAGCCGTTCCTTCGTCTACGTATGTAATTCCTGCTTGCCTTGCAGCTATCTCCTTAAGTCCTCCTTTATAAGAAGGCAATGGCATTAGCTGCTCCGCAGTGTCAATATCAATCCAGGCAATATCCCCAATCTCCTCGGGTGATGTGATTTGCTGTTCTCCTTCGATCACTTCACCGAGAAAAGTAAAGAACAGAACATGCTCGCCGCGTTTTTCAATAATGCACTCACTTACCCCGACAAGCTCTCCTACTTGTATGAAAAGGCCTGTTTCTTCTCTTGCCTCTCTAACTGCAGCTTGCTCCAATGTTTCATTCGCTTCTACCGCCCCGCCGGGCAGTGACCAGCGTCCGTTATCCATGTTTTGAACCATGAGCACCTTAGAGCAGGTATCATCCATAATTAAGGAGTAGACTACATTCCTTCTTTGCATCTCTAATTCCTCTTCCTATAAATAACTTGGAATACACCCTTATTGTAAATGTAAACCAAACTAGGAACAAGTGTTCCTTTTATTAAAAAAGTAAAACACCCTTCTCAATATTGAAGAAGAGTGTCTTTAACTCTAGATAATATAAACATCCAATGATGGCTTTGATAATCAAATTACGCAATTACAGCGTACCGAGCTCAGACCAAGGCATGCTAAACGATTGATTAGCCTGACCCTTGAAGATTATTGAATTGCTGTTTGGATCTGCCGTAATGTCTACGATGTATCTAGCCCCGATCTTATCCCATCGCTTCACCAGATGTCCGCTTGGATCGAACGCCACGACTGCCATTCCTACCCGATTATCTATATAGCTCAGCGGCCAGTAGGTATAACCGTCCGATTTAATGATCGGATATATCGCATTCGGTTGAAGCGTATCTGGAGAAGCCAAGCATGTCGGCTTCAAATCCGATGGAATAGCAGGCAGTGTACTTTCAGGGGCTTTGGCTATCAAGAAGACCTTATGAGGCCCAGGAGATTCCGAAGGTACTTCGTCTTCTGCTGTCCATGATCCACGCTGCTGATCGAGCTGATTCAGCTCAGCAATGACGTTCTGCAGTGTCACAGCATCGGCCTGAGCCAGAGCCGGCTCCACTGTTTTTTGCACAATATTGCGCACAACTGCATCACTGATCTCAATATTGCTCTGCTGAAGAGAATCCAGAGCCCGCTGAATGCTCTTCATGGACTCCACCATGATGATGGCTTTATCGAGAGAGAGCTTCAATGAACCGCGCACTTGATCCATCTGATGTATACCATGCCGCAGCTTGCTTCGTAGGATGGCCCCTTCGATCGCATCAATGGCTAGCCCGATACCTACAACGACAACCGCCGCAATGACTCCAGCAATGAGTCCGCCTGCAAGTGTTCCGACAGCAATCTCGACACCGAGAACAGAGCCAAGCACCGTTGCAGCCGTCTCCGCTGCCATGATGCCCGAATCGACCAACATGGCGGTTACTCCTGGAGCAAGATATTGCACGGTGATAAGAAAGCTCGCTACATCCACTAAAATATTGGTGATCCCTACAGCTGTATCGCCTGTTGAGACATCATGAACCGCTCCGCTTGCCTGCAGGATATCGAAGCTCGTAATATCGGGAACAGTCAGACCATGCTGCGTATACAAATCTGCTATCTTTGCATTAATCTCCTGGTTAAGCAGCGTAAATTCGGCATAGTTATTTTTTAACTGATTCAAGAAGTTCTGTGTATCCGAAGATAGCTCAATGAGTCTCGCCTGCCGCTTCTCATTGTCCGGAAAAAAGATCGACATTAATTCGTATCCTCATTTGTCCAGGATTTGCGGTCAGTGTCCAGTCCGCTCAGTTCAGCGTTGACTACATCAAGCGTAATAGCCTGTGCTTTTTGCACACTTGGCAGCACGTCTTTCGTAATCAGATTGGTGATGATCTGTTCATTCAGCTCGATGCCTGCACCCGTAATTGCATCCAGCGTCGTCTTCACGGATTGAATGGAGTTTTTCAGCTCTTTGGTCTGATCAAGTGACATTTTTGCCGTTTGTCTCATCGGGTAAATCTGATGCAGCCCTGTTCTTAATTTGTTTTTGGCAATGGAGCCTTCGATCGCATCGATACCCAGATCAATTCCAGCAACGGCAACGCCTCCGGCGATCCCCCCCAGGATGCTCCCTGCCAGGTCTCCCGCAGTAATCTCTACTTCTCTGTCGATGAGTGGTACCGTAAATTTGGTCAAGACCTTAGCGGCCGTTTCCTCTGTCATAAGCCCTGCTCTGACCAGCATCTTGGTAGCCGCTGGAGCTAGATATTTAACCGAACCGATGAACCCGGCTACATCAACAATGACTTCTGCAATCGCAACAACCGTCTCCTCCGTGTTAATATCCGTAGAAGGATCTGCCTGCTTGATGACATTAATCTGGCTGATATCCGGCTGCTTCAATCCGGCTTCCTGATACACACTTACGATTTGAGCATTGACTTGAGTACACAGAGCTTTAAAATCGTTATAATTCGCTGTTGCATCATACAAGAAATTTTCAGTGTCCGTAGCGAGTTCAATCAATCTTCTCTTTCTATTGTCGTTGTCTGGATAAAAAATTGGCATAACCTATCCCACCTTCTCATTATTTGAGTTTGAATCATTAGTCTGTTGCTGAGAAATACACATTAAGTACGTATCCATCTTGTGGTACTCGGCCAGTCCTCGCCCGCTCCCAGGAATATCTAAGGAGTTTACCTGGATGCCGACTTCCGGCTGAGCGAATCCAAGCTCACTAGCAGGAAGCTTTGGCACAATATCCGGCGCATTATAGATACGCCATGTACTGGGGACCAACTTCTCATAGGCGGACGTAAAAGTCCGATCTCCGACCATGGGAGAACCAAAGGTGTATACCTCTGTCTCCATCCCGCAAAAGGCGGCCGCATACGCCGTCAGTACAGTCAATGCTCCACCGAGGCTATGCCCCGCAACAGTCAGGCTGCTTGCTTGGAGATTCTGGGTATACTCTGTCATGAGCAGGGATTTGTCTCCTTCAAGCAGGTGAACCTTAAGGGAGCGGTACATTCTGGCGAACCCTTCTTCCACCTTGCCAACGCCTCCAGGTTCCGTGTAGGACAGCAGGAAGAATTCAAAATCATCAATCCACTCCAGGTCTGTCTCCGTTCCCCGATACACGATTCCCTTACGGGAAGGGTCGGTCAAGGATTCCATAACACAGCCAACCCATTCTTCGGAATGCCATTTGAATAGAGAAGGCTCAATTGAAATCCCCGCGATGATCTTCCAGTTCGGCAGTTCAATCTCGAGGAGTGCGTTCGCATCACTGACTGTTCGATCTGCACTGTAGACGGACTTGATGAAGCCTCCCCATCGCATTGCCTCGTCATGCTTAAACACCGAGCTACTCATATCCGGGATCTCCAAAATGAACCTCAATGCTCTGAATAACAATGACAGGATTGAACTGAATGAGCATCCGTATAATCTCCATCCTTTCTGATTTAGGATAACTTCTTGACATTTCATATCTTACAGACCCGCGTTAAATTTACGTTCAAGCCAATCTAAAGAATCGTTAAAGAAACGCTAAAGATACATAAAAAAACACCGTCTATACATAGACGATGTTCTATAACAAATATGAAGTTGATCATCTTCACATCATTGGTGCTTGTTATTGATCCAGTGCATTCAGTTTGCCAATGAGATCTTCGAGCTGTTCCTCGGAAGAGTGATTTTACGAGAATCTTCAATAAGTGGACAGGAATAACCCCGCTTCTATACCGCAAAAAAACGGGGATACGCGAGTAGTCACAATGATCGTGACTGACTCCGTATTCCCCGTTTAACACCATCATTTATTTGATTAATATTTTAAGCTTTGAATTGAACCTTGAACCAGGCAGCGGCAGCAATGACTTCATTACGGCTCAGCTGGTGACCGTTATTCTCCCAATGCATCTTCACGTCGGCACCGGCGCCGGTAAGGAGCTCTTCAAGCTCTTCCGATTCCTGCGGAGCGCACATCGGGTCGTTTTTTCCTGCGGCAATAAATACCGGAGCACCTGCCAAATCCGGAAGCACAACGTCCCGAAGAGGTACCATGGGATGGTGAAGTATCGCCCCACGCAGCGAATCCGCGTAATGGAACAACAGGCTGCCTGCAATATTGGCACCGTTAGAGTAGCCGATGGCCACGATATTGCGGCGGTCAAAGCCGTACTGCTCTGCCGCTTCATCCAGGAATTCATGCAGCTCTCGTGTACGGAAGATCAGATCCTCTATATCAAATACCCCTTCAGCCAGACGGCGGAAAAATCGGGGCATTCCGTGTTCGCTTACGTTTCCTCTCACCCCAAGTACATTGGACTCTGGAGATACCAGCTCTGCAAGCGGAAGAAGATCGGTTTCTGTTCCTCCTGTGCCGTGGAGCAATAGGATCGTTGGTGCTGAGGGGTTGCTGCCTTCACGATAGATATGCTTCATCTTCATACTTTAGTTCCTCCTTCAATATTACGGACAATGACGTCCGGCAAATTTGCTTCGATTGCTTCACGGTGAGGCTCATACCAGGATGGAAGCATGATCTTCTCACCCAGTTTATCAGGTGTTTCATCATTTGCGAACCCAGGAGGATCTGTGGCGATCTCAAACAGGATGCCGCCCGGTTCTCTGAGATATACAGCGTTAAAATATTGACGGTCAATGATGCCTGTTGGATGAAGTCCAGCCTCTACGGCCATGTTCCGCCAAGCTTCATGCTCTTCGAAATCTTTGGCACGCCAGGCAATATGATGGACTGTCCCAGAGCCGCCGCGTCCAGGAGCCATTTTCACTTTATTGATATCAATAATATTACCCAAATTTCCTGTTCCTTCGAAACGAACCCATCCTTCCTCTTCAGCTACTTTCGTCAGCCCAAGGAAATATTCGAGCACCCGGATCGTTTGCTCCGGAGCCAGACTGAACAATACAGAACCGCCAAAGCCTTTGATCGCTTTATCTGACGGAACCCCATTGAAGGACCAGGTATTCAAATCCCCCGCCTCACGTTCAACGAGCTCAAGGACAAGTCCTGCGTTATCCAGAAACCGAATATAGCTCTCGCCAAAACGATGCTTTTCTTCAAAACGGATATCAAATGAAGTCAGTCTTTCCTTCCAGAAATCCATGCTGCCCGGTGGAATTGCATATACGGTTACTCCCGTTTGCCCGCCTCCGACAGCACCTTTGCGTGCACCAGCCTGCGGGAAGAAGGTGATGATTGTACCCGGACTTCCTTTCTCATCTCCGAAATAGAAGTGATATACTTCCGGTGCATCGAAGTTAATGGTCTTCTTCACCAGGCGAAGTCCGAGCACACCGGCATAAAAATCGACATTGCGCTGAGCATCGCTCACAAAAGCGGTAATATGGTGAATCCCTGCAGTTTGTAACATGTTAATTTCCTCCACTCCATTAATGAATTTTGGTATATACATTTCCAATCTATATCTGAGCTGCTAAGCTTTGTAAAACATTTCAAATTATAATATCTTAAATTTAAGATAATTTCTATGTCCTTATCATAAACCCTCCACAACGAATTTGCAAGAGGATATTTCCTATTGTTTTCCAACACAAAAAAACGGCCTCTTTGTATGATGAACAATAATGAAGTTCTGCATACAAAAAAGCCGTTATGGTTTAGTTATTCCTGTGCTGAAACTTATACCAGTGCTTTGGCCGCAATATCGGTCCGCTGATGCTTTCCTTCGAAATCAATGCCTTCCGCTGCTGCATAGGCTACCGCTCTCGCTTCTTTAATAGTGGCACCACGTCCGACGATACCCAGTACGCGTCCACCGTTGGTTACCCATTCTCCCGCCTCGTTCTTCGCCGTTCCCGCATGGAATACAAGCGCAGACTCCCCGCTTGATACCTCATCCAGTCCTGAAATAACAATTCCTTTAGGGTAAGAAGCCGGGTAGCCGCCCGATGCCTGGACGACACACACGGCAGCTTCTTCACTCCACTCGATGTCGATATCTGCCAGCGTTCCGTTGACGGCGGCCAGGAAGATCTCGAGCAGATCGGTCTTCAGCCTAGGGAGCACGACTTGCGTTTCCGGATCTCCAAAACGTGCATTGAACTCTATTGTCTTTGGTGTTCCATCGGGAGATATCATCAGCCCGGCAAACAGCACTCCACGGAATGGACGTCCTTCTTCTACCATTGCCTTTGCGGTAGGAATGACTATGGATTCTATGGCCTTGTCAATAATGGCTTGATCAATATGAGGAAGCGGAGAATAGGTTCCCATTCCGCCTGTATTCGGCCCTTTATCTCCATCATACACCGGCTTGTGATCCTGTGCTGCCGGCATGCAGCGTACCGTTTCTCCATCCACAAATGCAAGAATGGACATTTCCTGCCCTTCCAGAAACTCTTCAATAACGACTTGAGTACCGGCATCACCAAATACCTTGTCCAGCATTATACTGCGAAGCGCCTCTTCGGCTTCTTCCATCGTATAAGCTACGGTTACCCCTTTGCCCGCAGCAAGTCCATCGGCTTTGATGACGATTGGAGCCGTGCGTGAGCGCAAATAAGCGAGTGCCTGTTCATAGTCACCAAACTTCTCGTAGGCTGCCGTAGGAATGTTGTATTTCCGAAGCAGATCCTTCATGAACGTTTTGCTGCCTTCGATTTCTGCTGCATTTTTGCGTGGTCCGAATACAGGAATGTCCTTCGCTTCGAATGCATCCACAATTCCGCCGGCCAACGGATCATCCGGTCCAACGACGACCAATCCGATTTCTTTTTCCAGCGCAAAAGCGGTCAACTGTTCGAACTCGCTCACTGCAATCGGCACACACTCCGCAATCTGACCGATTCCTGCATTTCCCGGTGCACAGTAGATCTTGTCAGCCTTTTCCGATTTCGACAAAGCCCATACGATGGCATGCTCGCGGCCGCCGCCGCCAATAACGAGAATATCCATAGGTTAGGTTCCTCCTTAATATCATCCTATAAAAAAAGCTTCTATCTAGTGTAAAGCTGAGGACCGGCGACAAGTTATCGCTAAGCCCTCAGCTTCTTTTTCTGGGTAAAGATAAGGATCTGATCACGCTCCGCTTGTCCGTTCAAATCCCCTTTTTGATCTTTTGTGCGGATAACGCTCGAATCCTCTATTCAATTGTTTATCTATTGATTAGTGTTTGAAATGACGTACGCCCGTGAAGACCATGGCAATGCCATGCTCATTCGCAGCCTTGATGGATTCCTCGTCTTTGATCGATCCGCCAGGCTGGATGATGGCTGTAATGCCGTGTTTTGCAGCAAGTTCAACCGTATCGCCCATCGGGAAGAATGCATCAGATGCAAGTGCCGCCCCTTTGGCTTTGTCTCCCGCTTGCTCAAGCGCAATCTTGGCTGCACCGACGCGGTTCATCTGACCAGCGCCTACACCCACCGTCATATCATCGGCTGCAAGCACGATCGCATTGGATTTCACATGCTTAACGACTTTCCAGCCAAAGAGCAGCTGCTTCATTTCTTCGGCAGAAGGTGCACGATCCGTTACAACTTGAAGATCACCTTCATCGATGGAGTGAATGTCACTTTGCTGCACGACCATACCCCCGTCAATGGAAGTGACAACAAACTGGCTTGTACGCTCCTTCGCAGAGCCAAGCTCACCCATTTTCAGCAAGCGGATATTTTTCTTTTTGGTCAAGATTTCCAGTGCTTCCGGTGTAAAGTCCGGAGCAAGGACGATCTCAAGGAAAATTTCACTGAGCTTTACAGCTGTATCACGGTCAATTGTCCGGTTAGCTGCAACAATGCCGCCAAAGATCGAAGTTGGATCTGCATTGTAGGCTTTCATGTAGGCTTCATAGATATTCTCACCTGTACCTACGCCGCAAGGATTCATGTGCTTAACTGCGACTACAGCCGGCGCATCAAATTCCTTCACGATCTGCAGTGCTGCGTTCGCATCGTTGATATTGTTGTAGGACAGCTCTTTACCATGCAATTGCTCTGCAGTAGTGAGTGTCCCGTTCGGTGCAAGCGGTTTGCGGTAGAAGGCAGCCTGCTGATGCGGGTTCTCCCCATAGCGCAGATCCTGGATTTTTTCATAAGTCACGGTGTAGCGCTCTGGTAGTGGATCTCCGTTGACATTAGACAGATAATCAGAAATAAGGGCATCATAAGCCGCCGTGTGACGGAAAACTTTTGCCGCAAGCTGTTTACGAGTTTCAAGAGTCGTATCACCGCTCTCACGAACTTCAGCAAGCACCTGCTCATAGTCAGCTGCATCGACAACCACACTGACAAAAGCATGGTTCTTGGCTGCAGAACGAAGCATAGTCGGACCACCGATGTCGATATTTTCGATCGCGTCCTCATAAGAAACGCCCGGCTTCGCAATGGTCTCTTGGAATGGATACAAATTAACGACAACGAGGTCAATGTAATCCAGACCCAGATCTTTCATTTGCTGCTGATGCTCAGCATTGTCTCTAACTGCCAGCAGTCCGCTGTGCACCGCAGGATGCAGTGTCTTGACGCGTCCATCCATAATTTCAGGAAAACCGGTTACGTCCGATATCCCGATCACAGGAACGCCTTCGTTCGACAGCAGGCTGCTTGTTCCTCCTGTCGAGATAATTTCCACACCCAAATTAGACAGCTCACGGCAAAAATCCACGATACCCGTTTTATCCGAAACGCTAACCAGCGCTCTTTTAATACCCACGATTAAGATCCTCCTCTTGTTCATCCCATTTTGGTGCTAAAAATTGTTGTTTTATTTCCCGAGAAATATCATATCTTGCAGCGAACAAATGAGTAATATCGCAAAATGTTACTTTTCCGAGTCCAGCCTCTTACTTTCTGACATCATTCTCCGCAATCGTAACTTTGCGTCCATCCAGCGTGACAAGCCCTTTGGTGAACCAAGATACGACCTCTGGATACAGCTCACGTTCCAATTCATGAATCGAAGCAGCAAGTGTCTCTGTTGTATCCTCCGGTGAAACCGTAATGGCTCTCTGGGCTATAATAGCTCCTGTGTCCATTCCTCCGTCCACAAAGTGCACCGTAATCCCCGTCATCTTTACTCCGTAATCCAGAGCTTGTCCAATGGCATCCTTACCCGGAAACGCGGGCAGCAGGGAAGGATGAATGTTAATCAGCCTGCCTGCATAACGGTCAACGACAACAGAGGTTAAGAGCCGCATATAACCGGCAAGGACTACAAGATCAATCTCGCGCTCCTCCAGCTTGGCGACAATCTCCTGCTCGTAGGCTTCTCTTGAAGCATACTCTTTAGGCTTAAACACATGGCATTCAATTCCAGCGGCTTCCGCCTTCTCCACTACTGGAGCCTGTGGTCGATCACTGACTAACAGCTCAATCGTTGCATCCAGCTTACCGCTCGCTGCAGCATCCACCAATGCCTGAAAATTGCTGCCCTGTCCCGAAGCAAACACGGCAATGCGATAGCCAGGCATTAGACTTCCACTCCTGTAAAGGTCACGATTCCGCTGCCTTCGGTCACACGGCCGATGGTGTAAGCTTCCTCACCATTCGCACGAAGGACTGCGAGTGTGTTCTCCGCATCCGCTTCACTGACAACAAGGACAAGACCAATTCCCATATTGAAGGTTGTGAACATATCGCGATTAGAGATGCTGCCTTTGTCCTGCATCAGCTTGAAGATCGGCAGAACCGGCCAAGAGCCATGATCGATGTCCACGTTCACGCCTTCAGGAAGCATCCGCGGAATGTTCTCGATGAATCCACCGCCTGTAATATGCGCCATGCCTTTTACTTTCACTTCATCCAGAAGTGCGAGGACTGGCTTCACATATATCTTGGTCGGCGTAAGCAGCGTACCGCCCAGTGTTCCGCCAAGCTCTGCAATCTCATCCTGCAAGCTGTATCCCGACTGCTCCAGCAGCAATTTGCGAACCAGAGAGAAGCCGTTGCTGTGCACGCCGCTGGAAGCAAGACCGATCACCGTGTCGCCAGGTGCAATCGTGCTGCCGTTAATGATCTTCGTTTTGTCCACGACCCCTACCGTAAAGCCGGCAATATCGTATTCCCCTTCACTGTACATGCCTGGCATTTCGGCTGTTTCTCCGCCGATCAACGCAGCTCCAGCCTGATGACATCCCTCAGCAATACCGGCTACAATCGCTTCGATCTTGTCAGGTACGACCTTGTCACATGCCAGATAGTCGAGGAAGAACAATGGTTCTGCACCTTGTACGACAATGTCGTTCACACACATGGCCACTGCATCAATGCCGATCGTATCATGCTGATCCATCGCAAATGCAATCTTCAGCTTCGTTCCGACACCATCTGTGCCAGACACGAGTACGGGCTCATCGTATTTATCCTTGTTCAATCCGAACAAGGCACCGAATCCGCCAAGATCGGTCATAACTTCAGGGCGAAATGTACGTTTTACGTGTTTCTTCATTTTCTCAACCGCTTCGTTGCCTGCCGCGATATCGACGCCTGCATTTTTGTATGCTTCTGACAACTTGGTCACCGTCCCTCAAATATAAATTCACCCTCCTAAATCCTCCCTGACAGGGAGGACCCCAAAGAGGCCGCGGCCCCTCTGGACACCCGCAAAATGTTATCGCGGACCGGAGTTTGGTTGGATCCTGCTATGGTTACTGTAGTGCTGGGATTCGCTTTCGTCTTGCAGACACGCTCTACTGCTGATTGCGCTATGCGCGCGGGGGCTTCACCCGAGCTTACCCACTGTTTGTCTTCGGCAAATGCGTGGGGCTCATGGTGAAGCTCTCGGGCACGCTGCGCGTGGTGGCTCCGCCGGGACCTCTTGCTGTTTGCCTTCGGCAAATGTGCTGGGTCCATCGCGGTGCCCTTGGCGCTGCGCGCCTTGCTTCCCTTGAGCCTTCCCGCTGTCTGCCTTCGGCAGATGCGCTGGGGCTCGCGGGGAAGCTCTCTGGCACGCTGCGCGTGGTGGCTCCGCTGGGACCTCTTGCTGTTTGCCTTCGGCAAATGTGCCGGGTCCACTGCGGTGCCCTTGGCGCTGCGCGCCTTGCTTCATCAGAGCCATCCCCTGTTTGCTTCGCAAATGTAGGGCGGCTCTTCATGGAGCAATTGATTACTGCGGCGTATTAACAGCCGCAGCCCGCCTTCGCATCCTTGAAGTCCAGCGTCGTTGGGTAGTCATTATCGAAACAGGCAAGGCATAGGCCGCCTTTATATTCATCCTGGTGGTTTCCTTCTATAGAAGAGATCAAACCTTCGGGACTGAGGAATGACAGAGAGTCAGCATTAATCTCGCGGCAGATCTCCTCAATCGATTTGGAAGAAGCAATCAGCTCATCCCGGTTCGGGGTATCAATCCCGTAGAAGCATGGATTCTTGAACGGTGGTGAAGTTATGCGTACATGCACCTCAGTCGCTCCTGCATCCCGGAGCATGTTCACGATCCGGCGTGATGTCGTACCGCGCACGATAGAATCATCGATCATGACAACCCGCTTGCCTTCGACTACCCGGCGCACCGCACTCAGCTTCATCTTCACTCCCTGCTCACGCAGCTCCTGACTTGGCTGAATAAAGGTACGTCCAGTGTATTTGTTCTTGATCATCCCCAGCTCATAAGGAATACCCGTCTGCTCAGCATAACCTATTGCCGCGGAAATACTGGAATCGGGAACACCTGTTACGACATCAGCATCCACAAACGATTCAATAGCTAGCCGGCTGCCCATCCGCTTCCGTGCACCATGCTGATTTGCTCCATTCATATCACTGTCCGGACGCGCAAAGTAGATATACTCCATCGCACACAGCGCTTTCCGGTGCTTTTTCTCCTCGAAGCGGTCTTCATGCAGCCCATCGCTGTCGAGAACCAGCATTTCTCCTGGCTCAATATCTCGGATCAGCTCCGCACCGATCGTTTCCAGTGCACATGTTTCGGAAGCAAAAATATAAGCATCGCCCAGTTTGCCCATCGTCAGTGGACGTAGTCCATGAGCATCCGATGCAACGATCAGACGATCGTTGGTCATGATCAGGAAGGCATAGCCTCCGACAATCCGGCGGAATGCATCTTTTGCCGCCTCAACCAAATCCTTAGGTGAACGAGCGATCAAGTGTGCAATAACCTCGGTATCACTCGTCGTTTGAAAAATCGAACCGCCTTGCTCCAGCTCCTTGCGAATCTCTGGCGCGTTCACGATATTTCCGTTCGTCGCAACCGCCAGATCGCCGTCACGATATTTAAATACGAGCGGCTGCGCATTCGTCAGCTTGCTGTCGCCGCTGGTTGAATAACGCACATGACCGATAGAGATATCACCAGAGAGGGAAGCCATGAGATCCTTGGTAAACACCTCTTTGACAAGTCCCATTCCGCGGTGATAGTGAAACTCACTGCCGTCACTGACACACATTCCGGCACTTTCCTCGCCGCGATGCTGCAATGCATGCAGTCCGTAATAGGACAAGGAGGCCGCGTCGGGGTGTCTATACACCCCGAACACCCCGCACTCCTCTTTCAATTTATCAAACAGTCCCTCTTTGCCCGAACCCTCGTTGTAATAATCGCCGGTCCAAAACTGCGGGGTCTTTACTTCATCAGACATGGAATAACATCCTCCCAGACCTGTTTCAGAACCGCTACCGGTTCGTCCACAGCTGATGTGCCGTTCAACTCCAATTTAAGATTGCTTCCTGTTACTTGTCCGATCACTTGAACCGGAACACCGCTGTTTCTCACGAACGCTTCCAGTTCCTCTGCCTGTGCTTGGTCTGCTGTCAGCAGAATACGGGATTGGCTCTCACTAAATAGAGCAATATCACCGCGAAGCTCCGTAGTAAAGTTCACGCTCGCGCCAATACCGCCGCTGATGCAGCTCTCGGCCAGTGCCACGCCAAGTCCGCCTTCAGACAAGTCATGTGCAGATTGTACGAGACCTTTTTGAATAGCACCCAGTACCACTTCCTGAAGCTTCTTCTCTACTTCAAGATCAAGCTGTGGAGGGCGTCCCTCCGTCAAGCCATGAACCGCATATTGGAACTCGCTGCCGCCAAGCTCAGCATGTGTATCCCCAAGCAGCAGGATAACATCTCCTTCTTTCTTGAAGCCTTGTGTCGTAATGTGGTCTGTATCATGCACAAGTCCAACCATACCAACGACAGGCGTTGGGTAAATTGCACCTTTGGCATTCTCGTTGTACAAGCTCACGTTACCGCCGATAACCGGCGTACCCAGTACTGTACATGCCTCAGCCATTCCATCTACCGCTTTTTCCATCTGCCAGAAAATATCCGGCTTCTCCGGCGAACCGAAGTTCAGATTGTCTGTAATTGCCAGCGGCTCTGCCCCGGAGCAAACGATGTTACGGGCAGCTTCGCTGACTGCAATTTTGCCGCCCACTTCAGGATCAAGATACACATAACGGCCATTACAGTCTGTTGTCATTGCAAGACCTTTACGAGTGCCATGCACCGTTACTACCGCCGCATCCGATCCTGGACGAACGGCAGTGCTGGTCCGCACCATATAGTCATATTGGTCATACACCCAAGCTTTGCTGGATACAGTCGGGGAGGACAGCACCTTTTTCAAGGCTCCTGTCAGGTCCGACACTTCTTCATAACGCAGGGTGTCGATTTTTTCATTTTCAATATAATAAGCAGGAACTGAGGATGGTTTGTTATATACCGGACATTCGTCAACCAATGCCGTTACCGGCATGTCGCCAACGACTTCACCGTGATGGTACAGCTTCAGTCGTCCGTCATCTGTAACCTTGCCGACCTTTGCACAGATCACGCCCCAACGCTCGAAAATTTCACGCGCTTGTGCTTCGTCTTTAGGCTCAACGACGAACAGCATGCGTTCTTGAGATTCAGACAGCATCATCTCGTATGGTGTCATGCCCTCTTCACGCTGAGGCACTTGGTCCAGATACAGCTCCAGTCCGTTTCCTGCCTTACTTGCCATTTCCGCACTGGAGCACGTAAGACCCGCAGCACCCATATCTTGAATACCGAGCACGATGCCAGTATCAATCAGCTCAAGACAAGCCTCCATAACCAGCTTCTCCATGAACGGGTCGCCGACCTGTACCGCCGTACGCTTGGATTCAGATTCCTCTGTCAGCTCCACCGAAGCAAAGGTTGCTCCGTGAATACCGTCACGTCCTGTTGGAGGTCCCACGTAAAACACCGGGTTACCTACCCCTTTAGCAACTCCGCGCTGAATTTTGTCGTGATCAATAAGACCTACACACATGGCATTTACGAGCGGATTACCGTCATAGCTCTCATCGAACATCACTTCTCCGCCTACCGTTGGAATACCGATACAGTTACCATAGCCTGCAATACCGGATACGACGTGTTCAAACAAATATTTCACACGATCGCTTTCCAGCTTGCCGAAGCGCAAGGAGTTAAGGGATGCGATCGGTCTTGCACCCATGGAGAAAATGTCGCGGATAATTCCGCCAACCCCTGTAGCTGCACCTTGGAAAGGCTCAACCGCAGAAGGATGGTTATGACTCTCGATCTTAAATACGACCGCCTGGTTATCTCCGATGTCGACAATCCCTGCACCCTCACCCGGTCCCATCAGGACACGTTCGCCTGTTGTCGGGAAACGACGCAGCAGCGGCTTGGAGTTCTTATAAGCACAGTGCTCTGACCACATAACACTGAATACACCGATCTCCGTGTAGTTTGGCTGACGTCCCATGAAGGACACGATCAGGTCATATTCACTGTCAGATACGCCCATTTGCTGATAAAGTTTATGCTCGGCAATCTGTGCTGCGGTTGGTTCTTTAGCGGATACTTGCTGTGTCATGCTGATCCCTCCAGGAGTTCAAAATCGATGTAAACATGCGTTTGCCGTCCGTCGTTCCAAGCACTTCGTTCACCGCACGTTCCGGGTGAGGCATCATGCCTACCACGTTACCGCGCTCATTACTTACGCCGGCGATGTTATTTAAGGAGCCGTTCGGATTGTTTTTATAAGTAAAGACGATTTGATTATTTGCTTTAAGCTTCTCAAGCGTCTCTTCATCACAATAATAGTTGCCTTCCCCATGCGCGATCGGGATAATAATCTCTTCCCCAAGTGCATACTCGCTTGTAAAAGGGGTGTTGTTGTTCTCCACTTGGAGTACGGAGTCATGGCACACAAACTTCATACCTGTATTGCGCAGCAATGCGCCAGGGAGAAGCCCTGCTTCCGTCAGGATTTGGAATCCGTTGCAGATCCCGATAATGTATTTGCCTTGCTCTGCAGCCTTGGCTACTTCGTTCATCACAGGAGCAAATCTGGAGATTGCTCCGCATCTTAAATAATCACCGTAAGAGAAGCCGCCGGGAACGATGATGCAGTCATAGGCAGACAGGTCTGTTGCCGTATGCCATACATAGTCCACGGGCTGTCCAATCGTTTCTTCTACTGCCTTATAGCAGTCAATATCACAGTTGGATCCAGGAAACACGAGAACTGCAAATTTCATGAATTAAACCTCCAATTCAAAGCGGTAGTCTTCGACAACCGTATTTGCGAGCAGCTTTTCACACATGACCTTAACGCGTTCTTCTGCTTCATTACGATCACTTGTATCCAGTGTCAGCTCCAGATATTTGCCGATGCGTACCCCTTCTACTTCACTGAAGCCCATGGAATGGAGCGCGCCTTGTACGGCAACGCCTTGAGGGTCAAGTACGCTTTGTTTAATCGTAACGTATACAGTAGCTTTTATCATGATCGGAAGTTCCTCCTAAGGAATGTTTTTAAGGTTTGGACTATTAATGATGATAATGATTGCTAATATGAAGCTTTTATCTGCTAAGTTTCCATAATGGGGTTATGAATACTTCCCATGTACCACATCTTAAATTAACGGGTCAGCCTGTCCTTAATCTCTTTATAGCGTCTGCTCGTTTCCTCTACTACATGCTCAGGAAGCGGCTCCGGCTGGCTGTTCTTATCCCAATCCGTGGATGCCAGATAGGCTCTTACCGGCTCTTTATCCATACTGTCGATCTCGATGTCCAGCGCGTATTTCTCCTTGGCCCAGAACCGGGAGGCATCCGGCGTAAAGATCTCGTCGATCAAAATGACCTCGCCATCCACGATCCCGAATTCAAACTTGCAATCTGCCAAAATAATACCTCTTTGCTCGCAATAGTCTCTCGCAAACTCATACAGCTGAAGACTCTTCGCTTCAAGCTCAAGTGCAAGCTCCTCGCCAACCGCCGATTTCATCTGCTCCATGGAGATATCCTCGTCATGGCCAACATCGTTCTTGGCCGCCGGCGTGAAGATCGGCTTGTCCAGCTTCGCATTTTTACGAAGTCCTTCCGGAAGCTTAATCCCGTTAACTGTTCCAGAGGATTGATACTGTCTCCAGCCATTGCCGGTAATGTATCCGCGAACAACGCACTCGATATCAATGCGCTCGGCTTTTTTCGTGACCATAATCCGATCCCTCAGCGCTTCTTTATCCAGCACGATATCTCCCAGTTCTTCTACATTGGTATGGACAACGTGGTTTGGCATCCATTCCTTGGTTTGGTCAAACCAGAAAGCACTAACTGTATTGAGTACATTGCCTTTCTCCGGAACAGCCGGCTCCAGCACATAATCAAATGCTGAAATCCGGTCTGTTACGACGATCAGGAAATGCTCACCCAAATCGTACAACTCTCTAACCTTGCCTTTGTATAACAGTGGTGCGTTAATGAGCTCTGCTGCGGTGGATAAAGCCATAACGTTAATCACTCCACGTTTTATTATTTTTTAAGCCGTATCAGCCCTTTAGATATCTTGCTGGACTAGTTCAATCCTAATTTGTCAAAAATCGTATCCACATGCTTCAGATGCCATGCCGGATTAAAGGCGTCCTCGATCTCCTCTGTGCTGAGCACTTCCGTAATCGCCGGCGTTGCTTCCACGATGTCGCGGAATTGGCGCTGTGTCTCCCATGCTTCCATCGCACGAGGCTGAACTGTATCGTACGCTTCTTCACGGCTGAAGCCTTTATCAATCAGCTTCGTCATAATGCGTCCGGAGAACGGAACACCGAAGGTACGGGCCATGTTGCGCTTCATGTTCTCAGGGAACACCGTCAAATTCTTGATGATGTTACCAAAACGGTTCAGCATGTAGTTCAGCAGCATCGTTGCATCTGGCAGGATGACGCGTTCTGCTGAGGAATGCGAGATATCACGCTCATGCCACAGCGTTACGTTCTCATAAGCTGTCAGCATATGTCCGCGAATGACACGGGACAAGCCGGAAATGTTCTCACTGCCGATCGGATTGCGCTTGTGCGGCATAGCAGAAGAGCCTTTTTGACCTTTAGCAAAAGCCTCTTCCACCTCACGGAATTCACTCTTCTGGAGTGCACGTACTTCGGTCGCGAATTTGTCCAGGGAAGTCGCAATCAGTGCGAGGGTTGCCATATATTCAGCATGGCGGTCACGCTGCAATGTTTGCGTTGAGATCGGAGCCGGCTTCGTGCCCAGCTTCTTACATACGAATTCCTCAACGAAAGGATCAATGTTGGCATACGTTCCTACCGCACCTGAGATTTTGCCATACTGGACATTGTCGGCAGCATGACGGAAGCGTTCGAGGTTGCGCTTCATCTCTTCATGCCACAGTGCCATTTTCAGACCAAAGGTTGTTGGCTCCGCATGTACACCATGTGTCCGTCCCATCATTGGAGTGTGCTTGTATTCAATCGCTTTGTCTCTAAGGATCTGAATGAAGTTCAGAATGTCCTTCTCAAGAATTTCGTTCGCCTGACGAAGCAGGTAACCGTTCGCTGTATCAACCACATCTGTAGAAGTCAGACCGTAATGCACCCATTTACGTTCCTCTCCAAGACTTTCGGATACGGTACGTGTGAAGGCAATGACATCATGACGTGTCTCCTGCTCAATCTCGTAGATCCGGTCAATATCAAAGCTTGCTTTCTCACGTAGGACAGCTGCGTCCTCTTTGGGAATAACGCCGAGTTCTGCCCATGCCTCACAGGCACAAATTTCAACTTCCAGCCAAGCCTTAAATTTATTCTCTTCCGTCCATATCGCCCGCATTTCGGGTCTGCTATAACGTTCAATCATTTCTATTCGTTCCTCCATATATTGGTTTTGTCTATCCAATCCAGTGCATGCTGCACATCATGGCATAACAGGTTGATATGTCCCATTTTACGTCCGGTCTTGGCTTCGGCTTTGCCGTACAGGTGAAGCTTAGGCACGACGCCCAGTTCATCTGCGTCTGCATCCTTTTTGGCAAATCGATCAATAACGGCTTCGATATGTTCTCCCAGGACATTGACCATCACAACAGGGCTCAGCAGGCATGTATCTGCAAGCGGCAGACCGCATATTGCTCTTACATGCTGCTCAAACTGCGATGTACTGCACGCCTCCATCGTATAATGACCTGAGTTGTGAGGCCGAGGGGCCAATTCATTAACATACAGCTGTCCATCTCTTGTCACGAACATCTCGACAGCCAGCAGCCCAACGGCTCCCATCGATTCGGCGATCTTAGCTGCGAGCTGCTGCGCTTCGAGCTGGAGCTCTGATGACACTCTTGCCGGTACAACGGAAGTGTGCAATATGTTATTAACATGCACATTCTCAGCTGGAGGAAATGTCCGAATCTCTCCTTGGGGATTACGTGCAGCAATAACAGATATTTCGCAGTCAAAGGAGACAAACTGCTCTAATACGAGCTCTGTGCCAAGGCCCGCCAGCTCTTCGTAAGCCGCAAGGGCTGCCTCTCTGTCACGAATCACGCGCTGGCCTTTGCCATCGTAGCCTCCAGTTACGGTCTTAAGCACACAAGGAACGCCTAGCGCCTCAACCGCTGCGCTCATGTCCTCCGCACTCTTAATTTCCCGATAAGGAGCAACCGGCACACCCGCCGCTTCAATGGCACGCTTCTCCCGAAGACGATGCTGAGTCGTATACAGCAGTCTGCTTCCTTGAGGGACATACGCTTCGTTCTCCAGCAAGGCTGCCACATCGGCATCCACATTTTCAAACTCATAAGTGATTACATCGCACTCTTCTGCAAGCTGGCGTGCTGCATTCTGATCATCGTAACCTGCCACAATCTGCCGCGCGACTTGCCCGCAAGGTGAATTCTCGGTCGGCTCCAGTGTAATAAACCGGTATCCCATGGCTGTACCTGATAATGTCATCATCCGCCCAAGCTGTCCGCCTCCAAGTATTCCGATCGTAGCTCCAGAAGGGAAGACCTTTATGCTCTCGCTGATTAGCTTATTTATCATAACGTATCACTGCTTTCTAGCACTTCTTTGCGGATTCGATCTCTGCGTTCCTGTGCTCTGCCCGCAACCTCAGGATCAAATGCACCGATGATCTGTGCAGCGAGCAGTCCTGCATTCGTTGCTCCCGCTTTGCCGATCGCGACCGTAGCTACCGGAATACCGCCAGGCATTTGCACGATAGAGAGCAGCGAGTCAAGACCATTCAGTGCCTTCGACTGAACAGGGACACCGATCACAGGAACCAAGGTTTTGGATGCGACCATTCCAGGCAAATGAGCGGCTCCTCCTGCCCCAGCAATGATCACTTTAATTCCGCGGTCATACGCGCCCTCTGCGAATTCAAACATAAGATCCGGCGTACGGTGAGCAGAGACGACCTTTTTCTCATAAGCAATGTCCAGCTCGTCCAGCACTTCACAGGCATGTCTCATCGTTTCCCAATCTGATGTACTCCCCATAATTACGGCAACTTGCACTGACATGATATCCACTCCCTTGAATTTGATCAACAAGCACCTTCAATTGACGAAAAAAAACCGAAATCCTCGAGTTATGATGACACTATACGGATTCCGGACGATATGAAGATATCAGAGCTGCAGCCTTACGGGAGAAACAATAAACCACCATGGATGTGCTTCCACACAAGCCAGACCCTGTCTTTAGCGGCGGCTCAAGCTCACCTATAAACAAGATACCCCATGCTTAAAGATTTTGATGTTGGCTTTGAAAAAGCATGGACATGAATTCCGGCATCAACCCGCTGCTCTCAACATTGATATCCTCGTAGTCCGAAAATTAACGGTTTTCGGGTAGAAACTTCCGGGCCGTATTCCCGGTACTATACGAGATCATTCTATATTTTGGACGAATCGATTTCATTAATACGACAAACATCGGTATTTTGAAATGGATTCTTTGCTCTACAGTTTACTTATTTCTTTGATTTTCGAGTTTATTCTTTTTACCTTTAACAGTTTAACAATCCCCTACACCCGATGTCAACTTAAAGACGAACATTTTAATCTTTACCATATTTAATGTTCGGATATTAATAAACTAAAAACATAAATAAAACCAGCAGCTTCCATGAAGTACAGGAAAGATACTGGTTTTTCTCGAACAAATGATCTGTTTCATATTGTTTATTTCACAACGAGTACAGGCACGTCTGCTTCCTGAACTACACGATGGCTTACACTGCCCAGCACAAATTCGCGTATTCCGCTCAGTCCTCTGCTGCCGATTACAATGAGATCCATATCGTTCTGTTTCACATACTCCAATATGACATCCACTGGAGACCCTTGAATGAGTTCAACCTTGGCTCCAATTTGCTCATTGACTAGACGTCTCTTAAGCTCGTCTACAGTCTCTTCAGCAAGCTCATATACATCACTATTTACCGATGGCGGGATTGGGGCCAGACCTTCGCCGATAAATACCCGCGGGAAATCGTATACGTGAACAATATGCAGCTGTGTATTTTCAGATAATTTGGCTAACTCCACTGCGCGCTCAAACGCTTTGTTCGCTAACTCTGATCCGTCGTATGCAAGTAGAATATTGGAAAAAGTCATGAGGAACGCCACCTTTCTGTATGTACTTATATTTAACCGATTACGGATTTGTTTGAATCAACAAGCTGTCTGTAAGCTACACTGCGTCTTAAGCGAACCTCAGCTCAAAAAATAGCCATATAGTATCGCATTAACGAAGAGAAGAACAGGTACGCCAATGGTAAAGCTGGCATGCCTTGTTTTGTGCCGCTTCCGGTACATTGCAATCAGTATGCCGAGTGAACCTCCGATCGCAGCAAGTAAAAACAGCGTTCTTTCCGGAACCCGGTCTCGTCTTTTCTGTGCTCTTCTCTTATCCTCTGACATCACAAGATAGGCTACCACATTTATAAAAACAAACCATAGAATGATGCCTGTCCGCATTGGCAATTCCCCTTTCTTTAGGGATCACATTCCCCACTCCATTATAGCTTCTGAAGAAACAGAGTGACAATGAGTGCGGGCAGGCTCAGGTGTAGTCGGCTGAATTTAGTGTATCTATATGGGCATTATTCTATGCGTTACATAACTTCATGCTGCGCTTGAAACATACAGAAGAACCAGATTCGATATTGAATCTGGTTCTCATGCTGCCAGCTTATCACTGCAAAGAGCAAGTTTCCGCTTAGGATTCCTGCTTAGGAATGCCGTTTAAGCTTGGCGGAGTGTGGGCGGCCTTGGCTGGACGAATGGTTCTGCTTTCCTCTAGCACACTAGACTTATTTTGCTGGTTTTTAATTTTCAGCGGTTTATGATAAGGCATGTGTCGCTCACCCCCTAAGACATAGATTGTCATCTTCGGAGGCGCATTATACGAACACTTCATATTCCGCCTCACACTGCTTATTTGCCTTCTTTCTTTTCCAGTGCTGCTTTCAGCAGATCACCGAGGTTAGAGCCAATTGGCTCCTTTTTCTCAAACTGCTTAACGAGCTTCTGCTGCTCACGTTTATTAACCCGCTGCTTGTCCTTGTCCACGGTCTCCGTGATGCCGCATGGCAGACACTGCACATACATTCCTGCCTTGCCTTCTTTAAGCTCCATCTTCTTATGGCATTGCGGGCAACGCCGGTTGGACAAACGCTTCTCTGCCGATCGCTTGTAGCTGCAATCCTCCGCAGGACACACCAGGAACTTGCCTCGCTTGGATTTCTTCTCTAGCAGTCTTGTACCACAATCTGGACAATGGCTGTTAGATACATTATGCGGCTTGTATTCCGTGGTACTATTCTTGACACTGCGTACAAGTTCATCAGCCATTTTCCGAATTCCGTTTAAGAACGGTTCAGGAGAGCCCTGTCCTTTGGCGATGCGCTCCAGCTCTGACTCCCATTTGGCAGTAAGCTCAGGTGTACGAAGCTGTGGTGCTGCCAATTCAATCAGCTGTTTTCCTTTGCCGGTTGGGTGCATCACATTGCCCTGACGCTCAATGGTGTCACTGCTGACAAGCTTCTCGATAATATCAGCTCTGGTCGCAGGTGTACCCAGACCATGCTTCTCCATTTGAGCCAGCAATGCTGCTTCGTTATAGCGTTTCGGGGGCATTGTACGGGCAGATTTAATGATACATCGCTGTATCTTGATGATCTCCCCTTCGCGAAGCTCAGGGAGATCCTGCCCCGTTCCTCTTGAATCGGAGGCATCCTCTGAAGTCTCCTCATCCTCATCGCTGTAACCTTCTGCGCCATATACTTCACGCCAGCCGTGATTTTTGACTGTTGTTCCTTTCACAATAAAAGCTTCATTCTCTGCTTCAATCTTAACCTGCACCGCATCATATCTTGCTGCCGGATAGAACAGACTTATAAATCGCCTTACAATCAGATCGTAGAGCTTGCGCTCCTCCGTAGACAATTGATTGAGCAGAACCGTTTGCTCTGTAGGGATAATGGCATGATGGTCACTCACTTTACTGTCATCCACCACACGCTTCGTAATTGGAAGCTTGGTACGAAGCAGCGGTCTTGCTAATCCACTGTAAGGGCCTACCGCTACACTCTCCAGGCGCTCCTTGAACGTCTCTGTCATATCCGAGGGCAAGTATCTGCTGTCTGTCCGTGGATAAGTGACAAGCTTATGCTGCTCATACAATTTCTGCAGAAGATTAGAGGTTTGTTTCGCTGAGAAACCATATCGCTTATTGGCGTCTCTCTGCAGCTCGGTCAAGTCATATGCCAGCGGATGGGCTTCAACCTTCTCGCTTTTTTTCACTTGAACAACTTTGCCAGAGCGTCCTTCAAGCTTGCGCTTAAGCTCTTCTGTCCGGGCTTTATCAAAAATACGAGAGTCTCCCTGAGGCGCTCGCCACATCGCTTGGAAGCTGCCAAAATCAGCAGACAACGTTTCGTATTCCTCTGAGCGGAAGTTCATTATTTCTTTTTCCCGATTCATGATCATGCCGAGAGTCGGGGTTTGGACACGTCCTGCAGACAGCTGGGCATTATATTTGACCGTAAGGGCACGGGTGACATTCAGACCGATCATCCAGTCCGCCTCAGCACGGCAGCGTGCGGATTCATACAACCGATCAAACTGCTGACCCGGCTTCAAATTCGCAAACCCTTCTTTGATGGCTTTGTCCGTCTGAGACGAGATCCATAAGCGTTTAAAAGGCTTCTTGAAATGCGCCATCTGCATAATCCAGCGGGCCAATAGCTCACCTTCACGGGCAGCATCTGTTGCAATGACGAGCTCCTTGATATCTTGTCTCTTCATTAGCTGCTGTACAGATTTATATTGATGCTGGGTTTCACGCAGTACCTTCAGCTTCGTCTGCTTCGGTAGAATCGGCAGATCAGCCAGATTCCAAGTTGCATATTTATGATCATAATCCTCAGGCTCAGCCAGTCCGACCAGATGGCCCAAAGCCCAAGTTACTACATATTTAGGTCCTTCAAAATAACTCTTATGCTTCTCTCTGCTTCCCATTACACGGGCAATCTCACTTGCCACGGAAGGTTTTTCGGCTAGAACAAGTACTTTCATGGAACTCTCCTTTCTATAACATCCTTCATTATATCATTCCTTTAAAGTACCTGCGAAAGAACAAGCCCTTACATACCAAGAACATTCATTATGAACGATGACACGAAGAGAATTCAAAATACGGAGTGGAGTAAGAAATAGAAAACCAAAAAAAGTGAGAGGACCCAGCTCTTTTAACATATTAGATAGATGTAGATGTATACGAGAGAGACCAACGAGGAGCGTTAGCACTACGTATTATGTCATGTAACATAACATTTCTTCTATGATAATAGTCTTATGACTCCTTACTCAATTTATTTTCATGGATATATTCAATCAAAATAATGAGCATTATCCAGTAAACAAGTGATGTAATCGCTTTATTCGATGTCCACTGTACTTGTAAGAATTTATGACATTAAATATGATCTAACTTACACGAGTTAGGATATGCTATCGACTCTGAGTTCAAGATTAACTTACAAGGAGAGTGTTTATATGAAAGTGGACAAGCCGTTACATCGGTGGAGAAAAAGTGGACAAGCCTTGCTTGCAGCTGCACTCCTCACCAGCTCCTTCCTCCTTCCAGCCTATACAGTATCAGCAGCAGATGGAACGAATTCAATTGGTACTTCCTCTGCTGAGATCAGCCCTAACAAGCCGGCTGGCACCACCTATTTTTACGATCAAATGAAACGGGCTGCAGAGACGGCGGGCGTTCCTTTTACCTTGGAGAAAGCTACCGGCACCGTGATATCAAGACAAGCGGCAGCCCAAGCGATTCAGGATTGGCTCTCTTTGCCTGCAGCGGATCATACATTTAAAGATATCCCTCAGAACAGCTCCTATGCTGATGCGATTAGTGCTGTAGCTCAAGCTGGAATTATGACAGGCTACAGCAAAGAATCCTTCTTTCCCAGAACCCCACTCACCGTTTCAGATGTCCAGCTTATCTATGATCGTGTATTAGAATACATACAGCCTTTTGAAGTAGAGGAAGCTACCATTTCAGATATGCAAAAAGCGATGGAACAAGGCAAGCTGACCTCCGTCCAGCTTGTGCAAATGTATCTGGATCGGATTGAACAGTATGACGATCAAGGTCCTTCTCTAAATGCAGTGCTCACGATTAACGAGGATGCTCTTGATATCGCAGCTGAACTCGATAAGGAACGTACAAGTACAGGACCTCGCAGTGATCTTCATGGAATCCCGATTCTGGTCAAAGATAATTATGATACGAGTGATATGCCAACCTCAGCAGGCTGCCTATGCCTCAAAGATTCTGTTCCCGATGAAGATGCAGAGCAAATCGCCAGATTGAAAGAAGCCGGTGCAATCATCTTGGGCAAAACAAATCTGCATGAATTTGCCTTCGGCATCACAACATCCAGCTCTCTCGGTGGACAAACCTTAAACCCTTATGCACTTGATCACTATCCCGGCGGTTCAAGCGGGGGAACGGGTGCTGCGATTGCCGCCAACTTTGCAGCTGCAGGCTTAGGCACAGATACCGGAGGCTCGATCCGTATCCCTTCCAGTTTTAATAGTCTTGTAGGGATTCGTCCAACGATTGGACTGGCAAGCCGTGACGGCATTATTCCGCTTGCACTCACACAGGATGTAGGCGGACCTATGGCACGCACCGTTGAAGACGCTGCGATCATGCTGGATGCTATTGCAGGATATGACCCTGAGGATGTAAGCACCGCAGCAAGCGTCGGACGAATACCAGAGAGCTATCTCGATGAATTGGACCCACAAGGCCTGCAAGGCGCTCGCATCGGCGTAGCTTCTGAGCTCTTCTCCACCAGCAGTGATGCGGAACAAGAAACTTCCTCCATTATTTATAATGCAATTAATGAAATTGAAGGGCTTGGCGCTACTGCTGTAGAGATCCGGATCCCTAATTTGGCCGAGCTCTCTAAGTATCCAAGTCTCAGCAGCTATGAGTTCAAATTCCAGCTTAATGATTACCTTGAAGGACTTGGTGAAGATGCTCCATACACCACCTTGTCTGAGATCATTGCATCCGGCAATTATGATTTAGACCAAGAGCAATCAATGAAGTCCCGCGATGCCCGTGAAACATTGGAAACCGAGGAGTATAAAGATATCGTGCTGAAGCGAACGAAGCTGGCCAAGGACTCTCTTCTAAAAGTGATGGCAGACCATGACCTGGATGCCATTGTGTATCCTAGTACAGCTGCGGCTGCTGCGGTAATAGGTGAGCCTCAAAATGCCGGCGGTAATAACCGGCTTAGCGCCTTCTCTGGATTCCCCGCCATCACGGTTCCAGCAGGTTTCACCAAGGACGGACTTCCTGTCGGGATTGAATTCCTTGGCAGAGCCTATGATGAAGGTAAGCTCATCAAGCTCGCTTACAGCTACGAGCAGGGAACACAGCACCGTAAAGCCCCCATGTTATCCGAGTAGTTATACGTGTTGCTTAACAGACACATAACGATTTCATATGATGAGCACATGCCGACCTGCCGGTATGTGCTCTTTTTTCAGGGAAATGATTTAGATAGCCGAGCGGCAAGAAGTTTTATATAATAGAACTCACTGTAAATATTTTGAATGTAGTGGAACTCAGTTTTGTTTAACTCGTAAATAAATGCCATAATCCAGCTGCGTTACATAAATTAAAAATGAGGTGGGCTATGCTTTTTTGGCGCAAGGCTTTCGAGAAAATGTTTAAAATGAGCAATATAACGCTCCTCTATTTTACACTCTCCTTTTTCTTCATTAGCCCGATTATCATTCATATTCTAGAGCCTGAGAAATTCTCTACCTATATCAAAGGACTCTGGTGGGTTATTGTTACGACCACAACGGTCGGTTATGGGGACTACTTCCCTGAAACCACACCTGGGATGATTTTCGGTACGATTGTTATTTTTACAGGGCTTTTTCTCATCGGGACACTCATCGCTAAAATTTCTGAACGATTTATTAAATGGATCAAAATGAAGGAGGAAGGAAAAATGGATTACAGAGGTGAGGATCATTATGTCATTATTGGCTGGTCTGACGATAAGATCAAGGATACCATTAAGGAAATGCTGAACAGCGACAGTGTTCATAACATCGTTCTTATCGCTGATCTTCCTTCGAGTCCCATAGACCATAGTCAAATCCATTACATACAAGGCGAGCCGACAGAATACGAGACACTTGATCGTGCAAACGTGGCCAAATCAAAAGCGGTTATTATCTTTTCTCCTCAAGGAGTGCCGGCCAAATATGCAGATGGACAGACACTGCTGATTGCCACAACAATCGAAAGCTACGGTGAGAAAGTGAACCGCCATATATACACCATAGCAGAGATTCTTAAGGAGAATCACCTTATGAACTTTAGGCATGCGAAGGTAGATGAGCTCATCCTTTCACAGCAGTCTATCTCCTATCTGATCGCCCATGCAAGTGTACATAAAGGTTCTTCCAAGCTTTTTATGAATCTGCTCAGCACAGAGAGTGGCGAGAAAATATATGTTATTAACAAAAAGAAAGAATGGATAACATACAATGACGCCTTCGAGGATATAAAAGCAATGGGGGCCTTGTTGATTGCTGATCATGATGATACTAGTATTATAAGAAGACCTAACGCCATCATTCCAGAACAAGCTAAGTTATTTATTATCGCGGATGAAGATACATTCCAAAAGATAAGTGAGGGATATGTCATTATTTCATAATAGATTTTATTTACTCATGCTGCAAATTCATTGCAGGTCTCTGGATACTCAAATTAATTATGTAAGACTAAGATAGGAATGAGGACAATCTCCCCATTCCTATCTCTTAATTGCTATCCGGTACGGTCCAGCGCATAATGACTCCTGCATACGTTAGGCCTCCACCAAATCCAAACAATAACATCTTATCATTATATTTAAGATGCCCATCATCAAGTCCGAGCTGAATTGCCAAGGGGATCGAGGCAGCCGAGGTATTTCCTCTAAACTCCACACTAGTCAACGTACGCTCAATAGGAATCGGACCTTTCATACAAATGGATTCAATCATTCTTAAATTCGCGCTGTGCGGTACAAACCAATGAATATCCTCCGGCTGCAGCCCTGATTGCTCAATAAGCTGTTTAGAGGCCTCAGGTACATGACGTACTGCCCATTTGTAGACCTCCCGTCCGTTCTGAACAAGAAATGCATCCTTCTCAATATTCATCCCATCAATTTCGGTAGCAAATGTTCTTCTATATAAATGACCTCCACCACTGCCATGGGTGCCGGACATCGACGCTATAAAGCCAGGATGCTCATCATCTCTTTCGATCAACACAACTCCAGCCCCATCCCCAAAGAGGATACAGGTAGATCGGTCTGTATAGTCTGTGATTTTGGAAAGAGTCTCAGCACCAACTACAAGCACTTTCTTGTGAATACCACTGGATACCATTCCATCAGCCAGCTGCAATCCGTAAACAAATCCAGCACAAGCTGAGCCTAGATCAATAGCACCTGCTTGTTTAATATTAAAATGCTGTTGAATTCGGGAAGCGACGTTCGGAAAAGTATACTCAGCTGTACTAGTGGCAACCAGAATCATATCTACATCCGTTACATCAACAGCGTAGCGTTTAATCATGTCTGAAACTGCTTTATAGCTCAGATCAGACGTATACTCGTTCTCTGCAGCTATTCTTCGTTCTCGCATGCCTGTACGCTGTACAATCCACTCATCATTAGTATCTACCATTTTTTCGAGATCTTCGTTAGATAATATTTTCTCCGGTACATAAGTGCCTATTGCCGTGATTTTCGCCTTTGATTGATACATCCTGTTCACCTTCCTTACAGTTAGTATCCTTATTATATCATCTGGTACTAGTACTTGGTACTAAATTTAAGAAAATATTTTATGTTTAAGCTCTCGAGCAAAAAAAAGACACTATCGAATTTCATCGATAGTGTCTTATGTGTGCTTGGCGGCGTCCTACTCTCCCAGGACCCTGCGGTCCAAGTACCATCGGCGCTGGAGGGCTTAACGGTCGTGTTCGGGATGGGTACGTGTGGA
>NZ_FNNT01000009.1:0-193637 GCF_900106725.1 Paenibacillus sp. PDC88 | reverse complement strand
TTGCACTTAAGCGGTTGAACCGCCGTATACCGAACGGTACGTACGGTGGTGTGAGAGGTCGGCTACTCAATTAATGGGTAGCCTCCTACTCGATTGTCATTAACCATTTAGTTCCGTTTGTTATTATGATAGACTTCAAAAGGATACGAAGTCATTTTATGGAAGATAGCATGATGATACAGTCAATCTTCTTTGATATGGATTAGCACTGTTTCAATAAGGAGAGGGTCAGGATAGCAAAATTGAAGGCAAAGCATCTGTTCATCATCGCATTCACTACATACAATGAGTTACCGTAAAGTTAAGGGAATATTGGACCATGTTATTAAACAATTTAAAGCTTGAAAATAAGTATCTGATCAAGTATAAAGCAGCTTTCATCACTAGTTAATTGTTTCTATCAATCGATTTCTTACATATCCGGAGGAACATATGGCTTCTAACTCTTTTCGCCAATTGACTGGCAATGCGAAGGGCCGTCTCATCTATGAACCGCTGTTTCTGATTCCGTACAGCATGTTTGTGACGTATAGCTCGATCTTCATGTATGAGCTCGGGGTAACCGAGACGGGAATCGGCTGGATTACTACCATCGGACTGCTCGTTCAAGTACTCTCATCCTTCCTCAGCGGATACCTCACAGACCGAATGGGGCGTAAGCGTGCATTGCTCTATTTTGATGTACTTAGCGGAGCGTCGCTACACTGTTGTGGGCAGTCTCGCAAAATTTCTGGTTTTTCGTGATCGCCGCGATCGTGAACGGTTTTCAAAAGGTTCCTCATACCGCGTTCTACTGTCTGCTCGTTGAGGATACGGCTCCTAAAGAAAGAACATACGTATTTACTTTGCTGCAGCTGATTAGTGTGGTAGGCGGGTTGTTCGCTCCGATTGGGGGACTTCTGGTATACCATTTCTCCCTTGTACCTGGGGTTCGAATCATGTTCGTTCTGGCCTGCATCATGATGACGATTCAGTTCATCGGACGCCATTATGCGACGAGAGAGACCGATATAGGCTATCGTAAAATGAAGGAAGCCAAGTCAATGAGTATCAAAGAGGGGATGTCCGATTACTTGTCCGTGCTGAAAGTGATGCTCCGCAGTCCGCTGCTCCTCATCATATTTGCGGTCTATATTTTGTTTAATTTTCAAACGACAGTCAAGACGACGTATGTTTCCATCTTTATGGTTGAATATTTGCAACTAGGGAGCGGGCTGATTTCTGTGTTCCCGGCGTTCTCCTCCATTATCATGCTCATGTTCATGCGATGGATCATGCCCCGGATTGCCGAATCGCAGGTGAACCGTATCATGGTGTGGGGATTTATCATTTCCGTTTTATCGAATGTCATTCTGGTTGTGGCGCCAAAAGGTGACCTTATCCTGCTCAGTGTTAGCACAATCGTTGCGGCGATCGGCACGATGATGACGTATCCTTATTTGGAAACGGCCGTGGCGAATGCGATTGACGATGAGAACCGCGCCAAAATATTTGCTCTGCTCCAGGTTCTCATCCTGATTGTTATTTCACCTTCCGGCGTAATTGGCGGCTGGGCATACGGAATAGATCCGCGAATTCCATTCCTGCTTGTGGCTGGAGCGTTTGCGATCAGTATTCCGCTGATGATGGTTTATACGAAGAAACAACATCAGCTAGACTCAAGTGCGATGAAAAATATACACTTTTAGCTCGACGTACATCTTCCTGACCACCTATACGTAACATCGGCCGCTATTAAGCGGCCTTTTGTATGTTCGATTATTAACGTGCCAGCTGCATCGAAGTAAGAGCAACGTTTGTTAACTGCTCAGCTACTTCTGCAGAGCGAGTACGCCGGTTGACCGAGAAGGGGAGCCTGATGAAATTGCTTCTGCCGTAGAATTCTTGTGCAGCAGCCAGGCATCGTATATTTCGGGGACGGACATGCTCGTAGATGGAGGAACGACTGCAAGTATGCGAAGAAAAGCGGCAAAATAAAGCTGCAAGCATTATAGTTATAATCTAGCCATGCAGAGGAGCTGTATGGCTTTTTCTCTTTTTTTTGTACGCAAATAATTCCTTTTATTTACATTTGTTATGGTAAAATATGGTCTGTAGCAGTGAATCTACAACGATTAGGGAGGAATGAATATGCGTGTAATTGAGTTCGATTATCCTGTAAAACAAGTTACCTACAAAACGGTCGGAAAACGTAAACTGAGCCTGTACATATTTGAGCCTGAACATCCCGATAATTCGGCTAAGGATAGGACAGCCATCTTGTTTTTTAATGGAGGGAGTTTCAAAAAGGGTCCTTTATCACCAGCTCAATTTCAGAATCAGGCACGGTATTTGGCTTCTCAGGGTATCGTTGCAATCTGTGTTGATTATCGAAACGGTCATGATGATGGATTCACTCCGATGCAAGCGATCTGTGATGCCAAGTCGGCAGTAGGGTGGGTCAGAAGCAATGCAGCGGAGCTCGGCGTAGATCCAAATTGCGTTGTCATGTGCGGCGCCTCCGCTGGTGGATATACCGCTGTATCCTCGATCATGTTTGATGAGTTTAATGACGATAACAGTACCAATCATATCCCTAACGCACTAATTGTGTTCGCAGCCGGTATGGATGGGGTGGACATTATGGGCAGATTGTTTCCTGAATTTCTAGAGACTGCGACGGATTTGTCTCCTATTCATCATATTAAGAAATGTCTGCCGCCTACCCTCTGGATGTGTGGAACCTCGGATGAACTCTACGAGCAGAATCAAACCTTTGTCGAGCAAATGAATCAAGCAGGCAACCACATTACGTTTCTAACCTATGATGGCATGGGACATGGATTCTTTAATTATGGATGGCATGAGAACAAGCCTTATAATGACACAACATTAGAAATTCAGCACTTCCTGGCGTCTTTGGAAGCTGAACATTCAGCCTCATAACCTTAATCTTTGCTTCACGAAAGATTCATCCTAACTTAATTCATTTCATGATTTATGAAAATCCACTAAGTTTAAACATTAATGAGGCCATTTTGACGTTCATCGTGAAGGATATAGGTCTTTTTTGAAGAAGTTCTAAGATGGAAGAAATATTCCAATGCAAGCCGCAAAAAGTACAAATTTTTGAAGGAGGTTTTCATTTTGGCAGAGAACAAGGACAAGAATGCATCAAGCGAGCAAGATGTACAGCGTGAGACACTGACGACGCGGCAAGGTCATCCAGTAAGGGATAATCAGAACATTCGTACAATCGGTAATCGTGGGCCAGCCACACTTGAAAACTATCATTTTATCGAAAAAATTTCTCATTTTGACCGGGAAGAGGTACCTGAGCGTGTCGTGCATGCTAGAGGAACCGGAGCATTTGGATATTTCGAAACGTACGGAAAAGTTGGAGATGAGCCGGTAGAGAAGTACACTCGGGCCAAAGTATTCTCCGGCGCGGGTAAGAAGACCCCGCTGATGGTTCGATTCTCCACGGTTGCAGGAGCGAAGGATTCTCCAGAGACAGCCCGCGATCCCCGCGGATTTGCAGTCAAAATGTATACGGAAGACGGAAACTGGGATCTCGTGGGTAACAACCTGAAGATCTTCTTTATCCGAGATGCTATGAAGTTTCCTGATATGATTCACGCATTTAAGGCGGACCCTGCTTCTAACGTCTCTCATCCTCAGCGGATGTTTGACTTTGTATCGCGCTCGCCTGAAGCGACGCATATGATCACATTCCTGTTCTCTCCATGGGGCATACCGGCTACATATCGCCATATGCAAGGCTCAGGGGTTAATACTTATAAATGGGTCAACGATAAAGGCGAGGCCGTGCTTGTAAAATATCATTGGGAGCCGAAACAAGGGATTCGCAACCTGACCCAAGAGGAAGCCGATTCTATTCAGGCGAAGAACGTCGGTCATGCGACTCAGGACTTGTATGAAGCCATCGAACGAGGCGACTATCCTGAATGGGAGCTGTTCGTACAGATCATGGAGGATGACTATCATCCTGAGCTGGACTTTGATCCGCTGGATGATACGAAGCTGTGGCCAGAAGATAAATTCCCGTGGCTTCCGGTGGGCCGTATGGTACTGGATCGTAATCCGGTAGACTTTCACGCGGAGATTGAACAAGCGGCATTTGGTACGGGCGTGCTGGTAGACGGCATGGACTTCTCCGATGATAAAATGCTGCAAGGCCGTACCTTCTCCTACTCCGATACTCAGCGATATCGTGTAGGTGCGAATTATCTTAAGCTCCCGGTAAATGCACCGAAAACGGAGGTTCGCACGAACCAGCATCGCGGACAGATGGATATCCGTGATCCGAAGGAATCCGGAAATAACCCGCATATCAACTATGAACCGTCCATGATCGGCGGGTATCAGGAAGCGAGTAGAGAAGGTCATCCTCAGCACCGTCCGACGTATAATGCTGCAGCGATGAGCGAGCCTATTGATCGTCCTAACAACTACGGTCAGGCAGGGGAGACGTATCGCAGCTTTGAGGACTGGGAACGTGACGAATTGATCAAGAACCTGTCTGAAGCACTTGCGGTATGTGACCCAAGAATTCAAACGGCGATGGTCGAGCATTTTACGCAGGCAGATGAGGATTATGGCCGACGTGTAAGAGAAGGCATTGAGAAGAAAGTCAAAGAGCTGCGTGAGATGGAGCAGGAAGGCAAGCTTCCTGGCCGTGAATCAGGCTCTTCGAAATATGGACAAGGCTCACTAGCAGCAAACCAAGCAACCAAGGATGCGGTGAAGAAGAGCCATGAGGCAGATCCTTATTAATCTGTAATGGAATATTCCGTTGACAGATCGTCAGAAGGATTAAGCTAAATAGAGACGCCATTTCTTCTTGAAGAATCAAGTGGAGGTGGCGTTTTTATGTGGATTTGTGAGTCGCTTGAAAACATCTGTCTAACCTTAAGGTGAAAAATCACACTTGTAAAAACGTATAATTAGAGTTATTATAGACACATCATATCTATGATAACTAAGTTTGTGGAAAACCAAGAATGTGCATGATCTTTATTCTAAAAGCATCGAGTGAGTTAGTAAGCATCTCTACGACCATTTTTTTGCACTAATTATAGATATAAAATATCTATAATATCTTATATTTAGAGAGGGGATTTAGATCTATGACTTATGATTGCATTATTGTTGGCGGCGGCCCTGCGGGCTTGAATGCTGCACTTGTGTTAGGCCGGGCAAGAAAGAAGGTCATGGTTATTGATGCAGAGGAGGCTCGGAACAGAGTCACTCGTCACTCCCATGGATTTCTCACTCGGGATGGAATTACCCCGCATGAGTTCCGGCGTGTGGCCAAGGAGCAGATCGAGGCGTATCCAAGCGTATCTTTCACCACGGATACAGCCGTGTCTGCGAGTGGAGCGGATGGGGATTTTACAATTACCACGGATAAAGGGTTAGCGTATCATGCTAAAAAGCTGCTGCTTGCGGTTGGGAAGAGAGATATCAGGCTTCCAATCGAAGGTTTGGCAGAGGTATATGGGAAGAGTGCCTTTGTCTGTCCTTACTGTGATGGCTGGGAGCTTAGAGATCAGAAGCTGGTCGTTATTGTCAGCCATGACAAGGCATTGCATATGGCGAAGACCTTATCCGGCTGGACTCGAGATTTCACGATCTGTACGAATGGAGATGACAAGCTGACATCTCAGGACAGAGAAGAACTGAATAAGCATCACATTCCAGTATTTGATACACCTATCTCTGAGATTGACTCAATCAACGGAATGGTTAAGGGTGTCCGTTTGGAGGATGGCACGATGATTCCTTGTACCGGGATTTTCTTTGCTCCAGAGCTCGGCATTGGCTCTGACCTTCCTCAGCTTCTAGGCTGTGAATCAGCCGAGGATGGATCGGTCGTTGTAGATAAATTCGGGAAGACAAGTGTGCCCGGAGTGTATAGTGCGGGAGATTCAGCAACTCAGATGTATCAGCTGATCATGGCTGCTTCAATGGGTTCCATGGCTGCTGCAGGCATTAATTCGGAACTGCTCACAGAAGCTTGGGAACAGTCATGGTGATTTCTTGACGCTGTCTTGAAATAAAAGGTATTATGGACTCATTAAATCTTTTATTGAGGCGATGATTAGCAATATGAAATACTCTAAGGCAACAAATTACGCTTTGCATACGATGCTGTTTCTAGCAGCGGCTACCCCGGATAAACCTGTTGGTGTACAGCAGCTGGCTGAGCGGCAGAAGGTATCTCCTACGTATTTATCCAAGATCTTGACGAAGCTGGTCAAGGCAGGGATGATTGAATCGGTCTCAGGAGCAAACGGGGGATATAGCTTGAGACGCGGCTGGGAGGAGATCTCCTTCCTTGATATAATACACGCAATAGAAGGAACGACTTCCTTGTTCGAATGTAATCTAAACCATGGATCCGAGTGCTTGATTCAGCAGGTTGTGCTGGAAGCAGAGGGCAAAATGGAAGAACATCTGAGAAGTCAGACCATATCCAGTCTTGCGAAGAAGCTTCAAGTAAAAAGTTAAAGGAAGGATTCATTCCTACTGTGCGAAAAATAGAAAACGCGTGGTGAATGAAGATTGTACATTTCACATTTCACATGCTGACATGGTAGACAGTTCCTACCGAGCTTTCTACCTTTGCTGCATAAGATGGATGCACTAACGTCATATTAGAGATATTATATATCTATAAACACTTTCAATAAGAGGAGATGAGTCAATGAATATTGAAGCTTCTGCGAACCAGGCTAATCATACTGGACCCCAGAACAAAGATCTGATCTCCTTGCTGCAGCCTGCAGCCGGAGAGCGAATACTGGACGTAGGCTGCGGAAATGGGAATTTAACGGCCAAGATTGCGGCTGCCGGCGCGATTCCAACAGGCATTGATGCCTCAGAGGAAATCATAGCGAAGGCTAAGCTAAATTATCCTGAACTGCAGCTATCGGTTGAAGATGCTCGGTATTATAAAACTGAAATTCTATATGATGCTGTATTTTCGAATGCCGTGCTGCACTGGATCAAGGATGCGCCTGCAGTCGTCAGCTCCATCGGGTCTGCCCTTCGGAATGGCGGCAGATTCGTGGCGGAATTCGCGGCAAGCGGTAATATCGCTATTATACTGACTGCAATCAGAGCAGAGCTGGAACAGTATGGATACGAGTGGGAGGGAAGAAACCCTTGGTATCATCCTACGATCGGTGAATATTCCAGTCTGCTGGAGCAAACGGGATTCAAGGTCATTTTTGCTCAGCATATGGACAGTAAATCTACGTTAAAAGGGGGATTAGGGATTCGGAACTGGATGGATAACTTCTCTTCTTATCTATTCCGGGGGGTTACGGCTGAACACCAAGCACTCATATATGATGCTGTGGAAGAACGAGTGAGGTCTGAGCTATACAAGGATGGTCATTGGATGATCGACATCAGCAGACTGCGGATTGCAGCCATCAAGCAATAGGGAATCAATATATTAGAATTTTGCATATTCGATTATATTGAGTTTAAAGGTATTTGAAAAGTCGCGATTTCGCGGCTTTTTTGTTCATGAAAGCAAGCTTACGAGGTGTTTAATTGCTCGGTGAGGTTTTATTGAGCGAGGGCTTCCTTCGTGATCTGCTTAATATCAAAAGGGGAGGTCATACATTCGTCGATAATGTCGGGGAGGATCTGCTCCAGAAAATAACGAACACAGTGCAGGTCGATATTCTTAATCTTCACAATGGCATTGCGATACATTGCAACAAATTCCTTCTCTGTGTTACCTCTTTGCAATTCCACGAACGCTTCATATACCTGATCCAGCTTGTCTGCCACCTCTAGAATAAGTCCTTCTACGGAATTGTCCTTTCCTTCACGAAGCTGTCTGCGGAAGATTGACTTAAATTCCTCCGGAATATTTTCCTCGATAAAGTGCTGTACCATGCCTTCTTCTACCTGCTGCAGCATGGCGCGGAGCTCAAGAGAGTAGTGCTTGACAGGTGTCTTAATATCACCGATAAATATCTCGCCATAGTCATGGCTGCTTGTAATCTCGTATAGCTTTTTCCAATCTACGTGGACTCCATGCTGCTCCTCGATGTCAGCCAAGGTCTTGGCATATTGCACTACCTTCCAGGAATGCGCTGACACGCTGTGCTCTTCAAATTTAAACTTGCCAGGTGTGCGTATGATGCGCTCAAGATCGTTCAATGAACGAAAGTAAGTGTGAATTCCCATATGTCTAATCATCCTTTGTGTTATCAATGTGTGTGCGTACAACCCAACTGTAACACCGATATGTCATCGCAGGATTAAGCAGGAACTCGATTCATGTTAACGAATAAGGGCTTCAATAATTTACTGAAGCTTTGGATCAACCGCTGAGCGATGACCATTTTGTTTGACTTCATCAAAAAGTGTCTCATCCCCTTGTGGCTGCTCCTGAGTTGTCGGATTAAGATTATTCATCAGCTTCTCGATATCCGCCATTGTAATCGGTTTAGCATACGGCATCAGTTCATATCCGATATGTCCATTAGATTCAATCGTTGCGTTTTTCACATCAGATAGATGAGAGATCCCGTTCTGTCTAAGCCTTACCTCCAGCTGATCGACAGTCATCCGCATGGTTCGTAAATTATCCGTTCTTAATTGTCCGTTCTCAATGACCAGCTTCGCTTTCCCTGACAATAGTTCTTCCACCCAGTTGAATCTATACTGGAGGTATTCAAGGAGCAGCAATGACAGAATGAAGATGCTGGCTGAGCCGATCGCTTTCCCCAAGTGTTCATTAGCTATTGGCTGCACGATCGTTGTCCCAATAGAGATCATTACTACCGTGGTTGCTACGCTCATTTGAGAGATCGACTTTCTTCCTGCAACACGAAGTAATACCACGCCGGCAATAACTAAGAGGAGAGATTTCCATATCCATTCCATACAAACACCCGCTTTCGTCATAGATGCAATCCATATTATTTGTTATTCCTGCTAGTTTATTCAACTGACGTGAATCCGCACTTCCATGTGAGCGACTCTATGCATGGGTTGACAGCGATATACAGGCTAGGCAGGATAAATGACCTTTATGTACAATGAAGAGGACAATGGAAAGCGTATTACATCTTGAGGCGGAGCGGAGTGAATAGGATGGAGAACAAGCGAAGAAAAATTTTGTTTCAAGGCGATTCGATAACCGACGGTAACTGGGGGCGGAACCTTGATCCAAACCACATACTGGGACATGGATATGTATATATTATAGCTGCACAGCTCGGTTCACAGTATGCAGAGTCTCAGCCATATTTTATGAATAGAGGGGTCAGCGGTAATCGCGTATCTGATGTTTATGCCAGATGGAATGAGGATGCAATCAGCTTACAGCCGGATCTGATTAGCCTGCTAGTAGGTGTGAATGACGCTCACAGTATCATTACAGGCAGTGCTCGGGGAGCTACAGACCGGTATGAGCGAATCTATCGACAGCTGCTGGACGAGACATGCGAAGTATTGCCAGATACAGGGATTGTACTATGTGAGCCGTTTGTAATGCATTCAGAAGCAACGGATAAAGATTGGAGCGAGTGGAGCTCAAAAATGAACGAGTACCGCAGTGTCGTTCGGCATTTAGCAGAAGACTACAATACCCTTTTCGTGCCTTTACAAGAAACCTTCAATCAAGCGGCGAACCGTGCAGATACAGCCTATTGGGTGTGGGATGGTATCCATCCGACAACTGCTGGACACCAGCTTATTGCAAATGAATGGCTTAAGGTTGTTCAGCAGAGCAAGTATGCGATTGGGTAACAATGACAGATCTATATTTTGAAATTAGGAGGCTGTATGAACATGAACAATAATAAAGGCTGTATTAAATGTGGAAGTAGAGACGCGGACAGTAAAGAAGTAGCCATGACGGGAACAGGATTGTCTAAGATGTTTGATATCCAAAATAATCAATTTATCGTCGTGTTCTGCAACAATTGCGGATATTCCGAATTTTACAACAAGAAAGTCTCGCAGGGCTCTAACATTCTGGACTTTTTCTTCGGTTAAGGAGTTCAAGCTATCATGCAGTTTACAGGAAGTTAAACCCATAATTTACATAAAACAGGAATTCGGAAAACATAAGCAGAACATAGTGTTAACTGGATAGCTGAACCATAACTTCTATGTCTGATATTCTCATACATGCTGCTGGACGAGCATGCTGCTGGACGAGCTATCCTCACATTAAATGGAGGTGTACTATGTTCAAGTCGCACATGTTAAAGAAGCCGAAGGGAAGTATGAAATTATGGGTATCTCTGGTTCTTGCCTGCATCATGTTCAGTATGACCGTATTGCCAGCACAGGCTGCATCACCACAGAAGACAGTTAATGCCTCAGCGCAGCTGGCGTACAATCTTAAGGGACTGAAGCATAACGTCGTTGTGCAAAAAGCTTATATTGCTGACAAGTATCTGTATGTAACCCAGCGTTCAATGGGCACTTGCTATCTGTCAAGACTGCTTATCGATGGAACAGACGCGAATTATGTGGACGAAATGACGGTAACGAACACCGGCCATTGTCAAACGCTGGACATGTATACGTACAATGGGGAGAATTACTTCTATTTCAGCTCAAAAGCAGATGCCTCCACGTCTTACTACTGGTCACTGCAAGTCGCAAGACTTAAGTATGCCGCAGGAACCACGGTGGATTATACGGATCTACGCCGGTTTACTTACATGAATTATGCGAATAAAACCGGCTCTAGATTAGGAGACACTTACCGTGTTGATGGAGGCGGCAACAGTACACATACGTTCTTCCGAGTCCAGACCGCTGAAGGTACCGTGACATGGTCGATTTATGACACGGCTAAACTGAACCAGCTTCTAGACAGCAATGAGCAGGTACGGATGGACAGCGCCGCAGCAGTGAGTGCGTGTGTCAGCAGCTTTACTCAATCGGGAAGCGGCATTATCCGGCCGAATGGTTCTTTTCAGGGAGCAGATATGCTGGGCAGTACAGAGATTTACACATCGGGTGGAGCTGAGGGAGATACGCCTCAAATTGCGATGATTTCGAGCTCAGGTACCTTTAAAACACTCGTGAACATTACAAATGTAGGCAACCACGAGATTGAAGGGGTTCAGACGAAGAACGGCAATGTCTATTTTACGATCGTTCCCGATCCGGTTAACAAGACAAATACACAAAAAGTATATTATGTTCCCGATTCCGTGTTTAACTAATCTCCGAGATTTAGATATGAAGGATTATTAGGTAATGAGCGCCATATAAAATCATTTTGTTTTTTTTTCTAGAAAACTCTTGAATAAGTTTATGACATCTGTTATTGTAGTCCTTGCGTGAAATGGAAAGCTAATTATCGTAACGGATCTTTCCAGCAGATAATTTTGACCACTCCTACGATAAAGGTAGGACGTTAAGGCCACACGGACAGCCGGGTCAAATGCCGATCGGCAACTTTCGTTGCCTTATTGATTGAGTTAAAAGCTCAAATTTTATAAGTTGGTTACTTTACAACCTGTGCACTGCACATCAACTTGTGAAACGGTCAATAAGAGTGGAAAAAGTAATTATTTGCTGACAGACTCTGATCCATTATTGATATACTCATAAATATGAATGAGCCTTCTCATGTTCATGTGACCATCGCGGATGGTTATGGAGTAATTATGCTTATTTAATATTTACGATATATCGTAAGCAAGTGTGATGCGCAATTATGCGATTTTTACACTTGCTTTTTTGTTTTGAGAAGCTATGAGTAACATACTTTTCTTGCAAATTTCGCAAGTGGCATACATTCAGCTGGTTTTGGTGGGTGTACTAAATACGGCTTGAAAATTTAATTTGTTAGGAGATATGAGAATGGGAAAAGCACTTATTATTGGCGCCGGCGGCGTAGCATCCGTAGCAGCACACAAATGTGTTCAGAACAGTGAAGTATTCGAAGAAATTTGCATTGCGAGCCGTACCAAATCGAAATGTGATGAGCTAAAAGCAAAATTGGATGGCGGAAAAACGAAAATTACGACAGCTCAAGTCGATGCGAACAACGTAGATGAACTCATTGCTCTAATAAACGAAGTTAAACCGGATATCGTAATGAACCTGGCTTTGCCATATCAAGACCTGACAATTATGGATGCTTGTCTTGCAACGAAGACACATTACATGGATACGGCGAACTACGAGCCGGAAGATACAGCGAAATTTGAATACAAATGGCAATGGGATTACAAAGAGCGCTTCGAGCAAGCAGGGATTACTGCACTTCTCGGAAGCGGCTTTGACCCAGGTGTAACGGGAGTATTCTCCGCTTATGCACTTAAGCATTACTTTGATGAAATTGAATATATCGACATTCTGGATTGTAACGGCGGTGACCACGGTTATCCGTTCGCAACAAACTTCAACCCTGAGATCAACATTCGTGAAGTTTCGGCTAACGGAAGATACTGGGAAAATGGCGAATGGATCGAAACCAAGCCGATGGAAATCAAACGTGTATACGACTTTGCTGAAGTAGGTGAGAAGGACATGTACCTTCTGTACCATGAAGAGCTTGAATCCCTGGCGAAGAACATCCCTGGCCTGAAGCGTATTCGTTTCTTCATGACATTTGGACAAAGCTACCTTACACATCTGAAGGCACTTGAGAATGTGGGCATGACTTCGATCGAGCCGATCGAATTCGAAGGCAAGCAGATCATTCCATTGCAATTCCTGAAGGCTGTATTGCCGGATCCCGCTTCTCTTGGACCACGTACAGTAGGTAAAACGAACATCGGCTGTATCTTCAAAGGGAAGAAAGATGGCCAAGACAAGACTTACTACGTCTACAATATCTGTGATCACCAAGAATGCTACAAAGAAGTAGGCTCCCAGGCGATTTCTTACACTACGGGTGTTCCTGCAATGATCGGAGCAGCGATGGTGATGACTGGTAAATGGAATAAACCAGGCGTATACAATGTAGAGGAATTCAATCCAGATCCATTCATGGAAGAGTTGAACAAATGGGGACTTCCGTGGGTAGAAGATTTCAATCCGGTGCTTGTAGATCAATTGCCGGAGGAAGCAAAGAAATCGGAGTCTGTTCGCTAAGATGAAGTTCGAGGAACTACCTACACCCTGTTTTGTCGTCGATGAGGAACTCATCGAGAAGAATCTGAAGATCCTGAATGGTGTTATGCAGCGTACAGGAGCTGAAATTATTCTTGCACAAAAAGCATTTTCCATGACTGCAATGTATCCCCTGATCGGAAAATATTTGTGTGGTGCAACAGCGAGCGGTTTGTTCGAAGCACGTCTAGGCTATGAGGAGATGGGCAAGCAGAACCATGTGTTTGCCCCTGCCTACCGTGAGGATGAGATCGATGAGATTATCTCGATCTGCGATCATATTATTTTTAATTCCTTCTCACAGCTGGAGAAGTTCAAGGATAGAGCGCTGAAGGCTGGACGACAAGTTGGACTTCGTATTAACCCGGAATGCTCCACGCAGGAAGGCCACGAAATCTACGATCCATGTTCTCCAGGCTCGAGATTCGGTGCGAAGCACGAGGATTTCCGTGCAGAGCTGCTCGAAGGCGTGTCGGGGCTGCACTTCCATACGTTATGTCAGCAGAACTCTGATGATTTAGAGACGACGCTGAATGCAGTGGAAGAGAAGTTTGGACAGTGGCTGCCACAGATGAAATGGATCAATTTTGGCGGTGGACATCATATTACGAGAGAAGATTATGATATCCCAAGACTTGAAGCATGCATTAAAAGAATGCAGGACAAGTATGGTCTTAAGGTAATTCTGGAGCCGGGAGAAGCTGTAGCCCTCAACGCAGGCTACTTGGTGACTTCTGTGCTGGATCTTCACAAGAATGGGATGGATATTGCTATTCTTGATACATCGGCAACTTGTCATATGCCGGATGTACTCGAAATGCCTTACCGTCCGCCTCTATTGGGTTCCGGTGAACCGGGAGAGAAGCCATATACCTATCGACTTGGCGGGCAAACCTGCTTGTCTGGTGATGTCATCGGTGATTACTCTTTTGATCAGCCGCTGAAGGGCGGAGATCGACTGGTATTCGGAGATATGGCGATCTATTCCATGGTGAAGACAAATACGTTTAACGGTATGCCATTGCCGGCTATTGCGGTGAAACGTAAAGACGGTAATTGTGAGGTCGTTCGCGAATTCGGATACCAGGATTTCAAGACGAGACTTGCTTAAATCACTTATATATTTAAATTAATCATCAACTAAACTAAAAGCACTAACCTCATTAAATCGTGAGGTTAGTGCTTTATTGTGTTATTTCATAAATCTGAAGCTATCCAGCCTCGATTAAAGAATAGTCAACCTAATCAAGATTAAGATCTTTTATGCTTGTTATGATCTTTGTGGTGACGACGATGTTTACATACGACAAGTGCTTTTTCACCTGGTTTCAAAACGACAACTTTTATTTTTTTTCTTTTAAGAAACTCTTTAACCATTTCGTTCATATTTTTCACCTCCCACTTTGACAGAAGGAGTCACATTATGATTTTCAAATTAAGACCATTTAAAAGCTTTAACAATAATTACAAGCAATATAAACAATACGAGAATGACACCGAGGGTTTTGGAAGAACCATTATCATAGGAAGTTCCTTGAACAGAATTACTCATCACTTGCACCTCCCATCCTGTATCATATTTTCAATTTATGCATCGTTCTATCGATATGATTAAACTATCATCTACTTTTTATTGAATTGTACACATTTACTAGACCTTCACAGAACTGCACAGCAAATTATCGGAGATGTAAATGAGGGAAAAAAACGCATAAAACATGACCACTATAATGATGACGATTTCGATTTCAACAAGGAGCCTTCAGAAGATGAGGGTACTTTTATTGATGTGAAAAAAATGAATAGTATACATAATTAGACGATTTTCCGTGACCTATAATCTATTTACTCCATAGTATGTAGGATAGAGTTTGAGATTCTTACATGGAGTGGGGAGGGGGGGGAGTATGGAAAAGCAATCTATTCGTTTGCTTATGATTATTGATAAATTTGAGATAGGTGGAACTGAGACCTATGTCTCTTCTGTCGTTGAAGAAATGTTAAAGCGAAATCTTACCGTCTTTGTCGCAGGCAAAAAGGGAAGTTTACTATCTAAATTCCAATCGATCGGCTGTCCTACGTATACCAATATGAGAAACCAATCGAGATTCGAGAGCTGGATCAGGAAACATAAGATTAATATCATCAATGCTCACCATGAAACGACAGGCATACTTGGCAGCCGTCTCAGCAAGAAGTTAAATATCCCCTTTGTCTTCACTATTCATGGAACCTATTATCCACGTTCTTTGATTCTTAGCATAATGAAGAGATGTGATGAGCGCAGCGCTGTGATTAGTGTCAGTCTGCCTGTGAAAAAGTGGCTGGAAGAGAAAAACATATCCTCCATCGTTATACCGAACGGGATAAATACCACCCAATTCACGTACCAAAAAAACAAGAAGCTGCTCAATAAACTAAATATTCCTCAGAAATCAAAAGTGCTCTTATATGTGAGCCGATTGGAAGACGAGAAAGGGGTTATCTGTAAATTGTTTCTTCGCGCGGCGCAGCGATACATGGATACAAGGGATGATGTACATGTTGTTGTCGTTGGCGGAGGTCCGGATCTGAGTGAAGTCAGGAAACAGGCAGCAAGAAAGCATAGTCAGCGAATCCATGTTCTCGGAGAACGTCTTGATACAGTCTCCTTATTTTCTATAAGTGACGTCGTTATCGGTACGGGCCGCGTAGCCCTTGAAGCCATGTCATGCAAGCGCCCGGTCATCGCTATTGGCAGCAAGGGAATCTTTGGAATTTTAAAACCAGAAAACTTCAAAGAAGCTTGGAAATATTATTTCGGAGATCACAAAGCTAAACAAACCGTGCACAGCAGGAGAATCGAGCTTCTAATTGGAAGTGCGCTACACTCAAGTAAATCATCTGCCCAATTGGGAGAAGCAGGACGTGAGTTTGTGATTGCCAAGTTTAATATATCAGCTATTGTCGATAAACTGATGACTTTGTATAACTCTGTATTGTAATCACTGGAGGGAGAGAAATGATAGATAAGCTTATGATTGTCGCCCATCCGGATGATGAGATCATATTCGGAGGGGCTGCTCTGCTCGCGGAAAAAGGCTGGAAAGTGATATGTGTAACAAACGGTCAACATCAAGTCCGCTCCCGGGAGTTCAAACAAGTGATGAAAGATATCGGAGCTGAATTTGAAATGTGGAACTACAGTGATAAATGGGGAGGCGATTTTGACCGCAAAGCACTAAAGAAAGACATCGAAAAAGTAATTAAGGCCAATCCCCAAATCAATAGGATAGTTACGCATAACAAAAAGGGGGAATACGGCCACACACAGCATCAAGCTCTGCATGAAATTGTAAAAGACATTGCACAGGAGAAGCTATATATTTTCAAGCGTTCTGACCAAAAACTCGATAAAGAAGTATTAAATCAGAAATACAAACTGTTAAAACGATATAAGAGTCAGGACATTGGCTGGTTGAAGAAATATATTGAATATGAAAGTGTTCGTAAGCATCGATAACAAATGCATATCCTTCAAAGACTCCTTATGTATCGAGGCTGCTTATCAATTCATGAATGATATGCAGCCTGACACGCGCATAATTGATTCGATTACCTCATTAATCTAGGTCTGGGTTTCATACTGTTCGTCTTAAGCCTGGAGCCGTCATCCGAGAAATAAACGGTTGTAGGCTGTATGAAATCTTCGGTATAGGCAATCAGTTCACATTGTTTCATATAATCTTCGGTCACTTTCTTTTGGGTGTGGGTTTGGATATCCTTTCTGCGGATACAAACATAATTTTCTTTGGAAACGCAGTAAACTCTGTACCCTGCTTCGTAGCATGCCTTTAACCATTTGGCATCAGAACCCCCGATCGTATTCTCTGGAAATTTAATCTCTTTCCAGATCTTTTTACGAAAGAATAAGGTCCCGCCTTTAATTCTTGACCCTTCTACATTTTCTTTCCCTGGACGATATACCATGAGCGCTTTTTTCTCTTCAAAATATAAATAAGTGGAATGCTTCCCAACGATCGGCGCTTTTTTGGCCTTCAGGGCAAGCAGTGATTCTTTCATATAGTGGGCGCCATAATAGTCGTCATCATCGAATTTGGCTATAAATGTACCCTTGGCCCGTGCAATAGCCCAGTTAAGGCATTTACCCAATGTGTATTCTTCCGGGAGTTTGTATACTCTCACATTTTCGTATTTTTTGGCTTTCTTTCTCCATTCCTTGAGGTTCATTTTGTTGTTATTTAAGATAATAATCATTTCCTTGTTCGGCCATTCCTGCCGTTTATAATTCGAGAAAATGTTGTCCATACACTCAGGTCTCATCGTACACGCAATGATGGAAGCCATATTTAGTTACTCAACTCCTTTATCCAGACTGTTTCTTCTCGTATTCCATGTTGAGTTCTTCTTTATTTTATACTCCTTATTGGTTAGAACTTTTTTGTACAGCTTTAAAAAATTGGTCGCCATCACTTTATCTGAATAACGTTTAATTACATACTGACGGCAAGTTCTTGGAGCAGGGAATTTTTTAGCGCGGACTTTACGGGACATTTCATTTACATCATTACATAATAACTGCGGCAAGCCTCTTAGCACCTCAGGGACCGCTCCTGCCTTTCTAAAACCGAGTACTGGAGTGCCGCAGGCCAAAGCTTCGATAAGAACCAGACCAAAGGGTTCATTCCATGTCGATGTGAAAAGGACACAGCTCGCCTCGGATAACAATTTCATCTTCTCAGTGCCGCCTACAGGCCCGACATATCTGATTTTGTCATTTAAGTGTGGCTTGATTCTCTCATTGAAATATTCCTCATACTTTGGTTTATTGTTAAAGGTTCCAGCAATAATAAGCTCTTTTCCAGTTTTTTGTGCAACTTCTACAGCGAGGTGAACGCCTTTTTCGTTCATGATTCTTCCCAAAAAAAGCAGATAGCTCTTTTTCTTCTGCTTATAAGGGTAGTCGCTGACACGTATCCCGTTATGCACGAAGTATCCTTTTTTATTTCTGTCACGTATTTTTTTGCTGACGAATACGGGGATCTGAATATCTTTGGCTTTCTTCGAATGAGAATTTCGAATAGTGGGGATCGGGGGGTTGGCTCTGGCTACAATTCCGTAATGATCGTGGATAATGTCTACATCGGATGGCATGTTTTTGATTATAAAATCCAATTGTTCATCTTTATCGTCCGTAGGATATTCGAATGTTTTCGTTGCATGGCACTTCGATCCTTTTTTGGCAAACAGAATGACTTCATGACCCCTTCGAACTAACTCTTCTGTAAGGTAATGAATATCTCGCTGTGTACCGCCGTAATCTTCCGGTGGGACGGGCAGGGAATTTGTTGATACTTGAACGATTTTCAAAGTATGGAATACCTCCTCAAATAACTGTAAATTTTCTTTTGACTATCTTATGCGGATAAATTAGGGATGGAATGGGCCCCTTGCAAGGACTTTCTATGCGATTACCTCGTGCGGATAGTAGATAGACATCCAATCCAAATCTATTGAATTTACATAGAGTATAAGGAGAAAGAATAGAGAGGAGAGAAATCATATTGAAGGGATTAATATTATGTGCAGGAAAAGGCTCGCGATTGTATCCGTTCACGATATCTTATCCGAAAACCTTAATTCCCGTTGCAAATGTACCCTTACTGCATGGGTGCATCGAAAAATTAACAGAGCAAAATATATCTGAAATCGGAATCGTGATTCATCCTTCTCAGGAGTCTATTATCAAAGAGAGTTTACAGAAAATAAGTCACTGGAATATCAGCATTACTTATATTTACCAGCAGAAGCCGGAGGGAATTGCGAACGCATTGCTGCAGGCAAAGGATTTCATTGGCCAGGATCCCTTCATTTTACTGCTTGGAGACAATCTAATCTCTATTTCGTTATCAAAATTAAAACAGCAAGTACAGCTGCAGGGTAACGACGCTGCACTGTTATTAGCAGAAGTAGAGAACCCCCAGGATTATGGCATTGCTGAGGTCGTCGGTGAGAAGATCGTGATGCTGGAGGAGAAACCGAAGAACCCTAAATCCAATCTAGCTGTGCTCGGAGCGTATGTATTCTCTCCTTCTATTTTTAAGGCATCTGAAATGGTCAAGCCTTCGGCCAGAGGTGAATATGAAATTACGGACGCGATTCAATGGTTGATTCAAAATGACTATCCGGTGTCCTTCGATAAAGCAGAGGTTTCCAATATTGATGTCGGAACAATGGATCGATGGATCGGGGCCAATCGAAAAATGCTGCAAGAAATGCCATATGAAAATAATATTCATCCTTCCGTTGTTCTAAAAAATACGAAAATCCATCCACCTGTTTCGATTGATCACGGCAGTATCCTTGAAAATGCTGTCATTGGACCTTATGTCTCTATCGGAGAGGGATCTACGGTTAAGGACTGTGTAATTGAAGACAGCATTCTTCTTAGCCATGTTCATCTGAATAAACTTTCTCACCCCATTTCGAAAATGATAATTGGATCCGGCTCTGCATTGGTTGGAACGGAAGAAGAGGGAGGAGGAGTGGAGTGAAGATACTTGTTATTGGCACAGGGTATGTTGGTACGACGACAGCCTTGGTATTTGCGGAAATGGGCTGGAAGGTGACGGGATTGGATACGGACAGCCGTAAACTCAATCAATTGAAGCAAGGAATCCTATATTTCCATGAACCTGGACTGACAGAGCTGCTGCAAAAGCATAATCAACTTGGAAATATCAACTTTACCTCTGACAAGAAGGAAGCTATAGAGAATAACGATGTTATTTTTATATGTGTAGGTACTCCTTCCCTTGCAGATGGAAGTGCGGATTTGACTTATGTGAAGCAGGTTGCTCAAGATATCGGTCAACATATGAACGGCTATAAACTGGTTGTGAACAAGAGTACGGTTCCTGTTGGAACACAGGAAAAAGTTACGGAGTGGATCCGTGAGACTCAAAACGTGTATCCGTTTGATGTTGCTTCTAATCCTGAGTTCCTACGCGAAGGCATGGCATTAGAAGATTCCTTAAATCCCGATCGAATTGTAATTGGTACGACAAATGATGCAGCAGCGAAGCAGCTGCGAACGCTGTATTCTTCTATGAAATGTGTAACCATCGAAACAACTCCTCGAACTGCTGAACTTATAAAATATGCTTCAAATGCGTTCCTCGCTACGAAAATTTCCTTTATGAATGAGCTCTCGAGATTAAGTGACAAGCTGGATGTTAATATCAAGGATGTCGCTGAAGGAATGGGGTACGATACAAGAATTGGAGCGAGGTTCTTACAGGCAGGGATCGGCTATGGTGGTTCATGTTTTCCAAAAGATGTAGCGGCATTGGTTCATAAGGCAGAAGAGGAAGGCATGGAGCTGCAGATACTGAAACAGGTGATGAACGTAAATGAAACACAATATTTATATTTACTGGACAAAGCTAAAGCGCAGCTTGGAGACTTTTCGGGCAAAAAGGTAGCAGTATTGGGCTTGGCGTTTAAACCCGATACAGATGATATTCGGGAAGCACCTTCTCTGCGGTTAATTCAGCAATTGATGGATCATCATGCTGCTATTCATTTGTTTGATCCGATTGCCAAGCTGCCTGCTGAATCAAAATATGATAAGGTTAATATTGCTCATACACCGGAGGAAGTCTTTAACGATGCAGATGCCGTGTTCATATGTACAGAATGGCCGATATTTACAAGCATTGATTGGATGATGCTGCACTCGCATATGAAGCAGCCTAATATTTTTGATGGCCGAAATATGCTTGATGCACAATGGATGAAATCATTAGGATATCATTATCAAGGTATTGGGTATAAGTAACACTCGCGAATGATGATGGCAATAAATAGGAGTATAAAAGCTTCACGAGCCGCCTTTTATGTAAAAGGCGGCTCTTTTTCCGCTATTCTCCATTTACATTCCAAATATTGTATAGTATAGTTGGTTATACAAGTAGCCAACCAACCAACAGATAAAGTGTAATGGCAAGAAAGGAGGACTGTTTTTGAGAGGTTTGTTGGATGAATCCCAACCCATTTTCCAACAAATTGCCCAAATGATCATAGATGATATTGTATCTGGTCTATTAAAGGAAGAGGAGCGAGTTCCTTCTGAGAATGAGCTGTCCCGGTTTTACAACATCAACCGCGCTACGGCCCGTAAGGGGCTGCAAGCCTTAGTTGATGCTGACATTCTATACAAACAGAGAGGAATCGGAATGTTTGTACAAGAAGGGGCGAGAGATCGGGCATTGCGGGACAAACAAAAGAATTTTCGCGAAGATTATATTCGGCCGCTGCTAGAAGAAGCGATGCGAATCGGTATGACGGTGGAGCAGGTCATTGAATGGATTAAGGAGGAGAAAGAATGATCTCATTAAGTAATGTTTCATATGCTTACGATGAAACTCCAGTGATCAAGAGCTTTTCTTACGACGAACATGATCCAATCATAACAGGACTATGGGGACGAAATGGTGCAGGCAAGACAACGTTGATGAAGCTGCTTGCAGGGCATCAGAAGCCAATAGACGGCACGGTTAAGATCATGGGACACCAGCCTTACAATAATGAGAAAGCACAGAAGCATTTGTGCTACATGCAGGAAGATCATCCCTTTAGTGATATTTGGACTGTAGGTGATGCCTTGAGGTTCTATCGATATTTCAATCCGAACTGGAATCAGAACTTGGCCGAACAACTGCTTGAGACATTTAGATTACATCATAAGAAAAAGACAAAGAAGCTGTCTACTGGTATGAAAACCGCTCTCCAGGTCGTAATTGGCCTGGCCAGCCAGGCAGACGTTACTATTTTGGATGAACCGACGAATGGATTGGATGCAGGTATGCGGAAGGAGTTCTATAAGCTAATGCTGGCTAGCTATGACGCGCATCCTCGTCTAATTCTCATATCGACCCATCAGATTGAGGAATTGCAGCCTTTGTTAGAATCGATCGTTGTCGTTCATGACGGGAAGCCACTAATGCACGAATCGATGGACAGTGTCAGAGAAAGAGGGATCTGGTTAACCGGTGAGATCGACAAAGTAAATGAGCTGGTAGGCAGTCAGAGAGTCTACGAAGAGAATATTATGGGTTCTCTGAAGAAGGTTATGATTGACGCGCCATTATCAAGTGAGTGGAAAGAGAGAGCCAAGTTAAGCGGTGTTACCTTGGAGAAAGCACAGTTGCAGGACTATTTGCTGAATATAACGGAGAGAGTGAAGGAGGGTATGCGATGAACAGTGCCCAAGGAACATTTCGTTTGTTGTATGAGGATGCTGCATGGTTTATGGGAAAGCTTCTATTACTATACGTCACGCTTCCGCTAACAGTGGCTTGGATTCTAGTTGGAATCTCCTTTGATTTAAGCGAGACGCTTAGTACCATTGCTGCACCAGCCTATTTTTTCTTCATTCCGTTCTACGGTATTATGGGATTTAAGAGTCTTCTGCCCATTGGTGTTAGTCTCGGTAGCACGCGCACTCAAATCCTCAGAAGCTTCTATGGAGTCGGACTTATTGCTGTATTCGTATATGTATTGATCTTGAATGTACTACAGGGGGTTATTTGGACACTGTATGATCAGGGGATCAGCTCGGTAAGGATTTTACATCCAGGAATACTATATTCAAGTGAATATCAATTTCTGCCTTACTTGTGGATTGATCTTATGTCTAGCTTGGTCCTGTTCAGCGGTGCATTCTTTATTTACAGTATTATGTATCGACTGGGTATGAAATGGACGTTAATTGGTGCAATGATTATGGGGATTGCCGGGATGTTCCTGTATTATTCAGGAGCGCTGGATGCACCATTCGATTGGATATCAAACTTAAATGTTAAGGTGATGAGCGGGTTTACTGTGGCTGGAATTATTGGCTTGATCGCATTGTTTGCTACGTATCCTATGATGCGAAATGCTTCCTTACAGCCAAAAGCGAATCGAGAATAAAGATAATAGTGAAAGAAGAGTGAGGCAGTCGGATAAACGGCTGCTTTTTTTGCGTGTAGTCAAGTTCGATGTATAATTCATATCGTCTACATTTATGGTAGAATGTTACATGTTAAGGAGCTTGTCATTATGAGAAGGCTTATTCTTTCTGTACATAATTTGAATATATTAAGGATGTATATATTGAGTAAAAACGATAATAAAATGATCAATTGGTTTGCTCTGGGTGAATCTGATTCTAAACAGCTGGTCACCTGGGTGTTCTATGCCGGATTAGCTATCGCGCTATATTACTCTTATATTTTCGGAAAGGCCATATCCGTCTTACTTCCAACTACGATTACGGAGTCAACTGGATTCCACACGTATTCGAGTGTTGAAGCCCCAAATTACGCACTTGGAATGATCGGGGGAATCTTGTTTTTCTTTGTTTGTATGATCATTTGGAAGCTATTGTGTGAACTATTGTTGCTCGTCTTTGAAAGCTTACGAATATACATAGATAGTAAGAAAATGAAGGAACACTCGGATTAACACGCAATAAGGGACAGATGCACTCATGCACCTGCCCCTTTTTTTAAACCTTATTCATATTTACAACTGAATTTCGTAAACTCAGCAGATCCACCTTTACCACAAGCATATAAACCAATGACTACACCTGTGAAACCTCCAGCGACCTCTGAGGATAGGTATTTGGTCTGCGCTGTTCCGAGCGGGATTTGTTGATCTCCTTGCTGAAGGAAGAAGCTGTAACGCTCTGGAAGAGCTTGTATGAGAAGTGTAGCATGATTGCTGTCTTCCACAGGAATGATTGTTTGGATCGATTTGATATCCCCAATGTTAAGACGCTCAATGACCTCATAGCCTTGTTCAATCTGACGGATTGCGAGATCATAACGATGGTTCTCATCCATATAGAGAGTGATTCCTGCTTCACCGCTTGTAAGGGCAACATCACAAGAAATAGTTGCATTAAAATCTCTTTGTCGTATACCTATAAAGGTTGGAGATGCGGCTTGATCTAATGTGACTTCAGTCCCTTTGAGCGTCAGTTTATCCGTCCCCAGTTCATAATTCTCGAAATGAGGGTGACGCAGATAGCACCAATCCAAGCCCCATTCTGTATTCTCGAAGGTATACTCTTTCTTCTCATTCTGAACAACGTGCTCTGGGATGCGGTTGGTCTCAAAGCTTGTTAGTGTCGTACCGTTATGGCCTGCAGTAAACCATCCATCCTCACCAAAAGTAACCGGCGTCAGGAAGACTTCGCGTCCCAAGTGGTGGTAAGGAATCCATTTGCCAATCTGGCGGAAGCCCAGGTGGAAGAGCCACCAGTTTCCCTCCTGATCCTGAACCAAGTCACCATGGCCGACGGCCTGAACTTCATAACCACCCAAATTACGGTTTGTCAGAACCGGATTATGCGCGTAGGGTTCAAAAGGACCGTGAAGTGAAGAAGAGCGGGCATAGGTCTCCATATGACCAAATTCCGTTCCGCCTTCAGCAGCTAATAAATAATACCAGCCATTTATTTTGTACATATGCGGGCTTTCAAGAAAACGCCCTCCTGTACCTTTCCAAATAGGGCGGCTAGGAGATAATTTGCGGCCTGTCTCGATATCAATCTCACATTGAAGAATGACACCTGTACCGTCGTCGTCGCTTCCATTGCTCATGAAGTAGGCTTTGCCGTCTTCAAAGTACAGATCCGGGTCGATACCGCCTTGATCAATATAGATCGGATCAGACCACTCTCCATAAATATCATCTGTCCAGACATAAAAATTCTGATGGGTCGTATCGTTTGTGGTGGTCATATAGAAGCGGCCATCGTTATGCCGTATGGTAGGGGCAAAAACGCCGCCTGAGCTGTTCACCTTATCCAGCATGACTTGGCTTTTTCTTGTGAGTACATGTCCGATCTGCTTCCAATTGATCAGGTCCTTACTCTCAAAGAGCGGAACACCGGGATAAAACTGAAACGAACTGGTAACAAGATAGTAGGTATCATCTACTTTACAGACACTCGGGTCAGGGTAGAAGCCTTTGATAATCGGGTTGTTATATTTCATAAGTCACCTCAAGTATGTATAGATATAGTGGATTTAGAAAGCGTTAACGAAACCGTTTTAGTAAACCGAGTTCATTATATCATCCATGGTTTGATTCGGGCAATGGACTAACTTGCGATTTTATAGTTCTTCGATTATCTGCTTCTTTTAGTAGAGATAGTTGGCAGGATTTGGGTTTGAGATATAGAATTGTGAATACGGGGAATCCTCCGTCGTTACAGCAACATCAGAAAATATAAGCTCAAGGTGGAGATCAGAATGACACAGCAAACGAAACGCAGCCGTATGATGATGTTCACACTTCTCGCCGTCATTCTACTCTCTGCTGCCATCTTTTATGCAGCCATATTTATGATTGAAAGTCCGGGCGGCATCGCTGATCGCCGATTATCAGAGGCAGTTGGCATGAATGAGGATTTTTTGAAAATTCCAATCGGCAAGACACCGGAAGCAGCAGTAGAACAATTTAGAGGAGGCAGTTCATCCCCGTATGTGATACATCAAGAACCTGTGGACGAAGGGATGCTGCTATTCAAGACAAGCACGAGACAAGAAAGCACCAATTTACAGGTCGAATATGTCAGGAATACCTGGCTCGGCTGGAAATGGGTATGGGGAGGTGGTTTCTCAAACAGTGAAGCTTCTGATAAACCTTCTGCTGTCCATTATATGAGTTTACCTGAATTGAAGGGCGTTTCCACTCCTTTTCCCATGTTATTTGGATACGTATTTGATCCCTCTATCGTGAGAATCACGGTTGAAACAATGAAGGACGGTAGTAATGAGGCGAAGCAAATAAAGGTGGGGCCTGATGAGCACCTATGGTTCGTGCTTCTCCCTTCGTCAGCAGACATGCCGTATGAGATTAAGGGCTATGATGAATCCGGAGAACAGATTGCCAGCAAGATGATAGATGATCCGAATGACAGCGGCATCTTCGATCTGGGCACAACGGCTTCCTCTGCTCCATGATGGGGGCGAATGTAATCTAGTCACGATAATACAGGCTTGGGGAGGATAAATGATGGTTAACTCTAACAAAAATGATAGGACCATAAAATATAAAAAGAAGCGAATCAGGAGAGTGATTGCATGTATAACCGCTGGCGTACTGACTATTCATGGCGCAAACATCCTGCCAACTTCTTACGTTAGTGCAGACAAGGCAGATGTTTCTATACGCACCTGGTATTCCGGTTCTACAATTAAAGTCCCTGAATTGAAACCAGCCTGGACACTACGAGTTGACAGTGGTCTGGTGGAGCAGAGTCAGGACACAGGAGTTCAGGCTATTGCTGAAGAGGGGAAAGTGTTTGCATTCTCCGGCAATAAGCTGATCGCAGTCGACGCGCAAACGGGTAAACAGCTATGGAGTTACGGTAACGGAAGTCATTTGAATCCAATCATCACGTATGATCAAGGAATCATTTATGGGATGACAACGGATAAGAAGCCTTATGCTCTCCATGCAAAGACGGGTAAATTAAAATGGCAGGCACAGTCATCCACCTATGTTGATGCAGGGGAACGGACGGAAGCGTTAATACCCACTTCGGATACATTATATGCGATTAATGGCAGTACCACCTTTGCATTTGATAAATCATCAGGCAAGCTCAAGTGGAAGGCGGATGAAGGGAAGGCCGAAGGAAACGGTACTGCTTATCTCGAAGAAGCCGATGGCGTGGTGCTTAGAACCTTCTTCGTTCAAGGAGCACTCACATCCATTCAACTAAATGCATACGACAAGAAGACGGGAAAAGAGCTGTGGGAAGATTTTGGTCAAGGTGATGCTCTCAAGATTCAAGACGGAATCGTGTATTCGATAGACTACTTTTCACCGATGCTGACGGATTATCAGTCTCTGCCCGATCGCAAGGTCATCGTAAATGCGTTTAACCTGAAGACCGGTGTGAAGAAGGGAAGCCGGGAGTACATGTGGAAGCTGGCTGGTGAACCACCGTATAGTTACCATTCGGGAGATGCCTACCTTGCGGGGGACAAGCTGTACATTGAGCAAGGCGATAAAGTCGCAGTATACAATTTTAACAGCTACAAGGCTGGAGAGGGCCCGCTCCGCAGCTTGCAGCGTCCTGATGGAGACAGCTTGGACATGCTCGGAGTTGTGCAGGAACGACTCCTATTCAAGGATGCTACAGGGAATTTAGTCGGCGTTAAGCTGGCGAACGGTCAGAGGGTTGGATGGTATGGGGACGCGCCTGTGGCTCATATTGATGTGTACGGGAATGAAATCTATATGGCACAGCGTAACGGAACCCTGCTCGGTATTCATATGATGACATCTAAACCCGTCTTCCGAGTCAAAACAGGAGCTGATCTGCATGAGGCGACCCTCAAGACAAACGGAATGATTATTATACAGGCAGAAGGCAGGCTGATGGGAGTAAAGGTGCCCGCAACTATGCAGTGACGGAATTGACAGATCGTAGTATGAATTAGCACTACTGCTTATGCAGTGGTGCTTTTTTAGTTCAAAAATCAGTTCATTTGTTGCGTCATAAGAGGTTTTTCCACCAATTTATGGAATATATTGCTCATCTGCTGGCTGTAAATTCCAGGAACAGTCACATTTAGGGTGAATATATTATGATCTTAAAAGGAGGAGCCAAGTTTATGCCTACTTATATGATGCATCTGTTGCGTTTCAGCTTGCTTCTAGGACTGATTCCGGTCCTGACAATGGGCTTCTTATCTTATTACATTGCCGCTGGTGATGTCGAACAGAAGGTATTAGCCAGCAACACGCAGCTGCTTCGGCGCAATGAACAGCAGATTGACGACATGCTGAAAGGACTAGAGCGCTCCACACTACAGCTAGCGAACTCCCCCCTAATGAAGCAAGCGTTACAAGAGAATTGGACACCGGCTCATTTTCAGGAAATTCGAGAGATGTCTTCGGCTTTGTCGAATTTGCAAACCCCAGTCATGACCTCGGAGGCTTATTTTATCCATCTCGGGAACGGCACGGTCACAGGATTGGATCGCTTTCAGAGCCTGGATCAATTCAAGGATAGAGACTTAATCATGAAATATGCTTCCCATGCCAGCAGTCTGTTCATGGATACATCGAGCAGCGAAATCTACACAACGTGGGTCCAAAAAATCCCCCTGTTTCCTATGCGTACGGGTCCAAAAGGGCTTATCGTCGTGAAGATGCCTAAGAAGCATATGGCAGAACGTTTGTCCAAAGCAACAGAGCTGGGATCACAATATATTATCGATGCGAAAGGGAGACTGATCCTTGGCTTCATCCCGGACTCCTGGCAGAAGGAGCTGGATTCAGCGGTCAATACGGAAGTGCTCAGCAGTCTGAAAAATACAGGAATGACAAAGCAATCTGAAGCCTATTCATTTCGGACTCAAGTGGATGGAGCTCAATATAACGTAATCTTTCTTTATTCGGCTTCGTACGGATGGACTCATGTATCTGTCACCTCTGTTGAGGCCATGACCAAGCAAACGCAGCATATCGCGTGGATTACAGCCATGGTCAGTGGCGTCGTTTTAGTCGTCATTTTTGTTACCGCTTACATTTGGAGCCGGCGCATGTACAAGCCGATTCATCGCTTGGTCGAATACTCTCGTCAAACGGATATCGGGCCCGATCAGAATGCTCAGCCTGCTGGTTTGAATGAACTCCACTATATAGAACAAAGCATTCGCAGGCTCTCTTCCTCAAGAACGGAGCTTCAAGCACAGCTGTCTACGCATACGGAGCATATGAGTGAATCACTGATGCTGATGCTGTTATCTAATCGAATACAGGCGGATGAATTTGTGAAGCGATCCTCCAGATGCGGTTTCCCTAAGTCTTGGCAAGCCTTATCGGTGATGAAGATACAGATTGATACCTTCCATCTAAGCAAATATGACGAGCATAATTTGGAGCTGCTGCTGTATGCCATAAACAATATGGTAGCAGAATTAATCAGTCCAGCTTCCAGATTTGCTCCTGTAATACTGGATCATGCTCAAGTCACGCTGCTAATAGAACCGTCCAATAGTGCTGAGAATGCGCAGGGGAATGATCTATTCTACCAAACGGCGGTGCAATTGAAAGACAAGATCGAAAGCTATTTGCAGCTGCAAATCAGTATTGGTCTCAGCCGGTCCTTCCTGGACTTGTCTGCTGCGCCTGAAGCTTATATGGAATCCGCCTCTGCCCTAAGGCAGCGGATGGTGCCGGATGCAGGCTGCATCATTCGTTACACGCCACAGCGAGCAGATCATTCAGACGGCAGAACTCCGTATGCCAAGCTGCGGGAGATTGAAGAACATATTCTGTATTCACTGAGGAAAAGAGAACAGGATCAGCTCTCGCTCGCAATGGAGCTCTACCTGAACGAAATTACGGAAAATCGGGCCTTTCAACCGGAGCTCAATATCCTGCTCATTAAATTGGCCATGCGAATTATTGAAACAGCGCAGACACAAGAGCTGGAATTACATCTGGGCGGAACGCTAAGCGGAGAGAAGCTGCTATCTAAGCTGACCAAGCTAAATACAAAGGAAGATATACGATATTGGTTCGAACAGCAGCTCTTCATGCCTGTTATTCATGCCATGGAACAGCAGGCGGAGGAGCAGCAGGTAAGAATTGCGAGCCGTATGCTGGAAATGATTCATTCCAGATTTGATCAGGACATCACGCTGGAGTCGTGCGCTGCTGAATTGAACTACCACCCTTTTTATCTGAGCAGAGTATTTAAGAAAGATGTCGGCATGCCGTTCAGTGAATATTTAACTTCCTATCGGATGAGCCAGGCAAAGCTGCTGTTGGAGAATACGAGTCTGCTCGTGTCCGATATCGGACGTAAGCTGAAGTATGCCAATACGAGTGCCTTCATACGAACCTTTCGAAAATGGGCAGGAATGACGCCAGGGCAATATCGGGAGCAGTATGAACGAAGCACAGTGCGAACGAAGGCGGATCCGGAACTGGAACTGAAGCGGGAGCGAGAGCCCAAGTTAGAACCAGAACGTTAGCGATGAGCTTTTAGGTCCGCATTGGCTATACCTTATATCCTGCATACTGAAGGTTATGGGGGAGTTATTGTGCGCTAATTGGTCGTGCTCTGCAACAAATGAATGGAAGGTTATGAAATGATCATTTCCTGTCATCCCGTTGATCTGCATAATTATCCCTAATCTAATGCAGAAGGGGGAGGAAGATCATCAAGTACCGGTCAGAATTAGCGGATGCCAAGCCGGATGCGGTCATGATGAGAATGCGAAAAGAGGGATCATTGTCCATAGCAGGTCTACTACGAGATAAATGGCTGTATGTCATGCTTATACCCGGCATCCTGTATTTTCTTATATTTAAATACGTGCCGATGTATGGTCTAATCATGGCCTTTCAGGATTTCAAGCCGCATCTTGGGTTTTTCGGTAGTCCATGGGTAGGAGTGAAGCATTTCGAACGATTGTTCAGTGATCCGCAGTTTCTTATCTTGTTCCGGAACACGTTTCTACTCGCTTTTTACAATTTGGTTTTCTTTTTTCCGGCACCGATCATTCTTGCATTGATGCTGAATGAGATCCGGAGGGAAGGCTTTAAACGATTTATACAAACTCTCATTTATATTCCACACTTTGTATCGTGGGTCGTTGTAGTGGGGATATGCTATATTTTGCTGACAACCGAGAACGGAATTCTTAATGAGCTCATCTATCAGTTGACGGGACAAAAAATTGCCTTCCTGCTCGATGCAGAATGGTTCAGAACGGTTATTGTCTCTCAGCAAATATGGAAGGAAGTGGGCTGGGGAACGATTATCTTCCTTGCGGCACTAACTGGCGTGGATATGCAGCTATATGAGGCCGCACGGATGGATGGAGCAGGGAGATGGCGTCAGATATGGCATATTACACTGCCTGCGATTCGGAGCACCATCATTATTCTGTTGATCCTTCGGCTTGGCAGCTTTTTGGATACCGGATTTGAACAGATCTTCCTCATGCTGGCTCCAACAAACCGGGATGTCGGCGAAGTGTTCGATACATTCGTCTATACCAAAGGGCTTCTCCAGGGTCAGTACAGCTATAGCGCAGCTGTGGGGATGTTTAAGTCCGTGGTGGCTCTTGTGCTGGTGGTCTCCGCCAATTGGTTAGCCAAGAGGTTTGGCGAAGAAGGCGTTTATTAAAGGAGGGAGGTGGGGTTCTCATATGGTTCAGGATAAAACCGCGGCGAGTCGGATTTTTGATGTACTTAACTATATCTTGCTTACATTGGCTGCTCTGGCGGCCGTGCTGCCCTTCATCTATGTCATTGCTGTCTCGTTTACAGCGCCGCAGGAAGTGGCTAAGGGTGGACTCATTCTTTTTCCGAAGGAGTGGTCGCTGTCTGCGTACCAGTATATTTTCTCAACCAATACGCTGATTCGCAGTTTAAGTGTTACGATCTATGTCACGATTGTCGGTACGCTGTTTAATCTCGTGTTCACTTGTCTGATGGCTTACCCGCTCTCCAGACCTCGGCTTCAAGGACGTAGATATATTATGCTCGGCGTGTTGTTCACGATGCTGTTCAGCGGAGGAATGATTCCGACTTACTTTGTTGTACAGAACCTGCATCTAACCAACTCCTTATGGTCGCTCATCATTCCAAGTGTCATCAGCGCATTTAACCTGATCGTACTCAAAAATTTCTTTCAGCAGATTCCGAGCGAGCTGGAGGACTGTTCTAAGATCGACGGATGTACCGATATCGGTGTATTCTTTCGGATTGTATTGCCGCTCTCGGGTCCTGCCATTGCTACATTTGCGCTATTCTATGCTGTAGATCATTGGAATACTTTTTTCAGTGCGGTCCTGTATATCAACGATAATACCAAGTGGCCCATTCAGGTGTACTTGCGTGAGATCGTCATCCTAGCTCAGAGCAGTGTCGGGGATTCTACCGCGTTCAAGGATCTGGATATTCAGCCGCTCACGATTCGCATGGCGGTCGTTGTGTTCGCCACCATGCCTATTCTGCTCGTATATCCATTTTTACAGAAGCACTTTGTGAAAGGCGTTATGCTCGGTTCAGTTAAAGGCTGAGATGATATGCGCTGAGTCGCCTCAATGAATATGTAACTTAAAATGAATAGATAAGGGGATGTTACTTTTGAAAAAAGTTAAGCGCTTACTTTCGGGTGCATGTGTAATGTCGCTGTCCACCACCTTATTACTTGCAGGATGCGGCACTTCCGATGATGGCCGTGCAGCTGTTGATGGAGACAGTCCGTTTCCCATTAGTATGGCGATTGTTCAGGTTGGGGAAATTCCGGAGAGCGGTGATGTAGAGAAGGCAATTGAGGAATATACGAATACAGACCTAAGTATTCAGTGGGTTCCGTCCTCTGCCTATGATGAGAAGGTCAGTGTCATGATTGCTTCAAATGAGATGCCGATGATCATGAAGCTGAATTACGTACCCATTGTAATTAGCGCACTGCAATCCGGACTATTTTGGGAGCTGGGACCTTATATTGACGATTATCCAAATCTGAAGGCGCAGGATCCGAATCACTACAACAACATCTCTGTTGAAGGGAAAATATACGGCATTCCGTTATTCCGTGACATGGGACGTGCTTCTTATAACTACCGCAGCGATTGGCTCGAGACCTTGGGTATGGAGCTGCCGGACAATCTGGATGAGTGGTATGAGCTGCAGAAGGCGATGGTACAGAAGGACCCGGATGGCAACGGTAAGGATGACACCTACGGATTTGTGCTCGACAAAGGCTACAATACGGGACATTCCGCAGTAACGACACGTCTTGCGGTTAGTATCGGGGGAGTAAATAAATGGGGGCTTGTCGATGGTAAAATTACACCCGAGTTCATGACCACACCGTATGTGGATGTGCTTGATATGTTCAGACGGATGTATGCGGAAGGCTTGATCAATCAGGATTTTGCGGTGATGGACGGTACGGAAACAGGAAAGCTGTTCGATTCAGGCCGTGCCGGTCTTGGAAATGCGGTCGCCCAAGCCCTGAAGAGTCAGTATGAGCGGCTTACTGCAACCGACCCAAGCTATGTCGTGGATAATGCGGCCTGGACAGGACCCGAAGGTATAAGACTTGCTGGTGAGCCAGGGCATAATGGATTCTTGGCCATTCCGAAGCAGGCGGTGAAGTCTGAGGAAGAGCTGAAGCGAGTGCTTGAATTTATTAATGCCCTGCTGGATGAACCGTCTTCGACCCTGCTGATGAGAGGCATCAAGGATGTGCACTATAAGGAAACGGAGGATGGCCGGACGGAGTTTATTGATTTTGCCCTATTCCAGCAGCAAGTGAAGCCATATCGCGACAATCTGCTCAATATCGAGGGCTATCATGTGAAGCCGCTGAAGGATACGCCTCAAGGTGAAAAAGGGACCGCGATGGCGAAGGAGAACGCTAAATACGTGGTGCCGAACATCAGCCTAGGTCTCACATCCGCAACCTATATGGAAAGAGGAAATGAGCTTGACCTCTTAATCAGTGATGCCCAAACGAAATACATTATGGGACAGATTGACGAAGCCGGCTGGCAGGCAGAAGTAGATAAATGGCTAAAAGCAGGAGGTTCACAGGTTATTGAGGAATTCCAAGCATCGTATGATGCAAAATAAGAGATTTTACGAGCGAGAAAGGATTGCGAAGGTCAGCAATCTCTTCTCGTTTTTTGTTTCCAGCGTTCAGTTCAATAACAAGTCACGGTGCCTATTTATAACGATAACGATACTTTTTCAATTAAAGCGCGTTTATAATAGATAGGCAAATGCATAAATAGGGGGGACCAAGATGCCTGATCTCGATCAATTAAAACGGACCGTTGAGCAGATGAACGAATCCGAGCTCAGGACCCTGATGCTTCACTTCATGATCCATATGCAGATGGCACAAGAGCAAGACATCTTGAAGGAACAATTGTATGATCGAATGCTGAACATTTATGAGGCTGTTTTGAATACTCAAAACCAGCAGATAGCTCAGAGACGAAGCTGGATGCCGGATGAGAACACGAAAAATATACATATCGTATTCGACGCATCTGCTGCCGGTAGTGTGAAACAAATGATACGAGAGCATGGCTCCCGTGACATCGATCGAATTCTGCAGTTTGATGAAGTGTTCTCCATAGGTCCGATCTGGCGGCTGGCTGAAGAGCAAGGGAAGGAACATCGAAGAGCCTGGTTTCGTCAGCATCTGGATCCAAAATTTGAGAATGTCGGGGACGGGCATTATCCTTCTATTGAATCCCTACCTGCAGATGCTGCGATATATATATGGTGCAGCAATAATGCACACGAGCAGACCGGACTGCGATTTGTGAGCTGGTTATTAAAGGATCGCTCTAATCATTTGTATATACTGGATGCTCCAGCCGCTAATGAACAGAAAGAAGATCAGCCGGGTGTATTACAATTCTATTCCCATACAGGAGAGATCCCATCAAGAGATTTATCGCGAGTGTATCAAGATCCATCCAAGCATGTTCTAGTTACAGCTGAGCAGAGACGTTCTTATGAGCAAGAATGGCAGTCACTGTCTGAGAGCACAAATGTGCTCCGAATATGGGCATTTGGTGAGCTGATCTCAGTAGAGGTGACCTATTTTGATGATTTTATATTGGAGAAGGTTCGTATACTTGAAGAGGATAAGCCCAATGGGGAGTTCCTGAAGGCTGCTAGAGTCATTGGCGAAGTGATCGGACATTCCGGACAGTATACAGGTGATGCATTCATCGAATACCGGCTGAGAGAGCTGATCTACAGTGGCAAACTAGAGATACAAGGTGTACCTAGAGCAATGAGATATTACAGTGTACGCAGCAAGGGAACATAAACAAATGACAACAAGAGGAATGACGGCAGATGAAAATAATGGAATTATATACTTCTGAACTGAATGTGGATACGATCGCATTTTCCATCTTATTAATCGTTTTTGCAATGGGAAACGCAGTCGTCGTATCCAGGCTGATTACGTTATCTAAGCAATATGTATCAAGGCTTCGGTATATTATCGGTTTGATTCTACTATTCGCAGGAGGAGCGGCAGGGTTCGAGCTCGTTATGAAATACTTGCCTGACATAGGTCAAGCGGTTCCTGGACCAGGAGCAGGAATGCTTCTGATTGGTATCGGGGTAGCAGTGATCCTAACCGTCGTCTTTATAATTGTAGAAAAGTATGTCTTCCGCTTCAACAAGCTGCTAAATCCGACGATGTTATTTATTGCAGCCCAGCCCGTGCTGTTTCTCCTGTTCTTTGCAATCTTTGTTGCACTGGACAAATGGGGGTTAGTGACTCTTAATCAATGATGATGTAAGAATAGCGCTTGAACTATGAACGAATGAACCAATCCAATAGAGATCTTATCAATGAGAAAATAGGTGAGCGTATGAAGAAGGTCGTTCTTGCAGGAGGGACTGGCTTTATCGGCCAATATTTCCAACATGGTTTCGAGCAGCTGGGATATTATGTGTTCATCATCTCTAGACAGCAAGGTCATATTTCTTGGCAAGATCATGCCGGAATCGTTCAGGCACTGGATGGTGCAGATCTGTTAATTAATCTGGCCGGTAAGTCGGTAAACTGCAGATACAATGCATCGAACAAGAAGGAGATCATGGAGTCGCGTACGCGCACAACTCGGATTCTTGGAGAGGCGGTACTCCATTGCCGCAAGCCCCCGGCTCTGTGGATTAACGCAAGCACGGCAACGATCTACCGTCACGCTGAGGACAAACCGATGACGGAACAATCAGGTGAGTTAGGTACGGGATTTTCTGTGGAGGTGGCTAAGGCATGGGAAGAAGCCTTCTTTAGCTATGTTCTGCCTCATACAAGGCAGGCTGCTTTACGTATTGCTATTGTTCTCGGACCGGGCGGAGGCGTATTGACACCTTATATTTATTTGACGCGATTTGGGCTAGGGGGCAAGCAGGGGCCAGGCAATCAGAAATTCAGCTTCATCCATATCGAGGATCTGTTCCGCATAGTGCAGTATATACAGAGCCGCGAAGATCTCGAAGGTGTATTTAATGCATCGGCTCCGTATCCGGTGACTAATCGTGAATTAATGCACGAGATGAGGAAGACAATGCGTGTCCCTGTAGGGATTCCAACCCCCAAGTGGATGCTGGAGATGGGGGCTATTGTTATTCGAACGGAGACAGAATTGATACTGAAGAGCAGGTGGGTTGTACCAGAACGGTTATTGGAAGAAGGCTTTGAATTTAAATATCCGACGATACAATCGACCTTGAAGGCGGTACTGAACATCAAATAATTTAGCATATGTGATCGAATTAAAGCCGGTTAATAACACGTATGGTCATCGTGCCCGATTCACTGAAGTCTATACTTATCAATGAGATATAGACACGATATAGGTTGAAAATAAGTTGACAAAAATTAAATTTTGCATTATATTATTTTCGTTTCAATTCGTAATTATAATAATTACAGATATTAGGGAGGCATTACAAAATGACCCAGGATATACAAGCCAATTTCTTTAATTTGATTCGTGAACGTCAATCTATTCGCAGCTACGATCCGAGTGTTACGATTTCAGAAGAAGAACTGAAAGCCATTCTTGAAGATGCCGTGCTTGCACCTTCTTCGTCCAACTTACAGCCATGGCGCTTTATTGTGGTTAACGATCCGGCAGTCAAAGAGACACTCAAGCCGATCGCAAATAACCAGCAACAAGTCGTGGATTCCGCAGCGACAATTATTGTACTAGGAGACAAAGAAGCATATAAACGGGCAGATGAGATCTATGATCGTTCTGTAGAGCTGGGCATGCCTCAGGAAGCTCGGGATGCTTACGTACCAAGAATGTTAGAATATTACCGTACGATGTCAGAAGAAACAGCTCGGAGTACAGCTGAGATTGACGGAGGTCTGGTGTCCATGCAGTTGATGCTGGCTGCAAAGGCAAGAGGTTATGACAGTGTACCTATGGGTGGTTTCTCACATGAGCGTCTTATTGAAGAGTTTAAGATACCTTCTCATCTAGTTCCCGTCATGCTCATATCCATAGGTAAAGCAGCGAAGCCTGGTTTGCCAAAATCTCGTATGGCTCTCGATCGGGTAACTTATTGGAATGCGTTAACTCAAGAATAATAGTTGCTTTTATCCCGGGTGAGGGTAAACGCCAGTTCATAACAGCAGTGACTAATTGTCGCTGCTGTTTTTTCTGCTGTATGAATTCCATAGATCCGGGTTCTCTTTTAGAGGTGTGTCAAGCTATCGCTAATCATCATTTGTTCATTATTGAAAAATGTCGGACATTTTAATGCTAAGCGCTCGGGTCATGTTCTCCACCTTGGTTCTGCCATCCTCAAAATAATAGGAATACAGAACGATATCCCCGTCTGATTTGATCATCCGCTCAAACTGATCTTCATTCATTGACAATTCCATGTTCTCCTCAAGCCACTCATTTTTAGTCAACAGGGTAGGTATAGCAATACTCTCAGAGGAACTCGGTGGAAGAATAGATTGGTCGTCTATTTGCAGATCAATTCGGTGTATATCATAGCCATGCATGATCTCTATCTTAGATTCGCTGCCCACATATCGGAGACCAGCTTGAAATCGCAGCAATTGAGCCGTTTGTTCATTCACTAAATTTGTTTTCAGTCTTATCTGATAATCATCAATTCTTTTGATTGCGGTAACCGATTTCTCCGTCTTAACGATCTCATCCGGTGTGTAATCGACGTTGGAAGAGCAAGCAGACAGCAGCATGAGGATGAATAATAAAGTGAGACCAGTTATAGATACTCGCATTTTCGACCTCCAAAGGGTTGTCATATAAGAACTGACGCAGGGGAGTGGAGGAATGTTCCATTTATCTGATTAATTGAAGGCATTCTCATTCTTTTTGAAGAATTCGTAGTATGTGCGAACATGATCTAATTCGGTCCAGTGTCTCACCTTCACAGGATTTTCATCCAGGTTATAGATCTTTGCTCCATTCATGGATAGCAGGAAAGGGGAATGTGTAGAGATAATAAACTGGCAGCCAAAAAAACGAGCAGAATCTTCAATAAATTTCATCAAATCCAGCTGACGTTGTGGAGAGAGACTGTTCTCTGGCTCATCCAGAATATAGAGTCCATTTTCTCCGATTTTTTCAGTGAAATAGCGGAAGGCACTTTCCCCATTAGAATATTCCCTTACATTATCCATCAAAGTGCTTCGCACATATCGGGACTGTGTTTTACTTCTAGCGGTATTTACTTTCTTCAACTGATCGTAATCTTCCATAGATCTCATCTGAAATTGCGAATATTTCGCATCCAAGTATTCTTTGAACAATTCTTCCCGTTTATGATCAATCCCCTCGTTAAGATTTCGAATATTCAACATGTAGTCAAACACGTCATCACTAGTAATAATCCTACTATTTTCTGGGATGTCTGCTCTGGTATGCATCTCGCACATACGCACATAATCAGGATAAAAATTAGATTTATTATAGATAGAATCACGTTGAATTCCCGTTTTCTCTGCGATCACATTTAATGCAGTGGACTTCCCTGAACCATTCCCGCCGTATAGAATCGTCACCGGCTCAAAATCAATGACCTGTAAGCCATTTTTGGACATGATTTTGAAGGGATAAAATGAGTCATAGCACGTTCTCTTTATATTCATGAAAAAATCAAATTCCATGTCATCATTCGGAAATGAAAAAGTATGTAAATAAATCATCCTTCTCCTCCTTAAACAGTATCTATACTAAACTACTTGTTCCCGAGAAAAATGTCTAGAAGCGATCTGATTTAGTAAATGAGAAGGATGGATTAAATATAATTACCAGATAAGATGCAAAGTATGCTTGACATAAAATGCAAAGTAAACTATTCTAAAATTGCAAAGTAAACATTGCAAGGAAGTGGTCAATTGAAGACGAGAATTGCTGAACTGCGTAAGCAACATAAGCTGTCGCAGGAGGAACTAGGGCTCATTGTAGGGGTGACCCGGCAAACCATTACCTCCATTGAAACGGGAAAATATACGGCTTCCCTCGTTCTTGCCTACAAAATTGCTCAATATTTTGGACTTACCATTGAAGAAGTGTTTGATTTCAGCGAAGTGGAGGAAATGTAATGGAGAAGTACAAGGTTCAAATAAGAACTCGAAAGAACGCACTGTCGGTGGTAGCTGCTGCTATGTTATTGATCTATGCGGGACTTGTGTTTTATCGAGGTGGTCTGCCTGATTTACCTAGTTTTATAAAAGGATTTCACACGGGGGCATTTATCGGTGTTGAATTGTGCATTGTGTTTTTTCTAGCCAGGTATATTAAAGCCATCAAGAATGAAGCAGAGCTGAAGAAGCTGTATATCGAAGAGAAGGACGAGCGGAATGCAGTGATTCTTCAGAGTGCCAGCTCACTCAGTATGGTCATCATTCTTGTAGGTCTTGGGATGGCCTCTGTCATCGCCGGTTTCTTCAACACAATGATATTCTATACCTTAATGGCTGCTTTATTTTTTGTTTTGATCGTGTTTTTTGCATTGTGGATCTATTTTGCAAAGAAGATCTAACAGCTTAATAAGATGAATCGAGGTTGAATCAATGGAGAGTAAATTACCTTTATTTATCGTAACGGGTGCAAGCGGTTCCGGGAAATCCTATGTAATTCAGGATCTGCGGAGAATAATGCCTGAATTTGATATTTTTGATCCTGATCATCTTGTTGATTTTGTTGGGCACGATTGGGAGAAGATCCGAAATATTTGGCTGAGAGTTGCCCGAAATATCGCGGAGAGTGGACGTATGACGATTATATGCGGAACCATGATGCCTTGGGATATTGAGAAATGTGCAGACTTTTCGTTCTTTAAGCATGTGTATTATCTGAACCTACATTGTCATGATGTAACACGGGAAAAACGCCTTCGTGAGAGAAATTGGCCAGAGGAAGAGATTCAGAACCATCTTAACTTTGCAGCTCGATTGCTTGAAATTGCTGGCGAGGCTTATAATCCACCCATGCCTACAATTGATACTACGGAGACGGATGTCACTCAAGTTGCCCTTCAAATAAAAGAATGGGTTCATCAGTACACTAGAGGTAATGAATGTCCTGATTGAGGAAAATGACAAAACAAGAGATCTCTTTCCTACAGAACTTAGATGCAGCTGGTTAAGGAGCCAGCTGTTTTCTTATTGTCCAAGAAAATATTTTGATAGCCGATCTCATTAGCGATTGTTACCTGCATCCTCTCAAGAATTCGAATAATAAATAATCATGCTGGCACGGGTGATTTCGGGTCCTGAATTGTGGTACACATGCTCGCGATCGGCACGAAACCGGATGGAGTCTCCAACGTTCAATGTATATTCCTCCCCGTTAAACCGAACCGTTAACTGACCATCGAATACGGTGATGAATTCCTCCGTTCCTTCCTCATGAGGCTCAGCACTCAAATAGCCACTTTTATCGATCTCAAGCGAATAAACCTCAAAACGCCTGCCGTCTTCAAAAGGGAAATAAGGGTATACTCTAAACTTTTCATTATCGTCATAGATCGCTTTCGTTTCGTTTTTGGACACGATCACCGTATCTTCGGCAGGCTCGTTAATTAACGAGGTAAATGAAATTTTTAATCCGTTCGCTATTTTCCATACCGTTTGTATCGTTGGGCTGGACTCGCCGCGTTCAATTTGGCCTAACATCGTCTTGCTGACCCCTGTTAGATCAGAGACTTTATCGAGACTAAGCTTTCTCTGATTCCGCAAACTCTTCAAATTTTTGGCAAGCACAGAATTAATATTCAAAAAAATTCTCCTTTCGTCTGTTGTGCTTTATAACGTCTATACTGTACAATATAAAGCGTAATTGTGTACGTTAAAACGCACATTTTGTATAATTATAACATACATAGGGGTGAAAAACATATGCTCTTCATGTCTTTTTTGATTTATGTATTCGTAGGCTCTTTTACTCCAGGGCCAAACAATATCCTCTCAATGTCGAATGCGTCACGATACGGTTATAAAAAGACACTGCCTTTTAGTTGCGGCGTAATGACCGGATTTTTTGTAGTTATGCTGTTCTGCAGTTGTTTTAATCTTCTCTTGTTCCGATTTATACCCAAGATCGAATTCGCGTTGGCGATTATAGGTAGTATGTACATGATCTATTTGGCGATCGGCATAATGAGGAGCAAGCCACAAAAAAAGGAAGAGGAGACGAAGCCGTACACTTTCTTAACAGGCGTGTTGTTGCAGTTTATGAATCCGAAAGGGATTTTGTACGGCCTGACAGCGGTATCTACTTACATCCTTCCTCACTATAATTCGAGCTTAAGCCTTATTTTGTTTTCAATCTTTTTGGCTTTTATTTCCTTCCTTTCAACTTCCAGCTGGGCTATGTTTGGATCTTTGTTTCAACGTTTTCTTGCCAAGAACGAGAGGCCATTTAACGTACTTATGGGATTGTTGCTTATTTATGCCGCATTTTCAATACATGTATAATAAGGTACCGATGAGACACTGATAATTCAATCCAACGAGGAACATAGCCATTCAAAAAAGCTGTGTCAGATGAGGATATGATACAGCTTTTAGCGTTTAATTCCGCTTTCTTTCCACAAAAAAACTGCGTATAATATAAATTATACGCAGTTTTTGATTTAATCTATTTTTATATCTGCACTCGATCACTTGGTCAGTTTAATAGCAGCTTAGAAAGTGGTGAAGACGAGCATGATGACAGATTACATACAGGATACTTATACGGAGGAGCTCGAGGCCTTTGACATCTGGTTGAAGGATGCGGGCTACACAGGTTATACCGTGAAATCTTACAAGAGTGATGTATCTGAATTTTTAGAGACGCTGGAAGGAAAACCGATTGATCGGGTAAAACGGCTTCAGGTGCTGTCCTTCTTATCCAAGGCACGTGACCGTGGTATTAGTGATGCGACTAGGAATCGGAAGCATGCAGCCGTGAATTGCTTTTTCAAAGCTCTAATTGAGCTGGAGCTCCTTACGGTTAATCCGGCGGCTGGAATTAAGAAATCCAAGACAGAGAAGAATAGAGTTCCTGTTTTTATGGATGAACAGCATCTATCACGTTTCATGGCATCAGTAGAGGGGAAATACCGGGAACGGAATTTGGCGATCTTTTTGCTCATGGGCTATATGGGACTTCGTGTAGGTGAGGTTCATTTGCTCAATTTAGGTGATTACAACGCCGAGAGAAAAACGCTGAGTGTATTCGGCAAAGGCCGTAAGTGGAGGCTGCTTCCTGTACCCGATGCTGTTGGTGAAGTGCTGAAGAATGTGATCTATAAAAGGATTTCACCTCGGAAGTCGAAGGAGGATGCTTTGTTCGTATCCCAGCAGGGGAGAAGGCTGTCCATACGTACGATACAGCTCATTGCTTCTGAAGCGTTTGAGCGTTTTCAGAAAGATGTACCTCCTGCACAGCACGTATCCTATTCGAGTCATAAGCTCAGGCATTCCTTTGCTACGATGATGCTTCGTAAAGGCGCTGATTTGCGTACAGTGCAGGAATTGCTGGGTCATTCGTCGATTCAGACGACAACCGTATACACTCACGTTACGAATCGGGAGAAGGAGCAGGCGATGGCTATGCTAGATATTGTCGTTCCTGATTATAGTGATGCTGGTAACAGTAGATAATTCAATTTCCGTAATAAATATTATGTAAACTAATAAGTGAATCAATATTCAATTTAATTCAGACGATAACATTTTTATTTAATTCATAGCCGATTGCTTTAAAAGGATTGTAAACGGGGAATTTCTTACCGGCCTGAGGAAATTACAATTAAGGCAGATTCGATCTCGCCTGGCCCTTATGTTGAAATAAGAGATGATGATGTGATCGTGGCAATGGGAGACGAGAAATGTACGATCGAACGGCCCATTTTATTCATCAAAAAATGCAACCGGAACAAGACAAAGACAGACATGTTCACTCATAACGAGAGAATATGTCTGTTTTTATATAAACTATCAATGAATGTAAACTAGATCAACTAGAGATGCGATTTAGAAAAAAAGTATAACGGATATTTTCGATTTTCGTAATAAATATTATGTAAACAAATGTCGCCTCAAAACACTTGAACAGTATCCTGAGCTGGAGTGGATTGCCAATGAGCTGGAGTGCCTCCTGACGGAGCAGGAAATGTGTGGATGTAGATGCCCTGCTTGAAGATGATGTGGCTCGTGATTTTCTGATCGAGAAAGGTATAATTGAAGGTTAAAATGAATTTTAAAAGGGGATTCGCCTATATGGCGGATCTTTTTTGCCAAGATCTATAATTATACTCTACATATTAAACATTATGTAAACTAAATTTCTGAATTAGGAGCATCCGTCATAATCTTTTATAATACATAGAAGGTGCAATTAACGTAACTCAGCATCTTAAAATCAACATGTAAGACAGAAGGAGGAGTGTACAATGCGCGTCAGTATACTGGATCAAACACCGCTGAAAGTGAAGGGCACTCCTGAATTGGCTTTTAACGAAACGGCCCAGCTGGCAAAGTTTGCTGATCAACTTGGATATACACGGTATTGGGTAGCTGAGCACCATAGCACCGATGCGATGGGCGGTTCTTCGCCAGAAGTGCTTCTCGGTTATATCGCCGCGATGACGTCAAATATGCGGATTGGTTCAGGCGGTGTTATGCTGCAAAATTACAGTTCGTACAAGGTCGCTGAGAATTTCAAAGTACTATCTGCGCTTGCGCCCAATCGAGTGGATTTGGGGGTAGGCAGATCCCCTGGTGGTTTACCGAATTCGACTAAGGCGTTACAGGACCTGCAGCTTCGAGACCCGGATACCTTTACAGATCAGCTGCGTAGTCTGCAAGAATATCTAGGAAGAGTACTCCCTGTGTCCCATCCATTAAGAGGATTGATGACCACCCCACGTACTCAGTTCATTCCGGAGCTGTGGCTTCTCGGGACGAGTCGCTCCAGTGCGCGGCTTGCCGCATCCATGGGTCTTCGGTACGCCTTTGCTTATTTCTCACCAGGGCAGGAGGAGCAGCTCTATTCCGCTTTCCGTGAATATAGAAGGAGTTTTGTACCTCATGAGGGTCTTCATGATCCTTACGGGCTGGCGGCGATTCGGGTGATCGCGGCAGATACGGATGAAGAAGCGGAGGAGCTTGCAAAGACTTCCATACAGTTTACCTTTTATTTGAGAAAAGGGAGAGTGCTGCGAATGGACAGTCCGGAAGCCTGGAATGAAGCCGATCTGTCTCTGCGTGACAAGGAACTAGTGGACTCCATTAAACAGGCTCATATCATAGGCTCTAAGCAAACTATACAGAGAAAAGTAACCGAGCTGCAGGAACAGTATCTGTTCGATGAGCTGATGGCATTGTCCTTTATCTACGATTTGGATAAGCGCAAGGAATCCTTTCGTATATTGCATGAGGCTGTGAGAGATCTCTAGATCCTGCGCATATTTCAATATTGAATTCGGATGTGGTATTGTAGAAGTGGTAGCGAAACACTAGCATACAATATCAGATCTCATATCAAAAAGGTGGAACCATTCGTTGAACAAGAAGAAAAGACCAAAAATCACTGCTCTATATGTTAAAGGGAGATACAGCGGCTGAAGTGCCTGTCAAAGCAAAGGGCAAGCTGAATTGGACAGCATCCTTCAAGCTGTTTAAAGTATATCGTCAGGTGAGGGCAAGTAAAATGCTGGCTCCAAGCCTCATTATTTTGTATTTTATCTTTGCGCAGATCATGCTGCTCTTTTTCTCCATAATTATGTCCGTCTCGCTCATTCCATTTTTCCTGCTGGGCATTCTCCTATGGGCGATATTGAATAAATATTTAGTCTGGGTGCTCAAGGAAACAACGATTCGTACGTTAATAAAAGAAGGGTATACTCCCAAAGGTCAAGAGGATCAAGCTTACGTAGACGCCTTGTACCTGTAATATGTAAATTCAAGCCAGCCTTAAACAAGGTTGGCTTTTTCTTATTTTTAGAATGTCGCTTGAGCTGCTTATGAAAGGGGTCTAGACATTATAAGGTCAATTTGCTCTTCATCGCCCATCAAAAAAGGGTGAGATCCGGTTTGGACGAATCCCATTTTCTTATAAAATGCGATGGCTGGCTCATTCTTCTCCCAAACACCTAACCAAATTTTTGTTTTGTTACGTTCTAATGCTATTTCAATAGCTCTATTTAACAATTGCTTGCCAAGGCCATGTTTTTGAAATTTGTTCCTGATATATATTCTTTCTATTTCAAGTGATTCATCACCCATTAGTTCAGATTGAGCATCATTGATATTAATCTTTAAATACCCAGCGGTTACATTATTGAAATAAACAAAATAGAAATCAGATGAAATATTGGACAGTTCTTTTTCCAACTGTTTGGAATGAAATGCTTTTGCCAGATAGGAATTCATATTTTCTGGTGAGTTTTGATTTCTGAATGTGTCATTAAATGTTTCAATACTTATTTCTTGGAGCAGGAGCACATCTTCACGAGTGCATTTTTTTATGTTAACAACCATATGAATATGTCACATCCCAATGTATTTTTAATAAATTCTTTTTTTTCCTCTTTTTACATATTCCCAATCTTTTTCGATATTTGATCTTATTCTTTTGAGAAAGTGAAGCATGTTTTCTGTTTCTATGTCTGAGAACCCTTCTAAAGCAACACGTTCAGAATAATCGTTCTCTTCCTTAATAAAAGGATAAGTAGTCATTCCTTTTTCTGTAGGAAAGAGTTTCTTTATTTTTTTATTATGCTTGTCCTCTTTTTTTTCAATAAAGCCACTCATTTCGAGTTTTTTTACAGCACGAGCTGCTGTAGTTCGATCTACTTTAATCATTTCAGCCAACTTTTCTTGAATAATTCCGGGTTTTTCACAAATTCGCACTAGATACAGATATTGGCCTTTAGTCAGATCGTATTCTTTGAACTCGATATTACTTATAGAATCTAATGCTCTTGCTATCATTCCAATTTCACGAAGAATCTCCGTCATAACTCAACTCCTTAAACTTATTGTTGCATATACAACAAAAATCACATAATAAACTTACCTCATAATTGTTGTAAATGCAACAAATATGAAGAGATGTGTTATCAGATTAAAGAAAATTAACCTATTTCTTCTATTATTATAGTAAAATATGCAGCGTTGATAGATACAGCTTTTACTATAATGACTCAGAATGGGAGACGAGCGAGAAATGAAGCAATGGGGAAAAATACTGCTCAGCTGCGCCATTGTATTAGGTTCAGCAGCAGGTGGAGCTGCAGCTCCGTTTGCACAAGCGGCGAGCACCAATCAAGTGAAGATTATGCTGGACAATTATCCTTTGCCTTTTCCAGTAGAGCCGGTCGTCATTAGCGGAACAACGATGGTCCCTTTCAGAGCCATATCCGAAGCGCTTGGGATCAACGTGGTATGGAACCAGAAGGCCAAGAAAATAACGGCTTCCAAGCTGTCGGATGGCATTAAAAAGACAGTTGAACTCACTCTCGGCAGCAAGACAGCAAAAGTAAACGGACAAAACGTCTCATTAACGTTAGCCCCGAGGACAATCAGCAATACAACGATGATTCCACTTAGCTTCTTCAGTCAGCAGTTTGGTGCGGGCGTAGGCTGGAACCAAGCGTCCAAGACGGTATCCATTACATCGCCTAGAGAAGAGATGTACACGCTTGGCTATTATGCTCTGCGTTCCTTTGATGAAATTTCCTATCTCCATCATTTTGACGCTGCCGCGTTTGGCTGGAGCCGTATTGATCGAGAAGGTAATTTTACGTTAACAGGGGATGAGTACAGATGGCCAGCTCCATCAGGAGAGATTACTGGTGAATCGATTATTAATGATGCTGCATCGGAAGGAACAACTCCCTTTCTCATGGTATATTCCGTAGATGGCATGCTGGAGCTGACGAAGAACCTCGAAGACAAGGAACTGCGAAGTCAAACGATAGACAGCATAATGGAGGCAGCAACAGAAAAAGGCTTCAAAGGCATTGCACTGGACCTCGAAGGACTCGGGATGACTGGTGATAAATCCAAGGTAAAGAGCGATTATAATGCATTTGTCAAAGAGCTGTCTTTAAGAGCCAAGCAGCAAGACATGAAGCTGACCGTCATTGTGCATGCACTGAACAGCGTGTATCAAGGCTATGACTATAAGACGCTCTCAAATCTTGCGGATGATCTTGTCATCATGGCGTATGCCTATGGAGATGAAAAAAGTCCTGAGCCCGTGGCAAAGGTGGATGAAGCCATACAGCTGGCACTGAAGCAGGTTGACAAGGATAAGCTTATTCTGGGGATATCCCGTGGCAGCGAAACTGCAGCTAGCATTAATACGAAGATTGGTCTTGCGAAGCGATATGATCTGAAAGGCATTGCTCTATGGCGTCTTGGAATTATAGGTCCTGCTACCTGGGCTGAAATGAACAAGACCATTGTGCTTGATTAAGTGGAGGTTCAATTGAGAAAATTCAAGTTGCTCGTTGTGCTTCTGTTCCTATGTGCTGCAGGCTGCAGCGGGAGCAGCAAGGAAGCTGAGCTTTCTTATTTTCTATCCGATACAGAAGGGATGTACATAATTCATCTGTTTCGCGATTCGAGCAGAGAGCTAGATAACAAGCTGCTTGAGTATATGAACTCAAGTGAGGATTTGCTGGAGGTTATTCAAGGTATACAATTGTATGACATCAATACTGCCGATGACCAGATTAGAGCGAAACGGGTGGATGTTGAAGAGATTCCGACGATGTTAATTACCGATAATCACGAAATTGTACTTCGTACGCAGAGCATTCAGGAAGTGAAGAATTACTTTGAAGATATAATGAAGTGATTAACGAACTTAACCGTCGTGAATTCCGATCAAAAGTTGACTCCTAATAGTTATACGTGTTAAAAAAATCATAGTGAAGTTGATAAGCCGCTGCTTTCATTTATATTGAAGACAGCGGCTTATTTATATTTTTGCTGGTACGAACCGGGGGAGCATAACTATAATAAGGTAGTGTGATAAAAACGAATAGGAAAGGGTGGAGAGAATGGGCGTACCGACATTTCTTGAAACAGGTCATATGACAGAAGGTTTTCCTATCAGGGTTATTCATACGGGTGATCAATTTAACTATGCAGCACATTGGCATGAAGAGGTTGAGATGGTATTTGTCAAAGGGAACTATGGGCGTATTGGCGTGAACAGCAGTATTTATGAGCTTCAAAAAGGCGATGTGCTGGTGATCAAGCCTGGGGATGTACATTGTTTTTTGCCGGGAACACAGAATTTAACCATTATATTGTTTCGGATGGAGCTGTTTACGAGCAGCTTTATAGAAGACACAGATTGGCTTGGTATGAAGCAGTTATTTAATAAAACAACCGTTATTCCTGCTTCGACATGTAAAGAGAGAGCATTAGGAGAATACCTCAGTGCGCTTTCAGCGGAAGAGAGCAACCGACAGGCAGGTTATAAATGGGCCATGATTGCAAGGCTGTATGACTTTATTGTACAGCTCCTGCGCACAATCGATCCTAGTGAGGATTCCGATGCGCTTAACTGGCAAATTACAACCTCGAAGAAGTTTGAGTTTATTGAGGGGGTATGTGAATATCTGGAGGAGCATTACGCTGAGAATATCAAGCTGGATCAGGTCGCTGATCATATTAAATTTAGTAAATTTTACGTCTGCAAGCTGTTCAAGGACATTAAGGGCATCACGCTGATGGAGTATTTGAATCATTTTCGAATTATCAAGTCGGAATGGGCGCTGCTGTTCAGTGAGGATTCCATTCTTGATATTGCGGTAAGCCACGGATTTAACAATATTAACTCATTTAACCGCCTGTTCAAAAAATATAATAACTGCACCCCGTCCGATTTTCGAAAGAAGCATAAAACAAACAACGCAAAATATGAAGGATGATGAACAATATTGGTGAAGAAAGCCTACTTCAAAATCAATATAATCGAATAAAATGTAAGCGTTTCCTTAATTGAAGGAGGGAGCTCATGAATCTATTTTCTCGTCACCGGAAGCCGCAGGTTAAACGCCATCATCTAGTGCTGCTTGTACTTCTATGCTCAGCCGTATTGCTGTCAGGCTGTCAGCTCCAGGCCTTGGCCGAATCTAATGATAACGAGATCACGGTGTGGAGCTTCACGGATGAAGCCGGCTATGCGATTGAGAAGTTCGAGGAGAAGTACCCGGACATTAAGGTTAATTTTGTCAACATTCCGGGTAATTTCTATATCACCAAGCTGAAGTCGGCACTTCAGACCAGCTCCAAGGCACCTGATGTCTTTATGATTGAAAACGCTAACATTAGAGAGCTGATTGATGTGCCTTACCTGCAAAATCTGTCGGAGGCACCTTACCATGCGGACGAACTGCTTCCTGAGCAGTATCCTTTTGTCCAGGCCAATGAGAAAGACAGTGAAGGAAATGTTAGAGCAATTGGTTATCAGGCAACTCCGGGAGCTATCTATTACCGGCGGGATCTGGCGAAGGAATACTTGGGGACAGATGATCCCGAAGAGGTCAGCAAGCAAATTGACACATGGGACAAAATCTTTGAGATCGGCGAACGGGTACAGCAGGAGAGCGGCAACCAAGTCCATGCTTTGGCGAACTGGAACGCGATCTCGAACTCTTATGACGGAATACCTTGGGTACAAGACGGCAAGTTTGTCATGGATGATACGTATCTGGAAATTCTGAACCTTGTTAGAGAAGCGAGAGAACGTAAGGTGCTTGCGGAATATGAAGAAGGAAGTGCAGGCTCCGCTGCCTCCATGCAGAAGGGCACCGTTATGTTTTACCCAGCAGCCACCTGGGGGCTTCAATACACCTTTAAGGCCAATGCTCCGGACACTTCTGGCCTGTGGGGGCTCGCTAAAGGACCCACTGGATTCAGCTCGGGTGGAACCTATATTGCCATGTACAGCAATAGTGACAAGAAGGATCTGGCCTGGAAGTTTATTGAGTTTTATAACTTTGACCACGAATTTCTGTCTCAGCTGGCACAGGAACAAGACTACTTTACGAGCAACATGATCGTGAATGATCAGCTGGCAGAGACAGTAACGTCGGATTATCTTGGCGGGCAGAAGCATTTTGAGTTCTTCTCAGAAGCAGCAAAAGACGTACCTGTCTATGAAAGAACGAAATATGACACGGTGATCAACAATGATATATTCAAAAACGTCCTTCAGCTGTATCTGAACAACGACATTCAAACGAAGGAGGAAGCGGTAAAGAGGATTAAACGCGACGTCAAATTGAGATTTCCAGAGCTCGAAGGATTGGAGTGAAATGCTGAATACGAAAGAACGTAAATAGGAAACCGATGACGGGGGGGACCAATGAATGTTTGCTAAGTCCATACGCAAAGACCACTATGGTTATTATTTTATTGCTCCGTTTTTCATCATTTTTCTCATCTTTGGACTTTATCCGATTCTGTACAGCTTATACATCAGTTTCACCAACTGGGACGGAATTACGACGCCGGAGTTCGTCGGCCTTGGCAATTACGCGGCGGTCGTGCAGGATCCGCTCTTTTGGAAGACACTGTTTAATACGTTATTCATATGGGGAATATCGGTAGTTCCTCAGCTGACCGTGTCGCTGGTATTGGCTTTTATCCTAAATGACAAGCTTCTCAAGGGAAGAGATTTTTTTAGGGCCGTATATTTCTTTCCGAACATCGTCACTGCAGCTTCCTTAGGTTTGCTGGTGAGCTTGATCTTTGATTGGCAGTCCGGGGGACTCAATCACTTTCTAGTCCAGGTGGGTCTCATTGAGAATCCGATCAATTGGAAGAACGATCCTTGGTTCATGCGGCTGATCGTATCGGCGATCTTGTTCTTTCAATATTTTGGCTACTCCATGGTGATCTATCTTGCAGGCCTGCAGGGCATCGACCCTTCCTTGCAGGAAGCGGCCCAAATTGACGGCGCGGAGAAGAAGCATATCTTCCTTCACATCATCGTTCCTATGCTGCGCCCGATTATTTTGTTCCAGATCATTACGTCCATCATCGGCGGCATTCAAATCTTTGATCAGCCTTTTACACTGACGAACGGAACAGGGGGACCTGACCGGGCAGCGATGACAAGCATTATGTATCTGTACAATGTTGCTTTCCAAAGCACGCGTTTTGGTTATGGAGCAGCCATTGCCTTCTGCTTGTTCGTGATCATTATTTTGTTGTCGGTTGCCTCGTTCGTGATGACGAAACGCAAGAGCAGCTCATAAGAGGGGGGAATGAGGATGCAAACGGCCAAATCATTAGAGCAAAGCATGGCTTATGAGAGAAAAGCAAAGGTAAATCGGCTGACACCCGGCAAAGTATTGATCTATCTTTTTCTAATTGCACTAGCCATTATTTGTATTATCCCGTTCTATCTCATGCTGATCTATTCTACCCATAACAATGCTACGATCGCGTCAACCTTCACCTTTCTTCCGGGTTCGTTCCTGCCCGACAATTATGCCAATATGGCTTCCAAGATCAACATTTGGCGGGGCTTCGGGAACAGCATCTTTATCGCAGGAGCTTCCACGATTCTCTCTCTGTATATCGGTGCCTTGACGGCTTTTGGATTTGCAAAATATAAATTCAAAGGCCGCACCTGGCTGTTCCTGTTCCTGCTGGCAACGATGATGGTACCCGGGCAGCTGGCGCTGATCGGGATGTATCGACTGTTCAGTACACTCGGCATGCTGGACAGCTATGCAGCCATCATATTGCCGGCGGCAGCCAATGCCTTCAACGTATTTTTCATCAAGCAATTCATCGAGAGCAGCATTCCGGATGAGATTATCGAGTCATCACGGGTTGATGGGAGCGGAGAGTTCAGAACCTTTAACCAGATTGTGCTGCCGATTCTTGGACCTGCGGTAGCAGCGCTTGGCATATTTACATTCATTGGCTCATGGAACAACTTCCTTACTCCGCTTGTATTGTTCTTCTCACTGGATAAATATCCACTGCCGGTGCTCGTTGCACTGGTTCAGGGATATTACGGTATGGATTATGGACTCCTGTACTTGGGTGTCGCCATCTCGATTGTCCCTATTATTATCGTGTTCGCCGTGTTCTCCAAACAGATTATCGGCAGCGTTGCACTCGGGGCGGTAAAAGGTTAGAGAATGACAATATGATATGTAGATGAAAGGCAAGGTTCACGTGAGTTCTACTGCGCTCGCATGAATGTTGCCTTTTTGATCGTTTCCTAGATTCTGACTGCTAATTTCGGACTTTTTCTAATATAATGGAGTTATTATAGGAACGGAGGAGAACCATTATGGGATTTTTAGATGGATTATTAGGAAATGCTTCACAAGTGAACTTGGCTGATGTTCAAAAAGAATTTGCTGCTCTGCTGGCACCTAATGAGCAAATTGAGCGGGCGTATAAGCTGGTAAGAGACTTGTTTATTTTCACAGACAAAAGATTAATCCTAGTTGATAAACAAGGGATTACGGGCAAGAAGGTGGAATACCATTCGATCCCTTATAAGAGTATATCGCATTATTCCATTGAAACGGCGGGACATTTGGACATGGAAGCTGAACTTAAGATTTACATTTCCAGCTCTACCGTTCCGCTTCAAAAGACGTTTAATAAAAACACGAATATTTACGAGGTGCAGAGCGTTCTTTCTCATTATATTCTGAAATAAGAGACAGCATGGTCCAGACAGGGAGAGAATGACGCTTGAAAAATGAGTGGCTTGAATGGGTTTTAGCAGGAAGTGTTGTAATTAGTTTATTGATGATGTTACTCTCGGGAATTGGAATGGGAACAATGTATTTCATCAGGAAGATTACGGGCGACCCTTTCGACGAACTAATGAAGTTAGATGAAACAGATGTTGATGATAAAGACCTGGAAAAATCCTTTAAAAGAGCTTCTCAAGTGGATTCTATTCTATTTTGGATGTTCACTTTTTCAATATTTGGTTTGGTTATTATCGCTCTTATATTCCTCATAACTGATCCATCAGAGGGAACCGAAGTAATAGATCAAGGAATAGTCTGGCGTTTTATTACGGGTCAATGGAGCGGTCTTACATGGTATGAATGGATTTCAATTGCTTTTACACTTTTAGGTTTGATTTGGTTTATCAAAGAGATTGCTCATTACATTATAAAGACGTATAAAAAGAAGATAAAGAAGCGGGAAAGTGCTGTACGCAGTTTTGATCAACATGAGCTACTAAAGCTCGAGATGGAGGAAACGAAAGAAGAGTATAAGAATAATAGATTCTCCATACTCACTCCTGGATTATTCATTCTTATCGGACAAATGATCAGAGATCTTACGTGAGCTCTTGCAAATTCTTTGCTTGGCAATAACCTTTTCTATATGTATAATAGTGGAAATTCAAAACACGAAAAGCGATGAAAGGGATCTGCTTCCGCATGATGACTTAGAGAGCTGCCGGTTGGTGCAAGGCAGGGATTCAAGCAGAGGCACACCTCACCCTGGAGCAGTATAGCTGAATTGAACTCTTGCTGATATTGGAGTCTTCATTTAGGCTGTACCGGCTAACCGTCGATATACGGTTGTTCAAGATTCGGATGCGTTTGTGCACATGACCCGCATTCGAATAAAGAAGAGTGGTACCGCGAAGGAATGATGGCCCGTCGCCTCTTTAGAGGCGACGGGCTTTTTTGGTGCCAAACAGGCAGTTTATCTAGATATCCATTGCAGGGGGAAGTAATGATGAAAGAGATCATTGATTATTATGAAGCCTTTGATGAATGGGGAAGACTGGATCGGGAACCGCTGGAATTTACAGTGAACTGGCATTATATAAGGAAATACCTTCCGCCATCTGGTCATGTACTGGACAATGGGGCAGGTCCAGGTAAATATGCCTTGGAGCTGGCGAAGCAAGGCTATCGGGTCACCTTGTCTGATCTGACCCCCAGACTTGTGAGAATAGCAGAAGAACAGGCAACACGTTTACAGCTGGATTCACAATTTGACGGATTTCATGTGCTGAATGCAGCGGACCTCCATTTATTTTCAGATGAAGCCTTTGATGCATCCCTGATGCTTGGTCCATTGTACCATTTGCAGGAAGAAGCGGATCGAGCCAAAGCCGCGAGGGAGCTGTACCGAGTTACCAGATCAGGTGGAGTCGTGTTTGTTGCCTTTCAGACACGCACCCGCATGCTGCTGAACTCATTACTGAATCCAACTCACTGGAAACCCAATCATACGATGGATAATCTCGAGCAATTTTGGGCTACAGGCAGATTTAATCACGAGGATAAAGGGCGTTTTACGGGAGCGTACTACTTCGACACAGCCGGCATCGAACCTTTTATGCAGGAGCATGGATTTGAGAAGATTAGTCTTATTGGCTCTACCAGTATCGGAGCATTGCTGCAACCTGAACAGGTGGATTATTGGAGAAATCAAGGGGACGAGTCTTACCAAAAATATGTGGAGCTGATGATCTCAACTGCAGAAGACCCGGCGCTGCTTGGTATATCCTCACATTTACTCTACATCGGACGAAGAAGGTAGCTTAGACCATCGAGTCCAAAACCAATAGCTCATTATGGGTAGTTGACTGGATAGACGGCTTTGATCATTCGTAATGACCTTATATTATCGGTATAATGATGTGTATATAAGAAGGAGGGACATTCAAATGATCGCTCATATTCAAAGAAATGAATCGGGTTACATCGCAAAATTCAAACGCGAATTAAATCATCCAGCATATAAGGTATGGGCAATGCTCATTGATAACAAACGATTGAAAGAGTGGTTTCCAGAGCTTGAGGTGAAAGAACTCGGAACTGGGGGAATGATTCTGTTTGATATGCAGGATGGGACTTATGAGGAAATGCCGATATTGGACTATGTAGAGGGCAAGGTACTCGAATTTGTGTGGGGAGAAGACAAGGTGCGATTTGAAATCCATGCAGACGAAACGGGCGAAACTTCGACGCTTCTACTCTCAGAAAAAATCACTTTTCTTACAGACCATACCCCTAAGGATCTGGCAGGCTGGCATGTCTGCCTTGATGCTATCGAAACTTTGTTAAATGGAAGAGCATTAACAGAGAGTAAAGAAGAGTGGGATCACTGGTATCCGCAATATGTGGAAGCACTCAAGCCTTTTCAATAACCTGCTTAAACGTAAAAAGTCGTCCTTCATGGAGGGCTTTTTCTTTTACCTCCTTTTACCTCATCGATTCCTACTCCTTTAGTCAGGTTAGAATAAGTTCCAAAATGTTGGAAAAATATCCTAGGATGCATATATGACAGCGTTTACAATACAGATAACACTTTCCGAGGAGAGTGAACTGGATATAGGAGGTCTTGTATGAAAAAGCACCGAAACAGAATTGGATTGATATTCTTGAGTCTCTCGATGTTACTCATGCTGCTCGGCCCGTCTGGTATAGATCGTAAGGCAGAGGCAGCCCCTGCTTTTGCCAAAGGAGCGGATATAAGCTGGGTAGCAGGGATGGAAGCAGCGGGATACAAGTGGAAGGACAAGAACGGGGTGCAGCGTGATATCCTGCAAATTTTAAAAAATGACTATCAGATGAACTCGGTTCGCTTGCGTGTATGGGTGAATCCCAACATGAGTGATTATGCAAACGGATATATGAATGCAGAGAAAGCAGCTGATCTCGCGCTTAGAGCGAAGAATCTGGGAATGAGTGTAATGCTGACCTTGCACTACAGTGACTCGTGGGCTGACCCGGGACAGCAGAACAAGCCTTATGCCTGGCGAAATTACACTTTTCAGCAGCTTATGGACGCCGTATGGTCCCACACCATTTATGTAATGAATACAATGAAGAACAAAGGGGTTACACCCGATTGGGTTCAAATTGGTAATGAAACGAATGACGGGATGTTATGGAATGACGGTAAAGCTTCCGTAAACATGAAAAATTATGCTTGGCTCGTGAACACCGGGCATAATGCCGTGAAGTCGATCAGTCCGAATACGAAAACCATCGTGCACCTGGCAAACGGACATGATCAGGCCGTTCTCGACTGGAATATCGGAGGTCTTGTTCAAAATGGAGCTAATTTTGATGTGATCGGACTATCTCTATATCCATCGGCCTCTGATTGGACGACCAAGGTGAATCAGACCATAACGAATGCGAATCAGTTGATATCGAAGTATGGAAAAGAGATTGTCATATCCGAGATCGGTATGGATTACAATCAGGCTTCGGCAGCCAAGAGCTTCATTACAAAGATCAAAAATGATGTGCGTAATATTTCTGGAGGCAAAGGGCTCGGTGTATTCTATTGGGAACCTCAAGCGACCCCCGGGTATAATGGTGGATACAACAAGGGTGCCTGGAACGCAGATGGCAAACCGACTATTGCACTGGAAGGATTTATTAACTAAAAGAGTGTATTCGTTCTTATAGAGCTGGCTCGTATTCGTCATGAATACGGTCCAGCTCTTTTATTTATCTTGACGAAGAGATTTTCACCTCGTTCTGCCATCGATCTTCCAGCTTCTCGTTTAAATTCAAACCCTGCATATAGTAGTCTATTAAAAATTGCTTGAAAGCTAGAGCCGCTTTCGATAAATAGCGGTTCTTATGCCAGGTTAAACGAAACAATGCTTTGGAATGCTCATCCACGATGCTGACTAGCTGCACTTGGGGAGACCAGTCACGAATACAGGAGGATACGAAGGCGACTCCCATCCCTGCTTCAACCATTTTGAGCAGCATGGAGGGTTCATCCACCCGGCATACAAAATTGGGTGATATTCCGGATTTACGGCAAAATTCATTCTGGATATGGTAGAGAGCATGAGTTTCCTTGTAACCAACAAAGTGCTCTTGTTTCACTTCAGACAGCTGCAGCCTGTCACGATCAGAAAAAGGATGGTTCGGGGGGAGTGCCAAATTAATAATTTCTTTCGTGAGATATTCAGATTGGATATCCGATGCAGCGATCGGAAGGGAAGACAGGCAATAATCAATCCGATCTTCATTTAATAAAGACTCCATCTCATGATGTGTGGCTTGAATGATCCCGAATTTGGCGTTTGGATATTTCTTACTGAACAATTTCAAAGGCTCTCCTATACGATCCGGGTCTTGAATGGCAATCTCAATCCTTCCTTGGTTCAGTCCAGCCATGTCCTCAAGTTCTCTTCTGCCTTCTTCAAGTGTTGACAGCACGAGTTCTACACGCTGAAGAAATGATTTCCCGTATTCATTAAGCCTTATCTGCCTGCCGTTCCTTCGAAATAAAGGAACACCCAGATCCTCTTCAAGGCGAGCGATGGTTTTGCTGAGCGCAGGCTGAGCAATTCTTAACTGCTCAGCAGCCTTCGTCATATGCTCAAGCTGCGCCACAGTACGGAAATAGTGAAGCTGCAAAAGTTCCATCGTTTTCACTCCTTTTTCTCGATTACATACAGCTTAATATACTTCAGTATATAAGAATATGGCTAAATATATATTTTTCTTCCATCTTCTTCAAGAATAAACTGGAGAAAAGAGAAGTAAGGGAGGAAAACTGAAATGGACGACAAGGTGGTTAGTCCGACTCAACAAGATGCAGCCGATCGTGCAAATAGACTAATTCGAGTTTTAGCATTTACCATGGTGCTGTCGGTCATGAGTGTAACGATGTTTAACATCGCGCTGACGGACATCAGCATTGAATTTTCATTAACCGTAGCTCAGGTAAGCTGGGTATCCACGGCATATCTCGTCGTCTACGCGCTGGGTACGCTCACATACGGGAAGCTGGTAAGCATGGTTCATCTGCGGCATTTAGTTGTGATTGGATTGTTCATGTTTGCTCTGGGATCGCTGGTTGGATTTACAGCGCAGTCTTACTCTATGGTTGTACTGGGCAGAATCGTACAGGCGGCAGGGGCTGCTGTAGTGCCGGCCATGAGCACCATCATACCTGTCAGATATTTCAGTCCAGAGAGAAGAGGGTATGCACTGGGGATTACCTTTACAGGACTTGCGGTTGGAAATGCAATAGGACCTGTCATCTCAGCAGCAATTGTCAGCTTTGCCGAATGGAGATGGCTGTTTGCAGTGCCGATCCTTACACTGGTTACTTTACCGTTTTACCTAAAGTATTTAGAGAAGGGCGAGTTAAAGAAAGATAAGATCGACTACTTCGGGGGAAGCCTGCTCGCCTTATTTGTTGTATTGCTTATGATGTCGATAACTCAAGCGAACATACTGTATTTTTCAGCAGCGTCAGTCCTGTTTATATTATTTCTTGTTCGTTCAAGGCTGACGTCAGCCCCATTTATCCCCCTTCAATTGTTTCGATCGAAAGGGTATGCCATCGGGCTGGTTATTCTGGTTCTTGTACAGGGGATTGGGTTCTCGTTCCCATTTCTGACCCCGCTGCTGCTGCAACAGGTCAATGATCTTTCCTCGGGAATCGTCGGATTTATGTTGGTTCCTGCAGCGATCGGTTCTGCCTTGCTTGGAAAAAGAATTGGAAAAGTCGTCGATGCCCGCGGGAATCACTTTGTCTATTCGATATCGGCATGTCTTTTGTTCATTACATTTATGGCGATGTCCATTTGGGCAGGGGTTCATCATTATTGGATAGCAGCTATCCTCATTGTGGGTACTGTAAGCCAAATGAGTCTTCAAATTTCGCTCATTAACAGCGTGTCCCGTTCACTTGCTCCAGAATATATAGGAATAGGGATGGGGCTTGTTTCGACTCTTAATTTTATGTCCGGAGCAATCGCCGCTTCCTTCTACAGTATACTCCTTGATCAAGGAGCGGGGACTGCGTGGAATGGACTAAATGGAAACCTGGAAGCATCCGTATTCAGCAATATGTATTTTGTGTTCGCTGTCATGCATATCCTCATGCTCGCAGCTTTTCACTACTTGTACAGGAACCCTGTTCCGAAAGTTCGAACAGCAAACAGACATTCGCACTAATTCGCCAAAATGAAACAATTAGTATTATATTCCTATGAAGTTGTTAATAAACAACAAATAAAATAGAAAGAATTCAGGCGAACAGGACAAAAGAAATGCTGCACGAGCATAGATGGTACTATTTTGTTTTTGATTCACGCTGATCTGTGCGTCAAAATGTATTTTTCATAGACCAAACAACCTAAATCACAACTGAAAAATAAATGCTGGATAATCGGTCCTGCATCTATCACAAAATTGACATTATTATTCTATCCAAGTAGTAATATCAACGCCCCAATTCGCATTTTCCTTCAAGAACCGCTATAAATGCGGTTCTTTATCCTTTTATGAGAATTTTATCGAAAAATGCGACATGCATGTCATATGACGTATCCGTCTTAATACTTAATTGACCTATGTAAAATAAGTATTAAGAACCAAATGTAAAATTATGTTAAATAAATGCTTGTAACCGTCTTTTTTTATGATTTATACTCTCTTCACAAGCAATAGCTTTTCATTTAACAATTCCTCTAAAATGTTAATTCTCATCTCATCAAACTCTCAGAATCTCATCAATCTCCAAGAATTTTTAAACTCTCTCAGTAATACAAAATAGATTAGCCCCCTGAATCTACTCAAATTAATCTTCTTTTTCCCATCGAAGATGCTTAAGTCTATGAATTCACTTCTATTAACCCCTTAAAGGAGGTGGTGCTCCCAATCAAATTCTGATTACTAATTTCTCGTTGTTTGATTGGTCGTGTATTTGTTTGGAGGAAATTCACACGTTTCTATCTCTATTCCCAAAGGAGTGTATTAGACTTGGTCACAGCGAAAAAGACGAAAAAAACGATCTCATTAGGCATGGCTTTCCTCCTGGCAGTGTCCATTGTAAGTCCGGCTATGGCTGCACCGACGACCTCAGTTTCTGACAAGATCGATTTGCGTACTGCGGCTCCCGAACTGATCACTGCAAAAGTAGACTCTAAGCTAAATAAGCTGTTTGACGAAGACAAATATGTCACCTATCTGGTCAAAATGTCGGAACAAGCGGATACTGCGCTTGCTTCTCAGAAAGCAATGGATCTGGCCACTCAAAAAGCGACTCCTGCAGCTGCAAAGCTCTCAGCTCGTACCTCAGTGGTTAGTACACTTCGTGAAACGGCATCGCGTACACAAATACCGATCCAAAAATATTTGGATGAACAGAAGGAAGCTGGCGGAGTTAAAGAATACAAGAGCTATTTCATCGTCAATTCGCTGGCGGTTACAAGTACCAAAGAGGTGATGGAGGAGCTTGCCCTTCAGCCTGGCATAGACAAGATTCTTCCGAATGAAGAACGATTCCTGCAGGAAGTTACGGTGGATAAGAAGGCTTCGACTCCGAAGGCGAATGATTTGGACATCGATTCTGCTGCCTCAGCAGCGGATCAGAACAAGAATACAGAACCTTCTGATTATGACCCGGCAGAAATTGAATGGAACATCGCTCAAGTCAACGCACCCGAAGTGTGGGAGCAAGGAATTGACGGCTCTGGAATTGTCGTCGCAAATTTGGACTCCGGCGTTGATTATACACATCCTGCCCTAGCCAGCAAATGGCGTGGTTTGGATGCCAGCGGAAATGTCGTTGATCCAGAGCTGAGCTGGTACGATCCTCATAGCGGTGCCTCACTTCCAGCCGATACGGACGGTCATGGTACACATACAATGGGGACGATGGTAGGTGCTGAAGAAGACGGCACGAATATTATTGGTACAGCACCCGGCGCAAAATGGATGGCGGTCCGAATCTTTAATCCGAGCACAACGGATGCCATCATTCTGGATGGTGCGCAGTGGCTGCTGGCACCGGTAGATGAAGAGGGTAATCTTCATCCAGAGCTTGCTCCAGATGTAGTGAACAACTCATGGGGTGGAGGACCTGGTATTGATGAATGGTTCAGACCCATCGTACAAGCATGGCGTGATGCACAGATATTCCCCGCATTCTCTGCAGGTAACACCACATTGACGAATCCTGGTGGCCCTGGATCTGTTGCCAATCCGGCGAACTATCCGGAATCCTTTGCTACAGGTGCAACGGACATCAATGGAAATTTGGCAGATTTCTCACTATTGGGTCCCTCTCCGTATGATGAAATTAAACCAGAAGTCTCTGCTCCGGGTGTGAACATACGCTCATCGGTTCCAGGCGGCAGTTACGAAGGAGGCTGGAATGGAACATCGATGGCTGCCCCCCATACAACTGCCATTGCGGCCATGCTATTGCAAGCGAACAGCTCTCTCACTGTCGATGATCTGGAGGATATTCTGACAGAAACTGCGACAGAAAGAACGGATAGCACCTATCCAGAATCACCTAACAACGGATATGGACACGGCATCGTCAATGCACTTGATGCGGTCGGCTCAGTCCTTCAAGGAGTTGGTTCTGTAACGGGTCGAGTGACTATTGACGGTGATGACCTGACTGCACCTGAGCTGGATTACACTGTACTGGAATCGGTTTATGCCGGACTGGATGCCGGATTCTCCATTGAAGCCAGTGATAATGTATCGGTTACTGAAGTCAGTGTTTATGCAAGAACAGAAGGTATGAGCCGCTATGTATACATACCAGCGGAACTCACTTCCGGAGATGCGCTTGATGGTACGTACCGAGCTGTTATTCCTGCAGCACTTATCGAGGAGCCAGGCCTTGAATATTACATCCGTGTGAATGACTATGGCAATAACGGTTATGAGACGGAAGTGCATTCCGTAGACGTACTGGAAGGAATCGAACCAGGTTATTCCCAAAATTTTGAACAGGATTATGTTGGATTCTTGCCTGATCTTGACAATCCTTGGGTATGGGGAGCTCCTGAAAGCGGACCTGGAAGTGCCTATTCCGGGGAGCATGTAATGGCGACAAATTTGTCGGGTACGTATGCACCGAATTCTAACACCGCTCTCATTGCACCGCCCATTAATTTAGCTGACGCACCTGAAGGTGCTCTGTTGTCCTTCAAGCAATGGTTTGACCTTGAAGACGGCAGTGATTTCGGAAGTGTGTACTTAGCGACAGAAGAGAATGACTATGAGTTTGAACAGCTGCTTACGGTTACGGGAAGCAGTGAAGATTGGGTAAACCAGTATGTCGATTTGACCGCGTATGCGGGTCAAAAGGTTTATGTGGCCTTTGTCCTCAGTTCGGATGGATCAGTTCAAGGAGAAGGATGGTACATTGACGACTTCTCGCTGCAGCTTCCGGATGAAGTGGCTCCAGCAGCTCCGTCTGATCTGACAGGAACACCTTCAATACTTGGTGACGTATCGCTAGAGTGGAGTGCTCCTGCTGATGAAGATCTGAAGGAATATCATGTTTATCGTTCTTCAACATCCGACACGGGATATGAGCTGATTGGCACGACATCTGAAGCATCCTATGTTGACAGTATTACGATTGAAGGAGAAACAACTTATTATTATGTAGTCAAAGCAAAAGATTACAGCGGCAACGAGAGTGACGCTTCCAATGAAGTCACTGTGGATGTAGCTGTGCCGGAGACCCTATTCAGTGATTCGTTCGATGGTGATAATGACAATGGATGGACACATGCGGGAACGAATGATGTATGGGAGCGGGGAGCTCCTGCTGCACCGGGTCCAGCTTCCGCGGTCAGTCCTCCGAATGTTTGGGGCACGGATCTGAACGGGACTTATCTGGCAAGCTCAAATTTCTCTCTGGTATCGCCTGTGATTGACTTAACTTCTCAGAATACGGCTGCACTGACCTTCAATCACTGGTACGAAATCGAAAGAAACTATGATGATGCCTACGTGGAAGTAACCACGGATGGCGGTACGACCTGGACAGAGATTGGCTACTACTCTCATGCAACAGAAGGTAAGCAGTGGTCACCTGTATTTATTGATCTGTCAAGCTATGCAGGAAATGAAATTCAAGTACGCTTCAGATTAACCACGGACAGCAGTGTACAAAAAGCCGGATGGTACGTAGATGATGTACGGGTGCTGGCTGTTTCTGCACCAGAATCAACAGCTAGTGATACAAAGACTGAATCTAATAAAGCCAAAGCAATACAGAAGGCACCTGTATTGACGGACTTTGTGAGCAAGCAGCCGATTACGACTCAAGGTGATTCCGTATCGAAGGATGGAGAAGTCGGACTGCTTAGTCTTCCCGTCTCCGCTACAGTAACGGTTGTCGAAACCGGCAGATCGGTTCGTACGGATGCATATACAGGCCGTTACAGCTTTAATCATGTAGCTGGTGACTATAATTTGAAGGTCGAGTCTTACGGCTATTACCCACAGACAGTGCCTGTAAGCATTGAAGATGGAAAGACACGTAACGTTAACTTCCAGCTCGAAGAAATTCCACAAGGCACGATTACAGGCATCGTTACAAATGAACGTACGGGAGAGCCGATTGCCGATGCAGTAGTTATGGTCATGGAAGACGCACAGGTATCCCCTGTTCGGACTGACGAAGCGGGGGCCTTTACTCTGCAGGTATATGAAGGAACTTATACTTTGTCCATTTCCGCATTAGATTACTATAGTGAAACAGCAGCAGTAACCGTTCCTGCGAACGATACTGTCACGCAAGACTTTGATCTGAAGCCCTTCATCGGCTATGCAGGTGAGATCAAATATGATGACGGAACAGCGGAGAATGCTCGTGCATGGAATGCGGCAGGGAATGCGTGGGCCGTTAGAATGAGTCCAGAATCAGAGGCAGCACAAGTAACCGGTGCATCCTTCCGCTTCTGGAATACAGAGTGGCCGAGTCCAGGCGGTACAGCCTTCAGTTATTCTGTATATGATGCATCTGGACCAGATGGAGCACCTGGACGTGAGCTTGCAGGTCCATTTGACGGCACCGCTCTAAGAAATGACGAATGGACAACGGTGGAATTCCCCGAACCGGTCTCAGTTACAGGTGATTTCTACATTGTATACGAGCAGACCGAAGCGAATCCTAATTCACCGGGACTTGCAACCGATGAGAGCAGTACAGTCGCTGAACGGGCATGGCAGCGGATTAGTGGAGCATGGACTGCCTCGCCTCTAGAGGAAGGGAATTACATGATCCGGGCGCATGTACAGTATGCGATTGGCGCGCCAATCATCACTTCTCCGGCTGAAGATACGTACACGAATGAAGAGTCGATTATAATTACCGGTACTTCCAATGCCAATGGATCAACGGTGACGATTTATAACGGGGAAGAAGAAGCAGCAACTGCGACGGTTGCAGAGGGACAATTTGAAGCGGTGATCGATCTGAATGCAGGCGAGAATGTTCTTGTCGCTGAAGCCTTGGTGGGTGATGAAGTAACAGACCCTTCTACTCCAGTAACGGTAACTCTTGATCAAGCTGCACCAGAGCTTATTGTTACCTCTCCAGAGGATGGAGAGACGACGAACGCTGAAGCTTATACCGTGAGAGGTACAGTGAATGATGAATACCTTGATACGGTTACAGTGAATGGTGAAGCAGCTGAAGTTACGGAGGATGGAAGCTTCGAGCATCGTCTTCTAATCAATTCAGGTGATAATCTCATTACCGTTACAGCAACGGATTTGGCAGGAAATGAAACAACTATTACACGTACAGTAGTAGTAAACTGGGCAGCACCTGTCATAACGAATCTTACACCAAGTTCGGATCTGCATATTTCAGCAGGAGAGGCGGTGTATGTATCCTTCGACAGCAGCCCAGGTCTGTCGGCATCCTTCCGTGTCGAACTGCCAGGCATTGCCCCATCGAGCTTCAATGAAGCTCCGCTCACAGAGACTTCACCTGGACACTATGAAGGAACCTATACAACCTCAGAATCGTTGAGGCTGGAAGGTGGAGTTATCGTAGTAAGAGTATGGGATACAGCAGGTAACGAAACAGAAGTTGCAGCACTTGGTAAACTATATGTAACAGAGAGTGGGGAAGAGCCGGCTCCGCCGAATGTTGCCCCTGTCGCCATCATTCAATCTCCGAGCGCAGCGCAGCGTAACCGGGATGTTACTTTCGATGCTTCAAATTCATACGACGAGGATGGCAGCATTGTTTCTTATACATGGAATTTTGGTGATGGAGCAACGGGTAGTGGAGTCACCGCTACACATGCCTATACCAAAGGCGGGAATTATACGGTGGAGCTCATCGTCACAGATGATCAAGGTGCAGTGAATACGAAAACATTTGTCATTCGAATTCGCTAAGCTCTTGAACGAACACTTGTCCTAATGAAAAAGAGGAGTTCCGGATTATGGTCCGGATTCTCCTCTTTCTCGATTTTTTAGGCTTGATATTTGGATAGGTCAATCCGTCGGTCAAGTCCCAGTTCTACACCTTCATCTTCGAGCTTCATCTCTTGGATCAATCGCTGCTCGTCCTGAGTCATGCTTATTTCTCCTAACTTATTTACGACTCGGTGCCAGGGGAGGGCATGCTTCTCACTCATTGTGTGAAGTACCCGGACAACCTGTCTTGCCGCACGAGGACTTCCGGCTAAAGCCGCAACTTGTCCGTAGGTCATTACCTTTCCCTCTGGAATGGATTGAATGATTCGAATCACTTCTGCGGTAAAGGGCTGCATTGCTTCCTGTCTCCTTAAGTTTCTACATTCGTTGATAGAATCATTTCAGATGATTATATCAAAAAAATATCGTTCTTAAGAACTGTTTATCGCGAAGAATGGTAACAAGTGGTTGACGATGATCAAGACTCAAAGGTAATATAATCATGCAAACGGTTTCACTAGATTTAAAGCAAGGAATTCCTTTTCTGGACAAAACCACAAGCAGACATTTAGAAAAATGTTTGCGTTAATTAGAACGGAGGTGCATGTTTACGCTATTCTTGAGCAGGAAGAAGATAGAATAACAACGATCCATATGGTTCGACAATCTATGCAAACGGTACCAAATTGGGTGTATTCCATTTCAATATGAATCGGAGGAATGTTCATGCGCAATTATCGTTCTTTGCGTACAGCAGTAACAGTGTTCATCGTTGCAGTTATGGTCTTGACAAGCATATGGATCGTGCCTGCTGATGCTCAGGAGAATCATTCAATTCAGTCGATACCTGAGCAGACTTTAAGAATTCATTATGACGGGACTGGAGAGAATCTGGGTGTTTGGGTATGGGAGGATGTAGAGCTTCCGTCAGCCGAATGGCCAAGCGGTGCAATTCCGTTTACAGCAGCACAGCAGGATGCTTATGGAGCCTATGTAGATATTCCGCTCAGAGCAGATGCTAAAAAAGTTGGCTTTCTCCTCGTAGATCGGACGACCGGGGAGAAGCGCGGTGGAGATAAGATACTAGAGATGGGCTCAACAAATATAAATGAGGTGTGGCTGGGACAAGGATCAGACGAGATTCTCCTGTATGAACCTGTACCCTTGGCTGATGACGTCGTGCGGATCCATTATTCTCGTGCAGATCAAGACTATGATGGATATGGATTATGGTTATGGGAAGATGTGAAAGCGCCTTCAACAGATTGGCCGCAGGGCGCGCTCCCATTTACTAACGAACAGACCGATAAATATGGTGCTTATATTGATGTTGAGCTAAAAGAGGATGCGACGAAGCTCGGGTTTCTTATTGTGAATCGTAATAATGGTGAGGAAAAGGATGGTGGAGATAAGAGCTTCAACCTCCTTCAGCATTATGATCAATTATGGGTCCGGGAAGGTGATGATCAAGTGTACGTCTCACCTTATGGTGAGATGGCTACAGGAGTTACAGCTGCTACAGTCACATCCAAGGACCAGATTGAGCTCAAATTTACTCGAACTGAAGGACTTACTCCGGATGCGGTAAGCAAAGAATTGATCATTAAGGATCAGGCTGGCTCGGTTGTTGAAGCTAGTGAAGTCAAAGTAACCGAGAAAAATACAGTAGTAATCACAGCTGATTTTGATCTGAACAAGCTTCCACTTACAATTACGTATGCAGGCATAACGGTTAAGGCAGAGCTTCATTGGCGTGTTATTGATGAATTGTATGCTTATAAGGGTAACGACCTCGGTGCTACATACAGTAAGAAAAAAGTCACCTTCAAGCTGTGGGCGCCGACTGCAAGCTCAGTAACACTGAATGTTTACGATAAGAAGGATGCATCTGTTCATATTGGATCCAAGGAGCTGACCCTTCAAGAGCAAGGGGTATGGAAGACCGTAGTTCGACCAGATGAGCTTGGCGTGAAGGATCTTAAAAATTATTTTTACCAATATGAGGTTGTAAACAATGGCGAGAGTCAAAAAGTGCTGGATCCTTATGCGAAATCGATGGCAGCTTTCCAGGTCGATACTTCAGGCGCTGCGGGTCAAGACGGGGATGTCGTTGGCAAAGCAGCCATCATTGATCTCAGTAAAACAAATCCGAAGGGTTATAACTATGCCAAGATTGACGGTTATCAAAATAGAGAGGATGCGATTATATGGGAGCTGCACGTTCGGGATTATACTTCCGATCCTTCTATTCAAGATGACCTAACCTCCAGATGGGGCACCTATAGTGCATTAGAAGACAAATTGGATTATATGAAATCACTAGGCGTCACTCACGTACAGCTTCTCCCGGTTATGGCCTGGTACTATGGGGATGAGACGAAGATGGGCGACAGGGAGCTGCAATACTCTGCCGGAGGCAACGAATATAACTGGGGATATGACCCTCACAATTACTTCTCTCCTGATGGGGCGTATTCCGAAGATGCCACAAATCCGGAGCTTCGAGTCAAAGAGCTTAAGAACATGATTGATGCTATTCATGATGCAGGTATGGGTGTCATTCTCGATGTCGTTTATACGCACATGGCGAATGCCGATCTTCTGAATGATATTGTTCCCAACTACTATGCTTGGAAGGACAGTAATGGTGCATACGTCGGCGGCTTCGGCAATAATCTGGCTACGAATCATGTAATGGCCGAGAAATTGATGGTCGATTCCGTAAAATACTGGTTTGACGAATATAAAATTGACGGTATGCGTTTCGATATGATGGGGGATGCGACTTCCGGTTCTATTCAAAAAGCTTATGATGCCGCTGCCAAGCTGAATCCGAATGCGCTATTCATTGGTGAGGGCTGGAGAACCTTTAGTGGAGCTAATGCAGATCCTGAACTTGCCGGACAAGGTGCGGACCAGGATTGGATGGACGAGACAAATGATGTGGGTGTATTCTCCGATGAAATTCGTAATGAATTAAAATCCGGATTCGGTTCTGAAGGAGAGCTTAGATTCCTTACCGGCGGTGCAAGAGATATCAACCTGATCATGAGCAATATCAAAGGCCAGCCGACAAACACGCCAGCGGACGATCCTGGAGATATGGTGCAATATATTGAAGCTCACGATAATCTCCCGCTGTATGATGTTATTGCACAATCGATCAAGAAAGATCCGTCCATACCGGCAAATGATCTTGAAATTCATCAGCGAATAAGGCTTGGAAATCTGATGGTGCTGACTTCTCAGGGAACGGCATTTCTGCACGCGGGGCAGGAATACGGACGCACGAAGCAGTGGCATGGTGAAGGGTTGCCTGAGCAGAAATATCACGCTTTGTCAGATGAAACCGGTAAAGTATTTGGCTATTTCATTCACGATTCCTATGACTCTTCAGATGCGATTAACAAATTCGATTGGGATAAGGCACTGGACAGTAAGAAATATCCGATCAACAGTGTAACAAGGGAGTATACGGAGGGACTCATTCAACTGAGGAAATCAACCAACGCCTTCCGTCTAGGGGATGAATCTCTTGTAGATAAGAATGTATCTCTAATTACGGCACCGGAGATAAACAGTAAGGATCTGATCATCGCCTACAAAAATAAGTCAACGGATAACACGGGGACATACTATGTTTTTCTTAATGCGGATCAAACTCCAAGAACGCTTAGCCTCGATACAGATCTTACGAAAGGAACTGTTGTCGTGGATCAGGATGAAGCTGGAGTTAAGGCGGTTTCTGACAAATCCGGGTTTGAACTTAGTAAAACTTCAATTACACTTGAGCCGCTGACGGCTGTTGTAATTAAGATGAAAGAAAAATCTAAAAAGTAAAGCATTCCTAAGAAACTCTCCTTATTTGATAGGGAGAGTTTTCTATTCATCACAATATTTCTACATAATTATCTCTTATTCACGAAAAAACACCCTTTATCAGCAAACCTGATAGATGTCATAAGATCAATCTAATTGACCACTCTCTGGTCCTGTGATAGTTTCAGTAGAGACAAATTAATTCTGATAAACTTACTGAGAATTATTATCAAAGCATCCGAGGTGGATATTATTGGAACTCCAAGTGATTAACAGCCCATTTACTCAGGAACAGACGGAACTATTAAATCGATTATTACCTACATTATCCGAGACACAGCGTATATGGCTTAGCGGCTATTTAACGGCGATTCAAGCAAGCGGTGTGGCTGCGACATTAGAAGCCCCGGCAGTGAACGCTGCCGGTCAGCCTGCAGTACCTGCACCTGCGATCAGCAAAGAGATAACTGTGCTGTTCGGCTCTCAGACGGGAAACAGCAGCGGAATTGCAAAGAAATTCAGCAAGAAGCTTCAGGAGCAAGGGTTTGAAGTAACAACCAGCTCTATGAGTGATTTCAAACCAAACAATCTGAAGAAGGTTCAGAATCTGCTCATTGTCGTCAGCACCCATGGAGAAGGAGAGCCGCCGGACAGTGCAATTGCTTTCCATGAATTTTTGCACAGTAAACGTGCACCTAAGCTGGATGACTTGAAATTCTCTGTTCTGGCACTTGGAGATACTTCCTACGAATTCTTCTGCCAAACAGGCAAGGATTTTGACAATCGTCTGGCCGAGCTCGGCGGAACTCGTTTGACGCCAAGAGTTGACTGCGATGTTGACTTTGAAGAGCCAGCAGCTGAATGGATGAATAATGTCCTGTCTGAGCTGAATGCGGCAAGTACATTAACTCCGGTAAGTGTCAGTAGTGTAGGTGCGGCAGCCTCTACCAGTACAGAATCAGAGTTCACCAGATCGAACCCTTTTCAAGCCGAGGTGCTTGAGAATCTAAATTTGAACGGACGCGGGTCCGATCGTGAAACCAGACATATCGAGCTGTCCTTAGAAGGATCTGGACTAAGTTATGAGCCTGGGGACAGCCTCGGCATCATCCCTCAGAATCATCCTTTGCTCGTAGAAGAGATCATTGCTGCAGCAGGGTGGAACGGTGAAGAAATCATTCAGGTATCCAAAAAAGGCGACACGCTCTCTTTACAGGATGCACTGACGAAGTATTTTGAAATTACGGTACTGACCAAGCCGCTGCTGGAGCAAATTGTGAATCTGACCTCGAACGCTCAGCTTAGAAAGCTGCTTGAGCCAGGTAATGAACAAGAGCTTCGCAATTATATCAATGACCATGATCTGCTCGATTTGATCCAGGACTTTGATCTACGTGGTGTAACCGCATCTGAATTCGTTACGCTGCTTCGTAAAATTCCGGCACGCCTCTATTCCATTGCCAGCAGTCCAAGTGCATATCCTGATGAAGTGCATCTGACTGTGCGTACAGTACGTTACCAAGCGAACGGACGGGATCGCTACGGTGTCTGCTCCGTGCAGCTGGCAGAACGAATCGAACCAGGAGATCAACTCCCTGTATTTATACAGAATAACGATAACTTCAAGCTTCCAGCGAACCCTGATGCACCAATTATTATGATTGGACCAGGTACGGGTGTTGCTCCTTTCCGTGCATTCATTGGAGAGAGAGAAGAGCAGGGAGCCGGGGGCAAGAGCTGGCTGTTCTATGGTGATCAGCATTTTGCAACCGACTTTTTATATCAGGTGGAATGGCAGCGCTGGCTGGCAGATGGTGTGCTGACCCGGATGGATGTCGCTTTCTCCAGAGATACAGACGAGAAGGTATATGTTCAGCACCGGATGCTAGAGAGAAGCCGCGAGCTGTACGAGTGGCTTCAGGAGGGTGCTTACATCTACGTCTGTGGAGATGAGAAGAAGATGGCGCACGATGTGCATTCCACACTTGCAGCCATTCTCGTACAAGAAGGCGGCTTGACGATGGAGGCGGCAACGGATTATCTGATTCAATTACAGCAGGACAAACGATATCAACGCGATGTTTACTAAGGAAGTCTTTTCATACCGGAAGGAGATACTAGCATGGCACTAAATGAATTGTACCCGCCACAAAATGCACCCCACAGCGATGTGGAGGATATAAAGCGTCGAAGCAATTATTTAAGAGGTAGTCTTGTTGAAACATTAAAAGATCCAATTACAGGTTCTATTCCAGAGGACGATAATCGTCTGATGAAGCATCACGGCAGCTACATGCAGGATGATCGTGATCTTCGCAACGAGCGTGCCAAGCAGAAGCTGGAGCCAGCCTACCAGTTCATGCTGCGTGTACGCGCAGCTGGAGGTGTGGTGACACCGGATCAATGGCTGATGATGGATCGGATCTCTCATAAATACGGAAACGGTACAATCCGGCTGACGACACGTCAGTCCTTCCAGCTTCACGGTGTACTGAAATGGAATCTGAAGAGCACGATCCGCGAAGTAAACGATGCACTGCTAAGCACACTTGCTGCATGCGGAGATGTTAACCGGAACGTGATGTGCAACCCAAATCCTTACCAATCCGAAGTGCATGAAGAAGTGTATGCATGGGCGAGTAAGGTTAGTGATCATCTCGATCCCCGCACAAGAGCGTATCATGAGATCTGGCTTGATGAAGAGAAGATCATTGACAGCCGTGATAATGATGCCGAGCAGGAGCCTATCTATGGTGCGGTATATCTGCCGCGTAAGTTCAAGATCGGTATTGCAGTACCTCCATCGAATGATGTTGATGTATTCTCCCAGGATCTCGGATATATCGCGATCGTGGAGGATGGCAAGCTGAAAGGGTTCAATGTGACCGCAGGCGGCGGTATGGGGATGTCGCATGGCGATACCAAAACATATCCGCAGGTGGGTAAGTTAATCGGCTTCTGTACTCCAGAGCAGATGGTAGATGTAGCTGAGAAGATTGTGACGATTCAGCGTGATTACGGTGATCGTGCCGTGCGTAAGCACGCACGCTTCAAATATACGGTAGATGATCGGGGTCTGGATTGGCTGAAGAATGAATTGACCACTCGTCTTGGTTATGCTTTGGAGCCTGCGCGTCCTTTTCATTTCGATCATAATGGTGACCGTTACGGCTGGGTTGAAGGCAGCAATGGCAAATGGCACTTCACCCTGTTTATCCAGAACGGACGAATTGTCGATCTAGATGGTTATCCGCTGATGACAGGTCTTCGTGAAATTGCCAAGGTTCACAAGGGCGATTTCCGCCTCACGGCGAATCAGAACTTGATTATTGGGAACGTTGGACCGAAGAGCAAGAAGAAGATTGAGAAGCTGATCGCTGAATACGGCCTTACGGATGGGCTTCATTATTCAGCGCTTCGTAGAAACTCCATGGCATGTGTTGCGCTTCCTACATGTGGACTTGCGATGGCTGAATCCGAACGTTACCTTCCTACACTTATGGAAAAAATCGAGTATATTCTGGAAAGTAACGGACTTCGTGAGAAGGAGATTGTAATCCGCATGACAGGCTGCCCTAACGGATGTGCCCGCCCGATGCTGGCTGAGCTATCCTTCATCGGCAAAGCACCTGGTAAATACAATATGTATTTGGGCGGCGCATTTAACGGTTCACGCCTCAATAAGCTCTACAAAGAGAATATCGGGGAAAAAGAAATATTGGAGTCGCTTGATGAGATCATCGCAAGATATGCTAAAGAGCGTGAGGATGGAGAGCATTTTGGTGATTTTGTCATCCGTGCCGGATACGTGGAAGCTGTATATGACGGTATGAGATTTCACGCATAATATTTGCTGCATGGGAATTAAGGCTAGAGAAGTACCTGCTTTGACAGGTACTTCTCTTTTTGTTTTGGCTCTTGTACTGCTTTACTTTTTCGATTGAAGCCACCATAAGTTTTGAAATGGATCGACAAACCCTGCCATGCAGCCGCCATCTTCATCTTCCATCACTTCCATGACTGATGCTGCACCCGCTGCAATTGCTTTCTCGTATGTATCTGCTACGTTATCCACATAGATATACATTTGAATTGGTATTAATCCGTCATTCTTTAACTCACCGCAAACGCCTGGACCACAGCTGCCATCATGTGAAGTATCGGCAAAGTAAATGAGGCTCTCACCGATTTTCATTTCTGCATGAATTACTCCTCCTGTTTCTTCATGCTTGTTAACCTTCACGACCTCGGACTGAAAGACGGACTTGGTAAAATCAATAAATTGGGGTGCACTCAGCACCATGAAATAGGGTACGATTGTATGCTTCATTTTGAACTTCACTCCTTAGGATTTTGATGAATTTCACCTTACATTTAGATCATATAATATTGATGCAAATGCTAAGGTTTGTTATGTTTTTTATTGAAGTAAGGGTATTCTATACTTGAAAGCCGTCATTAGGTTTAATTCTAAATTACAAGCTGTGAATAGGAGTTGTTTATGAGAGGGATTGATATAGCCAAGAAATTGAACATTAGCACCAGTGCCTTAAGACATTATGAATCCTGGGGATTGGTTCCTAAGGTGGAAAGGGAGAAGAATGGCTACCGAATTTATACCGTGGAGCATGAGGCTTATTTTCAATGTATCCGTGCGCTCTTGCCTGGATTTGGTATGGAATTGATTAAAGAGCTTATGCCGCTTATCATAAGAGGGAACAAGACGGAGGCATTATGGCTGGTTAATCAAGCACAGGTAAAACTACATACAGAGAAGGAAACTGTACAAAAAACGGCAGAAGTACTTGAATTAAATGAGCTGATGGAAATTCCGCGTTTCTCTGATCGAAATTATTTTACAATTGGGGATGTAGCAAGAGAAGCAAATGTATCTACGTCTGCCATCCGACACTGGGAGAAGGAAGGGTTGATCACTCCAGATCGACACAAGGATAGTGGATTTCGTATTTACAATGCGTCTGATATCCGAAGAGTACTGATCATTCGAACTGTGCAAAAAGCCGCCTATTCATTGAACATTGTTCGTGAGGTATTAGCGGATCTTGAGAAGAATAACATTGCCCAGGCGAAAGAAATAACACTAAAGTCATTGGCCTACAATGATTACGCATTAGAAGAACAAGTACGTGGAATAGCAGCGTTACAGAATCTTCTCGATGTGGTGTCTAAATTACATTGAAGACAAGGAGAATAATTACATGGCAGAACCGTTGAAAAATATATACAATCCTGCCTTTCTAATGGAATTCGGACAAACGATACAAGCTGCTGATCCTTCCTTTCCGGCTGAAGCTTTCGTAGATAAAGTCATGAATGAGCATTGGGAGGAGCTTGCTCTGAAAGCTCGGATTCGTCATATTACTAACGTGCTCGGAGCTTTATTGCCTGAACGATATGAGCATGCAATCGATATTTTACTTGAAGTGAACCGGCATTGCTCTGGTTTTCCTTATCTGATTCTACCAGATTATGTGGAGGTATTCGGTCAAGCCGATGAGCATTTTGAGCTGTCCATGCGAGCACTTGAGACATTTACGCAGCATTCTTCTGCTGAGTTTGCGGTAAGACCGTTTATTATTCAGCATCCTGAACGGATGATGAAGCAAATGCTATCCTGGTCTACAAGTGAGAATGAGCATGTACGGCGGCTCGCAAGTGAAGGCTGCAGACCAAGACTGCCGTGGGGACAAGCATTGACTGAATTTAAGCGTGACCCCGCTCCAATCCTTCCTATACTGACTCAATTGAAGGCGGATCCTTCCTTATATGTTCGTAAAAGTGTGGCCAACAATCTGAATGATATTGCGAAGGATCACCCAGAGCTGGTTCTACAGATCGCGAAGGAATGGATGGGACAGAATCCGCATACGGATTGGATTGTTAGACATGCCTGCCGAGGTCTGATCAAAACGGCTGCTCCAGAAGTTATGGCGTTGTTCGGTTATTCACCCACTACGGGAGCAGAGCCAATTGCTGAAGATGCTGAGCTGATCGTTACGCCAAATCAGATCGAGATTGGAGACAATACCGAGCTTAAGTATAATCTCCTTATTCGCACAGGCGAAGCTGTGCGCATCCGTTTGGAATACGGAATCGATTTTGTGAAATCCAGCGGCAAGGTGTCACGCAAGAAGTTCCTTCTATCGGACAAAACAGTAGAAGGAGGTTCCCGGCTTACCGGCTCAAGGACCCATCGCTGGGCAGATTTGACCACACGCCGCCATTACCCCGGCCTTCACCGTATTGTACTGCTCTTGAACGGTCAGGAAATGGCGTATACGGAATTACAGCTCCAAAATGCCATAGAGGACCAGCTTTAAGTAATTTATAACAAATAATTGATGCGCCCGAGGTCCATTACTTTAGACTTCGGGCATTTTGTATTTCCCCCAAAGAAAATGACGACTTTTAAACAAGAATGCTGTAATATTAACTCACTTCATTTGGAAGCGCTATCAAAAAGAAGAGAGGAGATGAGTATTTATATGAGGAAGCTTGCCGAGAGAGTCCTTCAATCACTGCAATCCATCGTTGTTCAATTGTTTTTGCTCTTTTTTATCGGTATGGCCATACCGGTAATCATCATGGGATACCTGTCATATGAAAAATCAGCCTCCATTGTAGAGGAGCAGGTCAGCAAGGTAGCGTCTCTTACGATAACGCAGCTGAGTGACAAATTGAATATGTTCTTCAAGAAAATCGACGATTCCTCCATGATGCTTCTCAACAGCAAAATTATCCACGGCATATTGGAGGATCAGGAATCCGGATTATACGAGAGCACCGCTAAGGTGAAAGAGGGAAAAGATTTGCTGACCTCCATTATGATCAACTCGCCTGAGATTCTGGATATTTATATTTTTGATATCAAAAAGCGAAATTCTGTGCTCAGCGCCGACTCCTTTATGTCGATTCCCAACCATGAGCAATCCGAGTGGTTTAAGCAGATCTTTCAGGCTAATGGAGCCTCTGTCTGGTTTGGTTTATCGGAGGAATCGTACCTCAAACAGGCGGGTATGGGCTTTCCTGTATTCGGATTTGGCCGGGCTATTCGCAGCTGGGAAACAGGTGAAATAACCGGAATTTTATTTTTTGAAATGATGGGCAATGTGCTGATTTCGGAGCTCGACAAGGTCCAATTTGGTGACAGCGGTTATGTGGTCATCACGAATGATGAGCATCAGTATTTTTATCATCCGGACAAGACGCTCTACGGGCAAATCAGTGATCTGGAGCTCCCCGCTCAAATGAGGCAGTTTCACAGTGGAAATAAGAGCACTCTCATGATTCCTGAAAAAATGAACAACGGCTGGTATGTTCACGGCATTGTACCGCTGGAAGAACTGACAGCTGATTCCGCAAGCATTCGAAAATTTACAGTATGGATTATACTCGGTGCTCTGCTGTTTGCAATAGGAATGGGTTATTTTGTCACTTTAAAAATAGGAAATCCGCTGGTGAAGCTGAGCCGTTTGATGCGAAAAGGAGAAGAGGGCAATCTTAGTGTGCGAAGTCCGGATGTAGGAAGCAATGAAATTGGACAGCTTGGCAAGAGCTTTAACAAAATGATTGAACAGATCGATATCCTCATTCAACAAATCGCAAGAGAGGAGCGAGAGAAGAAACTGGCGGAAATCAGGGCTCTCCGCTACCAAATTAACCCTCACTTTCTCTATAACACACTGAATTCCATCCGATGGCTGGCCAGGCTGAACCGAACGACAGAGGTCGATCACACGATAACAACACTTGTACAGCTTCTCGAAGGGAGCTTAGCCCGCGACGGTGTTTTTATAAGGCTGGGAGAGGAGCTGGATCTGCTTACTAAATATATGATCATTCAAAGTTACCGATATGATTATGAGATTCAGCTGGACATCAGCTGTCCGGATGAGCTTAGGGAAATACCGCTGCCGCGTATGCTGCTTCAGCCTATTGTAGAAAATGCTATTTTTCATGGTATTGCTCCAAAGGACAGTGGAGGCCGTATCGAGATTAAGGTTGCTTTGAACGAGGAGGATTTAACAATTCTCATTCGTGATGACGGTGTTGGAATGAGCAGTGATCGATTGGAGGAGCTGTTGAACCGGGACAGAGAACGATTTAACCAAGGGATGATGAATATCGGGGTCAGGCATGTGCATCAAACCATTCAATTGTATTACGGCGATAACTATGGCGTGCAAATGAGAAGCGGAATTGGGGCAGGAACGGAAGTGAAGATTACCTTATCCAGCCAAGGGGGAGATTTGGATGTGCAGGGTGCTGTTGGTTGATGACGAGAAAATAGCAAGAACAGGACTAAGGACGGTCTTTGATTGGAAAGGGCATGGCTATGAAGTCGTAGGTGAAGCAGCTAACGGTGCTAAGGCGATGAAATGGGTCGAGAGCAGAGACATCGATATCCTCATTACGGACATTGCAATGCCGGTTATGGATGGGCTTGAGTTAACCCGTGCAGCCAGGGAGCTGTGTCCTTGGGTTCAAGTCCTGCTGTTGAGCTGCCATAGTGACTTTATATACGTAAGGGAAGGAATCCGGCTAGGTGCCTCGGATTATATCTTGAAACCAACATTAACTGAAAGCACGCTAGTCCCTGTCCTTGATCAGCTCCGAAAAAAAATGCACCAGGAAAAACAAAACCTTCGGATACTAAACGAATATAGGAAGGAGGCCATCCTGCTGCCGTATAAAAAGAAAGAGCATCTGCTGTACAAGGCACTCTCAGAAGATATAGTTGCCTCAACAGCCTTTCATACGGAGATGACTGCAGGAGCATTTCGGATGGCTGTATTAGACACTGACGGCTCCAATATTTCGTTAGAACAGCTCAAGATGCGATGGTATGAGGTGTTTCCGAATAGCATCTTCTGTACTGCTTATTCTCATCAATGTGTAATCTATTTGCCTGAGGATACGGCGAAGTTCCCTTTACTGGCCGAGTGGATAGACACGCAGCGCAGCCTCCGGGATTTCTCAAGCTCAGAACTCAATTTGACTATTGGAATAAGCAGGAAGCATCAACCTTTACACCGGATTCGTTCTGCATGGGAAGAGGCGAGAGCAGCGCTTGCTGCGATGTTTTTCACTGGACCAGGAAAGGTGCTGACTGCTGAAACAATGGAAAAGGATTACCCTGCAGATTCAGCAAATAACCAGGAATCGATATTGCAATTTGCCGACATGATCCGCTCTGGCCTGTATAGCAAAGGAGAGGAAATCCTCGAGAATATATGCAGGTGCTGGATGAGCTCAAACAGCAAGCAGCGGGTGATCACAGAGGCAGAAGGAGTGTTAAGCCTGTTTGTTCAGCAGGGAGCAAAGCACGAAATTGCTGCTCACATCAGGCAGCTTGATCGGTTTAAGCAGGTTCATGAAGTGATCGCTATTGTCAAACAGGATTATCGTGATCTTATCGAAGCGTTATCTACTGCTCTGTCTCCGGAAGAATCCATCCATGAACGAATTGTGGCCCAAGCAGTCAGTTATATAGAGACCCATTTCAGAAAAAGTATTTCACTTCAAGAAGTAGCAAGTCACGTATCCGTAAGCCGTAATTACTTTAGTGAGATGTTTAAACGCGTAACCGGGCATACCTTCATAGATTATTTGATTCATTTAAGGCTTGGGCATGCTAAACAGCTGCTGGGAAGCTCCTCGCTCAAAGTGTATGAGGTAGCAGAAATGTCCGGTTTCAATGATGTAAAGCACTTCAGCAAACAATTTAAGAAATGGGTCGGCATGTCTCCTGCTGAATATCAAGGGTTGTATCGCAAATGAATCATCGGAATTCAACACACTCTTTCGGAACATATCCCGTTCAATGGATAGTTCAACCCGATTTATAATAAAAGCGCTTACAAAAAATGCTTCGTAGTGAAGTCATCTACATTCAGCACCTAAAATTTATGGGAGGGAAAAATGATGACAAGAAAACAGGTTAGAGGGGCGATGATTGTACTCGCGCTGCTGTTCTCCACAATTCTTCAAGCATGCAGCGGAGCAGGAAGCGAAGGATCGGACGGAGAGTCGGGGGAAAAGGTAAAGATCAAATGGGCAAGCTGGGGCAACCCGGGAGAACTCAGCCGGTATCAGGAGCTGACGAAAGAATTTAACAGCACGCATGCTGACATTGAGGCGGAATTTATTCCGATCCCCGGTGAGTACGACCAAAAAATTCTGACACAGCTTACAGGAGGAACAGCCCCGGATATCTTTTATGCCGGAGATGGACTTATCGTTAAATTGATTGAGAATAACAGTATTGAGAATCTTACACCGCATATGGAGGCGGAAGGCAGCCTGATTAAAGAGGAGGACTACTTTCCAGGGTTATGGGGTGCAGCTCAGCGGGACGGACAAACCTATGGTGTTCCCGTAGACTGCAATCCGATGGTGCTCTGGTATAACAAAAAGGTGCTTGAGGAGGCGGGAATAACGGAACTGCCTGCAGATTTGCAGGGGCGCGGAGAATGGACATGGGACAAATTTGAGGAGATGACGACCAAGATTCGTGAGAGCAATAAATACGGATACGTATTGGATAACAGCTGGAACACTTATCATAGCTGGGTTACTTCGAACGGAGGCCAGATTTATGATGGGAATGGTCAATTTATCGGAGCAACGGATGAGCGCTCCAAGGAAGCATTTCAGTTTCTATACGATAACGTAAGAGTAAAGAATATTACATTCTCAGGCACCCTTCCCAAAGGACAAGGCGGAGATGCGATGTTCATGTCCAACCAAGTTGGCTTTGTCGGTGCTGGGCGCTGGTACCTGCCATTGTTTAAGAAAAATGCCAGCCTGGAATATGATGTCGTGACATGGCCGACAAACACGGGCAACAAAATAGAGCCGGCAGGGATAGCCACTGCCTATCTCGTGCTTAATAAAGCCTCGAAGAACAAAGAGGCAGCCTTTCAGTTCTTCTCCGAATATCTCAACAGCGATGGTCAAAAATTCCGCCTGCAAGGCGGTGGTAATGCCGTTCCATCCGTTGAAGGGGTTGATGAAGTTGTACTTGAGGGCAACCTTCCTGAGCATGCACAGCTGTTCTTAGATGCACGTGAGGTGGGTTATGCACTTACTCCTGCTGAAGCGGGTATTCCAGGATTAACTCAGGACATCGCCTCCAAGTTCGAGGCGCTATGGCTGAAAGATCAGCCGCTGGAATCTTCTCTCATGGATATTCAGACGATGGCGAACCAGAAGATCGACGAATATAAGAGCAAGTGATCTTGATCATGACCCAGCTAAGGAGGTGCCTGTATAGTGAACATGCAGCTGCCGAGACCTTCGTTACCCTCTTCATCTCCGAAGGGTGAAATGTCCTCGGGAACAACATGGACCAACAGAAGGAAAGACGGCTTATGGGGATATTTCTTTATCTTCCCGCAATTATTGGGTTTAATCTGTTTTGCCCTGATTCCGTTAGTTTCTGCCTTTGCCATCAGTATGATGAACTGGGACGGCATGGGAACGAAAGAGTTTGTCGGATTTGCCAATTTTGCTTCCCAGCTGAAGGATGAAGAATTTCGGATCGCTGTCGTCAACACGATCTACTATACGATTCTATCAGTACCGACAGGGATTGTTCTCGCAATGCTTGTTGCGGTTGGACTGAACAAGGTGAAGGGCAAGGTCTTTTATAGACTGATTTACTTTATGCCTAATATTACGATGTCCGTTGCGGTTGCTGTTGTTTTTATGTGGCTGTTCAATGCGGATTTTGGCCTGATCAATCTGTACTTACAGGAGTGGTTCGGCATACAGGGACCGCAGTGGCTGACTGATAGCAGATTTGTTATGCCTTCTATCGCTTTGCTAAGTATCTGGATGGGGCTTGGAGGAAATATGGTCCTCTTTCTGGCGGGTCTTCAAGGAATTTCGCCCACATACTATGAAGCCGCGCAGATCGACGGGGCAAGTAAATGGCAGCAGCTCAAGTACATTACGATACCACTGTTGTCGCCAACCACCTTTTTCGTAACCATTATGTCCGTTATCGGCTCATTTCAGGTCTTTGACCAGTCCTTTGTCATGACATCGGGCGGACCAGCAAAAGCCAGTTATACGATGGTTTATCATATTTATGAAATGGCATTTGTTGATTTTACTTTTGGAAAAAGCACGGCAGCGGCCGTCATTCTATTCATCGTCATCCTTACCCTTACATTGTTCCAAATGAAAATGTCGAAGCGTTGGGTGCATTATGAGGATTAGAAGGCCCATCATATGAGAGGAGGAACCACGGATGCCGCTTAAAGGCTTCAGGATCAGTACGCTGCTGCTTCATTTTGTGTTAATCATCGGCGCATGTATCATGGCTTTGCCTTTTGTCTGGATGCTGCTCAGCTCCTTGAAGGACTTGTCCCAAGTGTTTGTCGTTCCGCCGAAATGGATTCCTGATCCGTTTGTATGGACCAACTTCAGGGATTCTCTCACTGCGCTGCCCTTTGGCAGAGCTTATCTCAATAGTCTTTACATTAACGTCATTGTTGTCCTATGCCAGCTTATTACTTGTTCTATGGCAGCATATGCCTTTGCAAAAATCAAATTTCCGCTGCGGGAGCCTCTGTTCGTCATGTTTCTCGCAACGATGATGGTTCCCGGACAGGTGACCATTATTCCACTGTATTTGATGTTTAAAAATATCGGCTGGCTGGATTCCCATCTCGCCATCATCATCCCATCTGCGCTGTTGAATGCGTTTGGCGTTTTTCTACTGAGACAGTTCTTTCGCGGAATACCAAAGGACATGGAGGAGGCAGCGATAGTGGATGGCGCAGGGAGGCTGACCATCTATGCTAAAATTATGCTGCCGCTGATTAAACCGGCATTGTCTGCCTTAGGTATTTTTACTTTTCTCGGCATGTGGAACAACTTCTTTAATCCTCTTATCTTTCTAAACAGTCCAGAGAAGTTTACCGTACCGATGATGTTGAATTTATATCGAGGGATGTATTCAACGGACTGGACGCTAATGATGGCAGGTGCATCTATTGCCCTAATTCCGGTTCTGATCGTCTATGTAATTGGGCAAAGATACATCATTGAAGGAGTAACACTTTCGGGAATCAAAGGATAGAAAATTTATTATAATCGTTTACTTCCTTGGGTAAGATCCCATCACTCTTTATAAAAATTAGCAGTGGTAAATCGACGATTGCTCAACTTCTTGCTGAGAGATTTTCGAGATCTGTTCATTATGGTCCAAGATGTCGTAATTGGGAAAGTCCTGTTTGTATCAAAAAAATCGATGAATCGAGCAGCCGTATTACTCAAAAAAAGGATGTCCAATATAGTAAAATATTGGTATAATCTGTTCATCCTAATAGATGAGGTGACTTATGGCTCTTCAAAGTAAACAAATATATGTAAATTTGCCTGTCAAGAATCTCAAAGCTTCTATCGATTTTTTCTCGGCCATCGGTTTTGCATTTAACGAGCAGTTTACTGACGAGAATGCAACGAGCATGATTATTGGTGACAACATCTATGCAATGCTGCTGTCCGAGGCACGTTTTAAGGATTTTATTGATAAACCGATAGCAGATGCTAAATCAGCAGCGCAAGTGATTGTATGCTTGTCTGCAGACAGCCGGGAGCAGGTTGACGAAATTGCTGACAAAGCGTTAGCTGCGGGTGGAAGATCATATAGTGAACCTCAGGATCATGGCTTTATGTATGGAAGAAGCTTTGAAGACTTGGATGGACATTTGTGGGAAATCATGTGGATGGATACGGCTGCAGTGGAATAATCATTTGAACTTGTACTGCCCTCTCAGAACCGCTTTTCAGCGTTGTACTCGAGAGGGCATTTTACTATTCATGATCTTTAGAGGAAGTTCGAGAAAGGAGACGATATATGAATTACAGAATAGTTGACAAAGATACATTTGACGTGGTTGGTGTCCATCGGGATTTTTCATTATGTAATGGAGAAAATATGAGGTTGATTCCGAAGCTGTGGGATGAAGTGCATGAGAACGGAGTAAACGACCATCTAATCGAATTGAATAACGGAGAAATCAAGGGAGTACTCGGTGTCTGTGTAGCACACGATGAACAACAGAGAGAAGAAAGCATGACTTACTGGATTGGTGTAGATTATGTAGGGGAAGCGCCTGATCAATTCTCAAGACTAAGCATTCCAGCTGCAAAATGGGCGGTATTTGAGGTGCGTGGTCCCATGCCAGATGCGATGCAAAAGGTCTGGACACAGATTTATGGGGAATGGCTTCCTTCCAGCGGTTATGTACAGTCAGGCTCAATACAGTTCGAGTATTATACAGATCAAGATCCGTACAGCCTGGATTGTTATTCAGAAATTTGGATTCCGGTTGAGTAATCGCAGCAGCGCTAGTAATTAATCTCTCTACTAAGTGGAGGTACGATTTAGATTGACCATTATAATTAGGAGCGCTGCTGCTCCTTTTTATACTTAAATCTTCTTCATATGGAGATGGGCAAACGGACATTTACCCGTAGCTGGCTGTTCATCGTCGCTCAGAAAATATTGCTTCCATTCAAAATTGTCCTCACTGCCATAGAAGTTCAAATCTGGGTGAACACCGGTTTCATCATATTCGGTAATTCTTTCCCTGATCTTCTTCTTAATTTGAGCAGCGGCCGATATGTTCTTGTTAAATTCGGTAAGTACCCAGCGAGGGGTAATGGCGAAGATAAAGTAAGGGAAGTGCCGGCTTTGCCTTCGCTGATGAGCGGGAGTTGCACAATACATAAAATATTGCTCATCACCATAGCAATATTCCCACACGTTATGATCCGGGTCTTGCGGAATATGCTCCGGCCACGGCTGTTCATCCCGCGCGCTCGTTTTACTGAGCACATCCCAGAACAGACGCTGATAATCTTCTACCTGGTATTGCTCAACGAGGTCCACCGGGGTTTCGAAAATAGCAATGAGAGAAGTATAGCTGCCGATTTCTTTTGACTGCTCTCCATAAGCAGCAAGGCTCTTTGCCAATTGCTCCGAAGCTTGTGGTGTTCTGGGATCACTAAGAAATACATAGCGGAAATGATTCAATTTATATCCAATGGTTGCAGGGATGCAGGGGAATTTGTGGTCGGTATCCGACATTTTCGCAGAGAAAAAACGATAAGCTTCTTCCATCCAGCCACCTGGTGATGCGTGCTCTAAATTTACTTTATCAAACATCAGCATTGATCTCGGCCTCCTTATGTTGCTATTACTGTATTAAAGGAGGCCCTAATGTGTGTATTAGTCTATACATTACGCTCTTAGTATGCTGCTGAGATGAGCTGTAATGATGGCTGTGATCTCATCTCTTGTTAACAATTCAGGAAATGTCGTGTGGTGCACGACAAGCCCGTCCACAAGTGCGTGAAGCCGTTTGGCTTCAACTTCTACGATTGTCCCTTCTTTCGTCAAGTTGTTAGTTTCGAGCAGCTCAATCATTCGTTGAAAACCAACATACAATTCCTGATGAACATTTCTTAATATCATTCGCATACTTTCATTGGACACGGCTTCACCGGCAAAAACGAGCCACACCTCGGACTCTAACACCTGGTCCTCATCCATCGGTGTAATTTCACGGATAATGAGCTCAACATCTTTCCGTGGGTTTCCAGTAAACTGGATTTTTTGGATGCGCTGATTAACCCTTATAGATATGAGCTGCATAGCGAAGGACAATAATTCCTCCTGTGAATCAAAATAATGTCTTAAGGACCCAAGAGAAATACCCAGTTCATCCGCAATTCGGCGGACCGATACACCTCTGATGCCATCTTGACGGATAACTTTCCAAGCCGCTTCGGCAATTTCTTCTTTTCGTTTTTGGTGATTTACGATTTTTGGCATGTTTTTATAATAAACCAACACGTTATTTAATACAATTGTGCTATAATGATTTAAAAATACAATTGTATTAAAAAAGGAGCGGTATTCTTGCTGGTAGGTCTTATCATTGCTTGTGAGATATTATTTTGGGTTCTGGTGTTTTCTGGATTGGCATGCCGTTATCTGTGGAAGCAAACCAAGCTGAGCAATCTACTGCTTCTACTAACACCGCTTGTAGACCTTGTGCTGCTTGCAGCCACAATTGTGAGTCTTCGAGGAGGAGCTGAAGCAACCTTGGCGCATGCACTGGCCGCTGTATATATCGGTGTATCCATTGGATATGGGCATCGAATGATCTCCACAGCAGACACTTGGTTTTCCTTCAGGTTTGCGGGAGGACCTAAGCCGCGTAAAAAATTCGGAAAAGAACATGCTCGTCACGAAAGATCCGGTTGGCTTTTTCATGCGCTTTCGTGGGCGATTGGATGTGCATTATTATACGGGATGGTACTGATAGTAGGGGATGCAAGCCAGACGGAAGCCCTTGTCCAGACAATACGAATCTGGTCGATCATACTCGTCATTGATTTTATTATTAGCTTCAGCTATACCTTGTGGCCAAGGCATGAGAAAAAAATAAGCGTGTAGGTCTTGGAGAATCATTCAAAGAAGGAACCGTTACCGAAGTCCGGTCGGTTCCTTTTTGATGCCCCCATTTTAACGGGCACGTGATTCAGATAGTTTAAATTGGCTGACCATTTGATCGAGCAGAAGGGTGGTGCTTTCTACATTTTGGGAAGTGTGTCGTACATTCTTAATTTCGTGAATCAGTTCCATAACTTTGGATTCAACCTCTGTTGATATCGCTCGATTTTCAATACTGGTGCCAGCGATTTTCTCCATCAGCATCACAACTTCGTCTACGACTTGCGTCTTGCGGGCATTTTCAATAGAAGCTGCTGATAATAGCTCTATGGCGGCGGATACTAGCTCATTCCCTTCATGAACAACTTGGCTTCCTTCATCCATGAATTTGTAGGCTTGTACTGCATCATCATGTATGTCTTTAATGATCTGATGCACTTCTGCAGTTGACTCATTGGTCATCTCGGAAAGTTTACGGATCTCAGAAGCCACTACGGCAAAGCCTCGACCATGCTCTCCGACTCTGGCTGCTTCAATGGAAGCATTTAAGGCAAGCAGCTGCGTCTGCTCCGAAATTTCCTCAATCGCTCTTACTACACTTCGGATTTGCTCGGTGGTATGCATAAATGTTCGGATTGATTGGTGGGTGTCCTCCACTTTATCGTGAATTTGATGCATTTTATCCCCGATCCGTTCGACCTCAGACTTCGCGATGGCGATTTCCTTGGATGCGTCCAGTTCAATCTTTTGAAGCTGAGTGCGCATTTGACCTGTCACTTCCTTAGCCACGTCAATATCGCGAAGCTGATCAAGCGTGTGCTGAATCATGTTTTGAACATTTTGATTCACTCGCTGGGTCGAGCCCGCTGTTATTTTCGTTGATTCATTTAACGTATGCTGGCTGGATAATACATCTGCCGCCGCTGTTTTTACTCTTAGCATGATGCCTTCAAGGGAATCAATCATATTGTTAATCCATTTGGCTAGCTCACGGGTTTCATCGTTTCCAAACTCATTTGGTTTCAGACGCTGAGTTAAATCTCCTTTACCTTCTGCATTTATTCGTATGAATCGGGTAATATCTCTTAGTCCTGCGACAATTTTCGTAGTTTCTTTTTTATGTACGATTGTGAAGATCGTGAGGATAGAGAGCAGCTGAATGACTCCGGCAAGAAGAGCTCCCGTCCAAATCGAAGAATAGGTTGCTAAAAAATACGTAATGGCGCCGGTTATTATCGAACCCATAACTGCTAACCATCCTTGTTGTTTTAATTGATTGTATCCTATACTTCGTATCCGATAGACTTCCTCTAAATCGCCTTCGCACATCATCCCCCAAGTATCGGGGCAATGAGGAAGTCGAAAGGTAACCCCTTTGCCTATGACGGGGATATGGCGATAGTCTGAGTAACCTGGAAATTCCACAAATAAGTTACTGCCATAACGAATGGTATTCAAGACACCGGGGTGAAGCTCGTTCGTAGACGGATCGGTGAACATTAACTCAAGTTCCGTATGTTCCTTTACTGATACCGTTCCCCAGTCGGTGCTTATGCCGTCTTTCAGATTTTCACCATGGGTGAAGGTATGATCTTCAAACCTGCTTCGAGAGAGAGCTGTTCCAGGAAGGATATGCGTATTAAGCTCAGGTTCCGCCATAAAAATATAATTATCACCCGAATCCGGATAGATATGTCCTGATTCTCTTTGAATCAAATCACCGATCACGTCATTGGGGATTCTTGCGCAGAGAGAGCCCATGTAATGATCATCCTGCCATATCGGTTCAATGAACAATAGAGTCATCTGATCATGGAAAGTGGAAGAGCGAGGTCCGATTTGTAAAGTGAGCGGATCTCGATAAGGTCCGAATAGACATTTCCTGCCTTGATGATCAGAAGAGGATACGTATGAGATCCCTTCCCATAAAGCATGGGATTTAGAATATTTCGCAGCAATATGCGATTCGTAAGTGGAGTATATCACCTGATGATCACTATCTAGTAGAAGAAGCTCAGTTATGTCCGTTGCCCGGCCGCAGGTCTGAGTAAACAATTGGCTCCGATAACTCATCTGATCGTTGTCAAAGAGTGAAGACTCGCCTGCCACAGATTTCAATTGCGTAAGCAGCTGCTCCAGATGGCGCCAATAATCCTCCGTCCAAGATATCAGAATGTTCATTCTTGTTTCTGCGATTCCTTCAAAGATTTCCTCAACATCTTTCTTAAGATTTTTGTTTAATTGGTATGAACGCCATAACGGCAAACCTTTTTTGAATCCTATCCAATCAAACATAGATCCACCCCCACGTTTTCTCTTTGGATTTTTAATGAATATAATACCATATACCTATAATAAATAGGTGGTTATTCCAAAATATTTAAAACTTTATACCTGGTTCATATGAACTATGAAATAGCCTGTTGAATTAATCTGAACCGATAGAACAAGAACATATGTGCTATAATTACAGAGTGAGTGACTTGAGTAGAAATACGTGAAATGAAGAGGAGTATAAGAATACCCATGAATAATCTATTAAAGGAACAACTGCTTGCCTTATCCGATCAGAAATATCAGCAGTTTACAGCACGGCTTATACCCAATATTACGAACCTGCTCGGGGTCAGGCATCCTGAGCTGCATAAGCTGGCCAAGACGATTGCCAAGGGGGATTGGCGTACATATCTGAACCAGGCAGAAGACGAGTATTTTGAAGAAGTGATGCTTCAGGCGATGGTCCTTGGCTACGTCAAGACTGATATTGACGAATTGCTGGAATATGTAGCTGCTTTTATACCCAAGATCACGAATTGGTCTATCTGTGACAGCTTTTGCAGCGGACTGAAGATAACGAAGAAGAACAAAGCGCGGGTGTGGGAGTTCGTTACCCCTTATTTGTCATCTGAGGATACCTATCATATCCGTTTTGGCGTCGTGATGCTTCTCACTTACTTTGTTGATGAAGAATACATTGAACAGGTGCTGCAGAAGCTCGACACCATACACAGTGAGGAATATTATGTTCAGATGGCTGTTGCTTGGGCTATATCGATCTGTTATATCAAAATGCCGGAGCAAAGCACGAAATATCTGTCAGAGAGCTCGCTAGATAAGTTCACTTATAACAAGGCACTGCAAAAAATAACCGAATCTTATCAAGTAAGTGCGGAGCAGAAGGTGCTGATTCGCAGCATGAGAAGAAAATGATAGAAGAAGACAGTGTAGTGATATTTTCAATACGTTTGAGAGCTGAAACGAACCGGGTATATGTTTAAAAGACAAGTGGGGTCTGCCCCTTGGAGAGAGCGGGTGGATTCGGAAAGTAGGTAGGTGCTCATCATGAATGCGATAATAGGGATCATTCTAATAGCTATAGCTCAATCTGTGGCTTCATCATCCTTTCATCGATTTTACGATTGAGAGCCCATAAGAATCCGGGGAAGATGGTAACGACAATTCATGGCAATCCATCTACAAGCAGGGCGTTTACCTGGCACAGTCGTAATCCGAATATCCGTGCTCAGCTGCAAATCACAAAGGGGAGTGAGAGAGACTTTGAACACAGCCCTGTTGCAGGATATGAAGCTGACCATTCCGTGATCAGACTAGAGGGTCAGGAGATTGCTGTTCATTGAGTGGTGACAGCAGGTCTCAAGCCGAGCACAATGTATAGCTATCGGGTAAGAGACAGCAATGAGGAAGATTGGAGCGAACCCCATACTTTTACGACGGCAGCAGAAGAGATATCAGAGGTATCATTCATTTATGTGACGGATTCCCAGGCGGATAAAGTGAATGAATTTCGTCTATGGGAGAATACGATGAAGCAGGCGTTTACCCGATTTGCAAATCCTGACTTCGTTGTGCATGCCGGAGATTTGGTTGAAACAGCAGCGAAGAAGAGCGCATGGAGCCATTTTTTTAATGCCAGCATGTTCTGGATTGGAAAGACGCCCATTGTTCCGGTCGTTGGTAATAATGATATTAAAGACATCGGAGCAGCCCGTTATGCTTCCTATTTCCATCTCCCTGAGAATGGAGCTGAAGCGCTGAAGGGAACACAGACGAATTATTCCTTTGACTACGGCTGCTTACATATTGCGGTACTAAATACGGAGAAGTGTATTAAGCAGCAAACGAAATGGCTCGAAGCGGACCTGGCAGGAACTCATTGTGAATGGAAGATCGTGGTGATGCATCGACCCATCTATGGCGGCACGATTACGAAAAAGCTGATGGATTGGTCTCGCATTATCGACAAATATAAGGTGGATCTGGTGCTCCAGGGTCACAATCATGTGTACTCACGTTCACATCCTGTGAAGAATGGAAGGGTCACCGGGGATGGAAGCGATACAGTGCGAGATCACGAAGGTGCCATCTATGTCGTAGTCAATGCCAGCGGACCCAAATTCAACAAGCTGAAAGAGGATCAGTTCTATCATAAGCTGCATTTTCAGAATAATAAGCAAATCTATGCCGGAATTTCGATCTCGGGGAAAATGCTGACGTATCAAGCCTATGACGTGGACGGTCAACTGCTGGATCAATTTACAATTCTACATTGAGAGAGATATAGGCTCGCATCTTACTCTAATATGGAGTAGGACGCGAGCCATTTACATTTGTGTTTAATTAATCAATTCCTGGTATATGTTAAATCATTGATTCTCACTTATTCGGTGTGTCCAATGGTTATGCTCACCAATTCTATAATGGTAAGAGTGATTCTCTCTTCACGGTACGGACGCCGGCTACCGGTGCCACCTTGTATCCGCCAGCTGCCACAAATCGGATGCGAATCTTATCCTTACCTGCAGTTATCGTCTCAGGCAGATCATATATGAACGTTTCCAGCTGGTTGAGCTCCTCAGATTCAAGCAAGCCCTGGCCAAGCCGCATTCCGTCCGCTTCCATGTGGAAGCGAATCTTTGGATCAGATGTTTTTAGATAGGTGACTGCAAGGCTTACCGGAGCATCCGGATGGACCTTCATCTCAAAAGAGAACCAGCCAGAAGGCCATGTATCTCTGTATTTTCGATTGTAGATTCTGCCTAGATTTACGTGCTCGCCTTCAAACTCATGATCCCGTTCCGGCTGCATTTCAGCAGGCTGCATAAAGTCGATCGTGATCTCCTCCAGCCTCGCTTGATAGGCTGCGCTTTTCCGATATTCTGCCTCGGTCTGCGTCCATTCTTCCGGTGTGAACACGTCAAAATAGACGGTATAACGATGATCGTAGAGTGAGTAGAACGGTCTGAAATAAACATCAGAGCCACGGTCAGTCAGATGATAGAGTTGTTCCCCGGCCGGCGTGATGCGGGCTGCGATATCTTCAGGCGTACCGATCAGTACCGCTGGCAGCTCACGTTCCTTGACACTCATTGCATATTCATAATCTGCAGCCAGCACTTGCGGACCGTACATGAAGGCAACACGTTTAGGATTGTCCGGCATGGCTTCCACTCTGACAGTCATTGGAATGTCATATTCTACAACATCCCCATCCTGCCATTCCCTAGTGAGTGAAATGTAAGTAGAAGAGGGAGCGTTAACTGGTAAGGCTTCACCATTAACTTTAATGCTCATGCCTTTCTCAGCCCAGTAAGGACAGCGGATTTGGAGTGTAAACTGAACCTGGTTATCCGTATGGACCGTTAAGCGGCCTGTCGCTTCTTGAGGGAAGCAGGTCTCCTGCTGTAGGGTGACACCTAGCTCTTTCCATTGAACCGTAGACGGGACATATTGATTCACGAACAAATTACGATCTTGATGAAAATAAATGGCGCTCCCGTATAAAGAGTGACTCTCCATACTTGATCCTACACAGCAGGTGAAATCCTCGAATTGAGAGTTGAACGATTTTTGACCACCCATTTCCAGGGATACAAAATAGCAGACGCTGCCATCCGTCGGGTTCTGAGAAGCAAGAATATGATTGAACATCGCTCGCTCGTAATAATCTGCATAATGAGCAAGCGCATCCCACTGGAACATGTGTCTGGTCAATTTCAGCATGTTGTAAGTGTTGCAGGTTTCACATGTGCCTTCCCCAAGCCGGTCATTCAGCTGATCCGGTTCGCCAAAGTGTTCATTGTAGCTGTTACCCCCGATAACGTAGGAATGGTGATGAACAACGCGATCCCAGAAGAAGCGGGTAATATCGGCATACTTCGGTTCTCCAGAAGCTTCGAACTGTCTCGCTGCCCCAATAATTTTGGGAATCTGGGTGTTGGCATGACGCCCGGCGAGCGTGTCTTTTTCCTCAGAAATATCGTTCAGTACTTCTCCATGATAAAAGCGCTCGGCCAGCTTCAAGAACCTGCCATCACCGGAATGTTCAGCGAGATCGGTAAGCACTTCGTTCATTCCGCCAAATTCACAGTGCAGCACTTGCTGCATCTGCTCCTCGGTAAGTCCGGCACAGATATCCTCAAGCCATTCCCCAAGCCGAATCTCGACTTCCAGTGCCAGCCGATTACCCGTAAGGGTATAAGCATCACGCAGCCCGGCAAATAGCTTATGCATCGTATACAGTGGAACCCAGCCGCCGTTCAGATCAAACCCTTGGGATCGGATATCCCCGGCTTTAATTTCCTCGAACAACTCTCTCCCTCGCGGGATACCGGATACATAGCCGTTGCCGTGACTATCCTGGCATACTTTTAGCTCCTGAGTGACGTAATCAGCACGCTGTTTAAGCTCTTCATTTCCCGTTGCGGCATACATCAGCGCACATCCGGACAAATAATGTCCCAAGGTATGTCCGCTGATACCCCGGGATTCCCATCCTTCATAGTGAGCAGCCTTTGGTGTTAGTCCTGCATACTCACGAAAACGAGATAGTAAACGATCGGCATCCAGCTTCAGCAGGTAGGCTGTATTTAGTTCCATCGCATGTTTAAGAGGACCCGCATCCACTCTGACGTGGTGCAAGTCAAATCCAGCAGCTTTCAATGTCATTCTCTCCTTATGTCTTGCCAGCAATGAGAAGCAAGTGTATATTTTTATCATTAAATTACCATTCATCTCTTGATTTGTCGGTAGATTAAGGTTACATAAGGTGGACATTTCCGACAGACCTACATGGGGGGACACTTATGAATTATTTGAAGATAAATGGGGATCAGCCTGTGCATTTCTTGGCGGCTGGGGAATTTATTTCTGAAACGGAGTGGATTCATTTGGACCGGATTATGGGTGTTTACGAGCTCATTATCGGGGTGGAGGAGACGGTATATATTGAGGAAGACGATACACAGTACGAGATCAACCGGGGAGACATCTTACTGCTGCAGCCAGGACACCGGCACAGGGGATACCGAGCATCTAAACCTGGTGTGAAGTTCTATTGGTTCCATTTTGATTGTCCGAAGCTGCCACAGATTCTAAGTTCATCTGAAATGGAAGAAGAGAGCCTGTCGATCCATTCAGAGCCCGTGCTGGCTTGGACCGTGTCTGATCTATTTCTTCCGCAGTATGCTTCAGCTCCTTACGGTGACCGGATCCATATTATTGTCAACCAAATCCTTCATGTAGCCAATTCAAGCTACTATACGAAGCAAAGTGTACATTACTTGATGACCTCGCTCCTCATCGAAATATCCGAGCTTACCCTGCAGCGGCTTGCAGAGCAGATCACACGGGTGACCGAAGGCAAATCACATTTTGTCAAAATGATGGAGTGGACGAAGCTGCACGCGGCCGAGCCGCTGACCGTAAATGCGATTGCTCTTAAATTCAATTATCATCAGGACTCGGTATCTCGAATGTTTAAGCAATATACCGGCATGGGTCCGCTCGCCTATATTCATCAAATACGGATGGAGAAGGCGAAGGGGCTGCTGACTCGGACAAGCCTGTCCATAAAGGAAGTAGCCGAGGAATCGGGCTATCCAGATGAGAAGTATTTTATGAGATTGTTTAAGCGAACTGTAAATATGACTCCGACCCAATTCAGAAATGCGTACCACCAGACTTTTATGAACAATGTGTAATTTAGCCATTGAATACGCATACAAATGGTGCTATTATTTAACAAATAGTTAAATATATTTATATATATGTAAACTATTTGCCGATGTACATACCTCATATTCAGTCTTATCCTACGTCGATCGGTTCTTTGTGTAAGCGTTTTACAATGACTCTAGTTTCTTACTTTTTTTGAGGCAAAGGAGAGGGATGTTTTGCGTAATTTACTCAAAGCTAGCAAAAAAGCCGCCGTGTTAACGACTACGCTCACGGTATTATGCAGCGTTATTGGAACTTCGGGGTATGCGAGTCCAGAAGTGGATACGGCAAAGAAGGGGAAGCCTGCCAATAAAGTTCCCGTGTTTCAGGAGGGCTCGGTGCATGACCCTTCTGTTATCAAAGTGGACGATACCTATTATGTGTTCGGTTCTCATCTTGCTGCTGCGAAGACAGATGATCTGATGAGCTGGGATATGGTCGCAGCGGGTGTTGCTGATGGCAATAAGCTGATACCGAATGTGACGGAAGAACTCAAGGAAACGCTTGAATGGGCACAGACGAATACCTTGTGGGCAGCCGATGTTATTCAGCTCGAAGATGGACGTTATTATATGTACTACAATGCTTGTAAAGGAGATTCTCCAAGATCTGCACTTGGTGTAACGGTAGCGGATCATATTGAAGGACCTTATGTTGATCAAGGGATCCTGCTGAAATCCGGCATGTGGGGCGAACCGAGCGAAGATGGAACCATTTACGACGCAACCATTCATCCGAATGCCGTAGACCCGGATGTGTTTTTTGATGAGAACAGGAAGCTATGGATGGTATACGGATCTTATTCAGGTGGTATTTTCATCATGGAATTGGACCCCGAAACCGGTAAACAGCTGCCAGGACAAGGCTACGGCAAGAAGCTGATGGGCGGTAACCACAGCCGGATCGAAGGTCCGTACATTTTATATAGTCCAGAAAGCGATTACTACTATATGTTTGTATCATATGGCGGGCTGGATGCTGTTGGCGGATATAACATCAGGGTTGCGAGATCTAAGAATCCGGACGGTCCGTATGTGGATGCAGAAGGAAATGATATGATTCAGGTCAAAGCAAATCCAGAGCTGCCTCTGTTTGATGATCGGTCTATTGAACCTTTTGGAGTAAAGCTCGTAGGAAACTATCAATTCACGAGAGCGCTTGGAGATCCGGGAGCAGGCACAGGCCTTGGCTATATTTCTCCAGGTCACAATTCAGCTTATTATGATGAAGAGACAGGCAAGCATCTGCTGTTCTTTCATTCCCGTTTCCCAGGTCGTGGGGAAGAGCACGAGATTCGCGTCCATGAAATGTATATAAATGACAAAGGATGGCCAGTCGTCGCACCTTACCGCTATACGGACATCCAGCAGCAAGAAGTGAAGAAGAACGAAGTAGCAGGCAGCTACAAAATGGTTAATCACGGCAAAGACATTTTAGCAGAACTCAAAACATCCGTCATTGCAACGCTGGAGAAGAACGGCAAGATCAGCGGGGATGTGAAGGGCACTTGGAGCCTGGATAAAGACGGGACTGCAACAGTTAAGGCAGATGGCGTTACCTATACAGGGTTATTCACGAATGAGTGGGACGAATCGGCTCAGAAAAATGTAGTAACCTTCAGTGTATTATCTGATTCCGGAGTCGCATTATGGGGCAGTCAAATGGAGGAATTGAAGGATAAGGAAGTGGTTGCCGCGGTGAAAAAAGATCTCGATCTAGGCAATACTGCGGCAGTATATCAGAATATCAATTTGCCTGTGACTGGAACCAGAGATAGTGTGATTTCATGGACTTCTTCTAATGAAGGTGTCATTTCTAAGGCTGGAATTGTCACAAGACCCGCCGCTGGCGAGGATAATGCAGTAGTGAAGCTTACAGCAACGATTCAAAAAGGTAAAGTGCGGGACACCAAAACGTTTAACGTCACTGTACTTGCAGAAATCGAAGGCCCGAAGCTGATCGAATATGATTTTGAAGGAATATCGGGACAATCTGTGCCTGACCTTAGCAGCAACGGATTTAATGGTACACTAATCGGTGGAGCTGAACCACAAGGATCTGGCAAAATAGGTCAAGCCATCAAATTTAATGGTACCGACGGTTATGTGGAAGTGCCTGAGTTAGTCACAGATGCAGAAGACTTTACCTTCGCAGCGTGGGTATACTGGAATGGCGGGGGAGATTGGCAGCGAGTCTTTGATTTTGGCAATGGGCTCGGCAAGCATATGTTCCTGACACCTTCTCAGCATCTGGGAGTGATGCAGTTTACCATCCATAATGGAGTGGATCAAAGTCTTCTCGCACCTGCGAAGCTTCCGGTGAATGAATGGACGCACGTAGCAGTTACTCTTGAAGGAAACACAGGTAAGCTGTATGTGAACGGCGAGGTCGTAACGACGAGCGATCAGATGACTTTTAATCCGAAAGAGCTCGCCACGACCGATGCATATCTTGGCAAGAGCCGCTATGCAGCAGATCCGTATTTAAACGGCAGCCTCGATGAAGTGAACGTATACAATAAGGCACTTACAGATGAAGAAATTAAAGAACTGGCTGAGTAATACAAACTAATATGAACTGTATAGAAGAAGGATGGATCTTTCGAAGCCCACTGGCCTCAAGCGATCCATCCTTTTTTAATGATTACTGTATTGAGGCTTTGTTCTGCGTTCAGAAATAAATGAACCGACCAAAGTGAGGACTGCTCCAATCACTATGGCCCAGGAAAGGGGCTCACTCAATACCAAATGCGAAGCAATGACCGTAATGACGGGGACGAAATAAATATAGATACTTGTCTTGACTGCGCCTAGAATGCCCACTGCGCGATTCCAAGTCACGAAGCACAGTGCGGATGCGCCAATACCAAGATAAAGTAAATGCAGCAGGCTCATTGGTTCGGTTAACTTTGAAAAGCTTAGGTCTATATCAAATAGAAGCAGTGTCGGCAGCATAAAGATTAAACCATAGAAGAACACTTTTCGTGTAGACCCGATAGTATGATAGTTTCTTTCGCTGATTTTTTTCATAAGCACGGAATAGATTGCCCAAAAAACAGGCGCGAGGATGGCTAGGAAATCACCGAGAGGATTTAGTTTGAGCACAAAACTGCCATTGAATCCTATCAATAGGATACCGATAAGAGCAATGATAAATCCTACTATAAATGATACGCTAAGTTTTTCGCCTTCCAGAAAAAAATGTGCAAATAAAGCTGTGAAAAAGGGGGCAATGGAAACGATGATGCCTACACTTGCTGCAAGAGTTAGGGTCAAAGCGATATTTTCCAAGAGAAAATAAAGGGTTACTCCACTTAATCCAGCACCTGCAAACAATAGTTCTTCCTTTATTGAGCTCGTTTTAACCGATCGAGGGTAGAGCAGCAACAAAATAAAATAACCAATAAGGAACCGTAAAAATAACACCTCAATCGGATTGAAGTCAGACAGCAGAAGCTTGGTAGAAACAAAAGTAGTGCCCCATATAAAGATCGTAAACATGGCGAGTATATGTCCTGTTGATCTGGCTTGCTGCTGTATCATTATGCCTTAGCCTCCGTATATACGGTTTGTGATGTTTGATCGGTAAAGATCCTCATATATTGTTTTGGCGTAAGTCCAATGAGCTTTTTAAAATGATTAGTGAAGTGGCTCTGGTCACTGAAGCCGGTACGAATAGCCACCTCAATAGGACGAACTCCTTGCTCTAGAAGCTTTTTGGCATGAATAATGCGTTGTGTCTCTAGATAGCTGTAGGGAGAGATTCCTTTTTGTTTGGTAAACGAACGTAATAAATAATATTTACTCAAACCCGAGAGCTTGCATAATTCCTGAAGCGTAATCGTTTGATCGAAATGCTTATCTATGTAATTACATACGGTTTTGATTTCTGTACGAAGGCACGGTTCATACGAAGGGATAAACTCCTCGGTATGATCTCTTAAGAGAAGTTCAATCAGAAATAAGAGTAATTCCTCTTTTTTAAAATCAGATTGGTCCTCGGAAATCATTGTGTGCAGATCGCGTAAGGTATCCGCGATTTCACTATTTCTCAGAACAGGTTGCTTAAAATAGGGTGTTTCCTGCTTCCCCGTAATGTCAAATACATATTTTTGCATGATGCTAGGCTGTATATTTATACAGCGGTAATCAAGCGTCCTGCCATCAACTTGTTCACATGCATGGGGATCATAAGGGTTGAAAATAATAACATCACCCGTGTTAATGATGTACTCTTCATTCTTACAAGCCAAGTAACGCTTTCCCTGTTCAATAAACCCCAATACATAATAATCATGAAAATGGTTAGGGAATTTTTGCATAATTCCTTCGAATCGATAAGCTTCTACTTCCAAATCTGTATCATAACAAACCGTCCTATTTTCTTGAGCCACTCGCTGCACCAACTCTCTATAATCTGTCTCGCTGATGTCATTATATTATAACCAAGCTTGTGATTCTTGTAAGATGTTGCTCATTGTAGTTGAAGATAAAAAGTCTCGTACACCGTTTATTTACATGGAATTCGGTTTAAATAGCAATACTGTAGAGGTATTGATAACTAAATAGGTATGAGGTGGGATTTTTGATTCGAAAATTAATGAGAGATAAGGTATTTAGCATTTCAGCTATCATCATCACTCTCCTTGCTGTTCTGGGTGCCTTAATGCCCGATGCATTCGGTAACACAGCAAGCATGCTGTACAATTTAACAACCAATAATTTTGGTTGGTTTTATCTGCTGTCTATTTTTGTTATTATCGTGTTCCTCATCTGGGTGGCTGCCAGTAAGTATGGAACGATCCGCTTAGGCGGGGAGAAAGAAAAGCCGCAGTATCCCTTTTTTACATGGATCGGAATGCTGTTCTCAGCCGGTTTCGGTGTGGGTCTCGTATTCTGGGGCGTAGCTGAACCTATGAGCCATTTCTTTGATACGCCATTCGGAGGCGTGGCATCACAGTCGGAAGAAGGTGCACGCGTTGCCATGGGTTATTCCTTCTTTCACTGGGGAATCAGTCAATGGTCTGTATTTGCACTCGTTGGTCTCGTCATTGCATTCCTTCAATTTCGCAAGGAGAAGGATGGACTTGTATCTACAGCGCTGGAGCCCGTTACGGGTGATAAACCCGCAGTAAAGAAAACGATTGATATTCTGGCTGTCATTGCTACCGTTATGGGGATTGCGACCTCCATCGGACTAGGTGTTATGCAAATGAGCGGTGGAATAAGCACTTTGACAGGAGCCAGCAACGGTAAGCTTATTCAATTAGGAATACTTGTTGCTATATTTATTGCGTACATGATCTCATCGACGACAGGTCTGGACAAAGGTATCAAGTATCTAAGTAATTTAAATCTGGGTGTAGCACTGCTGTTCCTTCTATTTGTATTTACGCTTGGTCCGACGGTATTTATTCTGGAGACGTTTACGCTGGCACTGGGTGACTACATAACGAATTTTATATCGTACAGTTTACGCTTGCAGCCTTATACTGAGGGGACTTGGGTAAGAGATTGGACGATATTTTACTGGGCATGGGCGATTGCCTGGTCCCCATACGTAGGCGCTTTTGTAGCAAGAGTATCCAGAGGCAGAACGATCAGAGAGTTTATCGTAGGAGTTATGGTCGTACCGCCTCTCATTGCCTGTCTCTGGATTGCAACCTTTGGTGGAACAGCGATTTGGTTCGATCTGCATGAATCTACAGGCATCGCGGCAGCGGTTAACGAGGATGTTACTTCGGCGTTGTTCCTGCTCTTTGGACAGCTGCCATTCTCAACGGTCATGTCCATTTTGTCTATATTGCTCATCCTTACTTTCCTTGTCACTTCTGCAGATTCGGCAACTTACATCTTGTCCAGCATGACAACGAAAGGGAGCTTGAACCCGCCAATGACGGCGAAGGTGGTGTGGGGAACATTGATGGCCGCCATCGCAGGGGTTCTCTTATACAGCGGCGGTCTGACGGCTCTGCAAACCGCATCATTAATTGCAGCCTTGCCATTCACTGTAATATTGCTGCTCCTAATCATCGCTGTTGTGAAGCTGCTTAGGAAGGAACCACTCCCGATCAGGAAGGCAGATCTGAAACGATATCGTCGATTGGAAGAAGCTGCGAATAAAGCATCAGATAAACCAAGAAAATAAGCAGCAATAAGCAAGCGCCTAAGGGCGCTTGCTTATTTTTTGAGTGAAAGGCTCCGATGTTTCAAAAAAATAATAGAAAAAAGTGAGGAGTCTGCAGCGGAGCATTAATTGATACGAATTAAACCATCCTTTAATGGATAACCTATCTCACGAATATGGATGACTAAATTATGGTAAGGGGATAGGACCGTGAATTATAACGAAAAACTGCCTCAGGTGCTGCAGCACATCCTAAATGTTTGCCTGCTGCTGGTAGGGCTGCTCTTGTGCATATCACTGTTCAAGGCAACCTGGGATATATTTGCATATGTTGTTCTCCCCACAGATAATGACAAATCCTATTATGAATTCACGGATGATTTGCTCGTATTTTTTCTCTATTTCGAATTTATTGCGTTAATTATCAAGTATTTCAGCACAGGCTTCCATTTTCCGTTAAGATACTTTATCTACATTGGAATTACCGCTGTCATTCGATTAATTCTGATTGAGCATGATCGCGCAATAGATACGTTCTGGTGGGCTGCCGCGATCTTGGTCATGGTAGGCGCATTGTTAATTGTTAACCATAGGCTCCTAAAGAGAGAAAGTTGAGCAGTGAGTCACTGGATAAGTTAGTTCCTTTCACATCTGAAGTTCATGTTCTATTGTTTTCCCTCGATTTTCAAACTATGATATATTCATTTACAGAGAAAATAGGAGGATCGAGTCAGAAATGGACAACCTGTTCCTGATCGGGGAGATTTCAAAGCTCTTTCAGATCGATATTCGTACACTTCGGTACTATGACGAAATAGATTTATTTAGACCGGCGTCCGTGGACACCTCTACGGGATACCGCTATTACTCAATAGATCAATTTGAACAGCTGAATACCATCCTCTATCTGAAGGCACTCGGCGTTCCGCTCAAACAAATCAAGCAGTTTCTGGACCATCGCGATATTGATCACATCCTGCAGCTCCTCCAGGAACAGCATCAAAGAACGGTAGATAAAATCAATGAGTTCACACAAATTAAGCAAAAGATAGAAAGTCGAATTCATCAAATACAGGATGCAGCAAATGTAAATGAACTGTATAAGATTCGTGAGATTGAGCTGCCCGAAAGAGCGATTGTAGTCCTGAAGCATAAGATACATAAGAGTGATAATTTAGAATTGCCGATTCGTATGCTGGAGAATCAGACCAAGATGAAATCAACGATTTTTCTGGGAAAAGTAGGACTATCCATTGCATTGGAGAGCCTAATTGCAAGACGCTTTGAGGAGTATGACTCGATCTTTGTCGTTGTTGAGGAAGAGATCAAGTCACATCATTATGAGCAGAAGCTTCTTCCACAAAGTATGAATATTACGATTCGTTTTGCGGGTACACATGAGGATGCGGCCCCATACTATGAACAGCTAATGGATTACATTGCAGACAATGGCTATCAAATGATGGATGATGGATTGGAGATTACGTATATCGATTATGGTCTTACGCAGGACACGTCCAAGTTTGTAACCGAAATACAGATCCCTGTAAAATAACATTGACCCTCCAGTAACTGGAGGGTTTATTCTGTGTTTAACAAAAACCCAAATAGGAGAGGAAATCAAGTGATAGGAACGATTGTAAATGTAGCAACGATCCTGGTGGGAAGTGCGCTGGGAAGTATATTTAAGAAGGGGATCGGGGAGCGCTACCAAGATATTTTGATGCAGGCGATGGGGCTGGCTGTTACCGCACTTGGCATTAGCTCCATCGTTAAATATTTGCCTGACAGTCATTATCCTGTACTGTTCATCGTCAGTCTAGCGGTAGGTGGTCTGATTGGAGAGAGGCTGAATCTTGAGAGCAGCTTCAAAAGCGCTGTATCCCGCATCTCGAAAGGGAATCTGGCAGAAGGTTTAACGACAGCGATCATGCTGTTCTGTATCGGTACATTATCCATTGTGGGACCTATTGAAAGTGCACTGAACGGTAATCATACTTACCTGCTGTCCAATGCAATGCTGGATGGGATCACGTCCATGGTGCTGGCATCCACCTTTGGATTTGGAATTGCCTGGTCAGCTGTTGTGCTGCTCTGCTGGCAAGGATTAATTTATGTTCTCGCAGGAGCGGTAGCTGGTTATATTACGCCCGAGCTGCTCACCGAAATTTCGATCGTAGGCGGTGTGCTTATTCTTAGTTCCGGGCTTAGCATTCTGGGTATCAAGCATTTCAAAACGATGAATATGATCCCAGCATTGTTCATCCCCGTCATTTTTATCGTCATTAAGAATATGCTCGGGCTGTAATATATTTAGTAGTTTAGAGCTGGACGGATTGCTAGTCGGAACTTACTTGAATCGATAAGCCCTGGGCTCGTCAAACCAGAAGCTGCCGTCTTTAGAAAAGTCGATATAAGGACTAGGGGATATCTCCTCAACTCGTCTTATTTCCTCTTCCGTAAGTTTGACATCAAGTGCCTTAAGATTGCTATGTAGCTGTTGTTCATTTCTAACTCCAATTACGGGAATCACACTTGGCCGATGAAGCAGCCAGGCAAGAGCAAATTGACCGAGTGTAATTCCTTTGGCCTCAGCAATTTCAGCGAGTTTGTCCACTCTAGCCAGCTTATCACGATTCACTGGAGCTTCTGTATCCATCCGTTCACCGCGAGAATTTGATGGAAGGGGTTGTCCGCTGCGATATTTGCCGGATAACCAGCCCCCATCTAATGGAGAGTAAGCTAATGTTGATAATCCATGCCGCTCGGAGACAGGTAAGATCTCCTGTTCAATATAACGATTGAACATGTTGTAGGAAGGCTGATTGGTGACAAAGCGCTCCAAATTCATCTTCTCACTGACCCACAGGGATTCAACAATACGCCAAGCTTCAAAATTCGAACATCCAATGTATCGTACTTTGCCTTGAGTAACGAGATCATCCATCGCACGAAGAGTTTCGTCAAGCGGAGTGTATGGATCCGGGCGGTGGATCTGATACAAATCGATGTAATCCGTATTCAGTCGCTTCAAGCTTGCCTCTACCTGCCGCATAATGCGATATCGACTGGCTCCTTCACCATTGACGCCTTCAGCGGTCCGTACTTTAAACTTGGTCGCAACGATGAATTGATCCCGTCTTCCATGAAGCGCCTTGCCAATAATCTCCTCTGTCGTTCCTTTACCATATGTATCTGCCGTATCAATGAAATTAATCCCCGAACCCAGCACCTTGTCAATGATAGACAGAGAGCTGCTCTCATCCATATCCCAGGCACCATATGTCATTGTACCAAGACAGAGTCTGGATACTTGTAAACCACTTCTTCCGAGATAAGTGTACTCCATTTTGCATGCCTCCTGTATTCCTGGATTTAGCTATTTCAACTTATACGATATCCGTTAACATGCGATTTTGTCAAAATCGGCCAGTTTCCAATGTAATGTGTGAAGCGTTGATAACTCGGTAATTGTTATCCTTTACCTTTCGATGAAGTCAATTTATAATTTGTTTAGCAGGAGAATGCATGTTCTTATTATCTTCTTGATTTCAGAGCACAGGATTCCTTCATACGCAAGCAAGCATACATATCGGGACTCAAAGAATAGGGAGGAATTAAATGTTGGCCGTAATTTATGCCATAGTGGCAGCCATCATGATTGTCATCGCCGCTAGAATTATTATCCTTATATCAAGAGGGCGCAGGCGAAGGGAGCTTAATCCATACAAGATCACCATTAAAGACATCGATCGTATGGAAGATGGCAAGGATTTCGAAGAATATTTATATCGGTTATTTCTCGCCTTGGGATACGAAGATGCTTACAAGACGGTGAGCAGCCGGGATTTTGGAGCGGATCTGGTGTTTACCGATCGGAATGGGAATCGAGCAATTATTCAGGCCAAGCGATATGCCGTTAGTAATCCGGTAGGGCTGTCTGCTGTACAGGAGATATATAGTGCGATGCCATTTTACAGGGCCCAGAAGTCTATCGTTATTACATCTGGCATTTATACGGATGCTTGCTTGAAGCTGGCAGGATATAATGGTGTAAGGCTGCTGGACCGCGAGGATTTAATTGACATCATGAATGATCTTCGCAGCCGGCATGAGGATGCTGCAATGGACTTAATAGAAGCAGAGCCTGAATTGCTGCTGGATTCATGGGATGATTACTTGAGAGACAAGCAATATAAAAAAGAGCGTTTGCTGAGAGGGTGAAGCTAGATGGAACAAAGAACGACGGACAGGCTGGTATTACGGTCCTTGGACCGACACGACGCTGCTGCAATGGAAGCCTTGCTGACTGAAAAGGATATTGCAAGTACGACATTAAGCATTCCTTATCCCTATCCTGCAGGAACTGCCGAAGCTTTTATAGAACGGAGGCAAGCCATTCAGTCTAAGGGAGATGGGTTTGGGCAGCAGCGTTAGTTCGTAATCCTGCTTCTTCCACAGTCATGAGAAAGATTGGCATGAAGCATGAGGGGACATTCCCGCAGCATGTGATGAAGTGGGGACAATATGAGGACTTGGAGTATTACGGCATATTGGCTTCTGAGTACAAGGAATGACTGTACAACCATTTTTCCATCATTTACAATAAGAACAGTCTATACATACGAGGTGAAGAGGATGGCATTCCGTATCGTTCGAAGTAATTAATCATCGGGCTGGGTAAAACGCGTACCAGCCGCCAAGGGGGCAGTCTGCCCTTTGGCCGAGTGTTGATTAATGACTAGAACGGTGCCCGGAATTGACCATTTTTAAAAAAAGAGTCAAGGGACACTGCAAGAGGACAAATACGCCTATGGCCGGAGAGCCAGGGTTCATTTGTCACTGCTATGGTGCTTCCTTGGCTTTTTTTACATTTCACTGATGGAGGTTAGACGTGTCTTGTTGATGAGCTGTGTAAAACATTTTAGATCGATGATTGTCATATATATTCTGATTGGATTTGCCATTCAATACTTAGAAGCACTGGGGATCAAGATGTTCCAGCAATTACTGGATACCATCATCACTGTGGATCATATTGAAGAAATGAAATGGTTCATCATCCTCTATGGTGCAGTGGTCATCGGATTGACTATTCTGAATTATGTCGATGAATATCCAAATACCTATTTATCAAACAGTATTGTTGAGAAGCTAAAGATCTTCGCATTAACCAAAGTGTCCAAAATTGATTATGCATCGTATCAAAGTATTGGAACCGGCGAGATGATCCAGGTGATTGAGAACGGAGCTCAGGCAGGAGGCAAAATGCTGCATTCGTTCTACCTCACCATATTTCATGAGCTGCTTCCAAAGATTGCGTTCAGCCTGTTATTTATCGGATTATATAATATCCATATTCTGTTCATTAATTTAGCCGGCTACGTGCTTGTATTCATGATGACACATTTGCTGCTGGGGACGCTCTATCGTGTGAAAGCATCGCTGATCGCAGATCAGGAGCAAATGTCGAGATACACCGTTCGCGGATTTATGGAGCTGGTTGTGTTTCGCTTGAATAGGCGGTATCAGAGAGAAATCGATCGAATGACTCGTACATCGGGTCAAATCATCAAGAGAAGTACTCAGATTAGACTTGTGCATGAAGCATTTTTTGCGATTTTTGCTCTGTTTGTTAATGTGATCAAAATCGGAGTCATCTTCTACGGTGCGAACCAAATCATTGCAGGTGACTTGTCTATTGGTGTCATTGTTGCGATGATCATGTTCATTGATCAAGTATATATGCCAATTGCAATCTTCAATGTGCTGTATGTGGATTACAAGCTGGACCGGGTTACTTATTCGCGGTTTGAAGCTTTCCTTAACAAACCAGAGGATCGGAATCTAGATACCGGCATATCGATCAGTGCCCTGAGAGGAAGAATCGAGTTTGATAAGGTCACTTACGATGATGAGAATCATCGAATCTTAAACGAGGTTAGCTTTACAATTGAGCAGGGCAGCTCGGTTGCCATTGCCGGCATGAGCGGGAGTGGTAAATCAACCATCGTCAAGCTCATGACGGGCCTGCTCAAGAAAAAATCCGGCAGGATATTAATTGATGGAATTGATATTGATGAGCTTCATCTTCATCATCTGTATGATCAGTTGTCCTACATTTCGCAGGAACCGCCGATATTTGATACAACGATTCGTCATAATCTGCTGCTGCCGAATCACTGCGATGAAGACTTATATGAATTGCTGGATAAGGTTGGCTTGAAAAATAAAGTGAGAGGACTTCCTCAGCAGCTGGACACTTGGGTGGGGGAAAGAGGGACCAAATTGTCTGGCGGGGAGAAGCAAAGGCTTGCTTTTGCCCGGATTATGGGTCAGCAGCGCCCGCTTGTAATTCTGGACGAACCAGTGTCTGCGCTGGACAATATTCTAGAGAAGCAGATTATGCGTGAGATGCTGCATATGTTCAAGGAGAAGACGATGCTTGTGGTTGCACATCGGCTTAGCTTCATCAAGGATGTTGATAAAATACTGTTAGTGAAAGACGGAGCGATTGAAGATGCAGGGAGTTTCGAGGAGCTCATGTGTCGCAGCAATTATTTTCAGGAATTATGGAACAAGGAGCATCAAAACACCTTTCAAAAAGTTCAATAAGGGATAGAAACAGCAAAGAGGCTGCCTTCAGGGGCAGCCTTCTTGTATTTTTAATGTATATCTTCATTCACAGCCGGTTTACCGGCTTCAACCAGCACTTTGTTTCCAATAAGGGTGAATACCAATACCAGCAGCAATACGCCGGTTCCCATCAGCAGCCATTCTATAGCGACGACATCCGCAACGGGGCCAAATACAAGCATGCCAAGCGGCATCATCGAAGTGGATATCATTGTGAGGACACCAAATACTCTGCCCAGATAGTCAGGCTCTACTTTTTCTTGCAGCAGGACAGTGAATGGCGTATTGAAGAAAGGCATTGCGAGACCAAATAAGCTCATAAAGGTTAAGTAAATGGCGAAGATCGGGACTACGCCAAGTGCGATCGTACATGCTCCCATCAACAAGCCTGCCATCGCCATGGTGTGGATTTTGTTTTTGAACCCTCCCCAGGTTGCGAGCAATATTCCTCCGATCATCATGCCAATCGCAAATGTAATTTCAATGGCGGTTAATCTCCATACATCACTGCCAAAGGTTCTTGTAACCTGCAAAGGTGTGAGAAAAGCAGCAGGTGCAGCAAGAACGTTAAATAATGCGACATAAACGAAGAATTTCTTCAGGAAGGTGTGAGCGCTAATATATTTAATGCCTTTTTTCAAATCTTCCAAATAGCTGGTAGTTTGATCCTGCATCGCCTTGGAATGCGCCGGAACACGAAGGAAGAACAGGAGAGTGAGAATCGCAATTAGAGCGGTAATGACATCAACAAAGAAAATGACTTCAATACTTGCCTTCGTAAGCAATGCTGCGCTTGCCATAGGAGACACGATCATGATGAAGGCTTGGATACTTCCATTAATTCCGTTAACTCTGGTTAATTGATCCTCTGGTACAAACTGCGGAAGAATGGCCCCTACAGCCGGGGTCTGAATTCCTGTGCCGATTGCCCGAATTGCAGACATCACAAAGAGCAGCCAGATGGCCTCGTAACCTAGCAGGAACAACACAGCAAGCACCAGTGTCGATAGGGCAATCATGGAGTCTGCGAGCATAATCAAGAGCTTCCTGTTATACCGGTCTGCCCATACTCCTGCAAAGGGGGATAGGAAGAAGGCAGGAACAAATCCGCAAATGATGGATATGGTCATCATGATGCCGGATTGGGTCTCCAAAGTGATATACCACATGATAGCATACTGGACAAGCGAGGAACCAAATAACGAAATGGTCTGGCTGGTTAAGAATAGGGCGGTGTTCTTTTTCCAGGAGTTAGCAGCTCCATTATTACTTAACATGTGTGCAACATCCTTTTCATTGGTATGGGATGAGTCTGCGAATGTATAACACGAAGCGAGTTTACGCAAGTACCTTCAGAGGGCTCAATAGGAGTAGTGAATTGGACGGATGATCTGCAATCCGAAAATGTCCCATTGGATTATAACACGATGACTGCACCAGGAATAGCAGGTATTTACATTTATAGTGTTTATGCTTCCTGGGACAAGGGAAGTGCCAGCTATGTGTTTACAATTAGAGTCGAATAGTACGCTGTTAAACTTCTGAATCATTTTGGATGTAAATTGCAATTTGCGGATAATATAACATCTAGAATCCATTTCATTTCAGAAGGAGCGATTCATATCAAAAAAGAAATGACAAAATTTCTAGCATACAGTGTGCTGGTGACAGGACTGCTGATGTGGCTCTCCGATGCTTCCTTCATCACTTCATGGTTTGCTGCTCTGCTGATTGCTTCTATCGGTTTTTTATTCGGAGATATTGTAGTATTTCGAAAAACGAACAACATCATAGCAACGGTAGCAGATTTTGTTTTTGTATTTGCCGTTCTATGGATATTTAAGGAGCTTATGTTCTGGAACACCACACTCACAGACATTCTGATTATCTCTCTGGTAATGGCTGCGTTCGAATATGTCTTCCACATATGGGTAGATCATGATAATCGTGAGCTGAGGAAGAAGCAGACTTACGGAACCAAAGAGTCCTAATCATCTTTTCTCGAACATGAAAGGGAGGTACTTCGTATTGAGGACGGAAGCTAGTCGGTTGTTAATCGCAGCTCTAGGCGGTGTCAACGAAATCGGTAAAAATATGTACTTTATTCAATATGACCGTGATCTTGTACTTATTGATTGCGGATCGAAATTCCCGGACGAAAGCCTGCCCGGAATTGATCTGATTGTGCCTGACTTCTCCTACCTGTTAGATCATCAAGAGGATATCAAGGCACTCGTGGTCACCCACGGGCATGAGGATCACATTGGCGGCATCCCCTATTTGCTCAAGCAGCTCAATATACCGGTGTACGGAACCGCATTAACCATTGGTTTGATCAAAATAAAGCTGAAGGAACACGGATTGTTAGACGAATCCAAGCTGCATGTCATTGATGAGAATTCGGTCGTGGACGCAGGCTCCATTCGAGCTTCCTTTTTTCCGACGATCCACAGTATTCCGGATTGTCTCGGCATTGTATTCGACACGCCTGAGGGCACAGTTGTCCATACAGGTGATTTTAAATTTGACATGTCGCCTGTAAATGGACCGTATCCGGACCTTCATCGGATGGCTGAGATCGGGAAGAAGGGCGTTAAGGTATTGATATCAGAGAGTACCAATGCTGAGCGTGCCGGCTTTACTCCCTCTGAACGAATTGTCGGCAGCCATATCCTTGATGCCTTCTCCAGTGCCAAACAGCAGGTGTTCATCTCCACCTTCGCTTCGAATGTGAATCGAGTCCAGCAGATTATTGATGCGGCCATTGAAACGAATCGTAAGCTGGCTCTGCTTGGACGCAGCATGGTAAATGTCGTTGAAGTAGCCAATGATCTAGGTTATCTGCGAATTCCTGAAGGTCTGCTGATTGATGCAAGAGATTCTGAGAAATATCCTCCAGAGCAGATCGCCGTTCTATGTACAGGGAGTCAAGGAGAGCCTATGGCAGCATTATCCCGGCTCGCAAGCTCACAGCATCCGCATATTGAAATATTACCCGGAGATACGGTAATTATCGCTGCAGGCGCAATACCTGGCAATGAACGTAATCTATCCAATGTCGTTGACAATCTGTATGGCATCGGCGCTAAAGTTATATACGGTTCAGGCAGTGCTTCGGGTATGCACGTCTCTGGTCATGGCAGCCAGGAGGAGTTGAAGCTGATGCTGACGCTGATGAAGCCGGAATATTTGTTTCCCGTACACGGTGAATTTCGGATGCTATACAAGCATCGCCTGCTTGCTGAATCGGTAGGTGTACCAAGCGAGAATGTGTTTATCGTCAGGAACGGCGAAACCATTCAAATCAAAAATGGGGCAGCTTCAATGGGGCCCAAGGTTCACGCAGGAAACAATCTCGTCGATGGTTTAGGCGTTGGTGATGTCGGGAACATTGTACTTAGGGATCGGAGACATCTGGCCTCTGATGGTATGCTGATCATTGTCACCACTTTAAGCAAAACAGAGCGAAAAATGATGGCTTCTCCTGAAGTTATCTCACGCGGATTCGTATTCGTCAAAGAGAACGAAGCGCTGATGGAGCAAATTCATCAAGTGATCTTGGACTCGATGGACAGTCTGTCCGAATCAGAAGCGAGTCAATGGAACCTGATCAAGCAAATTTTGAAGGATGACGTAGGGCGATTTATATATAGCCAAAACAAAAGAAGACCGATGATACTACCCATCATTATCGAAGTGTAGTTCATACGGAAGAGAGGAACACATCGCTGATGTGTTCCTTTTTTTGTCATCCATTATCGCATTCTTCAGGGAAGTCCTTTATAATGGTTCACAGAAGTGATGCCACAGTAAACGTATTCAGTAATTTGAAAACGGTGACAATCTGTGATTTGAGGAGAGGGGTACATAACATGTCGAAAACGATTAAGTGGGGAATATTAGGAACGGGATGGATCGCATCTCAGTTCACGAAGGACCTTACCTATGCAAGCAATGGAGAGGCCTATGCGGTCGGTTCCAGAACTGCGGAGAGTGCAGAGAAATTTGCCGCCGAGTATGGAATTAAGAAAGCACATGCCAGTTACGAAGACTTGGTAAATGATCCTGAGGTGGATGCGATCTATGTAGCTACGCCGCATCCTTTTCATAAGGAAAATGTGCTCCTGTGTCTAAGAGCAGGAAAAGCGGTATTATGCGAAAAGCCTTTTACAGTGAATGCCGGTGAAGTAGAAGAGCTGGTATCCTTCGCAAGAGAGAATAAACTCTTCCTTATGGAAGGAATGTGGACGAGATTTCTCCCGGCTATATGTAAGGTAAGAGAGTGGCTGAATGAAGGGAAGATTGGACAAATCAAGCTGGTTAAGGCGGATTTCGGCTTCCGTGCAGATTACGATCCAGAAGGCAGGCTCTTAAATCCTAAGCTTGGAGGCGGCGCATTATTAGATGCGGGGATCTACCCGGTATCCTTTGCATCCATGATCTTCGGTGCTGAACCCGAGCAGGTGTGGAGTACAGCACATATTGGGGATACCGGTGTAGATGAAGAGTTCTCACTACTATTCTCCTACGGCAGCGGTAAAACTGCTCAGCTGAACGGGGCCGTGCGTCTCGGCCTCACCAATGAAGCTTTTATTTATGGCACTGATGGACATATCCGCATTCCGTCTTTCCTCAATGCATATACAGCAGAACTCCATGTCAACGGAATTGTAACAACGTTTGAGGATGATCGCGAAAGCATTGGTTACGCATTTGAAGCCGAAGAGCTTGGCAGATGCTTGATTGAAGGACGCACAGAGAGCTCTGTGATTCCGCTGGACGAGTCTGTATCCATTATGAAGCTGCTTGATCAAATTCGTGGCCAGTGGGGACTACGATATCCTTTTGAATAAATCCAACTTAAGGAGTGAATGGGATGAACCAACAGCAAATTATACATTCTGTAGTATTTTCATTGAAACACGCTCATGGCTCTGCGGAAGAATCCGCATTTCTTCAGGACGGAAAGTCTGCACTGAGCAGTATTCCTACCGTTAACCATTTTCAAGTGTTTCGCGAGATCAGCCCGAAGAATACATATGATTATGGATTTTCGATGGTGTTCAACAGTCGGGAAGATTATGAGGCATACAATGTACATCCGAAGCATGTGGAGTTTGTAACTGAGCGCTGGGAGAAGGAAGTCGTTCAGTTCATGGAGATTGACTACAGTGAAATTTAATGGAAAGCTGCACGTCAGTTAGAAAAGAAGGAGCAGATGTCTGAAACATCTGCTCCTTTATTATGGTTTATCGGAATGTTTCCGAATTAGATTTTTTGGCAGAGTCCGGTCTACTCACTAAATTTCTGTAGAAGATTACAGCCAATATACTGGTCATAAAAATGGTAATACCGAAAGGAACAGCAGATGTTTCTCCTGCAACCCCCACGATTGGAGATGAGAGTGCACCTAGTGCAAATTGGAGTGAACCCAAAATAGCGGCCGCACTTCCCGCAATATGACCTTGTGACTCCATAGCGAGTGTAAATGAGACGGGACCTATAATGCCGATCGATACTGCAAATAAAAAGATCGAACTAAACAAAGCAATGAAAGGTCCATGAGACAAAACAACGATTAAAGCGACAGTAGCAGCAATGCACGCAAGCAGCAATCCGGATTGAATAATTCGATCTTCTTCCCATCGTCCAGCGAGGCGTTTGACGAACTGCGATCCTATAATGATACCGAGACCATTCAACGCAAAAAGAATCGAAAATAGCTGAGGCGAAATACCGTATATATTTTGATAAATAAATGGTGTACCCGCAACATAAGCAAATACTCCAGAGAATAAGATCCCATTAACCAGAGCATATCCCATAAAGCTTCTATTTCGAAGTAAAGAACTATAATTGTTTAACACTTCGCTAAAGCTGCTTGGCACACGTCTTTCGACAGGCAAACTTTCGTTTATTTTCCAAGCCGTCAAACCTGTTAGCAGAAGCCCCAGTATCCCTAAAAAGATAAACACACCTATCCAAGAAGTGAAGGTAGTTACTGCGCTCCCTGCTGTTGGGGAGATCAAAGGTGCAATATTACTGATCATCGTTAAAACAGACATAAATTGTACCATTTCTACGCCACGATACCGGTCACGAACAATTGCACGTGAAATGACGAGCCCAGCGGAGGCGACAAATCCCTGGATGAAGCGCAGGACTATGAATATGCCAATGTTTGGTGAAAAAGCACAAGCGATTGAGGCTATCGAATAGAGAATCATAGAGATCAGCAAAGGATTACGTCTTCCATGAACATCACTTAAAGGGCCTGTAACAAGCTGTCCTATACCTAAACCTAATAAGCTGGCAGTTAGACTTGCTTGAATCATAGATGCGCTCGTGCCATAATAATCTGTCATTTGGGGGAGCGATGAGAGATACATATCCACCGTAAATGGCCCTAACGCTGAAAATGCAGATAATAGCAAAGCGAATAGTACCGGATTGTTATTATATTTTGTATTCATATAGTTACCCCCAATTTCATGAAAATTAGTTACTTGTCGTTAATCACTGTTCAATTATAATAGGTAATATAAAATCTTCAATTGTCTAATTCGTCTAAATTGTTGAATAATGAACGGATACTTATGATCTGTTAATTAACTCTGTTAATATGAATTCTGTGTAACTGTAATTTGGAGGGATAAAAATGATGATGCTGTTGTTCTTTTGATTCGAGCTTGAGTTAGTTCAAACATAACTTATAGCTCGTATCGATGAGTAATCGATACGCTAATTTTGGAGGTATCGATTCATATGACAAGTAACAAATGGAAATCTATATTTATTGCTTTATACACAGGACAGTTCTTCTCATTACTGAGCAGTGCTGCGGTGCAGTTTAGTATGATCTGGTGGCTGACCGACACGACGGGTTCTCCGCTCATATTAGCCATGGCTGGAATTGCGGGTTTTCTTCCCCAGGCATTGATTGGTCCGCTTGCAGGAACCCTTATTGACCGTTATTCACGCAAACTTATGATGATTGCAGCTGATCTGACCGTCGCTTTAGGGAGTCTCTTGCTATTTATCACCATGCTGTATCAAGAGCCTGGTATTGGACTTATTATTGTAGTATTGGTCATTCGGTCCTTAGCCACGGCCTTTCATATGCCTGCCATGCAGGCTACGATTCCGCTGCTTGTTCCTGAAGAGCATCTGACCAAGGCTTCCGGCTGGGGTCAAATGGTAGGATCCATTACGAATATTGCTGGACCCGCGCTGGGGATGAGCATTCTTGCTGCCAGCTCCCTGGAATGGGTTCTGCTCATTGACGTCTTTGGAGCCTTGATTGCTTCAACGATGGTATTGTTCATCAAAATACCCAAGCTGTCTAAACAAGTGGATCAAGGTGGAACAAGCCTGTTAGCTGAGATGAAAGAAGGCTACCATGCGATCGTTAGCCATCTCAAGGTATGGAGATTGGCGATCCTGATCATGGTCGTCAGCATTCTATATATTCCCGTTGGTACGTACTTTCCACTGATGGTAAGAAACCATTTTGATCAGGGTGTACTTCAGGCAGGGATGGTTGAAATCGTCTTTGCCATCGGATTGATCGTGGGTGCATCCGTGATAGGGATATTCGGTGACAGATTCAGCAAGGTTCGGCTTATGGCAGGAGGCATGCTCATTATGGGCGTTGCTTTATTTATATCAGGTATTCTGCCGGCATCCGCATTCTATGTATTTGTCGTCATGAGTCTGTTAATCGGGCTCTCTGGTCCGATCTTTTCCGCTCCGTTCTCTGCATTAATTCAAAGCGAGATTGAACCGCACCTGCTCGGCAGAGTGTTTAGCTTTATAGGCAGCATGTCTTTGCTGGCGGCTCCCATTGGACTCGGCATCGCTGGTGTATTTATTGAATTCACGAATGTTGCGATGCTATTCATGGCTGCTGGTGTTCTAATCGTAGTGAATGCACTAATTACGTGGCGTCTGAAGTAAAATAGCTAGATTAATAATAAACCGCGCATTGTCACGAATCCAGGTGGCTTGCGCGGTTTTGTTATTCCATGCTGTGTAAATAAAATGGTCAACATCAAATTTCCCCATTGCCCTTTATTCCGAATTTCCTATATATTGAAGGGGTCATTGGTTTCACTCTATTAGAAAATAAAATCATATGCAGAGAGGAAGCGAGAGTCCATGAAATACAGGAGAGTAGGATCAAGCGGAATCAAGGTTAGTGAGATTGGTCTGGGCAGCTGGTTAACCTATGGTACAGCGGCAGAACAGCAGGCAGCAGATGCTTGTATTGATAAGGCCTTTGAATGCGGGATTAATTTCTTTGATACAGCTAATGCATACAATCGGGGTGAGGGAGAAAAGGCGTTAGGGACAGCTCTAAGATCGTATAAACGCTCGGACTATGTGCTGAGCACGAAGGTATTCTTCCCGATGGGAGAGGGACCTAATGATAGAGGCTTGTCCAGAAAAGCAATCATGGAGCAATGTGAGGCGAGTCTTACGCGTCTGGGAACAGACTATATCGACATCTATTTTTGCCATCGGTATGATGATGAAACACCTACGGAAGAGACTCTGCGTGCACTGGATGATCTAACTGCACAAGGCAAAATCCTATACGCTGCAATTAGCGAGTGGAGTCCTGCTCAGATTACAGAGGCTGCAGTCATCTCGAAACAACTGAATCTCCGTCCCCTCATTGCGAATCAACCGATATATAATATGTTCGAACGTTACATAGAAGAAGAGGTGCTGAGTGTGTCCGAGCAAGCAGGAATGGGTCAGATCGTATTCTCACCGCTTGCCCAGGGTATCCTCACAGGTAAATACAAGCCAGGAGCGAAACCGCCGGCAGGTACACGAGCAGCTAATGAAGCCGTGAATGGAGTGATCCGCAGTTACCTGCGTGACGACGTGCTTGAGGTGGTGTACCAGCTCGATGGACTAGCGAATGAACTTGGAGTGAAGCTGTCTCAGCTCGCACTTGCATGGACACTTCGCCTGCCGGGAATCAGCTCTGCATTGATAGGTGCCAGCAGACCTGAACAAATTGTGGAGAATGCGAAATCCGTAGATATTGAGCTGGATTCTACAACGCTGGCGAGAATTGATCAAATATTAGCTCAAGTCAAAGATTTTGCACCGATGAGATAGACTCTACTGGGATCGGTCCATTTGATTTAAGAGACAGGCTGCTGTACTGCACGTAATGCATTTATGCGGCCATGCGCCCAGTAAGTGCCTGTACCTGCGATCGGGTCGCAAGTAAATACAATACAGTCTCTTACATTGACGTTCGATCTGCCCTGAGCTGCAAGCAAAGCTGCAAGACCTGATACGAGAGGCGCAGCCATTGAAGTACCGCTTAAATAAGCGTAGCTGCTGCCAAGATACGTGGACAAGATTTGGTCACCTGGTGCTGCAACATCGACCCATGCACCGTAATTGGAAAAGGCCGACTTCACATCCGATGCATTCGTTGATGCCACTGCGACGACACCGGGGAGATAGGCCGGATACATTGGTGTTGTTGTATTATCGTTACCTGCTGCTGCAATAACAACAGCGCCACGATCCCAGGCATACTGCACAGCCGCTTGAAGAAACGAATCGTTAGCTGGTGATCCAAGGCTTAAGTTCACGACATGTGCTCCGTTGTTCGCGGCATAGACAATGCCATTAGCGACACTGGACAATAAGCCATTCCCGCTGTTATCCAAAGAGCGAATGGGGATGATGGAGGCGAAGGGAGCCATGCCGGCAATGCCGACTCCATTGTTGGTTGCAGCGGCAGCTATGCCGGCGACATGCGTGCCGTGTCCATTCCCATCGCTGGTGTTAGGATCCCAATCCACGTAGTCATAACCCGGAAGTAATTTTCCAGCCAGCTCAGGATGGTCCGGCTGTACACCGGTATCTACCACCGCTATTCTTATGGCAGCAGAGCTCTGGGTGAGGTCCCATGCAGCAGGAGCCAGCACTTTTTGTGGAGCATATTGATAGCCAGGATAGAAGGGGTCATTCGGAGTGTATACGGCCTTGTACACATGATTGGGTTCGGCTGATTCAATCAGCTCGTGCTTACGATATATGTTAAGCATTTTACGCATTTTTCGTTTAGAAGTAATTCGATAGAATCCTAGATCCTCATATGAATCGATAACGGTACATTTTGCTTTGTGGTGCAGAGCCTTCATGTCATCCTGTGATGTGCCCTCAACAAACTTGATAATCAGCTCGTTTGGCGCATGAGGGTGGAATTTACTGTCTGCCCGTTTGTCCAAATATCGTAATGTGATGATTGAGAGCACAATCACTGCGGCCACTGATAATCCTAAAGCCAGCCACATAACCATTCCTCCTCTATGAAATCAGTGATAGATTTGGAATATCATATGTGAGGCGAGAATGAAGGCTTGGACTTCGCGGTAGTTAATTGTTGTATTGTATACCTTACTGTTAAATGAGAGGAAATGGAGGGAAGAACGAATGAAGAAGGTTCTGATCCTTGGCGGAACGCGTTTTTTTGGAAAAAGACTGGTGGAGTACCTGCTGCAAGAAGGTAAATCTGAAATTACGGTAGCCACGCGCGGAAACACACCTATTCCTTTTGGAGAAGAAGTAAGACATCTCATCGTCGATCGCGAGGTAGAGGAGCAGCTGCGAGCAGCCGCTGAAAAAGAAGAGTGGGATATCGTGTATGATAATATATGTTACTCTCCAGATGCAGCCATGGATGCGGTGAAGCTCTTTGATGGCAGAACGAAGAAGTACATTTTCACATCCAGTTTGTCCGTTTACGATGCAGGGGTTAAGGATGCTTTGGAGGAAGAGGATTTTGATCCTTCGACGTATGGGATTCAGCATGGCAGACACGACCGTTTTACATATCAGGAGGGTAAACGTCAGGCTGAAGCTGTATTTATGCAGCAAGCCTCTTTTCCTGTCGTATGCGTACGATTTCCGATCGTACTCGGAACCGATGATTACACCAAACGTTTGCATTTCCATGTGGATCGCATTAAAGATGGCAGACCGATTGGACTGCCTAATCTGAACGCCCGAATGGGATTTATTCATTCAGAGGAAGCCGCACGCTTTCTGGCATGGGCAGGAGCCTCCAGCATTACCGGCCCTGTAAACGCGGCATCACAGAATACCATTTCTCTCGGTGAGTTGATGGACCTTATCGAATCGAAGACAGGTAAGAAGGCACAGCTGACGAAGGAAGTGGGGGAGGATGCTACTTCACCTTTTGGAGTCGAAGACTCCTGGTTTATGAACACGAATAAAGCCGCCGAAGCTGGCTTTGAATTTGATGATTTGAATGAGTGGCTTCCTAAGCTGATAGATCAGCTTGCCCTAGGTTAATTCCTAGAGTTAGGAAGCTAACAAAAAGAACACTTCAGGCTGCATTTTTGCAACCGAAGTGTTCTTTCTTATATAGCTCCTTGTATCCTCAACTTATTACTCGATTTATTCTTCCCCGGAAGAAGTTGCTGCTTGAGCTTGCTCCGAAGCCAGGGCTGCTGCAATTTGATCTGTCGGTTGTGTTAATAGTTTATAAATAAATGCTGCATTTTCTTGTACATTCAGCGGTTTTTTGGACTGAAAGTCGGCAGAACCATCCGAATGAATGTCTACTTCGGGTCCATAAATACCAAGCCCGATCATCATTTTGACCGCAGGAACGGCCCATTCGCTCGTGTTGCCTGATAGTTTAACTTCAGTAAAGAGTTCATCAGGATACTGTAGTTTATAGATTCTCCACAGCATGACAGCTGCTTCCTGACGTGTGATGGCTTGATTTGGTTTAAATTGCTTCGTGTCACCCATCATGCCTATTTCCAGGGCGGATTGGATATAACCAGCGGAAGCATGCTGTGCCCAATCCGTTCCTTCTGCAGGTGATGTCTTACTGGCAGGAATGTTGCTGACCTTCAAGATCTCCTCAACAAATTCAGCTCGTGTGACGATATGCTTAGGGTTGACCGACGTACTTGCGTCATTTGGATAATAGCCTAAAGACTGAAGAGCGTATAATGCTTCAGCATAGGGACTGCTTGGACTTACATCCCTAAACCCTGCTGGTGCTACACCTTTGCGTTCGTAACCCATTGGATTCAGATAGGGCTCTTTCAAATATACGCTGCCATCTTCGTGTTCTTTAAATGCGGTAAACTGGCCGCTGATCTCATCGACAAACAGATTCTCCTCTACCTGTGTAAGGACACGAGGCCCAAGGAATGCATCCTGAATGGCCATCTTGCCTGCCTGCTCCTCTGCTCCTGAGACAGAGCTGACGATGGTGCTTAAACGCAGGTCTGCGTACAATCCGGCATAACGCTGAAGCTCATCTGCGGATTGAGGCTCATAGTCGTCAAATTCGGCTGCCTCTGCATACTGAGGGAAGAATTCATTGATAAAAGCAGGATAGAACAGACTCCGAAGAGCACCTGTCTGATTATAGGTAAGGAAGACACCCGTATTCTGCTCCGGAATAAGGAAGAGATAAGAACTGAATCCGATTAGATCCCCTCCCTTTGTAATAATCTTAGGGCTGCTTCCGGCTCCAGGGAGCTGAAAAGCGGCCTCAAAGCCATAGGTTGTGTCCGGTAAAAGAGGGTGGATCGCCGAACGATAAATTTCCATACTATCAACCGTCGACTCAGATAGAATTCGGTTCTCACCGTCCGTTCCGCCGTTTAGGAAGGCAATCATAAATTGGCTGATATCTTCAGCGGTTGTCAGCATTCCACCATGAGGCATGGGATTCGGAGATATCGCGTATAGATCAACGGGATTCTTCGCTGCATCGTAACCGGTTGCAAGCTGTTCTTTAAACCTGTCCGTCAGCAGGAAGCTGCTGTTCTTCATTCCCAGCGGTTCAAAAATATGATCCTGCATATACTCCTCATACGGTTGACCGCTCACTTCTTGAACGACAAGTCCTAATAAGAGAGAGGCAAAGTTATCATACATATAAGAGCTCCCCGGTTCACGAACAACGGGAGGCATATGCTCTCGAACATAATCCTCAATGGATACGGTTTTATCAAAATCCGTGTGAATATCTTCCTGCTGAGGATCCCGGATCTCGAATCCTGTTGTATGTGTCAGTAAATGCTCAATCGTTACCGGTTTGTCATAAGGGTTATCGAATTCAAGACCCTTTATGTATTGCTTGATATCAGCTTTCAAGTCGATTTTCCCTTGTTCAACCAGCTGCATCGCGGCCACAGCGTTGAATGTCTTGGATACAGAGGCTACTCGGAAAGCTGTTTCTTCAGGATCTACCTGCGACTGCGCTGCCAGGTCAGAATATCCGTAGCCTTCTTGTGCAACGACTTCACCGTCTTTAACAATAACAACGGAGGCTCCCACATATTGTGCCATTGCCTCAGGTGAATTAAAGAACTTATCCAGGAATACGGATGCTGTCTCTGGATTTAGTACTTTAACCTGCTGAGCTTCCTTTGCCGCAGACGTTTGCTCTTCGGCCAGAGCAGTTGGGGCAATAGACCCTAGTACAAGCACTGAAGCGAGAAATACGCTGGACAGTGATTTTACATGCTTATGCAGGGTGAGTTTGAATACCATGAAATCACTCCTTATCTGGAATTTAGACTCCTTGGAAAGATTAGGAATCCTATTTATTATAACAGAGCGATGTTAGAAGAAGGGGAGATTTATAGAAAAATAATAATGATATGCAGGAGCGCACGTCGTTTCGCAGGCATGACAATCATTGGGCCCTTATTCGATTCGAATTGGGATTATAATTATTTTTTACCTAGGAATGGATGTTCGTTTCATGTAGACTTATTATGATTTATCAGCAAATGACCTAAGGTCAAATGAAAATAAGAGATACATATTTGTGTAGATGGGGGTGGGCACTGTGCCCAAGAAAGAAAAATTATCGATGACATGGCTGCTAAGGTATTTGAAGCCAGTCAAAGGACGGCTGCTCTTGCTGCTGATTATGCTGCTGACATCAACCGGCTTGCAGTTATTGAATCCGCAGATTGTGCAGCGGTTTATCGACACGGCCGCAGGCGGAGGACTGCTCGAAACTTTATTTCAGCTGGCAGGAATATACCTGGTTGTAGCCGTCATTAATCAGCTAATAACTGTAGCCGTCAGCTATTTCGGTAATGATGTATCCTGGCGTTCAACCAATCAGCTGCGTGGTGATCTGCTGAAGCACTGTCTTCGGCTTGATATGAAGTTCCATAATGTGAGAACGCCAGGTGAGATGATTGAACGAGTCGATGGAGATGTGACGGCCATTTCCAATTTTTTTGCGATGTTTATCGTCCAGGTCATCGGCAGCTTCGTATTGCTCGCTGGGATCTTGGGTTTCATGTTCACGATCAACGTACCTATTGCACTCGTCATGACGGCATTTACGCTGATTTCGATCTTATTCATGGTTGTGATCCGTAATCTTGGAGTGCGATCCTCAAAGGAAGAAAGGGAGGTCAGCGCTTCTCTATTCGGTTTAATTGAAGAGCGGATTGCTGGAATTGAAGATGTTCAGGCTAATGGTCACGTGCCATATGTCATGAATCGATTTCATCGGCTGATGCGCTCCGTATTTATTAAGGGAAGAAGAGCCTGGATGCTTCGGGTTATTCCGTGGAATACAACGGTTATCCTGTTTGCGCTTGCGGTAACCGCGGTGCTGCTGATCGGCGTGCATTATTACATGTCCGGAGCCATTACACTGGGTACATTGTACCTAATTTATCAATATACTCAGATGCTGAACGAACCTATTGAAATTTTGGGTGATCAAATACAGGAATTTCAAAAAGCAAAATCCGGAATGCTGCGTTCAAGAGAACTGTTATCCTTGCGAAGTGAAATTACAGAAGGTGAGGAGGGCGAACTCCCGGCAGGACCCTTGGGACTCGAATTTGAGCATGTTCACTTCAGTTATAACGTGGATAAACCAATTCTTACCGATATTCACTTTAAGCTCAAGCCTGGAGAACTTCTAGGTATAATTGGCCGGACAGGCAGCGGCAAATCCAGCCTTAGCCGAACTCTGCTTAGGTTATACAATATCAACAGCGGCGTTATACGAGTAGGTGGTGTAGATGTTACCAAGCTGTCTCTGCCTGCGCTGTATAAACGCATAGGGATGGTTACTCAGGATGTACAGCTGTTTGATGGAACACTTCGTGAGAACTTGACCCTGTTCAATCAAGAAATTTCGGATGATGAGATTTTGCGCAAAACAGAGCAGCTCGGTCTAAGCAGATGGATTGAAGCTCAGCCTAACGGACTTGATACACATCTGAGCACGGGAGGTACCTCTTTATCCGCCGGTGAAGCTCAATTATTTGCCTTAACCCGAGTGTTTCTTACGAAACCGAGCCTGGTCATCCTTGATGAACCATCTTCGAGGCTGGATGCGGCAACGGAAGCGATGCTTCAGTCAGCTGTTGATCAGATGATGAAGGAATGCACCGGAATTATGATTGCTCACCGGCTTGCTACACTGAATCAAGTAGACAAAATTATGGTGCTGGGTGATGGCAAAATATTGGAGTTTGGAGAACGAGATGAGCTCGCGAGAAATCCAGCCTCCCACTATGCAAGATTGCTCGTTACAGGCAGAGAGGAGGAGCTGGCATGACCGTAGCTGGCTTTATTAATAAGCTTTTTAGATTCAAGCCATTTTTGTTTATCATCAATGGTCTATTATGGTGTATGTTTCATTCCCTCCCGCTAGTTATCGGGCTTGCGATGCAGTGGTTCTTCGATCGGGCAGCTGCCGGGAATACCAACGATTATTTGTGGCTTGCTGTGCCGCTGCTCGTCATGGTAGCTGTAAGAATTACGAGAGTAGGAACCATGCTCATCGCCTTCTATGAATGGGTAACCTATATTTTTCATATCCAAGCGATTCTGCGGACGAATATGCTGGCAGGCATTATGCGCTGGCCCGGACGGAATCTGCCTGCTTCGCCTGGAGAAGCGATGAGTCGTTTCCGTGATGATGTGAATGAGGTCGTTGAATATGTGGAATCCTGGGTAGATTTCTGGGGAATGTTCGTATTCGCTGTCGTTTCAGTCTCCATCATGGCAAGCATTAACTGGAAGATTACCTTAGTTGCTGTATTGCCGTTAATCATCGTTACACTGCTGAACAACCTCTCTGGCAATCGGGCGCGCAGATATGGACAGCAGAATCAGGAGGCAACCGGACGAATTACAAGCTTTATCGCGGAGACCTTCGGCGCCGTCCAAGCACTGAAGCTGGGTCAGGCAGAAGATCACGTACATGCTCGATTTATGAAGCTGAACGAAGACCGCCGTCAGGCTGCTCTCAAGGATAACTTGTTTAAGCAATGGATGAGATCGTTGAATCAGCATATTCTAAGTATTTGTACGGGACTTATCCTTCTGATGTGTGCAGCAGAGATGAGAAATGGTAATTTTACCGTTGGAGATTTTGCTCTATTTACCACTTATTTAACAAGCATTGGATTTAGTATCTCATTATTCGGTTATATGGTGTTCCAGCACAAGCGTCTTAAGGTGTCCTTTGACCGAATGCGTATGCTGTTCCGCCCAGGTGAAGAGGACCGGATTATCGATCATCGTGAAATATATTTGTATGAAGATCCTCCCGAGCTGCCCGTCATAAGCAGAGATGATACGGAGAAACTGAGAGAGGTCACCGTCCGTAATCTCACCTATCAATATCCGAATTCGAATCACGGGATCAAGGATGTAAATCTGCAGCTGAAGCGTGGACAGTTCCTTGTTATTACGGGAAGAATCGGTTCAGGTAAATCGACCTTGGTTCGGGCTATGCTGGGATTGCTTCCTAAGCAGGCAGGATCCATTCAGTGGAATGGAACTGAGATCGAGCCAGCACAGTTCTTAACACCGCCAAGAGCGGCTTATACACCGCAAGTGCCACGCTTGTTCAGTGATACCTTGAAGGAGAACATAGTTCAGGGCAAGTGTAGCCGTGTGGAAGAGTCCCTCGAGCGTGCGATGAATCTGGCTGTAATGAATAAAGATGTAGGGGACCTGGAAAAAGGACTCGATACGCTTGTTGGACCAAGAGGCGTGATGCTGTCCGGTGGACAAATACAGCGGGCCGCTACGGCGCGCATGCTGATGACTGACTCAGATCTGTATATATTCGATGATCTATCGAGCGCACTAGATGTTGAAACCGAGCAGCAGGTGTGGGATGGACTGTTCAAGGAAGAGGATGTGACCTGCATCGCCGTCTCTCACCGAAGAGCAGCCTTATCCAAGGCAGACCATATTAACGTAATGAAGGATGGACGAATTGAGGCAGAAGGCAGCCTTCATGAACTATTAGAGAGCTGTGAAGAGATGCAGCTGCTATGGCAAGGAGAACAGACTCCAGTAAAAGTATCCTAGCGATCATCATCTCACAATGACCTGCGAGTTAGGATGTAAATTCTGAATGATGTACCAAAAACACCTTTGGAGGGCTCCAAAGGTGTTTTTTCATATCCGTATATGGTTCCAACTTGAACGCATTTAGAAGTTCCTTATTCTTATTTCGCAGCCGCAAATGGATCCGTTCCTTTAGGCAGTAGATCTGCAAAATTAAAGGTATAGGTTGGGAATCCATCAGCATAGGATGCAATCTCATAAATTTGGTAGAAGACCGTTAATCCATTCTCGGATACATAGAAATCCGGATCTTCCTTCAAACCATTAAATCCAAAGTTATACTTGTCTGCGGTTGTCTTCTTCTTCAGCATTTGATCCAGCTTCTTCTTGGCAGCATCTGATGAATGGAGCAGATCGTCCATTGTCAACTGCTTACCATCTTTGAGGGAGAATGTAAAGCCTTCGCGGTAAGTCATTCCATGAGCACCACCTACATATTCATACAGGTCAGTGGCTATGCTGAGCACGCCTTCCCGGTTAAACGTGACGAGGAAGGTACCATGAAATTCATAAGGGCGTTCATATTCAGCATCCCGATCGTTTGCTTTTTTCTTCGCTTCTGCTGCGAAAGCTTCCGCTTTATCTTTAAACGTTTTGTTCATTGCTTCCTGCGCTTCTTTATTTACCAGACCACTTACTTGAGGATAGCGGATGTCAATGGTTGCATTGTTATTACTGTCTGAGATCGTTTCCGAAGAGATGTTCACCTTGTTTTGCTGCTGCTTTTTCAGCGTTAATATTTTGGCTGATGCATTATAAGATCCCTGGATACCTAAATAATCCTTCAACACTCGAAAAGGAACATAGAGCTTCCCATTTATATTTTTGGCTTCATACTGGATACTGTTATTACCAATATAACGTTCATTAATATAGGTGTTGATGCCATATTCGGACACTTCTAATTTCATTTGAGTGACTCCGCTTCCGACAGTGTAGGTTTTAAAACCATCTTTGCCAGCTTGATAACTTAATTTAAGCCCTAGATCATCTCTTAACACCGAGATGGGAATCATCGTGTTTCCATTTACCAGCTTGCCTGAAGCAGAAAGAGTCTTTCCATTATATTTCATTACCACGTCGGAAGCTTTGACTGAAATTGCGGCAGCAACGACTGCTTCGGACTGCCCACTTAAGAAGCTCGCGTTACCTACCAATAGACCTGCGGACAAAATAGCTGCGGACCATTTCATACTTTTCTTATTCATTATTATTTCCTCCCTAATCTAAGCTGTTCGCTCTTCTTATTATGTATTACCCAAAAATTCCTTTTTCTTATAAGAGAAAACTCTTATATTGACACGAGTCACTGGAGACGATTGGCTTCTTGTTAGCAATACTGCTGTAAGACAAGATTTATTATAGGGAGGAAATGAGGGGAAATGTTTACAGTGAGGGTTACAGTATTGTTGTCGAAAACAGGAGAATGGGGGGGGATTAAGCCGTTATGGAGAGCTTCGTAAGTAACCACATTTCATCAAACAGTATGTTGATGTGCGAGGTGCAGTTCGCAATCAGATGACAACTCTACATTTTTTTGTAAGAAAAAGACCGCACAAACCATAATTTGTTCATGCGGCTAGTTACTCATATTTTATGCTCCTGTAATTCTTGGCATCGGCATGGACTCTTTGCCCAACTCAGCCCATGCATACTTTAAGAGCAGCTCTGTCTTGAGATCTTTCCGTTCAGGGTCATCCCATAAATTGTTCAGCTCCTGCGGATCTTCCTGAAGGTCAAAGATTTCACCATAGGTTTGATTGTAATATATCGTAATCTTGTACCTAGCATCCACGTAAGTCTTCTGGTGAATCGTTGTGGGCTCATGCCGGAACTCACATATCGCATGATCACGAGCAGAAGTGCTCTCGCCCAGCCATACCTTTTCCTGATCAACACCAGTCATCGCATGTGGAATGGGCAGATCACAGAATGACAGGAAGGTAGGGGCAAGGTCAACCAGGGATTGAATCGCATTGCTTTGCTGACCGGCAGGAACATGACCAGGGTAACGTACAATGAGAGGCAGCTTAATTAGATCCTCGTAATGAAACCCGCCTTTAGCCTGTAAGCCATGCTGGCCGAAGAAATGTCCATGATCCGTTGTAAAGACGACAATCGTGTTGTCGGCAAGTCCGAGCTCATCAAGCTTATCGAGTATTTTGCCAATATATTTATCCATCAGACTGATCATTCCGTAGTAAACGCCTACAAGCTTCTTCTTATCGTAATCTGTAAGTCTCGCACGCTTGCCGTATTCATAGTAATGATGTGAGCGATATCCGTGTATTCCCTGACCGGTTTCCGACAAGTAGGAGAAGTCGGGATTTTCCTCTTGTGTTTTGCCAAAATGGGGCGGATTCTTGTCATGCTCACCTTCGACTATCGTGGGAATGGTCAATTGGTCTGGATCATACATCGAATCCCAAGGCTCAGGGGCCAAATACTCCGGATGAGGATCAAAGAAGCTGGACCACAAGAAGAAGCTGTCGTCGTTCGCTTTGAAATCTTCAAGCAGTGCATTGGTCCGTTCAGCGATCCAAGTATTGTAATGATATTTTTCCGGAATAGGCCAATTATAGGTTCGGGTGCGATCCATAGTCCCGATCTCAGGAAGGAAGTAATCTCTCCAGTTATGCAGGCCTTTCTCTTCCATCCATAGAGCATAGTGCTGACCGACATGCCCCTCATTCGTATGGTTACGTGCCAGCTCTACATGGTCAAATCCATAGAAAGGACCATTGAATTCCCTCCAATATTCAAAATCATGCAACACAGGATGTGCTTCCATGGAAGGGTAAGTCTCTGTGGATACTAATGGCTGGAAGTGCGCTTTCCCGATCAGCGCCGTTTGATAGCCGGCCGCCTTGAAATCCTCACCCACCGTATGCCGATCCTCCAGTAGTTTGGTGCCGAGTGTCCAGGCTCCATGTTGACTTGGATACATGCCCGTAATGATGGAGGCACGGCTAGGCGTGCAAGTCGGGTTAGGACAATAAGCTCTATTAAAAGTCGTACCTTCTCTTACTAACCGATCAAGGTTAGGGGTATGCAGCTCATTATTGAAAGCGCCGATCGTATCCCAGTGCTGCTGATCGCTTGTAATTAACAATATGTTAGGTTTCTTCATCGTACAGCCTCCTTTATACGAAAATTATAGAAAAAGATCAGCACAGAGGAAATAACTTAATGTATGATGAATTTAACATTTTGTCTGTATGGGGTGTTGATGTGTGTACAGTGGTTCCAACCTTTTTTCAAGAGTATGAGCATGAATATGCTGAATTCCTATATGATTCGCCGTCTGAATTCGACAAGAGAGACCAGGCTTGGCTTGTAAGAATAGGGCGAAATATCGCTAAGCCCAGCTATCGAGTGGGACCGAGAAGAATCGAATGCTACAGTATTCATTTTGTGCAGGAAGGCCATATCTTTTTTGAATATGACGGGCAACAGCGACTGCTTGGACCGGGAGATTTATTTTGTATGTATCCAGGCATCACTTATTTGTACTACAAGAATCAAGACAAGGAATCGCTTAGGCTTATCTGGATGGCAATGGATGGTCCTGGGATGGAGGAAATTCTAACGCTGCTTGGATTGTCACGTCATGAGCCTTATCTCTTGAATCGATGCAGTCCTATGATCGAAGAGCACATCTCCAGATTGATGAACGTGCTGAGACAGAAGGACACAGCAAATGAAGCTGTCAGATTGGATCTCAGAGGACGCTTCTATAGTTTGCTGGGTCAGTTGATGAGCTCGAGTGAACGACAGCCGGAGCACCGTGTACTATCCTGGGTCTCTAAGAGCTTGGACTACATCCGCCTGCATGCCACGGAGGGGATTACCGTACAGCAGATCGCACGGCTAGCGGGGCTGAACCGCACTTATTTCTCAACCGAATTCAGGAGCGCCATCGGAGTATCACCTGCGGAGTACATCGCCCGGGTAAGGATGGATAAAGCGAAGGATCTGCTCAGTCAATCCACCGCAACCGTTACAGAAATCGCATATAGCGTTGGTTATACGAGTCTGTATTCATTCACCCGAGCTTTCAAGAACCATTGTCGCATGTCTCCAACTGATTATCGTAATCTGCATACAGCTAATTTTTAGACCACCTGAGGTGAATTCATTGAAACCGATATTGTTAGGAATATTCGCGGCCTTCTTTTTTGCATTTACTTTTGTATTAAACGCATCGATGGAGTTATCCGGCGGCAGCTGGATCTGGAGCGCCTCACTCCGCTACATATTTATGATTCCTTTTCTAACTGCGATCGTTATGTTCAGAAGAAATTTCAGAACACTAATAGTCGAGATGAAAAAACAGCCGAGAACCTGGCTCTTGTGGAGCTGTGTAGGCTTCGGCTTGTTTTATGCTCCATTATGCTTTGCAGCCGCCTATTCTCCGGGATGGCTGGTTGCAGGGACGTGGCAGTTTACGATCATTGCCGGCATGCTTCTTGCCCCTCTATTTACTGAAACCATACATACTTCCTCAGGCCACCTTCAGATCAAAGGTCGAATTCCTATGAAGGGACTTCTGATGTCGATCCTTATCTTGCTAGGTATAGTGCTGATGCAGATTGAGCATGCAAAGAGTTTTTCTCTAGAGAATTTGCTGCTAGGAGCCATTCCTGTATTTATTGCTTCTTTTGCCTATCCGCTGGGTAACCGTAAAATGATGGAGCTGTGCGAAGGAAGGTTGGACGCTTACCAGAGAGTACTGGGCATGACACTTGCCAGCCTGCCATTCTGGATTCTGCTGTCTGTGTATGGTCTAGCTGCGGAGGGCCTGCCAAGTCTGGATCAGAGTATGCAGTCGCTGCTTGTGGCTCTATGTTCCGGAGTCATTGCAACTGTACTATTTTTCAAAGCGACCGATATGGTAAGAGGAAATATGCAGAAATTAGCGGCAGTGGAGGCAACGCAGTCCATGGAAGTGCTATTCGCGCTTGCAGGTGAAGTGCTGTTATTGTCCATTGCGATTCCTTCATCCATTTCATGGGTGGGGATGCTAATCGTTGTGATTGGTATGGTGCTGCATAGCTATGTTTCTCGAATAGACTATCAAGAAGCAAAAGGATAAATCTTTCGATGCGAAATGGATTCATTCAAGTATGGAGATCGTTTATAGCACAAATGGGTAATAATATAGATATCTAGCTTCGAGCCTATTATGACAGGAGAGATTTGATTGGATCTACGAATTCGTAATGCAGTTGAAGGGGATATCCCATCTATTATTCAATTAAGAAAAGACTACGATGAAGTCATCGCCGACAGAAGACCTGATCTGTATGAGCTTGCTGACAATTATACGGAGGAAGAAGTCCGTGGATTCCTTGGTGCCCCTCAATCAGAGGTGATTGTTGCTGAAGCCACGAACAATGTAATTGCAGGTTATGCCATCGTGGATGAAGAGCAAGTAAATGCACACAAGATATACAAGCAGAGAAAGGTATTGTTCATTCGTGATTTCTGTGTCCGCGAGGAGATTCGAGGAGCAGGCGTGGGTCAATCTTTAATGGAATTTATCATTAAGCTGGGTAAAGAGAGAAAGGCAGATGCTGTTGAGATCGATATACTAGCGGATAATGAGCGTGCTGAAGCTTTCCTGGAATCCAATGGAATGAGCACCAAATCTATTAGATATGAGATGGAGCTGGATTAAAGATTGGTGGCTCGAGTCTCGTCCATCAAAAAACAGGCAGACATTTTTCAGAAATGTCGTGCCTGTTTTTTTTGATGTATTCACCATTTTATTTCTGTGAACTTGCTTGACTCCGCTTCTTCGCATGTTTATCCGCGAACATGATTTTGAGAAGCGGGGGAGTAACGAGAGTTGTTACAATAACCATGATTATGACCGAAGTGTAATACTGCGGATCCAATAGGCCTGAAGCAAGGCCAGTTCCGGCGATAATCAAAGCAACTTCGCCCCGGGATATCATTCCTGTACCGATGGAGAAGGAGGAATGCATATTGAATCCTGTCAGCTTGGCACCCAGTGCTCCACCGAGGAGCTTCGTGAGAATGGCCGTCACACTTAGGACGATGATGAACCCGATCTGAGAGCCAACGCCTTCGAAATTCACATTAAGACCAATACTTACAAAGAATACCGGAACAAACAAGCTGTATGCGATCGGCTCAAGCTTGTGCTCCACCGTGTGCTTGTATGGTGTTTGAGAAATGGCAATCCCTGCTGCAAATGCGCCGATGATACCTGCAACGCCCATCCACTCGGCAAAATAAGAAAAGGCAAGTGCGATGATGACACCACCGGAGATTACGGTCTCCGACACTCTAAGCTTGCTGAGCCACTTCATGATGAGCGGAACAACCCAGATTGCTGCTGCGATGATGACAACGAAGAACAATACCTTCTTACCAATAAGAGAACCAATACTTACGGATTCTCCTGTTCCCAGCAGACTCATCATCACGGCAAGCAGGACAACGACAAGAATATCATCCACTACGGCAGCACCAAGTATGGTTGTACCCTCGCGTGAATTCAGTTTGTTCATTTCCTTCAGCGTTTGAACGGAAATACTCACGGATGTTGCACAGAGCAGAAGTCCAAGGAATAATGCATGACTTTGCTCAATCCCAAAAGCCAAAGCAGAGCTGTATCCGCCCACGAATGGCAGAATGATACCGCCAACCGCTACAGCAAGAGCAGCCTTCCAGTTCTTTCGGAGCTCCTCCAAATCCGTTTCCAGTCCTGCAATGAACATGAGGATCAGGACACCAATTTCTGAGAATTCATGAATAAATGAGGTTTGATGTATCCATCCAAGTACAGCCGGACCAAGAATTACACCGGCAATCAATTCTCCAAGAACGGAAGGCTGCCCCAGCTTGAGGGACAAATGACCTGCCAGTTTAGTGAAGATGAGGATGAGGACTAGGTGTAGAATAAATTCCATATCTTTCTCCTTTCGTTTCCACATTTATGTTGTTACATCATCGGGAGAAATATCCACTCTCAACTAAAAAGGCGCATTTACGCAATATCCCCGTAAACACGCCTTAAAAATAAACAGAGAGGGGCCTTGTGTGGCAGGCTCCTCCCGTGAACAACATATTTGATTTTAACAACTGAATCATGAGTTATGAAAATGATTCAACTATAATTTTTATTATAACAGTTCGAATTCATTTTGTGAATATGCAGCCGTTATTTTATTTATCTACTTTCAACATCGAGTAGGTTCAGTTATATGAAGAGCAATTCGAACTATTGACAGTACCAACCAACCTTGTTAATTTAAGGTTTATGATAGCGTGGATTCCAGTATGATAAGGCGGTGAGTATCATAAGAGAAGATGTGCATATCGGTGCTGATGTTATTCAAATGCATGCAGATGATCATGTGGCAACAGCGCTCAAGGACTTGCAAGCCGGAGAGGACATCTCTTTTGTTTTTAATGGTAACCGTTTTCAATTAACCGTTCTGAATGACATCCCGTTCGGTCATAAAGTGGCGCTGAGTCAAATACCCGAAGGCACGAAGATAAAGAAGTACGGGGAAGTTATAGGCCAGGCTAGTATCGCGATCGAAGCAGGGCAGCATGTGCATATTCACAATATTGAAGGATTACGAGGACGCGGTGATCAAGCAGGAAGGGAAGGGATAGTATGAATACGATTCAAGCTTATCTGCGTCCCAATGGCGATATTGGAATTCGCAATCATTTGTTAATCATCCCCACCGTAATATGCTCTAACCAAGTCAGTAATCGTATTATGCAGATGGTGCCGGATACCGTTGCAATTCCTCATCAGCACGGCTGTTCGCAGATCGGAGCAGATAAGGAGCGTACCTTTAACATGCTGGCGGGGACAGGGAAGAATCCGAATGTGGGTGGCGTCATCATTATCAGTCTGGGCTGTGAGGTTGTGGACCCCGCTGCACTGGCAGAGGAAATCAGGAAAACAGGCAAGCCGGTTGAAATGTTTGATATCCAATCTGTAGGAGGATCTGTCAAAGCGATAACACACGGAATCGAAATTGCTCGAAAAATGAAGACACAGCTGGATGCCATGCCCAAGGTGTCTGTTCCGATAAGCAAGCTGAAGGTGGGTGTAAAATGTGGAGGTTCAGATGCAACATCCGGCCTGGCTTCTAATCCTGCATTGGGTGCGGCCAGTGACATGCTTATTGGCCAAGGTGGAGGCGTCGTAATCGGTGAAACAACAGAGATCATAGGAGCGGAGCATGTGCTTGCTGAACGGTGTACTTCACCAGAGATGAAGCGCAGGATGTTTGAAATCGTTGATCGATTTGAAAAAGAAGTCGAACGTATGGGCGCAGATATGCGCGGCGGCAATCCCAGTCCGGGAAATATTGCGGGCGGTCTGTCCACCATCGAAGAGAAGTCACTTGGATGTATCAGTAAATGCGGTACTGCACCTATTAATGGAATTATAGAATATGCAGAAGCGATTCCTGAAAGCGGTTTATATTTTATGGATTCACCTGGAAACGATATTGAATGTGTATCAGGAATGGCAGCCGGCGGTGCACATATCGTCTGCTTTACGACCGGAAGAGGCACCCCGACAGGTGCAGCTGTGCTTCCTGTCATTAAGATTACAGGGAATAAGCGGATGTATGACCAGATGAGCGACAATATGGATGTTGATGTAAGCGGAATGCTGTCCGGGGAACTCAGCTTAGAACAAGCTGGGGAAGCCATCTGGGAGGAGATTGTTGAAGTAGCGAACGGTAAGCTGACAAAGGCAGAAATACTCGGCCACCAGGAATTCAGCATTAATCGCATTGGACCTAGTTTATAAGGAGGAAGGAAGATGGGGAGACTCGAGAACCGCATTGCTCTGGTGACGGGAGGAAGCCGGGGAATTGGAGAGGCTATTGTATACAGGCTTGCTGAGGAAGGAGCTCATGTGGCAATTAATTATTCCTCGGATCGATCAAGAGCGCTGGCCGAACAAGTGGCCAGAAATGCTGAAGTCCATGGTGTTAAGACGATGATCGTGCAGGCCGATGTAGGTAAGAAAGCTCAAGTGGATGCCATGTTCTCAGCCATAGAGGAGGAACTTGGAGAGATCGAGATCTTGGTCAACAATGCAGGAATTGCGCCGTTCGAGCCTTTTATGAAGGCCACGGAAGAGACTTGGGATCGAACATTCGATACGAATGTCAAATCAATCTTCCTCTGTTCTCAGCTCGCTGCTAGTAAAATGATTCCCAAAAGAAGCGGAAAAATAGTAAATGTTCTATCTACAGCAAGCCTTGTCGTTACAAGTCCTGTAATCCCACATTACCAATCATCCAAAGCAGCAGGTCATATGCTGACGAAGGGCATGGCGATTGAGCTCGGCAAATATGGAATTAACGTTAATGCAGTTGGGCCGAGTACAGTAGATACAGATATGTGTACTGATTTTCTGGCTGACCCGGCAATCCGTGCCAAAGAGATTGAAGCTAATCCCATGAAAAGGCTGGGTACAGCCCGTCAAATCGGAGATGCAGTCGTATTTCTCGCATCAGAAGAGGCGATGCAGGTGAACGGACATTTGCTGATGGTGGATGGCGGATTGACCGTGAAGGCTGCTCAGCCAGAGGACCATATGGAACGATAGCAGTTTGAGGTGGATAACGAATAAGGGGGGATTACTATTGCGTTTGGCAAATAAAATCGCCTTAATTACCGGATCCGGATCTGGAATCGGCAAGAGCAGTGCACTGCTCTTTGCTAAGGAAGGTGCTGTTGTCCTTGTCAATGACTTGAATGAGGATAAAGGACAGGAGACCGTTCAGGAGATCACTGCTTCTGGAGGTACAGCTCTATTCATGCAAGCAGATGTAACCCACGCCAATCAGGTGGAAGAGATGGTTGAACGCATTATAGATCAATTTGGCAGAGTTGATATCCTGTTTAATAATGCAGGGATCAGCGGAATTGGACAGCTGCATGAGATAGAGCCAGACGACTGGGATCGTGTCATGACGGTGAATATTCGCGGTGTGTTTCTGCCTTCCAAATATGTTCTTCCCTATATGATGAAGGAGAAGAACGGCTCCATTATCAATATGTCTTCCTGCATTGCCGAGATTGGACTAGCCAAGCGGGCATCCTATTCTGCGACCAAGGGAGCGGTGCTGGCCCTCACCAAATCCATGCAGGTTGATTATGCCCCATACAACATTCGGGTGAATGCTCTCCTCCCCGGCACCATACTTACCCCTTTCGTTGAAAATTACTTGCGATCTTCTTATGATGATCCAGCCGAAGCCTTTGAAGCTTTGAAGACAAGACAATTAAGCGGCGATTTGGGGAGACCGGATGACGTAGCCAGTGCTGCGCTCTTCCTTGCTTCCGACGAATCCAGATTCATGATGGGTTCCCCTCTGTATATTGATGGCGGCGTTGTTTTCGGCAAGAATGCATAATACATAAAAAGGAGTGGACTTGAACATGAAGCTTGTTACATTTCTAGTAAATGGTGATATCCGATTGGGGATTAAGATTGATCATGGCATTATCGATGTAAATACAGCTGCTTCGCTGCTGCCAGACATGAACCGGGTTCCAATGGATATCCATGCTGCAATTGAGGCAGGGCAGTCAGGAATACAAGAATTGGAACGACTTAAGAGTGCGGTCGCAGAGAATAAGGAAGTGCAAGCACAATCCATATTGCCGGAAGATGAGGTCTCCTATGCTCCATGTGTGACCCATCCGAGCAAAATCATCTGTGTCGGACTAAACTATCGAAGACATGCTGAAGAGACAAACGCAGCAATTCCTGAATATCCAATTCTATTCAATAAATTCAATAACACCCTGGCTGCACATGGGGAAGACATTCCGCTGCCCAGAGTTAGCAGTGAAGTGGATTATGAAGCTGAACTTGTGATTGTTATCGGGAAGGAAGCCAAATACGTAACCCAAGCAGATGCGCTGGATTATGTCTATGGATATTGTAATGTGAATGATTTGTCTGCACGTGATCTGCAGATGCGAACTCCTCAATGGCTGCTTGGTAAATCGTGCGACAAATTCTCTCCGCTTGGCCCTTACTTGGTAACAGCTGACGAGATTGGTGACCCTAACTCACTGGATATCCGGTGTATTGTAAATGGAGAAACAAAGCAAAGCTCCAATACCTCGGACATGATCTTTCACTGTGACGAGATTGTCAGCTATATCTCACAGCATATGACGCTTCTGCCCGGAGATATCATTTTGACAGGAACTCCGGAAGGGGTCGTTCTTGGGTTACCTAAGGAAGACCGGGTATATCTGAAATCAGGAGACACCGTGACTATCGAAATAGAGAAGCTGGGATCTCTAACAAATCGGATGGTCTCTGAATAAATACAGCTAAGAACGATCGAATCGATATGTTGATTCGATCGTTCTATTTGTGGTGGTAAGCAGTCCTTTTTTAGCTATCACATACATTCTCCTACACTAATTTACTAACGCGGAAGCTTAGAATGATATCTTGCCCGTAATTGCTGTAGATGTCTCAGCTTCCCGAGACTTTCCTCATTCATAGCGAGACCCACGTTGAGAATTAAATTCTCAATGACGAATACAGGTCCAATCATGGAATGGAATTCCCATACTTCACCTCTTCCCGCATACAGCACCAGATCTGCCTGACTTGCCCGAGGATATACCAGGCGGTCCGTGATCAGAATGACCCGATAGCCTGCTTCCTCAGCATAATCCAATATCACTTCAATCTCCGGCTGTATCTGGACGAAACCAAAGACAAGAAGCACGTCATCGGGGCCTGCGTGCATCAGCGTCTCGAGTAATTCATGACCGCTTGCAGCCATAATCTGAATATGGAGGCCAAATCGATGTAATCGAAATGCGAACAGTTCTGCGAGCGAAATACACGGACCTGGGGCAAAAACAAAGATCCGTCTCGCTTGACGTATCGCTTCAGAGGCTTCATTCAGTACTTCAGAATCTAGTCGTTTACATGTTTCATCCAAATGCTGATGAATTGTACTGAGCAGTGTCTGTGGCAGTGGGAGACCTTCGATCTTGCTCATCGTTTCTTCTAATTTGACCGCAGGAGCCGATTCCAAGCGGAAACGAAGCTTTGCCTTGAACTGCTTGGCATTGACGTAACCCACGGATTTCCAGAACCTTGACACAGAGGCAATGCTGATTCCAACCTCGTCTGCAATCTCCTGTTCCGTCATATACAGAATTCGCTGCTCATCCCGCTGTATAAAATCAGCCAGCAGCCGCTGATTAGTAGAAAAGTGTTTTTTACCCCATTCTTCATACATCTGATTGCACACCCCCAATTTTTTTGCTATTCACTCGCATAGATAGCCTTAATATAGAGAGCTAATGTTATGTAAATATGTTTACACCGTCAAAAATGATGAAAAAATGTTGATCTTGCGTTAATATAACTGGAATTTTGCGATAATCAGCCCTTCCTATAATGGTGTTATATTCACGATTAGAGGAGGAAATTAAAACGATGAATACATTGTCGGCACGGTACACACTGACCTCATCTCAAAAAATGATGATATTCGTACTGTCCATGTCTTTGTATGGTTTGTCCAACATGTTCACAGAACTGATTCCAAGCATGCAGCTCGGGCCTATCGAATTATCAGTGGAGTACTTCGCCTTCATTCCACTCACGCTGTGCATGCTGTTTCATCCGCTGTATGCTGCTGTCGGCGCATCGGTAGGGGAGATCATCTTCGGTGAGCTGATGCTCGGTCAATTCGGCGGCCTCGGCGAAGTTGAGAAATTCATCACTTTTTCCTTGGCAATGTACACAGCGGGTCGATTAGTTAAGGATCCGACGAACAAGCTTCAGGTAGGGATCGCAGCCATTACGGGGGTGGCGATTCATCAATTACTTAGTTCTATAGTGGACATTGTTAAGGTCTGGGTAGGTGTAGAAGAGCTTGAAGCAGTGGAGGGACTTGCTGAAAGTATCGTCGTCATCGAAGGGGTTGGTTTCCTAAACGACGTGTTTTTCTCAGGCATATTGTTCGCTCTGCTTCCGACCCTATATCTTGTTCCCCGGCTGTATGGAAAGATCGAACCGCTTCTAGGCATACGTCCTCGTCATAAAGGAATGAAATATGATACAGCTGCATGGTTATCACCGAAATATGTGATCCTCAGTGTAATTCTTGCCGTTGTAGCGGTTGGAGCAGAAATTCTCTCTGAGACAGAATGGAACATTGCCGAATGGGAGGATATCTTTACAGGCGTGTCCGAACAGCAGCTCATATGGATCAGTATTGGCGCAGCCGCTCTAATAACGGTCGTTACACTTATTATAATGCGCAGCAAAGCTGGGAAGTCGGATACAGGAACGGAGACCAAAAATGTCTGAGCCCATCATCCAATTATCCAACATTTCGTTTACATATCCCGGTGATGAAGTCCCTGTGTTAGATCAGGTATCGCTTACCGTGAACAAGGGTGATTTTATCGCTATTGTCGGAAGCAATGGGTCGGGCAAATCTACGCTATGTAAATGTATTAACGGTCTGATCCCGCACTATTATACAGGTGAATATACCGGGGATGTGACGGTCTGTGGGTTGGCTGCAGAAGCTGCAGGGGTAGCAGAGCTATCCAGATATGTAGGCTATGTATATCAGGATTTTGAGAATCAGCTGGTCAGGCCTACCGTCATGGACGATGTCATGTTCACACCGCTGAATTACGGATATAAGGATTACGCTGCCCGCGGCGAGAGAACGCTGCGCATGATGGGACTTTATGGTGTAAAGGATGCCTTCATCTGGTCACTTAGCGGTGGACAGAAGCATTTGCTCGCCCTCGCCGGTGCACTTGCCATGGATCCTGAAGTTCTGGTTATCGACGAGCCTGTATCCCAGCTTGATCCGCGTCATGCCCGGCAAATATATGATATTCTACAGCATCTGAATGAGGTTTTGGGAAAAACCATTATTGTCATCGAACATCATGCAGAGTTTATTGCTGATTACTGCAATGAGGTTGTATTAATGGATCGTGGTCGAATGAAGTGGAAGCTTCCTGTACGCGAGGCATTATCTTCAGTGGAAACGCTGCTGGATCTCGGTATCTTCCCGCCGCAAGTGACTCAGGCAGCTTGGCGGGTTGCCCGTCAACATAGCATAGATCCACAGAAAGAGCATGCGCTTAAGGACCAGCTTCTTCCCATAACACTGGAGGAAGCCATACATTGGTTTGCTGCGGAGGAGAGAATCGAGGCGAAAACTCAGGATAAGCCAATGATCCACCACCAGACGGACATTAAAGATGCAGCAAATACCCTGATCCTGGCTGAAGATGTTCATCTGTCCTACCGAACAATTCTTAGAAAAATGCAGTCGGTATTAGATGGAGTTGATCTGCACATTCATTCGGGTGAGTCCATCGCCATCGTGGGCAATAACGGTGCAGGCAAATCCTCTCTTCTGAAGCTGATTGCGGGTATTGTGAAGCCGACATCGGGTTACTTGCAGGTAAATGGTCATGATGTAAGATCAATGACACCCGAGAAAATGGCTAGACATACGGCTTATGTATACCAAAATCCAGAGGAAATGTTCATTGAAGATTCCGTTGAAAAAGAAATTGCTTACTATCTGAATGCGCATCGTGTACAAGATAAAGATCAGCGGCTTGAAGGCATGCTGCAGCATTTCCGTTTAGAGGAGCTTAGGGACAAGGATGCCCGGCTGCTAAGCGGTGGACAGCAGCGCCGTACGGCCCTGGCGATTGGCGCAGCCATGGAGCCAGCTATTATGCTCCTGGATGAACCGACAGCTAATCTGGATATCGCGACCAAGCAGGAGATGCAGCACGTATTAGCTTCATTGAAGGACAAGGTAGAGACTGTTATTATTGCCACGCATGATATGCAGCTGGTCTCCGAGTGGGCTACTCGAATCATCGTTATGCATCAGGGAGTTGTACTCGCAGATGGAACGAAGGAAGAAATCTTCGCTGACGGGAGACTGCTGGAGCGTGCAGGTCTAGTATCGACGCAGCTCATGGAGCTTAGCCTTGCTCTAGGATTGCCAAGGATCTGCTATACACTTGAGGAGTTTCTCGCATTTTATTCACCTGCAAGCGGGTCTGAGCTAACGGGGGAAGGGGAGGTGAGCACATGGATATCGTCCGAAAAACGCTTGACCGCATCTCCGTAGAACGGATTAAGCTGGAGCTGTTAGGGACTGCCTATGGCAGATCAACGACTTTTATTGGAAGGTTAGACCCACGAACCTTGCTGCTGTGGTATCTGTTCTTTGCGATCGTTCCTTGGATCATACATAACACGACCGTACTGTTCGGTATGTTTGTGTTTATCGTTAGTATGACGGCCCTTGCGAGGGTCAGCTACGTTATTCTCATTATTTTAACGCTGGGTCTCGTTGGTCAGGTAGGGTGGATGTTTCTATTCTCCATGCTGTTTGGGGGCAGCCTTGAATCATTATTACCGCTTCTCACTCTTACACTCAAATTATCCGTTATTTCGCTGGCGAGCATTGCTGTATTTTCCAGTATGGATCCAGAGAAATTAAGTGACGGTCTATCTGCGTTTGGCGTTCCCGAAGCATTCTCGTTCAGCTTATCGTACGGTTATCGAATACTACCCACACTGTTATCAGAGTTTCATCAAATCCTGCTGTCTTATCGGCTAAGAGGACGCTCGCCGGAGCGTCCTGGCGTACTCTACTTCAGGAACATCATTTACTATTTACGTATTCTGGTGCTCAGCTTCTATCCCCTCATGCTGAATACGGCTAAACGTTCGAGGACGACCGTTGAGGCACTTGAGATCAGAGGTTTTACCTACGGGATGAATCATCCCGAGGTGAAGAAGCTGAGGCTGTCCTATCTTAAGATTCGAGCCCTCGATGTTTATTTTATTGTATTTTCAATTGCTTATATTAGCTGGCTGTTCTGGTTTGGAGAGAGTCTGCCGAACCTGCTGTATTAACCAATTGACAGAAAGGTTCCTAACTCAAGTTATATCTAAGGAGAGTTGAATCCAATGTTCTTAGACTTGCATACTCATGGGAAGTTATCCAAGAAATCTGATTTTTCGCTAGCCTATTTCAAGGAGATGCTGACAGAAGCAAGGGCGAACAACATTTCAGGCATCGCCCTGACCGAGCATTTTAATACGAACAATTTTGGACAGATCTATGCAGCACTTGATGAGGCTTATTCTTATAATGGGCATTACTACGAGGCCGAGGGGGTCCGTGTATTTCCAGGGATGGAGGTCGATATTAGAGAAACAGGACATATCCTTCTGATTAGCACAAGAGAGGAGATCTTGTCCATTCGGGAACAGCTTGAGCCTTATCTGTCTAAAGATAACTTCATCCCGTTTGCCCAGCTGCTTGACCTTGTAGAGGAACGGAATGTACTTAAGATTGGAGCGCATCCATATCGCTCATCGACCCCGCTTCACCATATCAATGTAAACCTGCTGAAGCGGCTTGATGCCCTGGATCTTAATGCTAAGGATCTGTACAAACAAGGCATAACGGCGTATCAGGCGAAGATTTATCCCTTTGCAGAACTTCTCGGGCTCCCGATTGTCGCTGGAAGCGACAGTCATCAATGTCTTCAATATGGGAGCGTGATCAATAGGATGAACGAGTCTGTTCATAGCGTCGCTGAACTAAGACTGGCTATTCAGCAGGGAGCCTATCAAGTTGAAATATCGGATTCACTAGAGCTGAGGGTTAAGGCATCCGTGATGATGAAGAAGCTCCTGAAGCAGCTTCAGGGAGAACCCCCTTCCAGAGACGAATGGGATCAGGTAGTCACCACATAATCAATGTAATGAACTGCGGGAGATCCGCAGTTTTTTTGTTTATAACACGCCGCAGCATATTGAAGATAACAACGAATTGTTCCTGCAATTATTGATACAATACATAAGAAGTGATTCTCTGTATAAATTGAATGACAATTATTATTTTTTACAATTCGCCATAGCGTGTTATTATATAATTCAAAGGAGTGTAAATGAATGGACGATAAATATTCAACTAGAGCCGGCTATGTTAAACCGTCGGAGACAAGAGAAATTTTAAAAGTAACGGAAAGACCCGAGGTCATTTCCTTTGCAGGAGGCCTTCCTGCACCTGAACTGTTCCCGGTTGATGCGATCAGAGCAGCCGCCGATGCCGTATTGACGGAGATGGGACAAGCTTCGCTTCAATACAGTACAACTGAAGGATATACCCCTCTGCGTACAGCTATCTGTGAACGGATGAGCGCGATTGGAATTCAATCGAAGGTTGAGCAGGTTCTCGTTACATCTGGCTCGCAGCAGGCGATTGACCTGACAGGCAAGCTGTTTATTAACGAAGGCGATACGGTTATTTGTGAAAGTCCTACATATCTTGCTGCCATTAATGCATTTAAAGTATATGACGCTAGGTTCGTAGAAGTCGCTATGGATGATGACGGCATGATCATGGAGGAGCTGGAGAAGACTCTTCAAGCCCATCCAGAGGCCAAGTTCATCTATACGATTCCTGACTTCCAGAATCCGACAGGTCGTACCTTGAAGCTGGATAGAAGGCAGCGAATGGTGGAGCTGGCGAATAAATATAATGTGCTGATTGTCGAAGATAATCCGTATGGTGCGGTTCGATTTGCGGGTGAATCTCTTCCACCGGTCAAGCACTTTGATACCGAAGGCAGAGTGATTTATCTCAGCACCTTCTCCAAAATATTTGCACCAGGACTTCGTCTTGGCTGGGTATGTGCAAGTGAAGAGATCATTGATAAGTATGTCGCATTGAAGCAATCGGCTGATCTGCACACAGACAGCTTCGCTCAGATGCTTACCGCGAAATATATGGAGCAGAATGACATTAATGCCCACGTGGAGAAGATCAAAGACGTTTACAAAGAAAGATGCGAGACGATGCTGTCCTGTATCAAGGAGTATTTCCCTGCAAGCATCAAGCACAGTGTGCCCGAGGGTGGTTTATTCATATGGGTTGAGCTTCCGGACACGGTTGATTCAAGCGTGCTGTTTGTTGAATGCCTGAATAATAATGTCGCATTCGTACCTGGAGCACCATTCTTCCCGAACGGCGGGGTTAAGAATACACTGCGTCTTAACTACTCCAATATGCCGAATGAACGAATTGTGGAAGGCATGAAGCGAATTGGCGAAGTGCTGCAGCGTGAACTGAATGATGTGACGGTTTCAAACTAAACAATTGAATTTTGGCCTGCAGTATCCAGAAGAGACAACTTGGTTGTTAACCAAGTTGTCTCTTTTTTGCTATCCAAAATATTACTTTTAAAGAGTATTAATATATAGTATATTTTGCTAATATTAGTTATCTTATCGACAGAATGATGAATGATGGAGTTGAACATGAAGATATCCAAAGAGAACAAATTAATTCTAACCGCATGTTTGGGACTTATTCTATTTATTCCGCTGATCTCCATTCCCATTAATGCTTATGAGGAGCATAAGACAGAGCAGGAAATCAATCAGCTGGCTTATACCAAGGACACGGTTCAGGAAATGAGAGAACTAGCTTGGGAGAAGACAAAGCAGCACTGGATACAGTATCCGTTGGAAGAATTGCAGCAAGTGGCTGAGCTTCTAAATGAAGAAGAATTGAAATCTGACGAAATCAGGGACAGGATGAATAACGTCTATTTCCATTGGGAGCAAGCGTTATTCCTGTTTACCCTGATGGAGGACCATTTTGATAGAAACGGCCGGGTAACGATCACATCTATGGATTCGGTGACGAGAGAGTACATGGAATTTCTGAAGAAAAAGTGGCTTCTGAAATTCGATATAGCCCTTCGTGATGGTGATCAGGAATTAATGGATCAATTGCGGACAGAAGTCGGCTATCTTATATCGGATTACACGATGCTGACGGAGGCACTAGCCCCCTATCAACTCAATACAGATGCCCCTGCGGATATCGTGACCACTTACAAGCGAGTTATCAAAGAGATAGCGAATCAGCAGGATCGCAGCGAACATTTTTTCTATGAGAAATTACGCTAAGGATATTAATATAATTGAGGTAATACAATGACAAATCAAATTTCAAAGACGAGAATCTGGGTCGTCATAATATGTTCTATACTGCTCATATGGGCAAGCATTGCTTCATTCTACCAGTATGGTCGCAGCGAGGATGAACTGAGCACATATAAAGCTGCAAAATCAGAGCTGTGGTCGGTGAATAAAAAGCTGTGGGAGGAATTGAAGAGCAACTGGATTGATGCTCCCGTGTCCGAGCTGACAGCCATGCAGGTGCTGCTTAATCAGGACAATGTCAAGAGAGAAGACCTGGCGCTTCGGGCGAGTCAAATCTCCGATCATATCTCACGCGCGGTTGAGCAGTTTACATTAATAGAGCCCTATTTCAATGGCAGAGGTGGGGAAAAAGTGTCAACGAACCAATTTATTGTGACGAACCAGCTATACAGTCATTACATTGAAGAGGTGCTGCTGTCTGAGTCGAATTCAGTCATCATCGAGAAGGGGAGTGAAGAGCATAAGCTGCTTTTGGATAACATAGAGCTGCTGCTCCAGGATTATCAAACTTATAAATATTACATAGGTGATCTTCACATCAATGAGAATGGTCCACATAAAATCTACACCGGATTCACAATGGCAGTGAAATCAATAATGAATTCGAGACATAGAGAGGATCATCCTCTATATAATGCCATGCGTAATTCCCTTCCTTTTATATACAATGACGCTATGCCAGCTCCTGAGCTTTAATGATCCTGCCCCAGAAGTTAATATATATATCCTATACAGCTTCTGCTTACGGCAGAGCTGTATTTTTTCACCTGATAAATGCCATTAGTTGCCCAATCATGTACTAAGCAGCGTCATACACTGATCCTATGAATGATTCTTACCTGTAGGAGGCTTCTGGACATGACGATGAAGCGAAAGACGCCTAAAAAATCAGCGCATATTCCGGTATCTCGGGTTCAATACAGTGCTAAAGTAATGCTGCCTTTCTATCGTGCGATTGCAGAGCATCCGAAATATGCAGCTGCGTGGAGCCGGGCAGTGATTGCAGCGGATCTGGATAAGATGGGGTTACTGCTTGGACTGGCTTCGAGGAAGGCCATCGGGCTGCCCCTCGGTTCCAATGGCATCGGATATTTTATTTCTTTTCCCCAAAAAAATTCATTCACCGAGCTGACCAATGGCACGACTATTATACCAGGTTCCGTTCAATTTCACTTTAATACAAGGGTGCACCGCGAGATCGCAAGGGCTGTCATTCCATTGTACACGCAGCTCGCATACAACCGTCCATTCGCAGCAGCCCTATCGAGAGCGGCAGGCGCAGGAGATGGGAAAGCCGTTAACAAAATGGTTCGAGCTCTCGTTAAATCGAAAGCCTTGATCCGTGTTGAATCCGGAATTGAAAATGGAGGTATCGCCCTTAATTTCAAGCCTAGCTGCAGTCCATACATTTATCGTAACCTGTTGTTCCTGGAATCGTTGTAATTCATCCTGAGATCACATCAAATAAATCCAGTTTATTTGCGTTACAGTCCATTGAGCTCCTGGCTGTAATGCGTAATAATAATTACACAAGAGAATCAATTTCATATGTAAAGGATGATGTGATCGTGCGCAGGATTAAAGTAGGCGTTATAGGTACAGGTGTAATTAGTGCTATATATTTAAAAAATTTAACCGGCATGTTTGATAGCATTGTGGAGGTCAAAGCAGTGTCGGACTTGGTACCGGAGCTTGCCCAGAAAAGAGCCGAGGAATACGGCATTCCTCATGTATATACCGTGGAGGAGCTCCTGGCTGACCCCGAGATTGAAATCGTTCTCAATTTGACGGCACCCAGTGCGCATGCTGCACTCAATTTACAGGCATTGCATGCAGGCAAGCATGTGTACACAGAGAAGCCATTTGCACTAAACCGGGAGGATGCCGATCAAGTGTTAAATCTGGCGAAGGAAAAAAACTTGCTCGTGGGCTGTGCGCCTGATACGTTCCTTGGTGCGGGGATTCAGACTTGTATCAAATTAATCAATGACGGCTGGATTGGAACCCCTTATTCTGCAAGCGCCACCATTATTATGGGGAACTCGACAAGCGGTACGCATCCCAATTTCCGCAACTTCTTGAAGCTGGGTGGAGACCCGATTATGGATATGGGGCCCTATTATTTGACCGCTCTGATTGCACTTCTTGGTCCTGTGAACCGTGTAACCGGATCTGCGCGTCAACTACATAAGGAAGTCATTATTCAGAACCCTAAATCTCCTGCCTTTGGCCAGTCGGTTCCCATCGAGGCCCCGACCAATGTATCGGCTGTGCTTGATTTTGACAGCGGAGCGGTGGCCAGCTTCACTGCGGCTAAGGAAGCGTTCGGCTATTCCCCTCGTATGGAGATCTATGGCACGGAAGGCATACTGTACGTCCCAGACCCGAATTTCTTCGGCGGAACGATTTCCATTCAATTTGCGAACGGGCAGACGAAGGAAATTCCACATTCCCATCCGTATGCAGAAGAAGGACGGGGTATGGGTGTTGCCGATATGGCCTATGCAATCCAGTCAGGACGGAAAAATCGAGCCAGTGGACAGCTCGCTCGGCATGTGCTGGATATCTCGCTGGGAATCTTTGAAGCATCGGAGCAAGGACAGCATATTAAGCTGAAATCTTCCGCAGAAAGACCAGCACCTATCCCAATGGGACTGAAGTATAACACCTTGGATATGTAGCCTTGATTGATTGTAAGGATAACTATTGACAGAAATACATGAATACAAAAGAAGCCCAGAGAGGATGTATACAAGTATGAATACGTTTCCAATCGCAGTACAGCCCTATACCGTTCGCGAACAACTCAGCCAAGATTATGTGGGAACGCTAACCCAAATTGCTGAAATTGGTTATCAGGGGATTGAATTAGGTCGTCCTCCAGAAGGGATGACTATAGCAGAACAGAAATCACTGCTGGATCATCTCGGTCTTAAGGTTGTTGGCAGTCATGCAGGATTTGATAAATTTGACTTTGACCCGGATGCTATCGCCGATTATTTGGAAGAAGTGAATGGTGAGAAATTTGTTGCCTTGTCACTTCGCTTTTCTTCTATGGATGAGGTGCTTCTGAAGTCCGCCAAGCTGAATGAAGCCGGAGAGAAGTTCAAGCGAAGAGGAGTTCAGCTGTTGTATCATAATCATGACTGGGAATTCAACAAGTTTGATGGCGAACTTGCTCTAGATATCCTCTTAAGGGAAACAGATCCTGAGCTTGTGAAGCTTGAGCTGGATACCTACTGGGCGAAGCGGGGCGGCGTAGATCCGGTTCAATATTTAAGCAAATTGAAGAATCGCTGTCCGCTGCTGCACATTAAAGATATGGAAGCTGGGGAGGAGCAGTTTTTTGCCGAGATTGGAGAAGGAATTCTCGATTTCCATGCTATTGCAGATACAGCTAAGCAAGTAGGAACGCAGTGGCTCGTCGTTGAACAGGATCAGAGCCGTAGAGATCCGATGGAAAGTCTTAAGATCAGCTTCCGAAATTTGCAGAAGCTGGGGATTAAAGCGTAATAGAAAAGGATGAGCCTTATGTCAAACCGGGTACAACACACACATCAGGTCCAATTGCCGCGTATCCATATTGTCGGCGATATTGTCAAGAAGCCCGGTACCGCTCTCGGTCCAAGACGGATAGATGATTATGAGCTGCTGTTCTTCCCGGACAGCACTCATAGTGTCTATCGGGTAGAAGACCGCGCTTATGTGCTGAAGGAGCCGAGCTTTGTTCTGACCAGACCAGGCGAACTGCATTCCTATGAATATGATCCGAACCAGCCTGCGAGGCACTTATTCATTCATTTTGGATTCGCCGATCCATCTGAAATTGAACAGATCCTGCCCTTTTTTGCTCTTGGAGGACCAAGCTGTGTTCCACTGAGTGAAGAGCTGCATATTGGATTAATGAAGCAAATTATGCATATCGCATATGCCTATCCCGGCAAACTTCAGACGCGTGGCAGCTCCTTGCTATGGTCTTTACTGATGGAGATCGATGGATACCTATATGACGAGCCGATGATGAAGCTTGCCAATCGGGTGCCGCGTCAGATCGTCAAGGCACTGGATTATATAGATCAGCATTTGAATGAGCCTATTTCAATAGAACAGCTGTCACATCAGGTCGGCTGGTCACATGAACATTTTACTAGATCCTTTGTACAGTTTATTGGCCGCTCACCGAGAGAAACCATTATTCACAGACGTATTGATCGAGCCTGTCAGCTCCTTCTGTATGAAGCTGGGAGTATTAAGGAGGTTGCTTTTGCCGTAGGGTTTACGGATGAGAATTATTTCAGCCGCCTGTTTAAGTCGGTGAAAGGTCTCACAGCCAGTCAATACCGCAAGAAGTACTTCAATCCGGTCTATCGTGATCTCGTTCCTGTCAAAGTGTCTGAATCGCAGTATCCGATTAATCGAATTTTATATAACATTGGATCTCATTAGAGATAGAACATATACGAATATATCAAGTAGGTGAATTTAAATATGAATAAAAGTGTCCGAGTTGGTATTATCGGATATGGCTTTGCCGCTAAAACCTTTCATGCTCCAGTCATATCATCTGTTGAAGGACTAGAGCTTGCAGCGATTGTTCAGCGAAGCGGTAATTCCTGCCTGAACGACTACCCATCAATTCAGGTCATGCGGAAGGCCGACGAGCTCTATCGTAATCCTGACATTGATCTGGTTGTCATTACGACACCGAGCACGAATCATTATTCATTTGCCAAGGATGCGCTTATGGCCGGCAAGCATGTTGTCGTGGAGAAGCCCTTCACGACAACAACCGAGGAAGCCGATGAATTGATCTCCATCGCGCAGGAAAAAGGGCTTGTGCTCAGCGTATTCCATAATCGCAGATGGGATGGAGATTATCTAACGCTGCAAGAAGTAGTTCAGCGGAAGCTGGTCGGTCCTATAACAGAAGCGGAGTTCATATGGGACCGTTACAGTCCGCTCGCACATCCAGGACGATGGCGGGATGCTGGAGGGGAAGGCTCGGGCACATTCTATGATCTCGGTGTCCATCTGATTGATCAGGCACTGACTTTGTTTGGATTGCCCAACAGTATTCAAGCCGACTTGAAGGTGCAGCGAGAAGGGGCTCAGGCATCCGACTATTTTGATGTTACGCTTCATTATGACAGCGGACTGTCGGTGAGATTGAAGTCAACCTTGCTCTCGGTAGAACCAGCCCCGAGATATCGCTTGTATGGCAAGAACGGGTCTTATCTCAAATATGGCGAAGATCCACAAGAGGATGCACTCAAAGCTGGCGGAGTACCAGGGACACCGCATTGGGGAGAAGAACCGGACGATAAGTGGGGAACTTTAAACACAACGTTAGATGGGCTTCATTTCACTGGACGGATGAAGACCATCCCTGGCAGCTATGATTCCTATTATCGCAACGTCTATGAAGCCATCACTGGTATGAGTGAACTTACGGTTAAGGCTGAGCAGGCAAGAATGGCTATTCGTGTTATTGAGCTGGGGATGCAAAGTCATGCCGATCAGAGAAGGATACCGTTTACTCCATAACCCTAAGCTAAACCTTAACTACATACGGAAAGAAGGAGATTATGTTGCTGCCTTTTAAATTATGCTTGAATACATCCACACTCCTGCCGTATCGGCTCGGTGTAAGGGAACAGATCCGAATCGCAGCTGAAGCGGGATATCAGGGGATTGAGCTGTGGGTTAAAGATATTGATGCCTATCTTGAAGCAGGTGGACACTTATCCGAACTGCGAAGCGAGCTGGATGCCCACGGCCTTGAATTCGCGAATGCCATTGCATTCTGGAGCTGGGCAGACACCAATCCAGAGGAGCGGAGACGAGGATTCGAACTGGCGGAAAAAGAACTGCACATCCTTGCAGAGCTTGGCTGTACTGCTGCGGCAGCTCCACCTTACGGCAACGTGAGTGATGTGGAACTTGATAACTTTGCCTCTTCATTTGCAAAACTGGCAGAGTTAGCGAGGGGAATCGGAGTCGAGCCTTATCTGGAATTTTGGGGTAAGGCTAAGCGGCTCAATTGTGTTAAAGATGCACAGTATGTTATACAAGCGAGCGGTGTTGCCGGAGCTAAAGTGTTATTAGACCCGTTTCATATGTATACGGGAGGCAGTAATTTAGAAGATCTTGCGGACTGGACGGGTGATCAGATTGGCATTGTACATGTGAATGATTATCCTGAAGTCCCTTTGAAGGAGCATATCGAGGATGCGGACCGAGTGTTCCCAGGTGACGGAATTGCTCCATCTCGACAGCTCGCTGCTCTGTTACACAAATCCGGTTATAAGGGCTACTTATCTCTAGAGCTGTTTAAGGCAGATTATGGAGCATTAACCGCTCTTGAAACAGCTAAGCTTGGGACCCAGAAAATAAAGAAAGCATATGGAATCTAATAAGAACATCCTGCCAGCTGGCAGGCTCACTTTGTTTGCGATTACCTGGCCGATCTTTGTCGAGTCGGCTCTGCAGATGCTGCTCCGTACATCCGATACCTTCATGCTCAGCAGAGTTTCTGATGATGCGGTAGCCGCTGTTGGCGTGGCGAATCAAATTATCATGTTTGCAGTGCTGATGTTTAATTTTGTTGCACTCGGCTCTGCTGTTGTGATTTCGCAGTATTTGGGGGCCGGCAAAAAGTCAGAGATCGGCAGACTTGCAGGATCTTCGCTTGCGCTCAATTTTCTTTTTGGGATTGTCGTCAGTATCGCTGTAGTTGTGTTTAGTGGTCCGTTACTCCGCTTGTTTAATCTGGATCCGGTCTTGTTCGATCAGGCACAGAGCTATTTAATGATTGCTGGAGGAGGACTGGTTATACAGGCTCTTCTGAGTGCAGCAACAGCGATGATCCAGTCCCATGGCTTAACCCGACAAACGATGGTTGTATCGATCTTCATGAATATTATAAATATATGCGGTAATTACCTAGTCATCTTTGGACCTTTTGGCTTTCCTAAGCTGGGCATTGTCGGGGTAGCTATCAGCACAATTATTGCGCAATGTGCTGGCCTTATCATTAATCTAATCCTGCTTCGGAGAACGGCGGAAGTTCGTATACAATGGATGGATATGCTGCATTGGCGCAGAGATCATATGGAGAAGGTGCTGCGTGTAGGAGTTCCCTCTTCTGCGGTATCCTTGTCTTATTCCACCAATCAGTTTGTGACAACAGCGTTTATTTCAATGCTGGGTGCAAGTGCGCTGACAACGAAGATTTACACTCAGAACATTATGTTTTTTGTGATGATCCTGGCCGTTTCACTGGGCAGAGGGGGTCAGATCATTGTTGGTCAGCTGGTTGGAGCTGGGAAGCACGAAGCCACCTACAGCACCGTACTCCGTAATTTAATTCGAAGTCAGTTCATCACCTTAGGTGCCGTATCTATCCTTGTCTTATTTCGGGAACCCCTGATCCGGCTGTTCACAACAGATCCAGATATTATTGCGATGGGAGCTTCCCTGTTGCTGCTCAGTTTTCTGCTGGAGCCTGGCCGTAATTTCAATGTTATATTGGAGCGAGCCCTTCAAGCCACAGGTGATGCCAAAGCAGCCATGCTGGTGTCGATTCTGGTGACCTGGTGCTTCAGTGTCCCGCTCACTTATATACTAGGCATTCATTTAGGTTACGGATTGTATGGGATTTGGGCGGCATTTATTGCAGATGAATGGATGAGAGGCATTCTGCTGTTTATTCGCTGGAAGAGCAAGGCTTGGCAGCAAAAAACGTTGGTTCATACGGATCGCAATAGTCAAGCACTGTAAATATACATTTTAAATGAAGAATGGTGAAATACTATGTACGTAGTATTGGAAGGAAGAGGAAAAGTTTGCTCCTCTTCTTTTTTTAATTGATGAGGTGACACTCTAAAATCGTTTGACAAGCTCTTGAATTCGCAGTAGGATGATTCCAACTGTATATTGTAAAGGAGAATACCATCATGACTATTCCAAAAACATTAACGATAGCTGGTTCAGATACAAGCGGAGGTGCTGGCATTCAAGCGGATCTCAAGACTTTCCAGGAGCTCGGCGTCTACGGTATGACGGTTCTCACAACTGTTGTTGCGATGAAGCCTGATACGTGGGATCACCTTGTATATCCTGTAGACCTTGGTATCGTAGAGGCACAGCTTCGTACTGTTCTTGACGGAATTGGATTTGACGCTATGAAGACTGGCATGCTGGGCTCAGTTGAAATTATTGAGCTTGTTGCTTCGGAACTGAAGCGTAGTGAGCATAAAGGAATCGTAATCGATCCTGTAATGGTGTGCAAAGGTACTGACGAAGTGCTTCAACCGGAAAATACCGAGGCGATGCTGAAATATCTTATCCCTGGAGCAGATCTGGTTACGCCTAATTTATTTGAAGCTTCCCAGCTGGCGAAGACAGGACCCCTTCGTTCTCGTGAGCAGATGCAGCAGGCAGCTGCCATCATTTATGAACATGGAGCGAAGAATGTCCTCATCAAAGATCGGGGCGTCATTGAACCTGGACGAGCAGTAGATCTGCTATATGATGGCAAGAGCTTTGAATGGCAGGAAGCCGATGTCGTACAAACTAACTATACACATGGTGCGGGATGTACAACTTCTGCGGCGATTACTGCCGGTATTGCGAAGGGCTTGTCTGTAAAAGATGCAGTTCGTGAAGGGAAGTCCTTCATTACCAAAGCGATTGCAGGCGGTTTCCCCCTGAACCGGTTTGTAGGACCTACACTGCACGCAGCTCACAGACTTCAAGAATCGGTTAAATAGCATTAAAAATATTACATGTTAGTATAAAAATTGAGAGGTTCGGTGAAGAAGTTCGGCATAGCAGAAGTTTGAAATTCACGGACTTTGTTATGACTGGAAAAGAGTAAAAGATCAATTGAAGCAAACAGAAATAAGCATTTTTTAGTGTTTATTTGGTTTGTCCATTTGATTATTTACTCTACTATGGTTAACCGCAGAGTAGAGCTCTGCGGTTTCTTTGTGTTGATCTATTTATAAGGAGGATGTTTTATGAAACGTTTATTAAACCAGCTGCATGTACCTTTACAATTTGAACGGACCGATCATACTTTTTGGCAAGAGCCCCATATTGCTGATCAATTGTTAGAAGCTCATCTAAACTCTGATGCTGAAGGAGCCAGTAGAAGCTTTGAATTTATCGATAAATCTATTGATTTTATTCAACTAGCTGCTCCCCAGAAACCTTATCAAAAAGTCTTAGATTTAGGCTGTGGCCCGGGTCTTTATTGTGAGCGATTGGCGAAAAAGGGTTATACAGTAACAGGAATCGACTTCTCGGAGAACTCAATTCGTTATGCCAAAGAACAAGCAATTAAACAAGGTTTGGACATTGAATATCGCTGCGGGAACTATATGGACTTAAATGAATCAAATAGGTATGATTTGGCCCTATTGATATATTGTGATTATGGTGCTCTTGCGCCAGCAGATCGCAGTAAATTGCTTTTTAACATTTGGAACAGTTTGAAGAATGGTGGAATGCTATTATTAGATGTGTTCTCTCAGTATAAATTTGATCAGTTCAAGGAAGAACAATATTGGAGTTTGCATGAGAACGGTGGTTTTTGGTCTCGGGATTCCTATGCAGCTATCGTTAGAAATCTCAAATATCCGAATCGAGTAACATTAGAGCAAACGACAGTGGTTACTGAGGAAAAAATAGCAACCTATAACATCTGGCATCAATTCTTTACAGCAGAATCATTCATTGAAGAGGTAAGTGCTGCAGGGTTTACTGTAAAAGGAATTTACAATGATGTATCGGGTGAAGCTGGCACTGAAGAGAGTCAAACGATCGCCATTTGGTTAGAAAAACAAAAATAAATGTGAACAGAAAGAAGCTACACATTGTTAATGCTGTCCAAGCGTGTAGCTTCTCTTTCCGGATTAGAACATGCTCCAGTTCATCTGCTTGGATACGATCTCAAGCAAATGAACTCCTGCCTGGCTGTTCCCCTTATCGTTCAGCGAAGGACCAATAACGCCGATTCCGTATCGACCAGGAACAAGTGACAAGATCCCACCGGATACACCGCTTTTTGCAGGCAAACCAACATCAATGGCAAATTCGCCAGAAGCATTGTACATGCCGCATGTTGTCATGAATGTCTTCGCAATCTGTACATATCTCTTGGGCAGCAGTCTATTCCCCGTAAGTGGATCCATGCCATCAAAGGCAAGAATTAACCCCATTCGCGCCAAGTCCGCACACTGAACCAGGATGGAGCAGTGCCTGAAATAAATGTCCAGTACCTCATCCACGTCTCCAATCAGCACTTGATTCCCCTTAAGAAAGTAGGCAATCGAACGATTTAGATCGCCGCTTTCCAGCTCTGAATTGAAAACATCGATATCATAAGCAAGTTCATCTTTTCCGGTCAAGCTATGGAATAAGTTTAAAATTCGCTGCGATTTTTCCTTCATGTTTTTGCCATGAATGAGAGAAGTAACTGTAATCGCACCTGCATTGATAAAAGGATTGAAGGGAATACCTGGACGCACAAGCTCAAGCTTCAGCATGGAATTGAAATTGTCTCCTGTGGGCTCCATGCCAACACGTTTGAACACTTCATCTTCGCCATTATCCATGAGTGCGAGAATGAGCGTAAACACTTTTGAGATGCTCTGCATGGTAAACACCTGGGAACAATCTCCTGCAGATACGGATTCGCCGTCAGGTGCAAGGATGGTGATGCCGAGAGCATCGTGTGGAGCTTTGGAAAGCTCGGGAATATAAGAGGCAACTTTTCCATTCACGGAACAGGGGATACTGGCTTCCACCCAGCTCGGTAATGACTGCCGCAAGGTACCTAGTTCTTTTTTATCGGACATTCAAAATCTCTCCTTTACACGGCTATCCATTATTTTCTCTGTATAAGAAAACATCTAATTTCTTAATATCTTAGTTTACCTTATTTGAAGTTCTGGGGGAACAAAATAGCAAGCAAGAATCCGATCATTTGATTGAATTTGACTGAAGTTAGTATTACCTTGCATAGAGGATTTAGTAAAATTTTGTATAATATTGATACAAATAGAAGAGGAGGGGACGTAATGAACAGTAGACATGAGGTATTATTTGAACAGTTGAATACATATCGAATGGAGCTGCTACACCTTGTGCAGGACGTTACCGCAGAAGAAGCAGAGATCATACCTGCGGGGTTCAACAACAATATTAGATGGAATCTGGGGCATATCATTCTAGATCAGTATTTATGGATACGTGTTCTTACTAAGGAAGAACTGGCAGTATCAAGTGCATTTAATGAGTGGTTCGGTTATGGAACCAGTCCGGCCCAGTTCACAGAAGATACCCCATCCTTGCCTGAGCTGGCCGCTCTATTGAAGGCACAACCAGGCTTTATTCGGGAGACATACAAGGATCGAATGGAAGAAGAGTTTGCTCCTACAGAGATGGGAATGCACACAATTGAGCAAGTGCTCATCCGAACTATTTTTCATGAAGGACTTCATTTGGGTGCGATTATAGCTATAAAGAGACAAATCAGAAATAAATAATTCATGTCTGTCGTTTGACAAATACTTTCTTCTAATGTATCAATAAAATGAATTAGAAAGTAAGATTTCAGCCAATAGCAGGAGGATCTATGACGAAGCCCGTAGTAGCAGTAGACATGGACGATACGATATGTCATTTCATCAGAAGAGCAATATTTCATAACAACAATGATTTTCCGACACATCCATTACGGTATGAAGACATGATCGACTGGAACACGGATCACCTGCGTCATCCAGACAGTACGCGTGATGTATTCTTTAACCGGCCGCGAATTTACGAAGAGCTGGAGCTATTTGATGAGCATGTTGTAGCTGAGATGGAGAAGCTTAATGAAGCATATGATCTGATTATCGTTACGGCGGGAGACCCTTCATCGGCAGCGGAGAAGTGGAACTGGCTTCAGAAGCATATGCCGTTTATTTCTTTACAGCAGCTGTTTGTGTGTAAAAGGAAATCTCTGATCGAATATGATCTTCTCATCGATGATGGTATGCATAATCTATTGCCCGCCATAGAGCGAGGGAAGAAGGTTCTCTGTATCCCTCATCCATGGAATCTAAAGGCACTGGAGCAATACAAAGTACCTGTGATGGAATCATGGGAAGGTGCAAAAGAAAGAATTGATGCGATCTTCAATATGGAGCAATCATGAAACTATCAAGATTGAATGATGGATTTGAAAAAGCCTGACACGTCAGGCTTTTTTCTATAGGTCGCATCTCTGTCGGAAACAGAGGCTTGACCAAACAGACATGCTCCTGAAAATCTTAAAACGACAACAATGTAGATATATAAATGTCGTTTACTTATTGGTACTATGCTGCTTGGATGGGAGCTTATCGCCAGGCGTGCCTTTGCCATTATTTTTGTTATGGCGTTGTTTCTCGGCATTTTCGTTTAATTTCTTCACATATTCATGAGTGCTTTCCATGATTTGTTGCCTCCTCTTAATTAAGTTCTTCTTCGTTCGTTTACCTTGCTTAATATAACCACGCACTGCTCAATATATTTCATGATTCGACCTAATCCACTCCATTTGTTTGTCGTTTGTTTTTGTGGCTTTTCGACAACTTTAAATCAACTTATTTGACGAATGAATGATCCACTCCTGTGGAGTCATACGTAATCATGTATTCGACAATTTATCCTTCTCTCTGCTGTTAGCTATAGCTACAGGCTATAACCAGATATAGTTTATTACAGTTACACTATAACCTTTGATCCGTGATATCTTTTGTTTAACAATTTTTCAGATAGGAGTGTTAAGAAATGGTTAAGAGCAGCATATTAGGATATCCACGAATTGGGGTACAGAGAGAATGGAAAAAAGCACTGGAGGCTTATTGGGCAGGCAAGCTTGAAGAAGCCGCGTTTCATGAACAATTGCGAGAGATTCGCTTAAGTCATTTAAGCAAACAAAAAGAACAAGGAATCGATCTTATCCCTGTTGGTGACTTCAGCTACTACGATCAAGTGCTGGATACGGCTGCAATGTTCGGTATCGTACCACAGCGCTTTACATATGATGGCGGCGCTGTACCCCTCTCCATGTATTATGGGATTGCTCGCGGAACCGAAGAGGCCACAGCAAGTGAAATGACAAAATGGTTCAATACGAATTATCACTATATTGTTCCTGAATTGGACGGAGCAGCTCCAGCACTTACAGAAAATAAACCTCTCATTGCCTACAAAGAGGCGAAGGAGGCACTCGGTATTGAAGGTAAACCGGTCATCATTGGACCGCTGACCTTCCTGAAGCTGTCCAAAGGCTACAAGGAAGGAGAGCTGGATCAATGGATCGAGCAGCTGCTCCCGCTATATAGTCAAATCCTTAAGGAATTGTCGAATGAAGGTGTGGAATGGGTGCAGGTTGATGAACCGATCCTTGTGACGAAGCTGGATTCACAGGACATCCAGCGGCTGCAAAAGATCTACAGTACCTTTGCAGCTGCAGCGCCTAAGCTCCAAATTATGCTTCAAACCTATTTTGAATCCGTTGAGAACTATGAGGATATCATTCAGCTGCCGGTACAAGGGATCGGACTTGATCTGGTTCATGGATATTCAGGCAATGTAAGGTCGCTCGAGAAACATGGATTCCCTCAAGACAAAGTGCTTGGAGCTGGTATTATCGATGGACGCGGGATTTGGAAAGCCTCATTGCGTGACAAGCTTGCACAGCTGCAAGATATCAGCAAATGGGTATCTGAGGATCGTCTCATTGTTCAATCTTCCTGCAGCCTGCTTCATGTACCTGTATCCCTAGCAAGCGAAACAGCTCTTGCCCCCGAACTGAAAGGCGCATTGGCCTTTGCCGACGAGAAGCTGAAGGAGCTGGTTCTTCTGACCAAGGGGATCAATCAAGGAAGCGAGGCAATCCAAGCAGAGCTTGCCGATTGTGATGCGTCTCTAAGTGCGCTGGAACAGTCACCAGATCGCAAGCGTAACGATATTCGTGAGCAGGTCGCAGCCATTAGCTCCGTCAATCCAGAGAGAAGTCAGCCATTCTCGAAACGTCACCTGCTTCAACAGGATAAATGGGATTTGCCGCTGCTACCTACAACCACGATTGGCAGCTTCCCGCAGTCGGCTGAGGTACGCAAAGCGCGCAGACTCTGGCGTAAGGGCGAGTGGAGCGACAGCAAATACGAAGGCTTCATCAAGGAGCAGATCGATACATGGATCCATCTGCAGGAAGAGATTGGACTGGACGTGCTTGTACACGGAGAGTTTGAACGGACAGACATGGTTGAATTTTTCGGTGAGAAGCTTGGCGGATTTGCCTTCACTCAGAACGGCTGGGTACAGTCCTACGGCTCTCGCTGCGTGAAGCCGCCTGTCATCTTTGGGGACATTCGATTTGAAGAACCGATGACGGTCAAAGAAACGAAATATGCCCAATCCAAAACTTCACGTCCTGTTAAGGGGATGTTGACAGGTCCGATCACTATTATGAATTGGTCATTTGTGAGAGATGACATTTCAAGAGAGCAGATCGCCTATCAGCTTGCTTACGCACTCAGACAAGAGGTTGAAGCGCTTGAACTGGCGGGCATTGGAATGATTCAAGTCGATGAGCCTGCAGTTCGTGAAGGACTTCCTTTAAAAGAAGAAGAGCAGGCAGAATACTTGGCTTGGTCAGTGAAGGCTTTCCGCTTGACTACAAGCACGGTGAAGGACTCCACCCAAATCCATACCCATATGTGTTACTGCGAATTCCATGATATGATTGATTCGATTGAAGATATGGACGCAGATGTCATTTCGATCGAGACATCACGCAGTCACGGTGAGCTTATTCATAGCTTCGAGGATAATACTTACAAGCTGGGCATCGGACTTGGAGTCTACGATATTCACAGCCCGCGTGTTCCGAAGGTTGAAGAAATGACCTCTATGATTGACCGTGCTCTGCGCGTGCTGGATCCTAAATTATTCTGGATCAATCCCGATTGCGGTTTGAAAACAAGAGGAGCCGAAGAAACGGTACAATCACTGAAGCATATGGTTGAAGCGACCAAAGCAGCTCGGGAAAAATATGCGGTTTCCATCAAATAACAAATCGTGATCCTTATTTCGCAACTTTTTCGCAGTATTAAGAACCTGGCAGACCAGCCAGGTTCTTTTTTTGTCTTATTCCGTGAAGGATGTTAATTTATATCCATAGTATTCATTCTGAAGTTACTTACCAAATGAAGATTCGAACAATACATTTGTAACCCATCAGCTTGTAATACGTATAGGAACAAAGAGAATTGATGAAATCTATAATTAAACATATACAAATTAGGAAACTGAGGTTAGACAACAAAATGATTAAGCAATATACAGATCAATCCGAGACATGGTACCTGCAATCCGAACAGAAGGCGACGGCGTATTTTAAACTGCTACAGCAGCAAGTATGGGATAAGAGTTATGTATCTGCGCTGAAGGATGATTTCAAAGTGTGGAAGAACAAACATATTCATCGACGTTCGATATGGTCTTTTTTTTCGCAGGATAAACAGAAAATGGATGCCAGCAATTATCACAAATACCTATCTTACTTGAATATAACGGGTAGATTAGATGATTATCTAGATCGCAGTGTATCTTATTTTTACTTAAGGGATATGGGCAAATATCTGGATTCTCCGGATACCGAGCTGAAAGTGCAGCAGATGGTTACCATGATTAAACGTCATTTGATAGAACCTAAGCATAGTAATGAAAAGGGGAAGTCACAGCCGGATTTCGTAAGCTTGGCTTCTTTTTATCGGTGGGCTCAGAAGGAAAAGGTGGAGCCGGCAGCCATTTGGGTGATGAATAAGCTGAGCAGTGTCTCCTCCCACATCCCTGAGCAGATGAATGCGGAGCAGGCTCAGCGCAAGCTGATTAAGATCATATTTGGCGTTGTTATGCATGTCCTGGATGATATGGATGGCGATACACCGCCTACAGAACGGGCAAGGAGAATTGATGAGGCAATAAGACTCGGATATTCCTATGGCCTGACTTATCCTTATATTGACGATCTGCTCGATTCCGAAACGTTAAGCACCCAGGAGAAGGAGAGGTACGCTCAATTTATTCGAACGGCACTGCTTACCGGAAAAGTCCCTGCACTACATATTCAAGAATGGTCAGGAGATAATACAGCACTCATTGAATTTATTCATTCTGAGCTTAAGGAAGCATTTGAGTATATTAAAAATTATCAGCGCCCGGAGTCGATAAATACTTTTTTTGAACAATCCTATGTGTTCTTTGAGTCACAGGACATTGACCGTGTAAAAAGCCTTGAAAACACAAGCTACACCAATGAAGAGCTGTACCTTCCTGTCATTCTCAAATCCTCCTCCTCCCGGCTCATTGTGCGTTCCGTCATCAGTGCTCCTGAGGATGAAGGCTTTGATTATCGAACCTTTTACTATGGGATTTACAATCAGCTGGCGGATGATTTCGCGGATATGTTCGAAGACTTGGAGGATGGCGCGGTTACGCCCTATACGTACTATCTAACACACCGGGATCATAGAACAGATTTGGTTAACCCTTTTGAGTTATACTGGGCAGTGATCTCGAACCTGATTCACAATGTATACAAGTCTGATCCGAAGACGAGAGAAGTGATATTAGATCGGGCAATCAATGGTTTGAAGCGCTGCAAGAAGCGTGTCGGTCAACAAAGATACAACGAAATCATGCAGATTTTTTCTTCCGGGCATCCTGAGTTTAACCAGCTCATTCAGTACATGGTGGATAAAGCAGAAGACGTCGACTTCTTCGACAAATTGCTGCGAGATGAGATGCTGAACGTGATGAAGCATGATCAATCCGAGAAAGAAAAGTTTCTAGAGACGCTTAACTCAGCTCAGAACGAAATCAACCGTGTGCTTGAGATCACGAAGCCTGAAGGCATCTCTCCAATGAAGGAGCCGCTCATCGATGCTGCCAACTATAGTCTTGAAGGAGGAGGCAAACGTCTGCGCCCACTGCTAGCCTGGGTTATGGGAGTCAATGAATATGGTCTGGAATATTCGTCCCTTATCCCGCTCCTTCGATCGCTGGAGTATATGCATACGGCTTCCTTGATCTTCGATGATCTTCCATCACAGGATAATGCGGCTACCCGCAGAGGCCGGGCTACACTGCATGAGGTGCACAGCAGCGCTACTGCTGAGTTAACCGGGTTGTTTCTGATTCAAAAAGCGACGGAGGAACAAACCTCCCTGCATCAATTCGACCCAGCTTCGGTGCTCTCTCTGATCCAATACTCCTCCCAAAAGGCAGGGGAAATCTGTATGGGGCAAGCCATGGACCTGAATTCCAAGGGGAAGCCGCTGACACTTGCCGAGCTTGATATGATCTGTTTCTACAAAACAGGGATTGGATTCGAAGCCTCTCTCGTGATGCCGGCAATTCTTGCTAAGGCGAATGAAGCTGAAGTGAATCTGCTCAAAAAGTACGCTTACCATGCAGGTATTGCCTTTCAGATTAAGGATGATCTGCTTGACGCCGAAGGGGATGTAGAGGCACTAGGAAAGCCGATCCAGCAGGATGTTGAGAATAATAACTCCACCTTTGTCACTGTGCTAGGTAAGGAAGGTGCGAGCAAGATGATGTGGGATCATTATTGTAACGCCATCGAAGCCCTGAATGAAATGTCGAGAAAAACCGATTTTCTGAAGCATTTGCTTGACTACATTATTAATCGGAACAATTAAACAGTAGGGTCGGCGAAAAAATGCCGGCTCTTTTTTTATTATTCAAAATGATGTCTCATTCCTTGTGATTGTAATCACAAGGCATCTTATTGGCTAATGATAATTTGAGATTAGATTCATAAGAGGTTAATTCATTAGACGCTCGAATTCACGCAAAATATTAAACCAATTCAAGAGCTTACAGGATCAAAGCGGATCTTATCTTAATATGAGGAGTGTGGCGAAGTTGATTAGAACAAACCTGAAGCAATATCAAGAATATCAGGAGCATAAATTTACAAAACGGATCATTCACAAGGAGAAAGATAATGTTATCTTCTTACTGAACTTCAGTCCTGGTGCAAAGCTGCCAGCTCATCAGCATCCGAATGCGCACGTCTACATTTTGGTGCTGGATGGAGAAGGTGTCATCACAAGTAACGGTTCAGATCTGTTCGTTAAATCGGGTGATGTGATTCATATCGATGGAGAAGAGATGATGTCTTATCAAAATGGAGAAGGCTCCCATTCCAGCTTATATGTTGTCCTTACGAAAATTCCGAGCGAACAATATACGGTCAATATTTAATGGGTTTTCCTATTTGAAAATGATGATGCCAACCGATCACTTTTGGATGTAAAGGACTTTCTCAAGATTTTTTGGTAAACTTAGGATTAAGCATTAAAGCTGCGATTGCAGATCAATACGAGTTGTGAATGCGGATAAGTTTGGCTTTGCCGTAAACAATACAAAAGTGGAGTTTTCATTTTGATGAGAATATAGGAGACATGATGACAAATATGAATGCAAGTAAGGATGCAGGCTGGAACTTTGATCAGAGCTATTCCCGACTGCCGAATCTGCTATATAAACCTACAGAACCTTCTAAAGTAAAAGCTCCAAGCATTGTAATATTAAACAAACCGCTTGCAATGTCACTGGGATTGAATCCAGATTTGTTAAACAGTGAGGAAGGCGCTGCCATTCTCGCAGGGAATATCATCCCCGAGGGAGCTTTACCCATCGCTCAGGCGTATGCTGGACATCAATTCGGGCACTTCAACATGCTTGGAGACGGCCGCGCCATTCTGTTAGGAGAACAATTGACACCAGACGGTGAACGTTTGGATATTCAGCTAAAAGGAGCGGGAAGAACGCCTTTCTCCAGAGGTGGTGATGGCAGGGCAGCGCTCGGACCGATGCTTCGTGAATATATTATTAGTGAGGCGATGCATGGACTTGGAATAGCTACAACCCGCAGTCTGGGCGTTGTCTCAACCGGTGAACCCGTATATCGTGAGAGCGTGCTGCCTGGCGCTGTACTCACCCGTGTTGCAGATAGTCATCTTCGTGTTGGAACCTTTCAATTTGTGAGAAATTGGGGAAGTATCGAGGATCTAAGAGCACTCGCTGATTACACATTAATTAGGCATTATGCTGATGTAGAGCAGGATGAAGGACGATATTTGAATCTCCTGAAGAAAGTGGTGGAACAACAAGCATCACTCATCGCAAAATGGCAGCTGGTCGGCTTTATTCATGGGGTCATGAATACCGACAATATGGCGCTGAGCGGAATCACGATCGATTATGGTCCGTGTGCCTTTATGGATACATATGACACGGCAACCGTATTCAGTTCCATCGATCGCGAGGGCCGCTATGCATATGGTAACCAGCCTCAGATCGGAGGATGGAACCTGGCACGTTTTGCAGAAACGCTGCTGCCCCTCCTGCACGAGGATGAAGATACTGCTGTGAAGATGGCCGAAGAGACGTTATCAGAATATTTCAGCTTATTTCATCAGAACTGGCTGTCGGGTCTACGATCCAAGCTCGGTATATTTAATGAAGAACCAGAAGATGAGGCTTTAATAGCCGAGCTGTTGGATATGATGCAGGAGCATCAGGCGGATTATACGAATACGTTCCGTGCATTGACTTTGAATCAGCTGGCTGGTCAAGTCATGTTTGATACGCAAGAGTATAAGGAATGGCATTCCAAATGGCAGAAGCGTCTAGAGCGGCAAGAAGAGAGCAAGGCTGAGTCGCAAGCTTTAATGAAGAGAAGCAATCCTGCCGTGATTCCTAGAAATCACAGAGTGGAGGAAGCGCTGGAAGCAGCTGTGGAGGATGAGGATCTGTCGGTGATGGAGCAGTTATTGGAGGTTCTAGCTGATCCGTATGCCTATTCTAAGGAACAAGAGGAATATGCCATACTGCCTCCGAAGGATTGTGCATATCAAACCTTTTGTGGAACTTAACGCAGCATTCATTTCATGAATTGAGGCAATCTGCCGATATATAAAGAATCAATGAGGAGCACGCATTTCACCTAATTGGTAAATGTGTGCTTTTTATGTCCTGATCGCGAGAGGAAGGGAAAACAATGATCGTAGATAAGATCAGTGAGTTTGTTCTATTGGAGAGTCTGGTCATGATTCGGGCTCGGGATAATACATTCGGCGGGCGTATTTCTTATATAGATGGAGATGTGTTTGAAATTGCATTGAATGAGAATTTGACCATATCTTTAGGAGAATCCGTGGGCATCACCATTTATGCTGAAGGATTAATTACTTTTGATACCTATCCAATAGGTTTCTATCGTAAGCACCTATTATGTATTCTTCCTCCACCAATTCAAAGGAGAATATTCCAGCGTCGCAAGGATGTTCTGTTACCTGTACATGATTTAACCTGTACCATTGAAGCTTCCGATAAAGTATCAGTTATTGGGACTTATGATGAAGCTCAACTTCTATGTGAAATCAAAAATTTAAGTATGAGTGAGATCTTGTTCTCCTCCATAATACCATTGGATCTAAACAGTAAGGATACCATATTCCTTCATATTGGGGATGACCTCCGATTAGAGGCAATCATTAAACATATCAAACTGTCAGGTGCAAAACCGCTATACTTAGCTGAACTGCAAGAAATAGCGAACCCTCAGAGGCAGGTCCTAAAGTCATTGATCATCAATCAATTGGCAATACATAGAAACGCACAAATCGAATCTGAGCTTGTGATGGTAGATCAAGATAATAAATCGAATGAGATTAATTCGTATGTATTTAATAACTATAAATCAAATAAGAACTGATTCGCGTGTTATATAATACTTGTCATGAAATTTAAATTATACTTAATACATAAAAGAGGTTGGATATCAGTCACATCTAAGGAACGATGTATGATGTCTGTCTATTAGTTCCCCATCCGTATGCTTATATCCAACCTGTATACATAGTTATTGATTTAAAAGGATTTCCTTAACGATGCACAACTCTTTTGCTAGAATGAAAACTGATATACCCTGCTGCAAGACCAAGTACGAGGACGATACCTCCCAACCATGGATGAAACTGCAGCGATGATGTTATATTTGCCATAACTCCACCTGCTCCTGCTCCGGCAGCGATCCCCAGATGAACGATCGAAGAGTTTATACTGAGAATTAGATTGGAAGACCCGGGAGCATGCTGAATGAAATAACTTTGAACCGCCGGACCTGCTGCAAACATCGAAAGGCTCATGATACCCATCAATACAACTCCTATAGAAGCAGCACCTGAAAGAAGTGGAAGGCAGATAAATACCGTGATATGAAGTAGTGTACTTATTTTAATCACCATGGCTGGACCATATCTGTCAATCCCATACCCTCCGAGTTTGGAGCCAATCGCTCCCAAGATGCCAAAAGTAAGCATAATCAGGCTAATTCCCGATGGGTCGATGTGGAAAATATCTTGAATAAACGCAGTGATGTAAGTGAAGAATACCGAATTACCGCTTTCCCTGAAAAATGTTAAGAATAATGCGCTTATAACGACCACACTTCCCACTACCTTAATTTGCTTTGCGACAGGGATCGGAGCATCCCCTTCAACTCTGGGAAGCAAACGCGCAAGGAGAAAAAATACCAGTAAACTTGTGATTGCGAGAATCAAGAAAATCGCTTGCCAATGGAGTGTGTTTGATATCATAATCCCCATCGGTACACCAAGTACCATTGAGATGCTAAAACCAAGAACGATTGTACCAATGGTCCTCCCTAGTTTTTCCGGAGATTGCTGCTTTGCCACAGTCCCCATTGCTGCCACGAAATAGACTCCAGAACTAACACCCAAGATGACCCGTGAACTCATAAGCATCCATATATTCAGGCTTACGAAGGAGATCAGACTTCCTATAACGAAGAGCATTAGAGAACCAAGCAGCACTTTTTTACGATCAATTCGAGAGGTCAGTGATACAATGATCGGTGTTCCAATGGCAAACGAGAGCGAATACACGGTTATTAATTGGCCGGCTATAGCAAGTGTAATATTCAGATCATCAGCAATAGCATAGAGTACACCAGAGACGACCAATTCCGATGTAGCAGTAAGAAAAACGCCTAGTGTAAGCAGATATAACGTAAGTCGATTCATTTTCAACATCCTTTACGTATAAATAAAGTGAATTGCAGTGGTCATGGCTAGCACATGACATTAATAAGCTCACTTTGAGATCTCCTTGTGTTTGTATTATAAGTATGGCTTAACCATATTGTAAGAAGGCAAAATCAATGGATATATTCCAAATGATTTGATTAACTAACTTAAAGTAAGGATAGGGGTGTATGAACCGAATGAACTCACACGAAGAAATACTAGATGCGCTGGAGTTTAATCATATCTGCTCAGTACTGCAGATTCTTGGAGCCAAGTGGGCATTTCTGGTCATTGCCAAGTTATCCAATGGAGCTAAACGATTTAATCAACTACAGCGGGATGCTGCAATCATTAAGACGCAATCTCTCACTGATGTGTTAAGGCGCTTAGAGGATAGCGGTATCGTTAAACGTGAGGTTTTTCCGACAGTACCTGTATCGGTCGAATATTCATTGACAGAGAAAGGAATTGATTTTCTGGACTCATTGAAGGAAATGGAGAAGTGGGGGGAGAAATGGGGAAAAGACCAAAAAGAATAATACACAGAAAAAGGCAGCCGAAATAGTAACTCAGCTGCCCTGCTGTTAGCTCTTGAACATTAACCGAATCGCTACGAAGATCAGTGCTATTGACAGGAAGCGTAGGATCACCCCTCCTGGGAGCTTCGATGCAATTCTCGCTCCAAGCTGACTGCCGATGAGAGAACCTGCTGCCAGCCACAATAGTTTCATGAAATCGATATGTCCTAAGGCTAGATGCGCAATACTTCCTGATGTAGCAGAGATCAGGATCGATAAGCTGGAAGTGGCGGCAGCGATATGTGCTGGAAACGAGAGCAGCATGACCATCGTCGGTACCATGACAGAGCCTCCCCCGATGCCGAAGAAGCTGGATATGAATCCGACAACCAGTGCAATGGAGACGCCGGCCTTTAGATTAAATGAATAGGTGTGTGTTGTTCCACTCGCATCACTGAATGCTCGAGTAACCGTAGGCTTCAGTAATGAATTTTGTGATTTTTGCGGTTTTTTCAGTAGAAATATCGCCATGCATAGTAGAAAAACACCCAGTGCCACGAAAAATCCACGATTACTCACAATATTGGCTGTAAAGGCACCGAGAACAGAACCAGGTATCATGGCGACCGCGAATAATGTGCCACTCTTCATATCAATTCTTCTCTGCTTCACATAAGCAATCGTGCTGGATAGTGATCCGAACACTAATACAGCTAGAGACGTTCCGACAATCTCCGAGACAGGCATATCATAGGCGAAGGCAAGAAAAGGAACAATGATAAATCCTCCGCCAAGTCCAACGACCGCTCCGCATAATGAAGACAATACTCCGACAAGGAGCAGTACGACAATTTCAATCATATGTAAACCTTCTTCCGAGTGAGTTGGCCAAACCCTATTCTACACGAATCGTTTATCGATAAGCCGCGATCATCGCGGTTTATTTTTATCCGTTATTTTTCTACCTTCTTACCGATGTTATTCTCCTTATCAGGTGTAAGCGCTTCTATTAGAATGAGACTTAACATATTTAAGGGGGTTAGCCATACATGAAGAAATGGAGTATTGTCCTTAGCTTGTGCTTGCTTATCTCGGTCATTGCTGCAGGATGCGGCGGAGGAAGTGGAACGAGCGGCAATAACGAAGATTCAGAGAAGGTGTCCATCACCATATGGCACAACTGGACAGGTCAGGATGCCAAGGCCGTAGCGATGCGAGGTATTATTGAGCAATTTAGAGCAGATCACCCGAACATTGAAGTGATTGATGAAGGACTGCCGTCCGATGGGCTGCGTACAAGACTCCGTACGGTGGCTGCCGCTGATGAAATGCCTGATCTTTTCGTCATGTGGCCGGATGCCATGACCAAGGAATTCGTTAAAGGGGATCTGTTACAGCCTATTAACGAAGAACTTGACCAAAATCCGGAGTGGAAGGATAAGTTCATTCCCAATGCGCTTGACGGCTATACCGTGGATGGGAATATATACTCTGTACCGATGAACCTTGCGCCAAGCTCTTTTATCTATTACAACGAAGCCTTGTTCAAAGAACACGGGGTTAAGGTCCCAACCACTTGGGCGGAACTGGAATCCGCGATTCAGACATTTAATGAGAAGGATGTCATTCCCATTGCTCTCGGTAATAAGGCTAACTGGGTTGTCCAATCTACACTGTTCAGCACACTTGCGGACCGGATTACAGGAACAGAATGGTTCTTATCGGCGATCGAGCAGAGCGGTGCAAAATTTACAGATCCAGCGTTTGTAGAAGCTTTGAATGTGCTTAAGAAGCTTGGAGACTCAGGTGCTTTTCAGGATGGCTTTAACAGCATCGATGAAACGCAAATGATGCAGCTCTATTTTCAAGGAAAAGCAGCGATGGTCATTAATGGCGGATGGGCCCTGGCTAACCTGGTGAATAACGCACCGGAAGAAGTGCTGAACAATACCCATATCACGATACTGCCTCCAATCGAAGGAGGGAAGGGCCAGGAGAATGTAACCGCTGGAGTCGTCGGCACGGGTCTTGGTGTTAGCAAGAAGCTGACTGGCGAACGCAAAGAAGCAGCTATGGAGCTATTTTATGAATTAGCCGGTCCAGACGGTCAAAAAGCAACGCTTGAGAGCAGCACGCTCGTCAGCTATGACGTTGAACTGGATCGAAGCAAGGCTCATCCACTCTTTGTAGAGCTGTATGAACTGATGCAGGATGTCAAGATTACGCCTGTATATGATTCCAAGTTTGGCTCAGCCGCAACCGAAGTGGTCAACAATAGCCTGCAAGAGCTGTTGATGAACGGCAATCCGGAAGAGGTTGCCCGTAAGATTCAGGATGCCCAGGCTGCAGCCGTTGGAAAATAGAATAATCCCCTTCCCGATAGGGGAGGGGTATTCTCATTTAAAGGGAGTGTCAAAGCCATGAATGCATTGCGAAATCGCCGCTTTATTGTTATAGGACTCGCTCCTGCTGTAATTCTTTATGCTCTGTTTGTGTTCGTACCGGTCATTTGGTCAGCGTACTATGGTTTTTTTGACTGGTCAGGAATTGGGGACGCGGTCTATATCGGAGTTCAGAATTACGCAGAGATTTTTAAAGACCCGATCTTTTGGCGGGCACTGAAAAATAACATTATCTTTGTGCTTGCCTCTGTTTTTGGACAGATTCCGCTGGCGCTGGTCTTGGCCGTTCTGCTGCATAAGAGCAGCTTTTTGCAAAAGTTTCTACGTTCAGCTGTATTCTTACCTATGGTCTTGTCTACGGTTGTTATTGGTATGATCTGGCAATATATCTATCACCCTCAGATCGGTATCTTGAACTTTCTCCTGGATGCACTACATCTCGAGAATTGGAAGATGGAATGGCTGTCAGATCCGGCCATCGCGATCTATTCGCTCGTTCCTCCATTACTCTGGAGTTTTGTCGGATTGTACTTAATCATCTTCGTCTCAGCACTTCAGAACATCCCAGGTGAAATTCATGATGCAGCTAAGATTGACGGAGTAACAGGGATTCGAAAAATATGGAGCATTACTCTGCCCATGATTAAAAACACCGTGCAGGTGGCCGTCATCTTGTGCATATCCGGCAGCTTGAAGTCATTTGATCTTGTCTACATCATGACAAAAGGCGGACCTGCACATACCACAGAATTACTGGCAACCTATATGTATAACTCCACTTTTACGACCTATCGATATGGGTTCGGAAGTGCCATTTCGACTACGATCGTACTGATCAGTCTCTTATTGATTGGAACAAGTCAGTGGATCGCTTCGAGAAAAAAAGAGTCATCGGTGTAATTTGCATTTTTCAGAGTTGATTATAGGCCAAAATACATTTGCAAATTAAATTCATGCCAATAGAATTGAAGGGAGGCATACACATGCAGCCAAACATTGCAGGTGCAAGACCTGCCGTTTCCCAAGCTTCCACTTTGTTTCGTCGGATAGGAAGAGCGTTGTTTTGGTTCGTGCTTTTACTCTATGGAATTGTGACATTGTATCCTTTTGTATGGCTTGTTACGAGTGCCTTCAAGACCAATGAGGATTTCTATAACAGACCCTTTGGATTACCGGAAGTCTGGAAATGGGAAAATTTCACTGTGGCCTGGGAGAGCGCAAATCTTGGAAATGCCTTTAACAATTCGATGATTGTATCGATAGGTTCCTTGGCACTCACCTTATTTATATCCGCTCTTGCCTCCTTTGTGCTTGCCCGGTTTGCCTTTCGATGGAAGGGGATTATGCTTGCATTTTTTGTTATCGGCATGCTGATTCCTATACACAGCACATTGGTTCCTTTGTTTATTCTAATGAAGCAGATGTTTCTATTAAATACTTACTGGGCTCTAATCCTGCCCTACACTGCTTTTGCCCTGCCAACAGCCATCTTTATACTTACTGCATATTTGACCAGTATCCCTCGTGATATCGAAGAGGCCGCGTTTATGGATGGTACAGGGCTGTGGGGGTTATTCTTCCGCATCATGCTTCCGATGTCACTGCCCGCTCTGTCTACCGTAACGATCCTTAGCTTTTTACATGCATGGAATGATTTCTCATTTGCCTTGGTGTTCATTAATAAAACAGAGCTCAAAACACTGCCATTAGCCATCGCTAATTTTGCCGACGGTTATCAGACCGATTATGGACTTACGCTGGCTGCGATGACGTTGTCTATTATTCCAACGGTTCTTCTCTACCTGCTGTTTCAGGAGCAGATGATGAAAGGAATGACAGCCGGAGCAGTCAAGGGTTAACGGATACTAATACCATAACCACATCATGAAGGAGGGGGATCTCTTGAGGAGCTGGCTACGATCATCATTGCAGCGCAAGCTGTCCGTGCTCATTGCTGGTTCGATCATTGTACCCCTCGTGGTGCTTGGTTTATTTGCCTTTGATACAGCGGCTCGCATATCGGAAGAAAAGGCGACGCTGTCGGGGATAGATTATTTAAAACAACTGGAAGCAAACTTGCATTTTATGCTCCAGGACGTAGACAACTTGTCCATCTATTTAATTGGTGAGCGAGATATCCAAGATTATCTGGTGCAGGATGAGGAGCAAGAAGAAGAGAGGCAGGAGATTATTGGCAGAATGACCAATCTTGCCGCCTCCAAATCCTATATCGCAAGTATTGTGATTCAGCCCGAACAATTCTCTGCTGATTTGACGACAGCAAACTGGTATGAAGCGGATATACCTGAGGGAGTATTGACCGAAATTCGGGAAAAGCATTGGTCTCCTGTATATCGAATTTTGAACTATGCCGGAGAGCAGTATGTAATGACGCTGACCAGGCCCATTCGAAGTATTCATGATTATAAGCATCTTGGATGGCTGTCCATCAGCTTGAGTGAGAAAGAAATTTCTCATCAGCTTGCTGAAAAAGAGTTCGCGAGTGGCAACGGTAGAATCGAACTTATTGATCCCAACGGGGTGATCCTATCTTCACCTGACAAGACCCGATTAGGAATGCGAATCGAAGATCAATATCCAGGACTTCTAGCGTTGCTGGATCAAGGAGCAAATGGGTCGGCAGTGTACGGAGAGAAGCAAGAGAAGAAGACGTTCATGTACGTACGCGAGCCTTCTACGGGATGGACATTGATCGGCTCTATTCCTTATGATCAATATCGTGAGGAGAACCGTTACATCTTAACTATTACCGCTGTTGCGGTTGCTATATCGGTTCTGATCAGCGCGTGCTTAGTCTGGGCAACCGTACGTAGAATTACACGACCGTTGCTGCTTCTTACACGTCATTTGTATAGGATTAATCCTCACGAGCCGCTCCCCCATTTCACAGTTACAACCGAAGATGAGATTGGTAAGCTCGGACAGAGCTATAACCTGCTCGGAGCACATATTGAGCAGCTGAAACAGGACCTGATCCGTGAGGAAGCGCGTAAAAAAGAAGCCGATATGCATGCGCTTCAAGCGCAGATCAATCCTCATTTTTTATATAATACGTTAGCATCCATTCACTGGATTTCACTGATGGCCAAAGAGAAGAGAATCGCTGATATGGTAGAGGGGCTGAGCCAATTTTTACGTTTAAGCTTGAATCATGGGAAGGAGTATTGCCCTGTCTCCCAAGAAATAGACCACATCCGTCAATATGTCCGAGTGCAGAATATTCGTTATCCTGACAAATTTAAGATCGAATATATGGTTGATCCAGAGCTTGAGAATAAATGGATGCTTAAGCTGCTCCTGCAGCCATTGATCGAAAATGCAATGATTCACGGCCTGAACAAGAAGGACGGACCGGGCTCAATCCTGATCATGGTTCGGAAAGAGCAGCATCGGATGAGCTTTCTAATCTTAGATGACGGCGCTGGTATGTCAATGCATCGTTTAGAAGACGTCCGCACAATGATAGAAGCAACTGCAAATAGGGACGAATCGTTACATGATCATGTGAAGGAAGGCAGCTACGGACTCAGAAATGTGAACGAGCGTCTTCTACTGCATTACGGTCCAGAAGCTCATCTCGAAATAGACAGCAGGGAAGGCGGAGGAACCCGAATTGCTTTTACCCTGCCGATTATGGAGGAGACGATATGAGAGTACTCATTGTTGACGATGAAGAAATTATCAGAGAGGGATTAGCCCGAGTTATATCCTGGTGTGAGCTTGGTCTCGAGCTGCTTCAGCCTGCTGCTTCTGGAGAAGAAGCTCTTCAGCGAATCGAACAAGAGTGTCCGAGTATTCTAATGACCGATATACGAATGAATGGAATCTCTGGACTTCAGCTATGTGAACGAGCGAAAACGATTCTGCCTGACCTGGAAGTGATTATCTTGTCTGGGTATGATGATTTTTCGTATGCTCAAACCGCCATTCGGCAGGGAGTAACGGATTATCTGCTCAAAACAAGTCCTCCTGAAGATATCATCCGCACCGTTCTTGAGGCTAAACGCCGGATTACGGAACGCTGGGCTGAGAAGGGAAGGGATGTACTGCAGGCCCGTGAGGAATTCGAACGAGAATGTGTAAAGTGGATTGTTCATGGGGAAGTGACAGAAGGAACGATCGAGTTCTTAGCAAGCGGTTTGTCTGGGGACAAGACAATTAATCATTTCAGTTCAGGCTGTAAGGTGCTTATATGGGAAGCCAGCGGATGGAACGGACCAAACTACTCATCAAGACTTCTATTATTTGCCCTTCGAAATTTACTTCAAGATCTTCTACCTGGCTGTATTTACGTGATTCATCAACAAGTCTTGGTCTGCCTTGCCCCTGCTTATGATGGTCAAAATTTGCCTCGGTACGGAACATGGTCAAGACTGCTTGAACGAGCAGAGAGCTTGCTCAAATGCTCGATACGATTGGCAGCGGGAAGCTCTGTAGCTGACCTAGAAAATGCACATGTAAGCTATGAAAAAGCTGTCTGTGCTTTGCGGTATTTTCCTCTCCTGCCGGATAAGATAATCAATTACACCGACATAGAACAACGGAGAGGCGGAAAAAACATTATCAGTCCAGTAGAAGAGAACCAGCTGGGTGTCATTCTACTAGACAACGATCCTGTCGCTCTAAAAGCATGGACCTCACAGTTATATGAGAATTTGATCATGGAACCGGAAGGGACTTTCGAAACGACAATAGCTTGTTTACGTTCTGCCGCTGCTGCGGCACATCGATGGATGGACAGGACCTTTCGAATGCTCGGCTCCGACGGGGAGATCCATATCGAGTCCAGCTTAAATGCAGATGGGAATGGATTCATTCCGGAAGGAGCGTTGTTCCGCTATCTTCATGCGATTATGTCCAGCTACCATACTCAAGTCAGTCAAGGCCCAGAATCACATGTGGATCGAGCGAAAGCTTTCATGGAATCAGTCTCACTGAGAGAGGTGAATCTTCAGCATGTAGCGAATCATCTGCATCTGCATCCTGGTCATCTTAGTGAGCTGTTTAAGAAGGTGACGGGAAGATCCTTTGTTGAATTTGTCACGGAACTAAGAATGAAAAAAGCAGAAGAGCTGTTATCCGTATCACCTGCCAAACTTAGCGAAATTGCCCTGTTAATCGGCTATGAGGATGTGAAGTATTTCAGCAGACTGTTCAAGAAGCATTATGGCTTAACTCCAAGTGATTATCGAGAGAATCGATCTTCTATTTAATAAAATCAACAAATATTTCGACAAAATGTGATTCAAACATTTCGCTCGGTAGTATATTAGTAATAGGACTATTCTCTTAAATTGGGTTAACTCCATACCTATTTATGGTTTCCATCCTATTTTTGAGGCCATATTATTAATACACGGAGGCTTTATCATTAATGAACATACAATCGGATCCCATTCGTGCTGTTGATCCATCGGCGGTGCTCCGGGCTTTTAACCAGAATCTAGCTATCATCGGGTTCAACCTAGAGAGACGGGTCATCTACGTTAACGAACGTTTTGCCGAAACGATGGGTTATGCTATAGATCAAATCTATGGGATGTATCATCATGAGTTCTGCTTTTCTTCCTTCGCATCTAGTCCGGAGTATGAATCGTTCTGGGCTAGTATTCTGAACGGACATCGCTTCCAAGACAAGATTGAGAGGAAGGACGCACAGAATAACACGGTATGGCTCGAGGCTACCTATATGCCTATCTATGATGAAGGAGATAATATCATCGGGGTGTACAAAATAGCGACCAACATTACGAACCGGCAAAATGAGATAGTTCAACTCGTTGAGGAGCTGCAAGACATGTCCTCCAGCTTGAATGCTAGAGCTGCACACGGTATAAATAGAAGCTCGGAGCTACTGAATAGCATTTCTTCGGTAGATGAAGTCTCAAATGACAATTTAAAAATACTGGATCAACTGAAGCAGCAATCGCATGCGGTGCAAGGGATCGTTCAAACGATTCGGGATATCGCCTCACAGACACAGCTTCTTGCCCTTAACGCAGCGATCGAGGCAGCACATGCAGGGGAATACGGCAGAGGATTTGATGTCGTCGCCAAGGAAGTGAAGAATCTGTCGTTAATGGTGCAGGATTCGATCTACGAAATACGCGACAGTATTAGAGGAATGTCCAATGAAATTATGAATATATCCAATGGAACCAGAGCAGTACAGGAATACATAGATCAGAGCCGGCAGCAGCTTCAAGTGACGATGGATGAATTTAGCACCCTATCTCAATCCTCCGAGCAATTAGACCTTAAAGCACAGCATGTGTCCAAGATACTGTAATGAAGCATAATAGCAGTGGAGAATATCGTTCTCCACTGCTTACTTTTTTTTGAATAAGAGCTCATATTATGCATGATTAAGATGATGAAGTGCCTTGGTATGATGGCCATTGTTACTCTCCTGCTTGCTTTAAGCTCTGAATGAATCGGGTAAACTCCGGCTCAAACAGCCCCATGTTGTATAGGATTTGAATTGTCTTGAGACCTGAGAGATCTTTGTCATTGGATGTGCTCATCACGCCTGCAGCCTTGGCTGCCTGCAGTGCTGCGTGATAAGCATCCGGAGGCGTTTGGTTTAAGGATATATTTACTCTCCGCTCAAGTGCAATGATTCGCTGTTCAAGCGCAGATATAATCGCTGACTTTTCTTTGTCCTTCTGAAGAAGCTCCTCCACTTTTGACATCTCTTCTGATTCCTCCATTCCCTGAATTCGGTTTATCACAGCTTGCTGCTGCTGCCATGTCGGCCTTATTCCTGCCTGCAGCTGAGAAAGGCTGAGCCCAAACATCATCTCGAAGTGAGGATAGTCTTTAAATGTAATCCAGTCGCCGCCCCAGCTGAACCCGAGCAGCTTCGCTTGAGCAACGACCTCCGCCCAGTCAGCTATACCATCATGATCATCATCCGCGCTCATACTGTAGCCGCTCTGTACGAGAACAAAATCAATGGCAAGTCCGTAGTTATGATTGGATTGGCCGGGCTTAGCATTCGTGACGATCGGGCCTGGTTTCGTTCTGCCTTGCTCATACAGACGCTGCTGCTCAGCCGCACTTCTATAGCCTGCCGTAAGTCGTATTTCCACACCTTCTGAATAGCATCGCTCAATCAGCTTCTCCGCTGCAAGCTTCACAGCAGGCAGTAACCCGACGAGGTAAGTTGCAGACCTCGCTTTCAGCTCCGCCAATGCAGCCATGCTCTACACCTCCAAGTTAGGATTTAATCCATACACCGAATTGCGATCATACTACAGTATATAGTCAAGCCATCATTTAAGTGTGATGCGCCTGCCTATTCTGTGAGCCTAAAGCGCAGAATTGGTGGATGTGTCCTGCCCTGAATTTACTTGATTGCAACAAGAATAGCCCCAAGAGCGATGAGTGCGACCCCTATACCATTTAGCCAAGATATTTTTTCACCCAAAAAGACAACCGCAAGAATGACTGCAATCACAACGCTAAATTTATCAATTGGACTAACCTGGGACACCTTGCCGTACTTGAGAGCCAGAAAATAAAACAACCAGGATAACGCTCCAGCCACTCCACTAAGAACGATGAAGCTCAGTGCTTTTTTCTGTGTCAGTATTTCACCAACTTCAGCAAATTTACCTTGTACAGCAATAACACCGATTAAAAATAATGCCATGATGACGGAACGAATGGCGGTGGCTGAATTAGAATCGATGTTCTCTAATCCCATCTTGCCAAAGATCGCAACAAGGGCAGCGGTAATAGCAGACAATATGGAATATAGAAGCCACATGGGCATGTTGTCATCCTCCTTCACTACATTTTTTCTGTATAATAAGTATGGTCGAATATGCCATTTTCTACGCAAGCTTCAAAGAGCAGCAACCGCCTGGTGCCGAATTACCGGTTGGCATTCTTAGCGGCTCTCTGGTCGTGCTCAATCCTGCAAATGGCTTGTGACAGAACGGATCAGCGCATGGAGATAAACCAAAAACAAAGAAGACCCTTCGCATATTTGTACGGAGGGTCTTCGAATCTAGAATAACAATTGACAACTGGATTACACAATTTCGACCAATATTTTGGCCTGGCTCTTGTCTCTCACCAATAGCTCAAGTCCATCCTCAATGATCTGATCCAGTGTAATCTTCTTCGTGATGACTTGCTTCACATCCAGTTTTCCTTCAGCAATGAGGGAGATCACTTCAGGGAAGATATGACGATAGGCAAGGATAGACGTGATATTTGCCTCCTTAGTCATGAGCTGCATCATATCTACAGTCGGATCCTGCGCGAATGCAGCGATGACCATGACCTCGCCGCCCTTTTTGACAACGGATAGGGCACTGTTGAAGGTCGGTTGAACACCAGCTGCTTCATAAGCAACTTCAACCCCTCCTGCATCATTGATGATATCTACCGGATTGTCCTTTAAGCTGTTAATCGGTACTGCGCCTATAGAGGCAGCGAGCTCCAAACGTTCATCGGATACGTCGATAGCATAGATTCGCGCAGCTCCTGCGGATTTGGCAGACAAGATCGTAAGGAGTCCAATGGGTCCAGCTCCGAATACAGCGACATTATTACCTACCTTCAGCTTGCTTTGACGTACTGCATGTAGAGCGACTGCCGTTGGCTCAACGAGCGCACCTTCCTCGAATGATACTTGATCGTTCAGCTTATGAAGCATGTAAGGCTCGACGATTACATATTCAGCGAACCCTCCATCCGCATTTAGGCCGATAAATCCGAATTGATTACACTGATTGTAGTTTCCTTTTCTGCAATTCTCACATTCGCCACAATAAATCAGCGGCTCGATCGCTACTCGATCCCCGACGTTATAACCTGTGACTTCTGCACCGATTTCCTCAATCACTCCAGAGAATTCATGACCCAGCGTAAGCGGAGCCATTGCACCGGATATCGGGTGAGGAGTACCTGTCTGAACTCCAATCCCATGGTGATAAGCATGAAGATCACTGCCGCATATACCTGCAAACTTCACTTTGACTTTAACCTTACCTGCAGGTGTTGCAGGAATTTCTCTCTCTTCTAAGCGAACATCTTTAATATCATAGAATAAAGCTGCTTTCATATGAGTCATCCCCTTAACCATCATAAGTATTGATAACGATTACAATTTGATTATACTTGGAGTTACATAATAAGATATAATTAATGTTTGTAATAACCCTATTAGTATAGCTAATAGTAAAGGAGCATTAGATGAATATTGAGCAGCTAGAATATATCGTTGAAATCGCCAAATCGGGTTCCTTCTCGGCTGCTGCCCATCAGCTGCATATCACTCAATCGGCACTGTCTCAGTCCGTCTCCAAATTAGAGGAGGAGCTTGGACTGACTCTATTTAAGCGTTCATATGCGGGAGCTGAAATTACAGTGGAAGGCAGAAGGATACTGGACAAAGCGATGGAGGCGATTCAGACCATTGACGAAATCAAAGAGCTGTCCCGCTTCGAGAGTAATCGCATCCGTGGTGAGCTGAATGTCGCTGCCTTCCCCGGTGTGATGCCTGTACTGGTCCGCTGTCTTGCGGCAATTAAACAAGATTATCCCTTGGTTCAAATTAATATTGAAGAGAATACCTCAAACCTCATAATGGACGATATCAAGCTGAATCGTATCGGGCTGGGTCTAATCGCGATGTATAAGAAGGACATCGAACAGCTTGCAGGACTTGTATTTGAACCGATCGTTCAAGGTAAATTTGTCATTTGTGCAAACAAAAATTCAGAGATCGCAAAGCATAAATCGATTCACCCCAAAGATTTGGTTAAATATCCATTTGCCCTGTTCAACGACGTTTTTGTTGACGATTTTCTCGCAGATCATCAGGCCAATTATGGTGAACTGCCTATTCTATTCCAAACCAATAATGGGGAGGCGATTAGAACGGCGCTCGAGGAAAATATGGCGGTCACGATTGGTCATGATTTTTCTTTCTTTGGTCAGCGGAAATGGTTATCAGATCAGTACGTTTTAATTGAAATCAAGCCTATTGAAACTCCTTCTATGCAGGTAGGCTGGATTCGATCAGAGAAGAATCATATGACGCTCCTGCACCAGCTGTGTATGATGAAGTTCGACCAGGAATTTAACAGAGCCAAGCTTTAGATTAGGATATAAAAACGATGCAGGAGTGAGAATTATGGAAGGATTTTTTCAGCGTTACCTTGGTCTATATCGGCCTATTATTACGAAGCTCAATGATTTGATGAGCACTTATGAGCTGTCGTATTCTTTATGGCAGGTAATCTATTATTTGAAAAACAATGGACCTGACACACTCATCGCTATTTCAGCATACTATCAGGTGGAGAAACCGACGATCACTAGAAGAGTGAATCGACTACAGGAGCTCGACATTGTCCGTCAGATCCCGGGTAAAGACAAGCGGGAGAAAATAATTGAGCTCACTGAATCTGGTGAAGCCATCTATCTGGAGTGCAGACAGCAAATAACAGCCTTAGAGCACCGTATTATGGAGGGAATCCATCCAGCGCAGCAGGAAGCGTTGTTCGAGTTAATACAACTTCTTCGTCAGAACATTGTGAATACAAGAGAAGATGTATAAGTCACTTAAAATAAAGGGAGCGCAGAAGTAGATCTGTGCTTCTTTTTTTATTCATCTGAATCTATTAAGATCAAAAATCCAGAATATGGTTGACGAATTCCAATATCAGAGTGTATAGTGTGTATATTGATATGCACAGTCAATTCTTTTAACAAGTGCTTTATCAAGTAGGTTGAAGCAATACATACATTTGATATGAATTCGGAGGAGAGACAACAATGAAGAGAAAGAGAAAATCATCCACTATTGCCTTATTTTTATCCGCAAGCATGCTGGTGCTTCCCGTCGTTCCTGCAGCTGCAGCTGCACCTGACACGGATATTGAAGTGAATGGACATGAGATTGATTTTACGAGCAGACTGCCATTGATTGAAAAAGGAATTACATATGCACCTCAGGGAGATCTGCTCAAAGCACTTAATGCAACATTCGTTCAATCCGATAAGTCAGGAACAATCACCGTACTTGTGGACAATGAACAGATCACGGTAAATGCGAAGACCAAGATTGTGAATGGTACAACATATGTTCCTGTACGCGTGGTTAGTGAGCAGATCGGCTACAAGGTAGAATGGGATCCTGCAACCCGTACGATCATTCTAACGACAGGAGGCAAGGGCTTCTTGTGGGAGGTAAGCAATGGTGATAATACGGTCTACCTCGTAGGTTCGATGCATATTGCTGATGACAGCTTCTATCCGTTAGACCCATCGTATGAAATTGCATTCGAGGATTCAGAGTATCTGGGAGTAGAGATTGACCTGACACAGGCACAGGATGAAACTATGCAGAAAATGATGCTGGATCTTGGAATGTATCAGGACGGAACGACACTTAAGGATCATATTTCAAGTGAAACCTATGAGCAGCTTGGCGAAATCCTTGTTGAGAACGGGCTGGAGAAAGATGCGTTAGACGGCTATAAGCCATGGGTCGTTGAAATAACGATGTCACAGCTTAAATCCATGGAAGCCGGGTACCAAGGGGAGATCGGCATTGATCTGCATTTCCTGCAAAAAGCCATTGAACGCAAAATGCCTATCATCGAGCTTGAAACCTATCAGTCCCAGCTGAAGCTGTTAAGCGGATTCTCAGGTGAGCTGCAAGAGACTAATTTGAAATCTGTTCTAGATAACTTCCATCTGGTCGATGATTCTGTCGATCAAATGGCGGAAATGTGGAAGCTAGGTGACGAAGAGGCACTGCTCGAGATTACCAATAGCATGAAGACGAATGAAGAATACTATAAGGGCATGCTCGTGGACCGTAATTTGAAAATGGCGGACAAAATTGAAGGATATTTAACTGCAGAAGATGAAGCAGATTACTTTATCGTCGTAGGGGCAGCTCATTATGCAGGTGAAGACGGCATCGTGAAGCTTCTGCAGGATCGTGGCTACACGGTAACTCGCAAATAACTCACTGGTCATTATTAGTTCATCAATCATAACCATTTGAATATCGTTAGGAAACCATCCTTCACTGGAGCTAGCTCTGGTGGGATGGTTTTTTTATGGCATGCCTCTTTTTCCACGGATCGTTCTGTACTTGGTTTTAAAACGAAAATTTTCGGTTACAAAGAAGAGAGCTGGACCTTTACTAAATCTTAAGTGTTGTAACTCAAGGAGGTACTATTCATGACAAATCAAGACCAATATATGATGCAGGATCCAACGACACAGTATCCGAAGGCTACACCAGAGTGGAAGCAGAAGCAGCCTGAGCCGGGAATTCAATCGAAGATGGAGCCTGTTCCGGATTGCGGAGAGGCCAGCTATCGCGGGACAGGACGTCTCAAAGGACGTAAAGCCGTCGTTACAGGAGCAGACAGCGGAATTGGACGAGCTGCAGCCATTGCTTATGCACGCGAAGGGGCAGATGTGGTGCTGTCTTATCTTCCTGAAGAGGAATCCGATGCCAAAGAAGTTGTGAAGCTCATTGAAGAGGCGGGACAGAAGGCCGTCGCCATCCCTGGTGATCTGAAGGATGAAGCCTACTGCGTGAAGCTGATTGAAAGGGCCGTCAAAGAGCTGGGTGGTATCGATATCCTGGCGAATGTCGCCGGTAAGCAGCAATATGTGGAGCAGATCGAGGATCTCACAACAGAGCAATTTGACGCGACATTTAAGACAAATGTATACTCCATGTTCTGGCTGTGCAAAGCGGCGGTGAAGCATATGAAGCCGGGAAGCTCCATCATTAACACTTCCTCCATTCAAGCTTACAAACCGTCACCAATACTGCTGGATTACGCAACAACGAAGACCGCGATTAATACATTCAGCAAAGCTTTGGCTCAGCAGGTTGGGAGCAAAGGGATACGTGTAAATGTTGTAGCCCCTGGACCGGTATGGACTCCACTTCAGATCGTAGGCGGTCAACCGACAGAGAAGCTCGCTGAATTTGGTTCAACCACGCCGCTTGGTCGTGCGGGACAGCCCGCTGAAATGGCTTCGTCCTATGTCTTCCTGGCGAGTCAGGAATCGAGCTACATTACAGGTGAGACGATTAATGCCAACGGTGGAACACCTACACCATAAGCATAAGATGGAGCACATCTGTAACATGATAGATATCTACACAAAAAGAACGGGATCTTCATCAGATCACCGTTCTTTTTGTATATCCAGATCATTTAATTATCTTAGAGCATCCTTATTCATAGCCCAGCTGTTCAGCATATTCATCGAATTCTTCCTTGGACTGCTCAATCAATTCTTGGCCCGTCTTCACCTTGGCATTACCTTGGGTAAGCAGTGTACGGTTAATGGTGTACTTCGATAGTGCACGCTTATACAGAAGGTATCCTTCGAGCTGGTTGTAGCTTCCTCGAGTTAATTTGTTATGGATTTTTTGCAGCTCCGCATTTTCCGGCTTGATCTGCTTCAGCTGTGACACATATTTCGTATAGTTAGGCACTACTGTATTGTTGAATTTCAGGAACAAAGATTTACGGTTTGAAGAAGATATGTACAACGTACTCGGTAGTGCTGAAAAAGCTTTTTCCTCATACTGTGCAATCGCAAGCAATTGATCGAGATAGTTCTCAAAATCCAGCTCATCAGCAGTTAATTCAACTTCTTCGCCCTCGCTGATTACAGAATCATCGGTTTGGTTTGGCGTGCTCGATTCGCTGGTCTCTGTTGTACCTTCGACTACTGTTGCTGCAAGAGAAACAGAAGGAAGGAGCGTGCTCGCGGTAAATACGGCACTTAATGCTAGAGCGAGTAACCAAGTTTTGTTTTTTTTCATCATTCATAACTCCCATTCTATGTTGTTTTTAAACACTTGGATAATCTAACATAATCTATAATGATATTTACAGGTAATAATTTACATATATCCTAAAATAGTTCTCGTAACATCCCGCTTACACATTTCTGTAAGGAGCAGGGGACTTGCGAATGAGTTCGGCTGACATTGAAAAATAGGCATGTGGTCTCAAAAATTCAGCGTAAAAAACCAAATTTTAGTTTGACATTAACGATATATCGCTATATTATTACGATATATCGTTAATGAGGAGTGGAAGTCATATGAAGTTTCAAGACGGACACGGGAAACAGAGACATTTTGCAGGGCACCGGGATTATTCTGTTGAAGGACATGAATATGTAAAGTACCGGCATGGAGGCTCACGCGGAGATCATCGAGGCGGACGAGGGGAAGGCAGACATCGTTTCTTCGGAAGAGGTGAATTTAAGTTTGCTTTGCTGGAGTTATTAGTCATTGAGCCAATGCATGGTTATCAGTTAATTAAGGCCATGGAAGAAAAGACAGGCGGATTGTATGTTCCCAGTGCAGGATCCGTATATCCCAATCTGCAGCTGTTAGAAGACATGAAGCTGATCAGAAATACGGATACGGATGGAAAGAAGCTGTATCATATTACCGAGGAAGGCTTAGCTGTATTGGCAGATAGAAAGAAGGCTCAAGATCAACCTCGGGAGCATTGGGAAGAGCGTAGACGTCATCTGCGCCCGGAAAAAGAAGCGGGAAGACACCATCTACGTGGCTTGATGAAGGAGCAGCCAGAGCTTTTGTTTCTTATGGCGGATGCTGTAAAAGAAATCAAGCTTAATCCGGAATCAGCGCAGGCTGTACAGATCAAAGAACTTATGGATCAATTTCAGACACAACTGAGTGATATCTTAAGAACTCAACAGAATAATACGCATCTTGAAGATGAAGCTGCAGGATCAGGATCTACAGATACGGATCTGGATTCATCTATGGATAACGATCTGGATCAATCTCAAGAATAAAAACATTGAGAGGCAATATACTTTTAATAATACCTGTAATGAATTAGAGCGTAAGTTAACGCTTTCACAACGAAGCCGCATAACAAATGCGGTTTTTTTGTACAGAAATATGAAGCAGATCTACGGATGATAAAATCATTGAAGAGTTGAAACTTTTTGCTTCATTTATAGTGTTAACTTAGAAGATACATATAATTAAATCATTCGGGAGTGTTTTCATGTCGATTATATTAATCCTCATGGCTATAGTACTGACCATCGAAGTAGTTGCCATTGAAGTAAATATGAAAAGAAAAATGGAAAACGATAAATTGATGCCGGAACGACTTGATCAGATCATTGATGAGCTGCAACGTTTGAAATAACCATGTTTAGTTAAACATTAAGAATAAAGAATATAACGAATATATTCAATAAGAAAAAAATCATATTTATCTATACAAAATGAAAGAAAACTCGAGGTAAGTAATTTAAGTTGGTCACATTAGTACATAAAAGGACTGCGATAAAAATAATGCTAATTGAGTGAGATTATTTCTGTAATCTTTACTATATGTTCACAAAACCCGTATTTTGTACATATGTATCTTGCGCCGTAACAAGTTTATTCTCCTTAATGAATTCTCGAAGCTGTTGTTTTGTCCAGAGTCCCATGTATTTCCCCAACCTTTCTATTAATTACCATTTTGATAGATTTTGGAGTTTACACAATTTATTTTACAGACTCACTTGTAACGATTCCCGTTTACTTCCCCTTTTCATTCCAATTTGCCCGGTTTCCTTAAAAAACAAAAAAGATCCTGAGGTTTATTACCTCAGGACCGGTCTTTACTTTTTGAAAAGGACGAAAGTCCAGTAAAATTATAACCTATACACTTCTTCCCACACAACTCTACCATCGCGATCAACTTCGTAATTTAATACAGTGGTTGCTTCAGATCTAGGAACAACCTGTCTCCCTTCATTATAGTAATAGCGCAATAATCTTATTCCTCCATGAATGCAATAAGCCTCTGTTAAAATTTCTACTGATGGATCTGCATCAACTATCCTGTTCTCATCATCATCATGTAATAGCTCATGTGCCACAACTTCGATTCCTGTTTGTTCCCGAAAGTCCCATTGAAGTTTTCGATATTCAGAATTGTCATATTCCCAGATTGATGGCGTTAACTGAACAAATATAGTTTCATTTGAAAGTTCTAACAATCTAAAGGCATTTTTAAAACTTAATATGGCTGACCGTGGAATGTATTTATAGTATGACTTACCAAACCACATCATCCAGTGAGCCCCAAACCATAAATCATTGTAAAAATGGGAATGCCCCGGAAGCTTTTCCGTATCCACTACCATTGTATTTTTAATTGTAGGATGTGGTATTATTGAGCTGCTTCTCGGTATCATCCAGCGAAAGGCCATTCTCCAAGACAACGCCAGCTGGATTACCGCCACGGTCCCCTTTCGCAAACGCATTTAACGTATACACTTCCACATTCATGTTCCTCTCCTCCTCAACGGATGTGTAATGATTATCCCAGTCAATCTCTCCCACTTCCATGGTAAGTCGCAGTTATAGGGCTAATTAGCGCTAGCGCTATATTCCCCTTTTTTTGGTTTCTGCTGATAGTTGGCAAATTTCAATCGTGTATAAGAAATAATGCCGGACAATAAGAAGAAGCTGATAATCGTTCCTTTACGGATATTGATTGGTAAACTGTATAGTAGTGATATTGTTATTGATATAACAATAGAGAATAGATCGACACAATATCTATACTGAGAGAAAGAGCGTTTTGTTAATTCAGCTATTCGTAAACATAAACTTTCAATAGGAAAAGGAATAATATCTAATGATAGAATAATACCTGTTGATCCACCGGCTAGTATCAAACCGAAAATAAGAAGTCCGATTCTTACTAAATAATTTTCTACGTGAATCGTACCGAAAATAGTATAGAGGAAGAAATTAATAATCATTCCAAAGAACAAGATGGAAATGAACATCAAAGTGAATTTTTTATAATCCTTTTCTTCGCAAAGGAAGATATATCCGATTAGAAAAATGAGATTTGCAATGAATGTAATTGTACCAACTTTGATGGAAGTCCACTCAGATATAGATAAATTCATCGCATTAAAACTGCTTACTCCAACATCGGCTTTTAATGTAAGACTAATGCCAATAGCACTTACTATATAGAGTAGGATTGATGGAATTACTTTTTTCATGATTCTTCCTCTAATAAGTCCATTATTTGCATTAAATTTGTTATTGTATATGTGCTCTTTGGTGAACATGATTTTGGCATGCTTTTCTTAGGGTTAAACCACACACAATCTATTCCGACATTGATCGCTCCTTGAATATCTGATGTCAAACGATCACCTATCATTAGAACTTGTTCTTTGCGGCTTATATGCACGGCATCAAAAATATAGTAAAAGAAATGGGGATTCGGTTTTTCATAACCAATTTCTTCTGAGATAAAAAGTTGTTCAAAATATCCTCGTAGCTTGGCATCTTCTAATCTTTTTCTTTGAGTCTTTCCTACACCGTTTGTTCCAATGTATAATTTATAATCTTGCTTACTTAGAGCATTTAATAATTCATGTGCATGGGTAACGGCCATATGACCTTGGTTTAAATGCTCTCGGTACATAGCTTCAACTTTTGCTCCGTTTTCATCTATATGAAATTCCTTCAAAAAAAGCGAAAAACGCGTTGTCAGCACTTCATCACGAGAAATCAAGCCTTCCTCTAATTGATGCCATAATCCATCATTAATGTACTTATAACATGCAATGGTTTGTTTGTTATAAGGTAACTCATACAGTGTAATAATTTGTTTTAAAGCCTTCTCTTCTGAATTATGAAAATCAAGTATCGTATCATCTAAGTCAAAAATAATATGTTTGTATTTGTTCATCCCTAACCACCTCTAGGTAGTAATATATCTAAAGTAAAAATATAATAATAGGAGATATCTCATATAGAGGTGATAAAATGGAGAAAATTAATTTAAAGGATTACGCTGAAAATTTTGTGGATATATATAATGATATTCAAGAAACTTTTCCGAAAAAAGCTTTACATCAGGCTTTTGTTTGTAAGTTTTCTGCTAATGAATATATAGTGCGCTTTGATGAAGATATTCAGTACCTATTTTTATTATTGGATGGGAAGGCAAAAATATATTTAGTACACGAAAATGGAAAACGTGCGCTGATTCAGTTTCTAAAGAAAGATGATTTTATTGGTGAATTATCTTTGATTGAGGTTGAAAAGAATTTAAAGGATGTTGTGGCTATAAATAACTGCACATGCTTAGCGGTTCCATTGGCTTCATCGAAAGAGCATCTGTTAAATGACAATCTTTTCCTCCATAATTTATCAAAATATTTAGGTAATAAATTACTTAAAAGAACTGATCATTATACAGCTATGCAGGATTATGAATTTAAAAATCGATTGGCAAAATATATTCTAGAAATAGAAAATAATGGATACTTTCAAGAGAAGCATACCGAAACAGCAGAATACGTGGGGGGAAGCTATCGACATCTATTATACACACTTAACCAATTTCGTGAAGAAGGAATATTAGAAAAACAAGGCAGGGAATATTTTATCATTAATAAAGAAAAGTTAGAAAGAATGAGTTCAAAAAAAGATTAATTTATTATATGTTCGATGAAAATAATGTATCAGATTGGAGTCGTTGATTTAAATCAATTATAGAATTGAAGAATCGTCAGCATCCATAAAAGAGAAAAGCTCATTTAAGTAACTGTTCATATTCTCATCAATCGTTGTAGCCACGAATTTCCCTTCGGTCGTAAGATGAAGAATATATACTCTACGATCCTCGGGATGTGTTGTTTTCTTGACTAAATTCTTTTTAATCAACGTTTGCACCTGACGGCTAAATGTAGTTATATCCATACCGAGTGAATCTGCAATCTGCTGCATAGATGGTTCATGCTGTCGATCAATTTCATAAAGAATATGGCTTTGGATCATTGATATTTCATTAGTCCCTACACTACAACAATTCTTATTCAGAAGGCCGAATCGGCGTGCAGTCACTTGTAGTAGTTCTCTCGGACTTTCTTCCATCTAAGCTCACCTCTTGCTTCAGTTTATATAATATATATTTGCATTTTACAAGTATATAATTCGAATTTCTCCATTTTTCTGTAAGTATCCGATTACCATCCTCCTTCATAAAAGGCGTTGAATATCGGTCTTGTCTTTGTTGTTGTGGTTTTCCTTCCTTTAATCGCTGCCGATCATGATCTAGATCCAAACATTGATTCTTTAGTGCATGTAGAAAAAACCCTCGGAAACGAGTTCCAAGGGTTTAGTTTGATTTTTGGTTATGCGTGACTCTAATTCTCCTCTTACCAACCGCGATCAGACATGCGTTCTGCTGCAGTCAGTTTAGAAATTTCAATCCCTTTCATAGGGGTACCCAAGTTCTTAGATACTTCGGCAATCAGTTTATAATCCGTATAATGTGTTGTGGCTTCAACGATGGCACGAGCAAACTTCTCAGGATTGTCCGATTTGAAAATACCAGATCCAACAAAGACTCCGTCTGCTCCCAAATGCATCATTAGTGCAGCATCTGCCGGAGTAGCAACACCGCCGGCTGCAAAGTTAACGACGGGAAGCTTACCATTCTCGTGAACTTCAAACAGAAGCTCGTAAGGCACACCCAGAACTTTAGCTTCAGCGTAGAGCTCATCCTTGGACATATTTTGCACTTTACGAATCTGACCGTTGATCAAACGCATATGGCGGACTGCTTCCACAATGTTACCCGTTCCTGGTTCACCTTTTGTACGAATCATGGATGCCCCTTCACCAATACGGCGAAGAGCCTCCCCCAAATCTTTGGCCCCACATACGAACGGTACAGTGAACTCCTGTTTATCAATATGGAATACTTCATCCGCAGGTGTAAGGACTTCACTTTCATCTAGATAGTCTACACCAAGGGATTCCAGTACTTTTGCTTCTATGTAATGACCGATACGAGCCTTAGCCATCACCGGGATAGTGACCACCTTCATAACCTCTTCAATGATCGTTGGATCTGCCATGCGAGCGACACCGCCCGCTGCGCGAATATCAGAAGGAACGCGCTCAAGAGCCATAACAGCAGTTGCCCCTGCCGCTTCTGCGATTTTTGCTTGCTCTGCATTCATAACGTCCATGATGACGCCGCCTTTTTGCATTTCAGCCATCCCTCTTTTGACACGATCTGTACCAGTTCTCATAACTTCTATTCCCCCTATACCATGTTTAACAATCTAATCGCAGCTCTTTTCAGTTCTTGATTGACTTGAATCTATGGATTAATATAAAGGGGAAACTGACAATTAAAAAGATCCAATAATTTATAATTTCATTGTACCACTTTCTTAATTACGGAGGTCATATGCAATTTCATGCAGCTTATAGCTCATATTTAAACCGCCATTATACCAAGATGAAGGCTCTGTATCATGCCATTCGTGAAGCTATTCATGAGGGGAATCTCTTGCACGGTGAGAAGATGCCATCTACACGAGAATTAGCTGCAACGTATCAAATTTCTCGAGGAACCGTGAATCAAGTCTATGATATGTTAACTTCTCAAGGTTATCTTCATTCACAGCATGGAAGAGGTACCTTTGTTGCTTATCAAAGTGAGTTTAACAAGGAGGAGAATACAACCCAATATAGCACGCAGCACTTATCCGCTTGGGGAAATCGTATAGAGCAGCTTGTGCAAACAACACCTCAAAGACATACACAATCAACAGTTACCCGCTTAACAAGTGAAGCATTAATTGACTTTAGCAAATATCAGCCCGATTTGACCAAATTTCCTTACGATGAATGGAACAATCGACTGTATGCGGAGGTACGGCATCGAGAGCATTACTCCAATACAACTTACGCAACTGTGGACTCGTTGGGAGAGCCAAAATTGAGAGAAGCGATTGCTGCCTACCTAAGAAGGATGAGGGGAATCCAAGTCGATTCGAATCAGATCGCTGTGACTGCAGGCTCCATGCAAGCTATAGCACTTCTTACGCAATTAATTGCAGATCCTGGTGATCATGTGGTGACAGAAAGCCCTTGTTACGTCGGAATTTCTCAGGCTGTATTGGCTACGGGTGCGAAGTTGATTGAAGCCAATCTTGATGGTCAAGGAATTGTTCCTCAAGATTGGGATGCTCGTATGTTATTTGTCACGCCATCCAGGCAATTTCCTACTGGTGAAATGCTTAGCCTTGAACGCAGACGAACCTTGCTTGACTGGGCACATCGTCATGATGCTTTGATTGTGGAGGATGATTACGATAGTGAATTCAGATATCGCGGAATGCATGTAGAACCTCTGAAAACACTGGATAAAGATGGACGCGTAATCTACATTGGCAGCTTTACCAAAACATTACCATTTGAAGTGCGACTTGGTTATGTCGTTCTTCCTCCATCATTGTCTGATACATTTAGAAAAGCTCAAGCATTATATGAACCTAGACCAGTAAATTTATTAGAGCAGCGAGCTTTAGCAGCATTTATGACAAGTGGTCAATATGAGCGGCATCTGCGTAGGATGAATCGCTTGTATAGTCGCAAATTTCATCTGTTACTTAAACTATTAAAACAGGAGCTCTCCACTTGTTTTGATTGGGTGGAAAACGAAGCGGGACTTCACGTTTTTGGTTGGTGGAAAGGGGATTCCTCGAGTTATTATACCTTCCGGACTTTAGCAAGAACAGAAGGGGTTATATACTCGGAAGTCAGTACTTCCACAGCTCTAAGCACGAAACATGGTATTTATTTATCTTTTGCACATTTATCTGATCCTGAATTAAAAGAAGGCGTATTAAGATTAAGAAATGCCACACGATCTCATGTATGAGGTAATGTGGCATCGTATCGCATAATTGTTTTGCTGTGTTTGTGTCTCGATATGAGATTGTAGAGGGGGATATAAAACTAAAAAGCCGCAAAATTTTGCGACTCTCAATAGCAATATGTTCTTATCCCCCGACATAGTAGTTTTACCTATCCAAAATATCCATTCATCGTATCCCACATCCTATCAAACTCGCTTTGCTCCATAGAACGACCAACTGAAAGTAGCTCTGGTTTTTCATTCGTTACTGGATCAAAATTTAGAAACTCTACTTTTGTTGCGCAAGCATAATTCTTTGTGTTTAACATCATTTCTACCTTATCTTTAAAAGGCCGATCCAACAGTTTAACTACAGCGATATCCCCTTCTCTATATTTAGTCGCTGAGTAATGAATAAGAAAGTATTCTTTTTCAAATCGGTATTCAATAGGATAGCCTGACATTATACACCTCTCCAGAATCTTCTTCTCTGATCTCAATCTATTCAATATGGATAAACTAAATTATAGTTCTAATGAACGACTATAATACCCCGCTCGGGAAAGGATCGGATCAGCGCGTGAAGTTCCTGCATTCCCCGTAGGACAAAACTCTGCAGGCTCTATCCTGATCCTCCGATCGTCCGTTTCGGGAGCAGATGAGGGGCTATAGGTTTCTTCTTCACACTAAAAAAGCGGCCGATGAAGCTGCTCCAAAGTACATTCTTATAACCAATCCCAATATTTATACTATAAATCGATCTAACCATGTTTGAAAGTCGCAATTCAAACTTCTCATATATTCTACAGGCGAATAACAATATTTCACATACATGTAGGTTGGTTTGCCCTCTTCTGCTTCTTGTAGATTCATGAAAATGTAATCTTGTAAAATATAAGCGACATTTAGAAGTTCAGGTTTCCCATAGAGTTAATAATTTCTTTCTGTGTTAACACTTCATCTAAGACATATATATCATTTTCAGAGCCAAATTGAGGATGCTCAAAAAGTCGAGAACCATCAGTAATACTCAGAAAGTCTTCGTTATCAAGAGGCAGCTTAAATTCTAGGTTGACTAAAAGCTTTGAAGCGATTATATCAGGACTTACAGGGCTACTGAACTTAAAAGTGTACGTGGGCTAACGGTCGAACGATGATAAGTTACTCTTCGTTTAACTTGATATATTAAAAGTATAAACAAGCCTGTTTATGTATAAAGGCAGGCTTGTTTAAGTGTTTTTAAGTTATTCAGTTTTACTACAGAATGCCGTCCGACAGTGAATGGGAAAGATTAAACAGAGGCTCATTTAAGTCCATAATACCGATGCAGACAAGCCCTTAACAAGCAATAAAGCCTCTTAACAGTCATTCTGCTGACCTTTAAGAAGCCCTATTCTTAGCCTTAATATAAGTTAACTTTTAACCAATCGTCTCTACCACATTGTCTTGCTGGTCTTTAATATACGTTTTGGCTACCTGAACGGTTAGACCCTTAAAGGCGGATAGCTTAATAAGCTCCTCCTTCGGCCGCAGCTTGCTTGACAGCTCGGCAACGGTTGTCGCATCCAGTACGATACGAATGTGCTCCGGACCTTCTTCAATCACCGGATTATCTCCCGGCTCTAATGCTACCCGAACGTTCGGACCTGAGAGATACAGAGGGTTTTGCTTCAAAATGCGGCCCGAAAGCATCTTGCCGATAATCTCTGCCTGCTTGGCGCCAAGCGTAAGCACCGCCGGCGATTTTCTTAACAGTCGTTTCACGGGCGGCTCCCAGCCTAATTGGCTGACATACAGGAAGCCCGTATTCGACCCGTCACGCTTCAAGCCTTCCTCCACCGCTGTGGCAACCGCAGGCAGCATCAGCAAAGATGACCGCTCTAGATCCGTTATATAGTAAGGCATATATGGCTCGCAGATTTTCAGCATGGCATGCGAATTCCACGTCTGCATCGCATCTCGTTCATCCCCTGTAATGCCAATCATTTGAATAAACTCCATACGCCCATTTGGCGTTTCTATCGAAGGCAGCTCCGGATCCTCCGTATAGCATAGCGCTGTAAGCTTTGTATCCGAACCCAAGCAGATTGGACCATTGGTATCCAAGTAATCGCCCGACTGGAATCGGTTTCCGCTTTTGTATATATACCTTCCCATATTTTGCAGTAGGTCAATAGCCCATGCCGGAGGCTGCTCCTCCGTCTCGCTGCGCTTCAGCCTGAAGGTCAGCTCAAAGCCGAAACCGCTATGCTCCTTATCCTCCTTCTCCTTGCCGTACAGCTCCGTGAATCCAAAAGTCACCATATGCCAATGCGGCGCAGGATGGTCCGCTTTATATACACTGATGCCGTCCAGCGGATCACCTCCGAACATAGCAGGCAGCGACGAGCCGTAGTGCATAGGCATCTGACTTCCGTATAGCTTGGTCATCGCATCTTCAATGGCATCCCATCCTGGGGCCATATCTTCTTCCTCTTTCATCCGTATTCCTCCTCAAATCTGCCCCTCATTAAAATGAATATAACATACAGAAACCGATTAGTTATATACCTAATCGCTGATCGGAACATGTTTTTGTCCCTCCATACCTTTTTCCAGTACCCAAATTCCATTTTTTAAGAAGTGAATTGGAATATCTATTGATTATGCTATTGATTAATCACTCCACTCGTTGCGCAGCAATCGGTAAACAACTCTATCTTTTATTTGACCATTGTGCCAAACAAGCGATTTGAATTCGGCCTCCTTAATCATCACTTTTTCAGAGGCAATGTTTTCTTTCAAGCATCCGCATGAGATTCTAAAACATTATTTTCTTCGAATGCAAAACGTATAACTTCTTCTAATGCCTCTGAAGTGTACCCTTTTCCCCAAAACAGTGGTTTGATAAAATAGCCCACCTCTATGATTTTTCCGAGTGGAGTAATTTCGTTTACTGTATATCCTATTTCCCCAATGTGAGTGCTCAAAAATTCATCTTCAATACGAAAAAAGTACTTTTTTCTATCTGTTTCTTTGCTTTGAGAAATGGACTTTTTAAGATTACTTTCCGACTCTGCTAATGCCCTGACTACTCAAATTGAAGAGTATGATATAATCCAGTCGATTTCGTGAATGAAAACCCGTCTTCCACTTCGCAATCGTATTAGCAGATTCTTCATAATTTCATTGATTTATTCAGTGATTCTATGGCTAAAGTAATGTCTCGCGTGATTTTCATCTAGCTTCATTTGCTTCATTAACTGATCAAGATTTTCAAATGTTATTTCTTCCCTCACATATTTTAAGAATTCAAGTAATACCTTTCGCCCATACAAATCGCCTGAATAGTCTAATAAAAAGGCTTCAATAAAATAAGATTCTCCACCCACAGTAGGACGGTAACCAGCGCTTATTATGGCGTTATATTGCTCAGTCTCCCGATCTCCTTCTAATATTACTGAAGTCCCGAAATAGATTCCGGGTTTTGGAGATACATAGAGGTCAGCTTCCCCTCCAAGATTTATGGTTGGATAGCCTAGCGTTCTTCCCAGTGCTTGACCATGTACCACGGTCCCCTTAATAGTATATGGGTGTCCATACAGTTGTGTAATTCTCTCCATATCTCCCTGTATTACTAACTCACTAACGAATCTGTTGTCAGGAGTCAGGGACTCAGCCGTAATCTCCTTATTAGTCATCATCATTGGCTCCTTTAAAATCCATATTTCGCTTCTTCAGCCTCTAGGATCTTAGTGTAAGTCTCCGCTAATAC
>NZ_FNNT01000011.1:0-153199 GCF_900106725.1 Paenibacillus sp. PDC88 | reverse complement strand
CCGAAGATATCACAGCGCAAAAATCATGTTTGGTGGCGATAGCGGAGGGGTTCCACACGTACCCATCCCGAACACGACCGTTAAGCCCTCCAGCGCCGATGGTACTTGGACCGCAGGGTCCTGGGAGAGTAGGACGCCGCCAAGCAAACATCCTTACTCAGTATTATACTGAGAGATGTGTTGACTACTAGTTAATATTCCCTGATAGCTCAGTTGGTAGAGCACTCGACTGTTAATCGAGTTGTCACAGGTTCGAGTCCTGTTCGGGGAGCCATATGCTCTCATAGCTCAGTAGGTAGAGTGCATCCATGGTAAGGATGAGGTCACCGGTTCGATCCCGGTTGAGAGCTTAGATATTGCAAGGCCCGTTGGTCAAGGGGTTAAGACACCTCCCTTTCACGGAGGTAACAGGGGTTCGAATCCCCTACGGGTCACTTTATATGGAGACTTAGCTCAGCTGGGAGAGCATCTGCCTTACAAGCAGAGGGTCGGGGGTTCGATCCCCTCAGTCTCCACCATTATTTATTTTGTAAATATTGGATACACTATATATGAAGATAATACTCATCATATAAAAATGTTGGGGATTAGCCAAGCGGTAAGGCAACGGACTTTGACTCCGTCACGCATAGGTTCGAATCCTATATCCCCAGCCATTTATATGAGCCATTAGCTCAGTTGGTAGAGCACCTGACTTTTAATCAGGGTGTCGAAGGTTCGAGTCCTTCATGGCTCACCAGTTAATCATATGCGCGTGTGGCGGAATTGGCAGACGCACTAGACTTAGGATCTAGCGTCCTTGACGTGGGGGTTCGAGTCCCTTCACGCGCATTGATTTTTTGCGGACGTGGCTCAGCGGTAGAGCATCGCCTTGCCAAGGCGAGGGTCGCGGGTTCGATTCCCGTCGTCCGCTCCATATTTTGCGCCCTTAGCTCAGCTGGATAGAGCGTTTGACTACGAATCAAAAGGTCGGGAGTTCGAATCTCTCAGGGCGCGCCATTTACTGTCGGGATGTAGCTCAGCTTGGTAGAGCACCTGGTTTGGGACCAGGGGGTCGCATGTTCAAATCGTGTCATCCCGATCGTATTTGCGGGTGTAGTTCAATGGTAGAACTCCAGCCTTCCAAGCTGGTAGCGTGGGTTCGATTCCCATCACCCGCTTCATTATACTTATTGTAAAGCCTGATCTTATGGATGGGCTTTTTTTTGTATATTTACTCCCCGTCGGGTCACGCACGAGGTCTATTTTTCATATGCACTTGTTGTAAAAATTATCTATAATTAGAATCGGAATGGATCTCTTCTCAAGGCGCGTTGATGTGATGACAAAGGTGTAGAAATACGAAGTATAACTGAATATTTTATTCGAAAATTGTCAAAAAACCTGTATTTTCTATCACAAAACTAAAGATTTTACCTGATTTTTATTGTATCATGTTATGAAGGTGTCAATTATGACGGACGATTAACTTTGTATTCAGCTGGAGATAGGAGGATATGCATGACAGAACTTATGGCAACCGCAAACAAAAACAATTCAAATAATTTGTTGCGTCGGGATGTGAGGTTTCTAGGTAATATACTTGGTGAGGTTCTGGTACATCAAGGAGGGAACGAACTCCTGAACGTTGTTGAGAAGATTCGCGAGACGAGCAAGGCTTTACGTGCTGAGAATACACCTGAATTGTTCCAGGAGTTTATGAGCATGATTCAGGGGCTTGATTCGGATCGACGTCATCAAGTTATTCGTGCTTTTGCGATTTACTTTCAATTGGTGAACATCGCTGAGCAGAATCATCGGATCCGCCGTAAGAGAGATTACGAGCGTTCTGCGGGTGAGGCTGTACAACCGGGTTCTATTGAAAAGGCTGTACAAACATTGAAGGATAAAGGCTTTGGCTACACCGAGGTACAGAGCATCTTGGAAACTATGTCCCTGGAGCTAGTCATGACCGCGCATCCAACCGAAGCATCTCGTCGAGTTATTCTTGATATACATAAACGTATATCTGAGGATGTTATGCTCTTGGATAATCCAACGCTTACGCATCGTGAACGTGAACAGCTGCGTGAGAAGCTGCTGAACGAGGTCATAACGCTCTGGCAAACAGACGAACTGCGTGATCGCAAGCCTACCGTGCTTGATGAGGTAAGAAATGGAATGTACTATTTCCATGAAACGCTGTTCCATGTATTGCCGGATGTTTATGAAGAGCTGGAGCGCTGCTTAGAAAAGTATTATCCAGAACATCGCTGGCATGTGCCTACTTATTTACGTTTTGGCTCCTGGATTGGTGGAGACCGGGATGGGAATCCATCAGTAACGGCTGACGTGACCTGGGAGACCCTTAAAATGCAGCGTAAGCTTGCTCTGCGTGAATATCAGCGTATCTTGATTGAATTAATGGGTAAACTGAGTTTCAGCACAAATATCGTTACAGTTTCTGAAGAGCTCATGTCTTCTATTGAAGAGGATCGTCAGAAGGTTGTTCTGAAGAAAGCGGATATTTGGCGGAATGAGAAGGAACCTTATCGCATTAAAATCGCCTACATGCTTTCCAAGCTGAATAATGTGCTTGATGACAACAAAGTCGGCCAGTCAGACCGTTACGCTTCACCGGAGGAATTGATTAACGACCTGAAGCTAATTGACCGCAGCTTGAGATATCATTATGCGGATTATGTCGCAGACACTTATGTTAAAAAGATTATTCGCCAAGTGGAGCTGTTCGGCTTCCATACCGCGACTTTAGATGTTCGTCAGCACAGCCAAGAGCATGAGAATGCTATGAAGGAAATCTTGGCTCATATGAACATTGTAGATGATTATTCTGCTCTGTCTGAGGAAGAGAAGATCGATTTGCTAGCCGGCTTGTTGAGCGATCCACGACCATTAACTTCTTCGCATTTCAGCTACAGCGAGAGCACACAGGAATGTCTTGAAGTATATCGTACGATCTACAGAGCTCAGAAGGAATACGGCAGAAACTGCATTAACAGCTATCTGATCAGTATGACCCGAGGTGCTAGTGATCTGCTCGAAGTAATGGTCTTTGCCAAAGAAGTAGGTCTCTACCGCAGAGAACCAGATGGTAATGTGATTTGTACCATTCAATCTGTGCCACTATTCGAGACCATTGAAGATTTGCATGCAGCACCAGCGATCATGAAACGCTTATTCGAATTACCGGTATATCGCAATTGTGTATCTGCGATGGAGGATCTGCAGGAGATCATGCTGGGTTACTCGGATAGCAACAAAGACGGTGGAGTTGTTACAGCAAACTGGGAGCTGCTCGTAGCCATGAATGAAATTACGGCAGTAAGCCAGAAGTACAATATAAAACTCAAGTTCTTCCACGGACGTGGAGGAGCGCTTGGTCGCGGCGGTATGCCGCTAAACCGCAGTATTATGGCACAGCCGCCTCATACGATTGGTGGAGGCATCAAGATTACGGAACAAGGAGAAGTACTCTCCTCCCGTTATTCCCTGCAAGGGATCGCTTATCGAAGTCTTGAACAGGCAACATCGGCTCTTCTGACGAGTGCTATGGTTGCGAGTGTGGAGACACCGGTTGAAGAAGAGGCTTGGAAGAAAATTATCGTATCCATCTCAGAGGCTTCTCTGAAGAAGTACCAAGATCTTGTATTTAATGATCCTGACTTCTTCAATTTCTTCAAAGAATCTACGCCGCTGCCTGAGGTTGGTGAGCTGAATATTGGATCCCGACCTTCTAAGCGGAAGAACAGCAATCGTTTTGAGGACTTACGTGCCATTCCTTGGGTGTTTGCTTGGACACAGAGCCGTTATCTCTTCCCTGCATGGTACGCGGCTGGTACAGGCCTACAGAGCTTCTATCAGGGCAAAGAGGAGAATCTGAAGGTGCTTCAGGATATGTATAAGAACTACCCGTTCTTCCGTACATTGATTGATACTGTACAGATGGCGGTAGGCAAGGCAGACATGAACATCTCGAAGCAGTACACTTCTATGGTACAGGACGATGAGATTCGTGCTCGTGTCAAAGGAAAAATTTTAGAAGAATATGAACTAACAAAGGATCTGCTTCTAAAAATTACAGGGCAGCAGGATATTCTGGATAATGTTCCTGTAATTCAAGAATCCATTCGATTACGTAATCCGTATGTTGATCCGCTAAGTTACTTGCAAGTGCAGTTGCTGACTGAGCTTCGTGCATTGCGTGAACAAAACGGAGACGACTCTGAATTGCTTCGGGAAGTGCTGCTTACGATTAACGGCATTGCTTCAGGGATGCGGAACACAGGTTGATTATAACCATTTAAATATTGAACTGGGTTCGATCTTCGGGAGCTCTCTTATCTTAAGTAGGAGAGTTCCCGATTTTTTTTTTGACAATTGATAGTGTAAATGATTGATTTTTAACTGCACATGAATTACGATTTGAATGATGTATTTTTTGGGATACGAGCGGTACGAAAGACCCATCAGCCAGTCTGGGGGAATATATGGTGGATAATTTGGAGAATAGGTTGGTCAATCTAATACTTAAGGGTGATCAACGGGCTTTCGCTGAGCTTGTGGAATTGTATAAAGATAAATTGTTTCATTTGGCTTATCGGATGCTGAACAATAGACATGAGGCAGAAGATATTGTGCAGGAAACTTTTTTGAGAGTATACCGGAATATGGAGAAATATGATCCAGAGCAGAAATTCTCAACTTGGATCTATCGAATTGCAACGAATTTATGTATCGATAGACTCCGGAGAAAGAAGCCTTCCTACTCGCTCGATGCCGAGCTTGGAGATCAGGAGGGGACTGATGGGTATGCCATGATTCCAAGCGATAACCGGACCCCTGAGAGTGAAGCGCTGTTGTCTGAGACGCAGCGAATTATTCGTGATGCAATTGAAACGCTGCCTGCAAAGTACAAGTCGATCATGGTGCTTCGTTATTTACAGGATCTATCTCTACAGGAGATCAGTGATGTATTAGGGATGCCTGTCACAACCATTAAGACAAGAGTACATAGAGGCCGTGAATTTTTGCGTAAAAAGCTAGAATTTAAATTGTAGCGGTTCAAGCGTGAAATTGATCCGGCTCCTTTTTTAAAAATGCTGCATAAATTATTGAAACGTTCTTAGATGTGCTTCGTATTTAATGGAAGCAAGTCTTATGTCTGTATAAATCATACGGCAAATAAGACTTCAAAGATCTAGAGGAAAGGATATGCTCATATGGACTGCAAGGAAAGCACCTCTTTAATGCATGAATATTTAGATGATGAACTATCGTTGTCCCAAAAGAGCGGGCTCGAGAGTCACCTGTCGATATGTCCCGACTGCCGCATGCGGTTTAAAGAGTTGGAACAGACGGATATGCTGCTATACGCAATGAGACATTATTCACCGTCTGCTTCAGATGAGCTGACTGATCGGATCATGAGTGCTGTACCAGAACCAAAGAAACAGCAGCCATGGCTGAAGTGGGTCAAAAGACACCCGGCCCTAACTGCTGCAGCCATTTTTGTAATCGTGATGTTTTCCAGTACGATCAGCTTTTGGGACCAGAGTAATCAGTTGATTGTCAGTGGAGATGATCTAGATCAGATTGTGATCGAAGGGAACGATGTCATTGTACCTGAGGGCAAGTCGATTACAGGGAATTTGACGGTTGAGAATGGGACTGCAAAAGTATACGGTAATGTGGAGGGTAACCTCACGATTATTGATGGTCATTATATGACGGCCTCTACAGCTCATATCTCAGGACAAATCAAGAGTATAGATCAAGCGCTGGACTGGATTTGGTATAAGATAACAGATGTGATGAATGTCGTAGCTTACCGCTAATAAATGCTAACAATAGTAGAACATTCCTTTATAAGACCAGAGAGCCTCTGTTATGAGGGCTCTTTTTTTAATATTTTCAGGGTATAATGATAATAATTGGGAAAGGAATAACGAGCTCGCTTGCAACTTGCACTTTATCGTTATAACCTAGATATGATGAAGAACATACTATAACTAACTCTTAAGAATGAACGATGATCATGCCAGAGCCCTTATAAACCATAAAGGATCATGAAGAGCTTAGTTCGATCTATCTTACAGATATATGAATGTGGACATTTACTCAACTAGGGAATATCGGGGGCAATCGCATGAACTATTTTGCGGATTTGACATGGCAAGAAGCCATTAAGGATATTATAGATATTTTAATTGTAGGTTATATCATATACCACATTATGCTGCTTGTTCGCGGGACCCGCGCTGTACAGCTGTTGAAGGGCATACTTCTGCTCGTTGTCGTGTGGGTAGTCAGTACCTGGTTTAATCTCTACACACTGAAGTGGCTCATGAATCAGCTATTTACATTCGGGGTGCTGGCACTCTTTATCATCTTCCAACCGGAGCTTCGTCGTGCGCTCGAGCAATTGGGCCGTGGCAAATGGTTTAACCGGATTACGGCGGATGATGAGGAGTTCAGTCGTTTTACGAATGAAATTATTAAGGCTGTGAATTATTGCTCTCGTCGCAAGATTGGCGCACTCATTGTGTTCGAACGGGAAACAGGACTGAATGAATATACGGAATCAGGGATCAAGATGAATTCAGTTCTGAGCTCTGAGCTGCTGATTAACATCTTTATTCCGAACACACCGCTTCATGATGGGGCTGTTATTTTACAAGGAAAACAGATTGCAGCTGCTGCTTGCTATTTGCCTTTGTCAGAGAACCCTTTTATCAGCAAGGAGCTGGGAACGAGGCACCGTGCAGCGATAGGAGTAAGTGAAGTAGCAGATGCAGTAGCGATTGTTGTGTCTGAGGAAACAGGACAGGTATCCTTAGCGATTAACGGACAAGTGGTGAGGGATATTAAGGAGGAATCCTTGATCTCTAAACTGCATGAAGAGCTTCGTCCTTCTTCAACACTGAAAGAAAAGAGGCACTCGATCTGGAAACGGAAGGGGGGCCAGGGTAATGGATAAATGGTTCAACAATAACAATTTTACCAAAATATTGGCGCTGGCTATCAGTTTGCTGCTATGGGCTATGGTTCATTCGAACGATGTTACACCTACACCGACGACAACTGCATCTGTTGAGCCTCGGGTAATTGATAATATCACCATTGAGCCTTATGGCATCGATTCATCGAAGTATGTCCTTACGTCTGTCGATGCAACAGAAGTCGAGATGCAGGTCAGAGGACAACGCTCGGTACTGACTTCTGTTTTTACAGATGAATATAAAGTTCGGCTGGATCTCAGCAATGTGGGTCCAGGAACGAGCACCTTACCGCTAAGTCATGTGGTGCCAAACGGGGTCGAGTTCGTTAAGATGGAGCCTTCTACGGTGACGGTAACTGTTGAAGAGCTGGGGACAAATACATTTGATGTTAGTATCGTACCTACGGGTGAGCCAGCCGCAGGATATTTGGCAGGAGATCCGGTAGTTACACCTGCGGAGCCGGTTAAGGTCACTCTTCCTGAGAGCCAGCTGGCAGCCGTAGGCAAAGTCGAAGGAACGATCGATATTGAAGGAGCAACGGATACAGTAAGTGAGAAGAGAGTGCGTCTCAAAGCCTTCGATCTCGATGGGAATGAAATTGAAGGAGCTGTCATAGAGCCTGAGTCGGTGGCTGTAGAAGTGCCGATTACGGAGCAGTTTACCAAAGTCCCATTTAAGGTGCATTACACCGGACGTCTTCCGGATGGTCTGACCTTATCTCAAGTGGAACCGAATGTAAATGAAGTAACTTTATATGGAAGTCAGGAGCTGCTGGCAGGCGTCGAGAACTATAATGGAGTGACTTTGGACCTTAGCCAGATTTCGGAGGCGGGGACACATACAGTTAACGTGGACTTGACGCCGCCCTCCGGTTTTGAGAAAATCGAGCCGAGCTCCGTGCAATTAGAAGTGACGGTTGCATTATCCGATGAAGTGCAGGATACGGAAAAGGTGATACGGGATGTCCCCATCGTAGTTAAGGAGCCGGGCGGCAGTCTGGAAGCAAGTGTTACGAGGCCAAGGGACGGCTTGAAGGATATCACCATTTCCGGACCCAGTAATATGCTGGATAACATAGATGCGACGGATCTAGAGCTAATTGCAGATGCGAGTGATTTGGCAGAAGGCTCACATGAAGTGACCTTGCAAGTCAATGCACCGGATTACGTAACGGTCAAGAATTCATCGGCTGACCTCACTATCGAGGTTCAGGTGAAAGACACCTCTACCGAAACGACTGCTCCGCCAACTGAACCCGATGCAGGATCGGGAGAGGAAGAGGAGAACAGTGGTACAACGAATGGGGAGGACAAGGAAGAAGAGTCAGATCCGAGCCAGGAAGGGAACGGTGACCCGGGTGATTCCGGTGAAGATACTGATGCAGCCAATCCAGCACCTTAACATGAGCTTACTGCCATTTTTACAGTAACAATGTATCAGCCATTATTAATTAATATTATGAAATGCACGAAATTGAATTAGATCGATATCTTTCTAAAGCAAGCTTGCTAATTGACTATTCACATATGACAAAAAGGAGTTCAGGAGAATGGGGAAATATTTTGGTACTGATGGAGTTAGAGGGGTTGCTAATAAAGAATTAACGGCTGAGATGGCCTATAGCATTGGACGTTGCGGAGGATATGTACTCGCTGGAGGAGTAGACCGTCCGAAAGTGGTTATCGGGATGGATACACGTATTTCAGGGCTTATGCTGGAATCAGCGCTCGTTGCAGGTCTCTTGTCCATTGGTGCGGATGTTATTCGTCTTGGTGTCGTTTCGACTCCAGGCGTAGCGTATCTGACACGCACGCTTAAAGCAGACGCAGGAGTCATGATCTCGGCATCTCATAATCCGGTGGAGGACAATGGAATCAAATTCTTTGGCGGTGACGGCTTCAAGCTGTCTGATGAGACAGAGAATAAGATTGAGGAATTGATGGATGCATATGAAGACACCCTTCCTCGTCCGATTGGCAGCGGTCTGGGCACGGTTACGGTCGACAAAGAAGCGAAGTTTACTTATCTGGAGTATCTAAAAACAACGGTATCTTCCCGTTTTGACGGATTAAAAATTGTACTGGATTGCGCTAACGGTGCTGCGTATGAGCTGGCTCCAAAACTTTTCGCTGATCTCGGAGCAGAAGTCATTACGATTGGTGCTGAGCCTGACGGACTTAACATCAACGAGCAGTGTGGCTCGACACACCCTGAGAAGCTCAAGGAAGAAGTGATTCGCCATGGTGCGGATGCAGGTCTTGCATTTGACGGCGACGCAGACCGGTTGATTGCAATTGATGAGACCGGAGCCGAAGTGGATGGCGACTTTATTCTGTGCATTTGCGGCGATGCGATGAACCGTGCAGGCAAGCTTCATGATGGAACGATTGTGTCCACCGTAATGAGCAATATCGGTTTCTACAAAGCAACTGAAAAATTAGGACTCAAAACAGCAAAGACTGCGGTCGGTGACCGTTATGTAATGGAAGAAATGCGCCGCGGGGGCTACAATCTGGGCGGTGAGCAGTCCGGCCATGTTATTTTCCTGGACTACAATACGACGGGAGACGGGATGCTGACTGCGATTCAATTGATTAATACGCTTAAAGAATCGGGCAAGAAGCTGAGTGAGCTGAAAGGTCTGATGAAACAGTATCCGCAAGTGCTGGTCAATGTTCGTGTCGAAGACAAGAGCAAGTATGAAGGCAATTCGGTTATTGAGGAAGCAATCGCTATGATCGAGAGCAAGCTGGGTGACAATGGACGTGTACTGGTTAGACCATCTGGCACAGAATCCCTGATTCGTGTTATGGCAGAAGGACCGGACCGTATAGAGCTTGAGCAGTTCGTTGAGCATATCGCGGGTGTAGTTAAGAAGGAACTGGCAGGGTAACCTGGTTGTCCTGCTCTTAAAATAAGCCCGTGTGACTAGAGTCTAGTTTCACGGGTTTGTTTTTTGGGTATTTATGATGAAATTTGCTTGGAGGTATATTGCTCCATTGCAAAACTGACATCAGATGCATATAATGAGTTGTGTGATTCAGACATAGAAAGTGAGGGTTGAGGTTACAACAGCATTACAAGCGCCAGAACTTGTTCCAGTGTACGGAACCATTGTTATGTAAAACAATGGACAATGGTCAAGTTGACGAGGTGGGGGTGTTCGGATTGTTCGGCGGGGACCTCCCGGTAATCCACCATACCGTAAATCGAAAACGGAAAAGAAACAGGCGACTGTTTTTACAACGAATCGATAGGTGATACAAAATTAGAATGTGCACGAGGAGAGCATACTTCAGCATTACATGAGTGATGATATGCGTCATCGTGACATCGACATAGGATAAGACGGAAGTCATTTCATACGATATCAAGGCCACTTTATTGGCTGTCCAGTTGTATAATAACACACTGGTTCGTGCTATGTAGCTTACCGTAAAGGGTTTGTCACCCGCATATCAGACTATTGTTTACTCATGTCTATTTACATGCTGATGGTGCATTTCTCCCGGTCATGTTCAAACATTCGAATCGGAGGAATTTTACCTATGTGTGGAATCGTTGGATATATTGGAACAAAGAATACGCAAAATGTGTTGATCGAAGGACTGAAGAAACTGGAATACCGTGGTTATGACTCTGCGGGTATCGCCGTTTTCACTCCAGAAGGTCTGCAAATTACGAAATCTATCGGTCGTCTTGCGAACCTTGAAGCTAAGCTGGAGACGGCTCCGCTGCAAGGAAGCGCAGGAATTGGACATACACGGTGGGCAACTCATGGTAAACCATCGGATGAGAACTCTCACCCGCATACAGACAACAGCCTCAAATTCTCTGTAGTTCATAACGGGATTGTAGAGAACTATCTGGAGCTGAAGGATGAGCTGATCAGCCAAGGCTGTGTATTTACTTCGGAGACAGATACTGAAGTGATCTCTCATTTGGTTGCTCGTGAGTACGACGGTGATATCGTGAAAGCTGTTCAAAAAGCGATCACATACATGCGTGGTGCGTTTGCACTCGGCGTTCTGACAGAATATGAGCCAGATAAATTGGTTGCTGTTCGTCAAGCCAGTCCGCTGATCATCGGTATCGGTGAAGGTGAGAACTTTATCGGCTCCGATATTCCGGCTATTCTCGAATATACTCGTAACGTGTACATCTTGAATGACGGCGAAATGGCAGTCCTGACACAGGATTCTGTCGAACTGATGACAATTGAGGGGAATTTTATTTCTCGGGAAATGATTCGTGTCGATTGGGATGCAGTTACAGCTGAAAAAGGCGGATTCGATCATTTCATGCTGAAAGAAATCTACGAGCAGCCTAAAGCTTATCGTGAAACGATGCTGGGCCGGATTTCTGCAGATCACAAAAAAGTATTGCTTCCTGATCTGAACATGACGGAAGAGCAAATTAAAAATATTAAGAACATTCAAATTATTGCTTGTGGTACGGCTTACCATGCAGGTCTCGTTGGCCGCAGCATGATCGAGCATCTGGCACGTATTCCAGTCGAGACGGACGTGGCTTCCGAGTATCGTTACCGTTCACCAATCGTGAACTCTGATACACTCGTTATCGTAGTCAGCCAATCGGGTGAAACAGCGGATACCCTTGCAGCACTTCGTGAAGCGCAGGCTAATGGTGCTCATGTACTTGCGATCACTAACGTGGTGGGCAGCTCCATCGCTCGTGATGCAAACGACGTGCTTGCAACACTGGCAGGTCCTGAGATTGCTGTTGCTTCTACGAAAGCCTACACTTCTCAGCTGATTGCATTTGCTCTGTTCAGCTTGTACCTCGCTCAAGTGCGTGGCACTCAAACAGAAGAGACGGTAGCAGGCATTATCGCTGCGATGCAATCTCTGCCTGAGCAAGTGGAGAAAATGCTGGATCAAGCGGAGACCATTAAGGATTATGCTGAGCAAATCTCCAGCCATAAGAACCTGTTCTTCATCGGCCGCGGCGTAGACTACGCTGTTGCTCAGGAAGGCTCCCTTAAGCTGAAAGAGATCTCTTACATCCACTCTGAGGCGTATGCAGCAGGTGAACTGAAGCATGGTACGCTTGCATTGATCGAAGACGGTATTCCGGTGATTGCCCTGGCAACACAGGAGGATGTACTTGAGAAAACAGTAAGTAACATCAAGGAAGTAAAAGCACGCGGTGCAGACGTTATGGTGATTACGCATGAAGAGCATGTTGCGAACCTGCTTAAATCCGTAGACCAAGCATATGCAATTCCGAAAACATTGCCGATCCTGACACCAGCACTTTCCGTAGTGCCGCTCCAGCTTCTGGCATACTACGCATCTCTTGCCCTCGGTCTTGATGTGGATAAACCACGTAACCTGGCGAAGAGTGTAACTGTTGAATAATTTATTTAATAAAATAAATTCATTTGATATTTGTCTGGTTACATTAAAGTTAGTTTCTAGACATTATAGTTGGTGCCTTTACACTAAAGTTAGTACTTTTACAATAGAGTTTGTATCTTAATGGTTGCATCTTAGGATCCCAGCTGATATTTCGTATTAAAGTTTGTGATGTAATACTCAATATTGATAATATTGGTGGTTCTACCAAATTATTTGTGTTTTTTGTTGTAAAAAGTGCCCTCATTAGCTTATAACTAACGAGGGCACTTTTATTTTTAATTGATATAAGAACATGTGTCTGCAATATACAGTAGTCAAATGTTCTCATTGGAGTGATCAACATTTCGCCTGATTGCCCGGCCATCCGTAATAATCATTTGCGACTAAAGGCAGATATCGAGCGTGTAACTGTAAGACAAATCATGCGTCTGACAACACGGTGAAGGAATATTGTTTGTAACTTCTTAATCCAACATACAAATGAGCTCAGATTAGTCTGAGCTCATTTGTTGTTTAATCAAGAAAATCAAGGATCTTAATAAGATTAGAAACAAATTTCGTGTTGTAGAGGATGTTGAAGCCTTTATTGAATCCCTTGCAAAGATAGGGTATATGAATGTTTATCACAAAATCTTGCTTAACAGAAGGTTTTTCAGAAGAGGTAAGGAAGAGCAGGAACGCATCATTTACATATTTATGTTTATGGAAGTGAAGAATGGCATAACAATATTTTGTTCAGGGATTATTTAAGAACTCATCCAGAATGCTTAAGCAGTACAATCAATTAAAAAAGAACTTGCAGAAAAGTATCCCCATGACAGAGTTGCTTATACCAATGCCAAGCATGCATTTATTTTTGATGTAATTCAAAAGGGAAAGTTGAGTGAGAAGAATAACCAAACCATTGATTATGTTAACGGGAAACGTTAGTTGATCCTAAGACCTCAGCTTTCCCAAGAATTTGTTTGCTAAAATGACTGTTAAACTCCATCAAAAAGAGTTGATTTAATGTTCACTGTTACTGTAGAAATACTCATGATCGAAAAAACCAATTTCTTGAATGGATAGATTCACATGATACATGAGAACGCGACAGACGAATACGAGAAGGGAGTTCTGGCAGGGCTCAGATAGATGATAGATAAAATGGGGGTTAAGGGAGTTCCATATTCTGTCATGGCAGAAGAAACTTCAATCACGATTAAATCAAGATTTTATTAATGAATGTACGCAGATATTTGAGGGAAATTGGATAGATGAGGTATGGAACAGTGGTTTTGCATTGTCTATAATTGCTGTTTTAGATCTATTTAAAATCCATGTTGTAGAAATCCCAACTCCAAAAAATAATAATAAATCGTTAAGCTAACGGGAAACATTAGTTCAATCAAACAAGGAGTAGTTTGCCTCGGCAGCTGCTCCTTGTTTTCATTACGAATGGGCAGGATAGTTCAAAAGTTTCGCGAATACCCTACATATGGAATTATTTACGAAGTTCGTGAATAAGACGTTATAGGAAATCAGCGAAAAACAAGACTAATACAAGACTAATAAATTATGCCAAGTTGTTTATCATTACGATAAAAATAGGAGGTTAGATTTATGCAGAATATAAATTTAACAAGAAGATTCTCTTCAACTTATGGAACAGTATGTTATGGAATCATGGGTGAAGGTCCTCCTTTAGTCCTTGTGCATGGCACTCCTTGGTCATCTTTTAATTGGCGGCACATCATTCCCGCATTAAGTCAATGGTTTACCGTGTATTATTATGATCTTTTAGGTTATGGTGAATCTGAAAAAAATGATGGAGATGTCTCGCTAGGCGTACAGAACAAAGTCTTTGTAGAACTATTAAATCATTGGGAACTTAAGGATCCGTATGCTATTGGACATGATTTTGGCGGAACAACTGTTTTAAGAACACACATGTTAAATAAACGTGACTTTAAAAAGCTTATTCTAATTGATCCCGTGGCAGTAGCACCTTGGGGTTCTACTTTCTTCTCACACGTAAACAAATATGAATCAGCTTTTCAAGGAGTTCCTAGTTATATACATAAGGCTATGGTTTCTGCATATGTTCAAGGGGCAACATATAAACCAATGAATGATGAAACTTTAAAAGGTATATTAAATCCTTGGCTTGGATCAACGGGTCAGCCTGCATTCTATCGTCAAATAGCCCAAGCTAGCCAAAAATATACAGATGAAATTGAAGATAAATATGGAGAAATTAAGATACCAGTATTAATTGTTTGGGGGAGGCAAGACAAATGGGTTCCAATTGAAAAGGGGCACAAATTGCATAGTGAGATAAAGACATCACAGTTTGTTACTATCCCTGAAGCAGGACATTTAGTTCAAGAAGATGAACCAGCAGTTTTGTTATCACATATTTTAAAATTTTTAATTTAATGTAGAAAGAATAATTCAGGAATTTCGAAGAAGTCGCTGACATCCTATAACAATGTGTTCACGCATCGCCGGACAAGCCGCCTCGGTCCCGGAAGTTAAGTCGAAGAAGTAGATGCCGGGACACATCCGCACCGACTAACCACATCGCGGCCGCTCACTATCGTTCGCTTAAGTCGGGGGGACGTCGTGAACACATGGGAAGTACTGTAATTGAATATAGAATATCAGAACTTTGCAAATATTAATTTCTATTTTACGACCTGTCGGGGGACAAGAACATATTCCCATTGAAGTCGCTAATTAAGCGGCTTTTTTATGTTATCGGTACAAGTTCGTGTCCCGAGTCAAGGACAAGAACATGTACCGATTGCCGGAATGGACAAGAACATGTACCTATTACCGATTAGATAGATATCTAATAAATATCTAATAAATATTACAGCTTTCTCATTAACTTAACGGGCAGGTTAGTTTAATTATGTTGGTGTATAATTATGTTTAGAATTTTGAAGGACGGAGGTGGAAATTATTAAAATCCATATCATTGGAGGAGCAGGAAGTGGTAAGTCCTACATAGCAGAGTTGTTGAGTCAAAGACTCAATATCCCACATTATGATTTAGATGATAAATTTTAGGACAATGAAGCGGGAGTTTATGGGGTGAAAGCTTCGGAGAAACAACGAGATCAGAAACTTGAAGAATATTTAAGCCAAGAGGCATGGATTATAGAAGGTGTATACAGAGCATGGATAGAACCAAGTCTTTCTGCTGCTGATAAGATTGTTGTCTTGAAGCCTCCTTTGTCTCTCCAAGAAACGAGAATATGGAAACGTTATGAAGACCGTGCTTCAGGAACTGACAAGAGTGGAAAGCGAGAGACTTTAGAGGATATCAGAAACCTATTAGAGTGGAATACGAAATATAATCTTGAAAAACTCCCTCACTTCATAAAGAACTGTGAGTATAAGGATAAGTTTTTTACTGTAACTAATAATCTGGATATTATTTAGCTATTTCGTGACTAAGCTATGGAAGCACATTTAATATAAACGAGAAATGGGTAATTCATAGGATGCTGCCACCCTATGAATTATTGTTGTATATTATTTTTTAAGTTCTGGAATCGGTGGAATTTGATCCAACTTCACAATGTTAGCTGGATCAATCTTAAATCTTTTATCATATTTTGCAGGATCAGTTATATTGTCAGGCTCCGTATTTCTCCATGAAAGTGTACATGTACCACAAATGTATATCTCCCAGGCATTATCTAGAGGAGCCTTTTTTAATAGACTAACTGTTTCAGATTCGCATCTTGGGCATTTCATGTCATTTCCTCCTAAGTAAGTATAAATCTAAAGTATGCTATGATTTGTAATATTTAGCTGCGCTGCTGTTTCGCAATTTCTCGAAGTAGTTCTGTCCATTCATCAGTTTTCACTGGAGTGGCTAACAGTTCCGTATCTCGTGCGAAATCTGGGGCAACAGGAGTGGTCGCATCGATAACTAGCTTCGTATGCATTCCAGCTGGTTCAGAGGAAGGGTCTAAAGGCATTCCTGGAGCAAATGGAATTTTAAATACGTCTTTATCGGGACGAACACGAGTTGTCAATGCCCACATCACTTGTTCTAGGTTAAACGGATCAACGAATTCATCTACGACAATTACAATTTTCGAGTACGGCATACCATGTGGTGTAGATAACAATCTCATTGCTACGGCTTTACCATATCCACCGAAACGTGATTTTGTAGAGACAATAACGCCAATTCCGTGAGTATACATGGCATTTACGGCTTGAACTTCCGGGAAATCACGTTTTAATTGCTTGTATATCGGTAAGCTTGTATTTAAAGCTACTAGATAATCCACTTCCGTCCAAGGCATACCCAAATACAAGTTCTCAAAAATAGGATTTTGACGGTGGGTTATTTTAGTGATTTTGACAACGGGTTGTTGACGAGAGCCTGAATAACTACCTGGGAATTCACCAAATGGTCCTTCAATTTCTCTCTCACGTGGAAGCACATACCCTTCTAACACGATTTCACTGCGTGCAGGAATGTCTAATCCACCTAACTCGCTTTTCGTAAGTTCTATCGGTTCGCCTTTTAAAGCACCGGCAAAATCATATTCTGATTGAGCATATTCAATTGGTGTACTTGCCATTAGATTTAAAACAGGGTCATTTCCAAGGCAAATAGCAATAGGCAGCGGCTCATTATTTTCCTCAGCATGTCTTAGGTGAACGGCCATGTCATGGAATGGAAGAGGCTGTATGCCAAGTTTGTCCTTACCTTTTACTTGAACGCGGTATGTGCCTGCGTTCTGTTCTTCATAACTATCCGGTTTATTAGGGTCCTTACTAACGATGAGTGCTTTTGACAGGTAAAAGCCAGCATCGAATTCGTTAATGCGGTATAAAGGCAACACTTCAAATAGATCAATATCATCTTCAATAATCACTTCTTTGACCGGAGCGTCTTTTCGATCAACCCAGACTGGCTTGATTGGGTATCGATCCCATGTTTTTTCCAGTTCAAAAAACTGTTCTTTAACAGGAGTATCTTTTGGCAGATTAAGCATTAAAGCGTGGTTTTGCCAAGAACCGTGCACATTAAGTACTACTGGAGTTTTATAACCTTTAACGTTCTCAACAATAACTGCCGGTGCACTTTCCAAACTAGTTGCAGAGCGGCCAATTGCGCTCAAGTCAGGTTCAGGCATCACCGGTTCTTTAATTCGGATAAGCTGATTTTCCGATTCTAGCAAACTAAGAAATTCCCTTAAATCTTTGTACGCCATAGAGCGTTCCTCCTAATACTGAATTTTCTTGATGCAAGAACAACTATACAACTGATTTTTATATATTGAAAATATCTATTAAATATTTATTACATACTTTTAAAATATTAAATTTTGATTTTGTAAATAGCAGATCAATATAAAAGCCGCTACTTCTATTGGAAAGCGGCCTAAAAATAACCATTTTCTAATTATTTCAAACTATTGTTTTTTGGTTAATCCATTCCAACGTTTGGCTGCTGGTAGATGAATACCGAATTGATCCAAGGTACGATATACAATGTGATCAACAATATCTTCAAGGGTTTCTGGATGATTATAGAAGGCAGGCATAGGAGGAAAAATGATGACGCCCATTTGAGATAAATAAAGCATGTTTTCCAGATGAATGTTATTTAAAGGAGTTTCTCGAGTCATAAGAAGCAGTTTTTTACGTTCTTTAAGAATGACATCGGCAGATCGAGTCACAAGATTATCTGCTAACCCCATGCGAATGGAGGCGAGTGATTTCATGCTGCATGGGGCTATAATCATGCCGTCGACTTGAAATGAACCACTTGAAATTTTTGCGCCCAAATCCTTGTTTGAATATACATAATCGGCTAAAGCTTCTACATCCTTCAACGTATAAGATGTTTCTGTCTGAAGGGTAGCCCCAGCCCAAGTGGAGATGACGAGGTGAGTTTCTATTCCAGCTTGCTTCAACACTTGCAGTAAGCGTATTCCATAAATGGATCCAGTTGCACCGGTCATGCCTACGATAATTTTCAAAATGATCTACTCCTTAAAGGGTCATATTTCTAATACTTCTTCTAGTAAGGGATTATACGCCCACATTTTTAATATTGAAAATATCTATAAAATATTTATATAATACTTTTATCGTATAAGGGAGGGGACATATGGATATCCGACAACTTCGCTATCTAATTGCAATTGCAGAAGAAGGAAGTATAACAAAAGCTGCTCAGGCCCTGCACATGGCACAACCTCCATTAAGCAAGCAACTACAGTTGATGGAGGAAGAGCTAGGCGTCACTTTATTTGAGCGCAACAAGAAGAGAAAAGTAACATTAACGCCCCAAGGTGAGTTGTTTCTCAAGAAAGCTAAAAATGTCGTACAAACAATGGAAGAAGCAGTTGTTGAAGTTAAAGAGTATGGGGAAGAGGTTAGCGGAACACTATCAATAGGTTTAACTATCTATGATGCAGCATTGATGATGTCTATATTGAAGCAATTCCGTAATGAATACCCTCAAGTCAGATTCAGTATCTGGGAAGGAAATGCTACATTTTTGATCGATTGTTTGGATAATCGCCAAATTGATATAGCGATAGCGTATGGTCATTTTGCAAAGGAACAATATCAAACAAGATACATTGATAGAAACGAATGTGTTTTTATTGTTCCAAAAGATTTTAAATTTAAAGCTGATACTGTAGATGTTGCGCTTATTTCCACCATACCATTGATTCTTTTTGGTCCAGTAGAAGGGAACAGCTTATATCAACAAATCATTCAAGAATTTAAGCAATTAAAGTTGCAACCCAATATACTATGCGAATGCCATGATTCCTCAATGCTACTAAGTTTAGTTAAGTCCGGATTTGGGGCTACGATCTTGCCACTATCCATGGTCCAAACTCAGTTGACAGGGGATTTTGACATTATTAAGATTGAAAACAATCCTTGGGCTACTGAACCTAGCTTAATTTGGAGGACAAACGGCTATTTGTCTGCTGCAGCTAGAAGATTTATAGACTACTTTGAAGAAACAATTCTACAATGACAATTCAAGGACAAGAACTTAGTTCGATGTCGAGGGACAAGAACATATTCCCATTGAGATCGCTAATTTTAGCGGCTTTTTTGTTTTATCGGTACAAGTTCTTGTCCCAAGCCAAGGACAAGAACATAGTCCGATTACCTATTAAATAAATATCTAACTGAATTTACAGCTATTTCATTAAGCTAACGGGCAGGTTAACGGAATAAATAGTAATTGCAGAAAAAAGGCAAAAAAGTCTTTCTGACGAATTTATACGTAGACCAGCTAGATTAAATATAGAGAAGGAGACGGAAAGAAGTATGGATAAATTAATATCGCTATTAAAGAATCAGCACGTTGATTATGAAGTCGTTGAACATAATATTCCGATTAACACAGCACAGCAAGGTGCTAATTATTTTGGTATTGATATTGGCCAAACTGCCCCGACACTAATATTCAAAACAGATAAAGGCTACTATGCTCTGATCATTTCTGGTGATTACGGACGAATCGATCTTATTGCTTTGCAGGAGAAATTTCAACTTCAAGAGATCAAATTTGCGAAGCCTAATGAAGTAGAACAAGTAACTGGAAGTAAGATTGGAAGTGTATCGTTAATAAACCCGGATATCCCAACATTCATGGATAGAGAGTTATTTCGATTTAATTATGTTTATGGAGGTACAGGGGTTCCACAAACGACATTGAAGATCAATCCGAAGGATATTGAGAAATTAAATCATATCGCTGGATACATAAGATAGGGCAAACTTCTTAACTCTTTCGTTGCGCTAAAACCAGCTAATAGCTTGTCAAGATTACCAGTAAAGTGAACTTAAGTCATGTGATATAGTAAAAATAAGCATGACAATTAACCCTCCAATTCCTTTTTGGAAGGTTATACCTATATGAAATAGTTAGACAGTGCGGAAAGATTTTTTACTTTTCAGGATGACATAAAGCCATATCTGAAAAAGAACTAGAACATGCTCTCCATCTCATTAACAACTGACCAAGAAAATGTTTAGGATGGAAGACGGCTGACGAATCTTTTGAGAATGAAGTGTCGCACTTGGATTGACAACATCTATAAAAAGCATTTATTAATGGCAATGAGTGATATTAAAGGAAGATATGGAGGCGTGCTTGAGATGGAGGCGGTGAAATCCAGTTGCAATTTTTATTTTCCTGCTGAAAAATAATGGTTACAAACTTTACTTCCGCGTTGATTATAAAAAAATGTATTCTCTCCCGAATATCAAGCTTGTGGTCTAACTGACATGCCTAAGCCATTGACGGTCGACATATCTCCACTTATGAATATTAGAAACCATTGTTTTTGTGGGACCGATTTAAGGAATAAAAAGAAACCTTAGCGATATAACCGTCGGCTAAGGTTTTGGCAGCTAATTACCTCTTACTCTTTCTGATGTTCGAGAAGTTCAATGAGCAGCTTCAGCTTGGAGGACGTATCCATATAAGCATAGATGTATTGTCCAGCGGCATCTTCCCCTTTTTGCAGAACAGGCATGTGCTCACGCTCCATCAGGAGGATCTTCTCTTGCATTCCTTCAACGAAAAAGGCGATATGATGAAAGCCTTCGCCATGACGGTCCAAGGATTCACGCCAAGTGGACGGATGATCGTCCGGCTCGATGAGCTCCAACTGAATCGATCCCATATCCAAGAACGCAAGCTTGGCACGTCCCTCGGTCGGCTTCCCTCTGAACTCCGTAAGTGTAATTCCAAACTCATCTGACCAGAACCAACCGCGATTATCGATGCCGAAGAAATCGGCATACGCTTGACTCGCTGATTCAATATCATGGACGAGCAACGCTATTTGCGCAACGGCAGTTGTGCCTAACATGCTTTTAGTCATGCTAAATGTCTCCTTCGTTACCGTCAGAACCTTTCGTTAATCACGATTTGATCCGCTGAAAAACGGTTCGTAGCGTACGCAGGTTGTTCTGCATATCCCATTGCCACCATAACGACTGGAATATAGCGTTCTGGGATATTTAATTCTTCTCTAAGTGCATCCGCGTTGAAGCCACCCATAGGGCATGTGTCAATCCCGTGAGCTTTTGCTGCCAGCATGAGCTGCATCGCTGCAAAAGAAGCATTTCGTATGGCATCGTGTACGCCGGCGGTTGCGACATTCTCGTAATAATTGTTGACATCATTCACCATATTGTTCACGACGTCTTCCGTCATAGCCCCCGACCGAACCATTTCGTCATATACAGCTTCCGCATTTTTATTCGCCTCCGTGTCACCCAAGACAATAATGACGGCTGAAGAGTCTGCCACTTGCTGTTGATTGTAGGCTGCGGGCAAGATGCGGTTCTTGTTTTCCTGATTCTGAATCACGACAAATTTCCAGTGCTGAAGATTCCATGCCGATGGTGCTGAACCCGCGGCTTCTATGATGGTTTTTAAGGTAGCTGGTGGAATCTCCACACCCGGTTGATACTTTCTTACGCTCCCGCGTTCTTTCATCACTTGAATAACACTCTGCTCCACAGCGTTTACCATAACCGTTACACCTCATCATTTTATTATATTTAAATAGTTTTAATCCGACGAAACATCCCGTTAAGCTGGTTTCCGACAGTATTCCAAACCTAACCGGTAAGCTTGCTGCAGCAAACCTTGACGATACTCTGCATTCTCATTCAAGGTATCGTACAGGATTTCGACTCTGGAGTCCGGAATGCCCGAATAGCTGGCGATCCCTACATTCAGATGCTGGCTGAGCATCTTGTCGTACTGTCTTTTCTCAAAATGTTCCGGCGGAGCTCCTGCAAGACCTAGCCATAAAACTTGCCGATGATGCAACTGATTCGCTCCGTATGCAAAACCATTATTCCAAACCCGATCGATATACCCCTTGAGCATGGCCGGCATGCTGTACCACCAGATCGGAAAGATATACGCGAGCGCATCATGCTTCCTCATTCGTTCCATTTCCGCTTCCACTTCGGGCGAATAGATTTTGCGGCTGTCCGACCAATCTGGTTCGTCGGCTTCCCCTAATATCGGATTAAAACCGTGCCGGTGCAGATCCAGCACCTCCGATTCATGCCCGGCGTCCTTCAATCCTTGGACGAAGCGCTCCGCGACAGCAAAAGTCAAAGAATTTGTTCTCGGGTGGCATACAACCGATAAGATCCTCATCGTGAAATGAACCTCCTTTCTTAGGATGTGTGCAGAGAAGCTAACCCGTAACAAGCTAGTTATACTTATTACTTTACTTATGGTAAGTTATAATTTTACAAAGGTCAAGTTAAAATTACCAAATAATCAATTCAACTTGACTAATTGTTCATTTAAACCTTATGATCATGGAGATTATGACTCACACATTTATAAAAATACTGGAGGTATTGAGCGTATGGGGGAGATTCGTAATGCCGAACGTACGCGGAACAATATATTCGCTGCGGCACGTAAAGAATTTTTCGAAAAAGGATATACAGGAGCTCGTTTGGAGGCCATAGCGGCGGGCGCCGGCGTGAAAAAGCAATTGCTTTATCACTACTTCAAAGGTAAAGAAGACCTGTTCGAGGCCATGTTAGAGCAAATTCCGGATAAAGAGCCGGAGTGGGCTTCCATGAATCCTACCGATCCTGTTCATATTGCGGAACACCGGTTTAAAGTCAATGCCCAGCTTAGGATGGATTTTTTAAGATTTACCACCTGGGAAGCTCTCGAGAAACAGCCCGAACAGCCTAACCGAAAGAAAAAGAGAGAGGCCGCGCTTCATGCCTATGTGGACGATATGAAAGCCAAGAAGGCGGCCGGTCTGGTTCCCGAAGATCTGGATCCGGTTATGCTGACGCTAGCTCTTATTTCTTTATCCAACTATCCTCTGATCTTAGGCGATGTTACTAAAATGGTTACCGGGACCGAATCTACCGACCCGCAATTTCAAGAGAATTGGGCGAGCTTCCTTACGCAGCTCAGCGCGCGAATTTTTAGGGAATAGATCCGTTTTTAACGTCTCACTGACACAAATGAATGTGAACAAGCCTGATGACGACCGCTGTTCAGAATATGAGAAAGATGGCCCTACACTTGGCCAAGCAGGCTATTTGAGGGCGATCTTTACGATTTGGTCTACCAATTCAATCATTCTCCATCACTTGCAGGAGTGTCTAACTAAAAACTCTCACAAGAAGCTTTTTTCTCTTCAGTCTGGGACACAACCTCAAGGTTGTGTCTTTTATATGCTTAGCGAGTCCAGAGGCACGCATCCCAAGGTGGTGAAAGTCCGGTCGCGGGAGGGGCATGGTGTTCGTTCAGAATGAAAGGGGTATTTCATGAATATTACGAAGTATATTGAAGAAATTCTAGTTGATAGATTTGCTCAATTTGGATTTAAATATGAGAAATCGGATTTTAATTGGACTTTTATAAGAGAGATTGGTGGGGTAAAGGAATACATCGAAATTGAAAAAAGTGAGTGGTACAAAAATGCAATAAGATGTGAGTACCGAAAGGGCACTTCTTCTAGAAATACGATTGCCTTTCTGAGAGATCGGATAGAACAAGTCCATGTTTATTCAGATGAAACTACTCTAAGAGAAGAATTAGAATCTATAGTAGAGGTAACAGAAAAATTTGCTATGGATTGGTTTGAAACCATAAAGGTTGGGGTTAAAAGTTCTCCAGATAATTTTCTAGGAAGTGAGTGGAATATTACAATACAGTCTTTTATAAGTGAAAATAATATTGACTTGAACAATCCCCAATCAATATTGACTTTAGACAATTTACTAAAAAAGGAGATATCGAGAGAGGATATATATTCAGTTAGCTACTGTTTCGGGGAGATTACAAGACATCATCTCGGGGGAGAATGGGATGTTCATTCAGAAGATGGACCTTTTATAAAGAATATCGCAGGCTCAAAAGAAATGACTCTCAAACCATATAATCTGGTGATGAAGACAATGGTGGCTCCTAATGAGTTAAGTTTAATGTATTTTTTTGAAATTTTTAAAAATGCAGCTAATGAAATGAATTAAATCAATATAATTGGAGAAATATCTATCTGAACAATTAGAGCAAGCGTCATGTTTATCTTTATATCCCTATTACCTTTACAGTCACAGTAGTTTAAACTATCATGAAATGGTGGGGGTGCTGAGATGAGCAACAATAAAATTACCTCCGACCTGCTGCGCGGACATACCGATACGATGATATTACGCTTATTATCCGAGGCTGATCGTTACGGATACGAAATCGTCAAATTAATTGCAGAACGTTCAGGCGGAGAATATGAACTAAAGGAAGCGACGATGTACTCCAGTGTTAGGCGGCTTGAGGCAGAGGGTGATATTGAATGGTACTGGGGCGATGAATCGCAAGGTGGAAGACGGAAATATTTCAGAATCACTGATAAGGGCAGAGAAACGTATCATCGTAATATAGAAAACTGGGAATATGCGAAGCGAGTTCTTAAGGACTTATTATGAGGAGCTGATCGATCCTATGGATGAGAAGTTGGTCAATTATTTAAATGCCGTGCTCGCACCGTATGATGGGGTCAAGAGCGTGGAGGAACTGAAGAATGATCTGCTCCATGATCTGAATGACCGGTATCGGGAACTCCAAGAGCAGGGCAAGGACGAGCAAACGGCCTTCGAGATGACGATCGATAGTATCGGTGACATCGAACAAACGGTACAGGAGGTAGCAAGCCTGTCACGCACGCTGGAGAGGCAGGTGCTCACGAACTTCAGTGCGAGTAATTTATCCAAGAGCGACTTTGCTGACGTTAAGGTACATAAAGGAAAATTTGCGTCGAGTGCACTGCAGGGATCTGACTTCTCCAACGCGGATTTGACGGGAAGCACGTTCTCGAGCAGCGATGTACGGGATGCTAATTTTGATGGAGCGAACCTGACGGACTGCAACTTTTCATCACTTGATCTATCCAATGCGAGCTTTAATCAATCCGTTTTGGTACGGACCAATTTCAGCGTTTCCAGCTTGAATGGTGTGAGGTTTGTCGGGGCAAGATTGACGGACGTCAAGCTCATCACAACCGATCTTAGAAAGACGACATTTGAGAATTGCATCTTCGTTGGGGTGGATTTCAAGAATTCAGACCTCACCGGACTTTGCTTCGACGGACAGAGCTTTACTGGTGTCCGATTTGAGAAGTGTGCTTTAGCGGGTGCTTCATTTAAAGAAGCGATTTTGCGAGATGTTTCCTTCCAGCCCGGATTTACGTTGACTAAGAAATATTACCGTATGATGAAGACGATATGCTTCGACAATGCGGTGATGGATAAATTGACTTATGCGGCACTCAAAGGTATGGAAGCGGACCTATCCAAAGTCATTGTAAGATAAGCCTTGTAAAAATGAAGCGGGCAAACAGCCGAATTAAGCAATAGTCGATCAGCTGTACAAAATAAATCAATAAGCCGACCTACTTTTATCGTAGGCCGGCCTTTTTTAATTCCGTACGAGCGATCAAGAGCCCTGATTAGATAAGATGCTCATTCTTGCTTCTTACATTGTGCTGGTATCTATAACGAATCTGTACTTCACATCAGAAGCGAGGACCCGCTTGTATGCTTCGTCAATCTGATCGGCCGATATGACCTCAATCTTCGGAGCGATATTATGCTCTGCACAGAAATCGAGCATTTCCTGTGTTTCACGGATGCCGCCAATCATGGAGCCTGCGAAGGAACGGCGATGCCCAATGAGAGACATGACATTAAGGGACAGCGGCTCTCCAGGCGCACCGACGTTCACCAATGTTCCGTCAAGGGTAAGCAGTGAGAAATAAGCATCCATATTCAAACTAGCGCTTACCGTATTAATAATTAAATCAAAGGTTCCCGCCAGTTTCTTGAATGTCTCCGGATCACTTGTAGCATAGTAGCTGTCTGCGCCAAGCTGCAAACCATCGTCCTTCTTCTTCAGAGATTGGGACAGAACGGTGACTTCAGCACCCATCGCATGTGCAATTTGAACCGCCATATGACCAAGACCACCCATGCCAACCACAGCGACTTTCTTGCCAGGAGCGGCTTCCCAGCGGCGAAGCGGCGAATAAGTGGTAATCCCAGCACAGAGTAGTGGAGCCGCTGCGTCAAGGTCAATGTTGTCCGGAATCCGAACGACAAATCCTTCTGTAACGACAATATGGGTAGAATATCCTCCTTGTGTAGGTTCACCATACTTGTCCACACCCGCGTAGGTAGGAATATTCCCTTGGAGACAGTATTGCTCTTCTCCTTTACGACAGTTCACACACTCCCCGCAGGAGTCAACCATACAGCCCACGCCTACCCGGTCCCCAACTTTATATTTGGTCACTTCGGAGCCTACATCGGCTACGATTCCTGCAATTTCATGTCCAGGTACGAGGGGGTAGTTTACTTCGCCCCATTCACCGTGTGCAGTATGGATATCAGAATGGCAAATGCCCGCGTATTTAATTTCAATCAGGATATCATGGGTATCGAGATCCCGTCTTTTTATTTCAGCTGCTCGGAAGGATTGGTCTGGACCATCTACTGCTCGTGCTTTAGCCGTTATCATAAATATAACCTCCTAAAATGATGATAGTTTACGCCGTTCAAGAGGAAGGCGACTGCCTGATCTACATGGAAATGTCTCGAAGCTCCTCTTGCTTGTCCATGGTAATCGTTATAGTTAACTCTAAGTCAAGACATGAAGAAGGAGTTTTTGCTAAAATCGTTCCTAAGTCGCAGATCATTGCTTTGACAGCTTCTCTTGTCCTTGATAAAATCTCACTTACCTAGAGTTAACTCGAAGTCTATGTTTAGGAGAAGAGGAGATATTGCATGAAGACATACACGATCAGTGAAGTAGCCAGAGAATTGAACCTTACACCGTATACCTTGCGTTATTACGACAAGGAGGGACTGCTGCCCTTTGTAGAACGGACGGCTAGTGGAAAGAGATTATTTAAGCAATCCGATGTGGATACATTAAAAATTATTGAATGTCTGAAGTTAACCGGAATGCCGATCAAAGAAATTAAGAGCTTTATTGATTGGTGCTCGGATGGAGATGACACGTTACAGCAGAGACACGATATGTTCATCGAACGAAGAACTAGGGTAGAAGCCCAGATGGAAGAACTGAAGAAGACAATGGAAGTGATTGAACATAAATGCTTGTACTATAAGACCGCACTCGATGCCGGAACAGAAGCCATTCATAAGAACAACAAGATAGCGAGCCCTCATTAAGCAAAACCACCTGAGATGAATTGTGCCCTCAATGTCAGCATTGTCTAACTTTGGGGACACTTCCATTCAGGTGGTTTTGGTCCCTTCATTCTGCAATGACAGGAACTAGAGTGGACTGCATAGAAATAAGGAGAGAAACAATATACCTTCAATAGTGATTCAGTTCAAAGGAATGGATGTGTTCGGATGCAGAAGCGAATCCTGCTGGTAGAGGATGACGTGGAAATCAATCAATTAATAGCAAGTGCGCTTGGACAGGAGAACTATAAAGTAGACGCCGCCTTCGACGGAGAAGAGGCGCTGGCACTTTTTCATTCTATAGAACCGGATTTGCTCCTGCTTGATTTAATGCTCCCTAAACTGAACGGAATGGAGCTGCTTAGAGCGGTAAGAGAGACCAGTACCATCCCTGTGCTGATCATCTCGGCCAAAGGAAGTGATCTGGACAAGGCGCTGGGTCTCGGATTCGGTGCAGATGATTACATCAGCAAGCCATTTTCGATGATCGAATTAACGGCCAGAGTCAATGCCGCAATTCGCAGATCAACGCAGTATCTTCCAACAGACATCAGTTCCCTTCCATCCATGCTCCATTACAAGGAGCTCTCTCTCGATCTTCATTCTTTTACTGTAAAGCTACAGAATAGCACCGTCCAGCTGACCTCCAAGGAATTTCAAATATTGAAGCTGCTGATGAAGAATCAGAGCCGAGTCTTTACGAAGGAGCAGATGTACAATCTGATCTGGGAAGACGAGTATTATGGCAATGAAAATGTCATTAACGTTCATATTAGAAGACTTCGCGAGAAGATTGAAGAGAATCCTTCCGAGCCTAAGTATATTCGTACCATATGGGGCATCGGTTATAAGCTGGGGGAGTAACAATGGTGAACTTCCTATTTGTCATTATTATCCTATTAATTGTTGTCATCGTGATTCAATATATGTCCCGAAGGAGATCGAAGGCAGCTGTGACCGACATCAGCACAAAAATGGATGAAATTATCCGGCTGGAGACGGCGGAAAAGGTACTGCTTCCTACTGGAGAACAGGAGCTGCAGCAGCTGCTGGTCCAGATCAATCGTCTGCTCGATCATAACCAGAAGTTAAGCGCCGATTATATCAAGGCCAAAGACAGCTTACGCAAGCTGATTGCCAATATGTCTCATGATCTAAAGACGCCGCTCACCGTGATATTGGGATATGTAGAGAAATTAAGATATGCGGATCACCTAACAGACGAGGACAGGCACGTCCTGATGGGACGGCTTCATGATAAGGTGTGGAGTCTGACAGGGCTTCTGAATCAATTTTTCGATCTGGTTAAGCTGGAATCTGACGACTACGTGGTTCCTCTGAGCAAAATTTCACTCAATGAAATATGTAAGAAGAACATTCTGGATTTTTACGAGCTGCTCCTGGAGAAGAAGCTACAAGTCGAGGTGGCCATCCCGGAGCGTCCAATATATATTCTGGGCAATGAGGATGCTTTAAACCGGGTCATCAGTAATTTAATCTCGAATTCAATCCGGTATGGAAGTGATGGAGGTCTCTTTGGCTTAACACTGCAAGAGCAGGATGGCACGGTGAGCCTGGAGGTGTGGGATAAGGGCAAGGGAATCGGAGAACATGATCAAGCCAAGGTGTTTGAACGGCTGTATACGCTGGATGATGCCAGGAATCCACAGTTCCAAGGAAGCGGGCTCGGACTCAGTATATCCAAACGTTTGACCGAAGCGATGAAGGGGACTATTCATGTGAGCAGCAGGCCGTATGAGAGAACAAGCTTCACTTGTCACTTTAAACATATTACATATTGATCTGGATCAGAGGAGAGGTGTTCAACGAGGAGCAGCTCTTTTTTGATTGATGTACAAGAGACGTCCACCTTACTTCATTGAACGACTCGTTTTTTATGAAACTTAAGAAACATGTAAGGAATGGGAAAGAAAAAAGCAAATGTGACTGACTATGATAGAACTAAGAAGAGGAACGCAGAAATAGAGGAGGAAAGAGAAGATGGATGATGTGGTGATGACGGAACAGTTAACGAAACATTCTCGTGGCCGACAGCTTGTATCAGGTGTGAACCTTCACATCCGAAGAGGTGAGATATACGGCTTTCTCGGACAAAACGGAGCAGGTAAAACAACCATCATGAAGATGCTGACCGGCATTATGCGACCTACCTCAGGTGAGATTATGTTGTTTGGCAAAAAACTGACTAGGGCAGAGAAGTCCGGACTGAAGAGGGTAGGCAGCATTATCGAGTATCCGATCTTCTTCGAGCACTTGACGGCGATGGACAATTTGCAGCTTCACTGTGAATACTTGGGCTTTTACGACAAAAAAGCAATACTGCAGGCGATCGATATGGTGCATCTAAATGGGCAGGAAGGAAAAATGGTCAGTGAATATTCGCTGGGGATGAAGCAGCGCCTGGGCATTGCAAGAGCAATGATCACCAAGCCGGAGCTCATTATTCTCGATGAGCCTACGAACGGACTTGACCCGATCGGTATTAAGGATATGAGAGATTTAATCCGGATGCTGAACAAGGAATATGGAATATCCTTTCTCCTGTCCAGTCATATTCTAGGGGAGATTGAGCAGGTAGCAGACCGGATTGGCGTTATCAAGGATGGGAAGTTAGTTAATGAAGTGAATCTTGAAGACATTCGGAAGATGCAGACCAATTATATTGAAATTACGACGAAGGATGTGGACACGGCTGCCTTTTTGCTGGAGCATAAGCTCCAAATTAACAACATGAAGATAATGAATGACCGTCAGATACGAATCTATGATCAGCAGATCGCCCAAAGTGAGATTTCCAAAATGCTGATTCTGCATGACGTGGACATTGAGGCGATTCAGAAGCATCGTCATTCCCTGGAAGACTACTTTTATGGACAAATTCACGGAGGTGGCAAAGTTGGTTAAGCTCATGGCACTGGAATGGAAGAAGCTGAAGCGCAAGATGGTGATCAGTGAGGTAGTCATCTATACGTTAGTGATCATGTTTATGCCGATGATATTTATAAGAACGCTGCCTGAATTTGGGCAGAGCTATGAAACCGTAATTACACTCATGATGTCGATTCAAATGGGGTTTATTCTGTTCGGAGCTTCACTTATTAATCAGGTAGTCATTGAGGAATACAAATATAAGACGATGTCTCTATCCTTTGGTTACCCCATAAGCCGGAGAAAGCTAATGCTGGCTAAGGTTCTGTTTATCGCGGCTTTCGTGTTTGTCTGCACGTTCGTGTCTTGTATCTTGTCTGGAGCAGCGACCTTCCTGCTCAATCAGAGCTTCCACTTTATTGACGGACAGCTCAGCTTATCGGATATTGCAGCCTATTTCAGTCGAAGTCTGATCCAATCGATTATTATCACCTTGGCTAGTCTCATTCCATTTTTTATCTTCGGTGTTTGGCTGAGAGCCACCATTCCAGCGGTTCTATGCGCCATATTTCTGATGCAATTTCAAAATTTCGGATTCCTGCTGGATATGGATCTTCATACAGATCTAGTGAACATCGTGTTATGTCTGCTCGGCTTGGGAAGTGTATACTTGGCGATTGCAACCGTAGATACCCGTATAGGGGAGATCTAACCGGCATTATAGATCAATAGCGATGATCTTCCAAATTGAAGATGATCGCTATTTTTCATCAGAGGTAACATAATATGGATTTTTCAATCCAATAGGAGAACACCGTTTCTGGGCTATGCTGCTCATAACTCTTCATCCGCAAGTAGAGCTCCGCTCCATCGGACACATCATGCCATAAATCCGTAAAGACATAATCATATGCACCGGAGGACAGCTCGCGCTCCGCATACTCGAATGCATCCGCTTGAATGATATGAATCTTATGTCCTTGAGCAAACTGAGGCAGAATGTGCTTCTTGAACAGTCTAATGACATGCTCATTCGCTTCGACGATGGTGACGCTGCTCACGTTATCTTTTATGGATACCATATAAGCGTAATAGCCAAGACCAAGACCGAAGGTCAGCACACGGCCAAAGGCTGCTTCAACCGGCTCCTTCATCGTTTCGATCTCATTCGGGGTAATGGTCATCCAGATCCGGTCATTTTCGAGAACGGCAGGGAACCTGAATTCCTCATCGAAAAAGCCGATCTGCGGCAGCTGCCTTCCCTCCTCCGTACGAATGATGTCATTGCATACAAAGCCCTCGTAAGGCTTGTATCGCTCATATTTTAACCGGCTGTTACCGATCTGGACGTTAGGGATCTCAATATTCTTATAGTAGGGATTATTGTAGTATTCACTCATATCCAGCTTATGCGTCATACGCATAAAATAATGGTCAAACAGCTCTTTATGATAAGCATGCTCGTTAATATCAAGTCCGAACGCTCCTGCCAAAATCACGTTAAAGGCATATTCTTCAGTAACACCGTACGCCGTAATTTCCTGAATCTCCTCTGAGGTGATAAGATCAGGCGCTTGATTCAGATAATGGCTGAGCAAGGCAAAGACGGTTCGGTTATCCTCTTCAATTTGAGTCCTCGTTTCTTTATCTCGTTCCATATGCGCTCCTCTTCAAAAGGGATTCATTAATTCATTAATCGGATGAGTATTTCATCTTCTAAGTCATTCATCTTAAAAATAGTTAAAGCGGTGAATCAACGATTTGGTTACGGTACTCTACAGGGGATAGGCCGAAATGCGCGCGGAATACCCGGTGAAAATAAGAATAGCTGGCAAAGCCGCATATTTCGGCAATATGCTCCAGCGTCATCTCGTTGCTGTATTTAATTTGTTCCACGGCTGCCTTCAGCCGGATCTCAATAGCGTATTGGATCATGGTTTTTCCATAATGAGCTTTGAATAAACGAACGGCACTAGATAGACTGAGCCCCGCGTAGCTTGCTGCTTCCTCCAGCTTGAAGGAGGTTGTCGCATGCTCCTCGATGAATCGCCTTAGCTTTAGCGTAGAGGTTCCTTTGAGTCCAGTCTGTACATTCTCAGAGATCGCTCTGTCGATGTATAGGCATAAGCCGCGAAGCAGGACATCCTCCAGCTCCGTGTTCTCCTCTAATGAACCCCGTCGTCTTTCTAGGAGCAGATTGCGCCATAGTCCGATAAGCTTCTCATCCAGGCCAACCTGGCTGACCGCAGGACGGGATCTTCTTCTGTGCCACCAGTCATCAATCCAGGGTCCCTGGCAGAATAGATAATAGTCTCCGCTGGATAAACGACCTTCGTTTGTCGGCTCTTCTACGACAAGATGATAGTCATCTCCCGGCTTCAGCAGTAGAAGGTCACCAGTGGTGAGCGTGTGCTCTTGACCCAGTGAATACACTTTGCAGCTTCCTTCCGTTTGCAGCCGAAAGAGGTAGTGGGGCAATCCGCTTTTTGTATTTTGAATGAATGGCTTGTAATGGTAGGAATAATCACATAGGAGCAGGGTCGTATCCACTGGAATTCTATGCCTCCTGTCAAAATAATGAGCAAATAGTTCATGTTATGATCATATTGGATATGTTCATTTTAGCCCAATTCGACTTACAATGTAACTAGTTCGATTCAAACGGATGTCGGTGACCCGGATTTACGAAAGGGTTTTAGTAAACATCCTAGGTTGGATGCGAACCATTCTAAAACTTAGCGATTTAGTGCATATGCAGATGTTTAAGTTAGTTATCCTACTACAGAAAGAGGTAATAGATCATGAGAAAGATCAATATCGGGCTACAGCTGTACACACTTCGTGAAGAAACCGCAGCAGATTTCAAAGGAACACTTAAGAAAGTAGCTGACCTTGGATACGAAGGTGTTGAATTTGCCGGTTACGGTGACATTCCTGCAGAAGAAATGAAAGCGCTTTTGGACGATCTCGGTCTTAAGGGCTTCAGCAGTCATGTGTCCCTTCATGCGATGCGTGCTGACCTGCAGAAGGAGATTGATTATCTCAAAACCATCGGGGCTGAGTATATGATTTGCCCATTCCTCATGCCGGAGGACCGCCCGGAAACTGCGGAAGGCTGGACAGCATTGTTCACTGAGCTTGAGCAGATTGGTAAAGAGGTTCGCAAGCAAGGCTTGATCTTCGGATATCATAATCATGATTTCGAATTCCATGGCACGGTTGGAGACAGCAATGCCTTTGATGCCATGTTCGCCGAGACTTCCCCTGAGGCGGTTCAAGTTGAGATGGACGTATGCTGGGTACAATTCGCAGGTCAAGATCCAATCGAGTACATCGGTAAATATACAGACCGCCTGCCACTGCTGCATCTGAAGGATTTCTCCAAGGACGAGCAGGGTCAAATGAAGACTCTTGAGCTGGGTCAAGGCTCTGTTAATCTGCCGGCTGTTATTGAAGCAGCGGATCAAGCAGGAGTAGAGTGGCTGATTGTAGAACAGGATGTATGTCAGAACCCACCGCTTCAGAGCATTGAGAACAGCTACAATTGGGTAAAAGATAACTATCTTAGTAAATTGAGCTAATTGCTCAATTCCGTCTATTCAATCAACTACTAAACTAACTAAATTCACTAAAGGAGATCCAACATGACAAAAATCAAAGTTGCCGTATTCGGCTGTGGTGCTATTGCTGAGCGTAGACATATTCCAGAGTATGCGGCGAATGAACAAGTAGAGCTCGTTGCATTTGCAGATCCGATTATTGAGCGTGCAGAGAAAATGGCAGAGACTTACGGCGGTAAAGGCTATGCGAGCTATGAAGAGCTGCTTGCAAATGAAGAAGTGGATGCGGTAAGCGTCTGCACGCCGAACTATCTGCATGCTTCTATGGCGATTGCAGCAGCCAATGCTGGCAAGCATGTGCTTGTCGAGAAACCGATGGCTTGCACAGCTGAAGAAGGCGAGCAAATGATTGAAGCGGCGAAGAAGAATGGTGTGTTCCTGATGGTAGGACACAACCAGCGTCTCATGCCGCCTCACGTGAAGGCCAAGGAACTGCTTGAGTCCGGTAAGCTTGGTAAAGTGCTTACTTTCCGTACTTCTTTTGGTCATCCAGGTCCGGAAGCATGGAGTGTAGACGGCGCTGGCAGCTGGTTCTTCCGCAAGGAAGAAGCAATTATGGGCGCGATGGGCGACCTGGGCGTACACAAATCAGACTTTATTCGTTACCTGCTGAACGATGAGGTATCCGAAGTTGCCGGCTTTATCAGCACATTGCATAAGGAAGGCACGGAAGTGGACGACAACGCTACCTGTATCCTGCGTATGAAGAGCGGAGCGGTTGGCACATTGGTAGCCAGCTGGACCCAGTACAAGGGCGGGGACAACAGTACCGTATTGTGGTGCGAGAACGGCGTGATGAAGATCGGAACAGTTAACGGTGATGAGGTTATTGTTGAACTGACCAATGGTACGGTTGAGACGTACAAAGTTGGAGCCATGGCTACGAATGAAAAACAAGTACCAAGTGGTGTTATCGATGCCTTTGTTGAATCCATCGTTACCAATACGCCGCCTTCTATCTCTGGAGAAGAAGGACTGAAATCTCTGAATGTCATTTTGGCAGCGTTTGAATCGCAGAAGACAGGTCAGATCATCAAGCTGTAAATTCAATATTCAATAATAGCAAGCTAAAGAACCCTTTGAGTATAACTCAAAGGGTTCTTTGTAATTTTAAACCTCCGTAACTAGTTATCTATTGTGTGAGACAATTGCTCATAGATTGTATACCCTCTGCAAGCAGTGGGACATATAGTGTGCGGTTATTACGACATATAAAATGTATCTGCACGATATAACAGATGAAGACGGTGGCGAGAATTTCTCGCCGCCGTTATTTTTTGTTTTTATATCAGAGGCTCAGTCCAGTCCACTGCCAGTAAGTAAAGTAAAACAGCATCATGATCAGAATATAGATCGGCATGAGAATCAGACTAATTCTCAAGAGCTGACGAGCATCGTAGGAAGCTTCATTTTCCTCGTAAAATAAGAGTAGCGCCTTCGAACTTACAGGAAAGGTAACGCAGTAGTTCAGACCAACGAGACTTAGAAAAACCGTCGCTGCCGGATTCAGCCCCATACTCTCACTAAACAGCAGCAGGCTGGGAATGAAGACGATCGCACGTGTCGTATGAGATGTAATGTATAAATGACTTGTGACAGTGATCAGGAGGATCATAAGAACGATGAGCCACTCTGGAGCTTCTGCAAACAGCTGGAGAGTGTTCATCATCCGGTGCTCAAGCCAGGTAATAACTCCGGTATCCATTAGGACATGTCCGAGTGCAGTGGCGCAAGCAACAAACAATATCAAGCTTAACGAGACGGATTTCATTCCTTCTTTCCAGCCTATAACTCCGTATTTTGGCATCATAACGAACAGGGCGCCAGCCATCGTAACAAAGGCGATATCGAAGCCATGAATGCTCTCCGTAACCCAGCCGATAATTAAGAGGGGAATGAGGATCAGCATCTTTTTTTCTTTATCATTTAAAGGCGGCACCGCCTTGTCATGAGCCTGAGCCTGCTGACTTGGATTCTCTTCTTGAATGATATGCTTCGGCCATAGAACCCACACAATAATACACACCGTACATGCTGTAATGACAATGGTAAATGGAACTCCCCAGACAAACCACTGAGTGTAGGATATCGACTGACCTGTGGTGCTCTCCAGCAAACCGATTCCAATGAGATGAGAGCCTGCTCCAATCAGCGTAGCAGAGGTACTCATTAATATAACAACAGGTGCCAGGATAGCGAGTGCTTTTTGTTCAATCTTAGAAAAAGGGCCGCCCAGCTGCTGAAGAATCGGCAGGGATAGCGCTGCTCTTCCTGACGTCGAAGGTATGAAGAACGCAGTGGCTGCAAGGAGGGAGCTTAATCCGTACAGAACAGCGGACTTATTTTTGGATCGTTTCAATAAAACGTTAGTCCATCTTGCCGTAATACCTGAGTCCTTCGCTGCTGCGCCAATAATAAAGGAGCCGACCATGAGCCACACGACTTCTTCTGCAAGTGAATGGTACAGTAATTCGGGTTCAGCTGCATTTAATAAAATGATAAACATTGTATGAGACAGGGCTATAAATCCAGCAGGTATCTTGGTCGTGATCCATAGGATCATGGCAGACAAGAAGGTGAATAGAGCAGCCTTTCCTTCGTAACCCAGGTCATTCATAAACAGGAGGAGAATCAGCATAATCAGGTGTGTAATACAGACGACAAATGACTTAGGTGATGCTTGGATCAAGGCGATCGTGCTCGTGAGCTTACGCTCTATTGTAGAGTTCATCGCCCGCCTCGTTCACGATATTTTTTGTGGGCAATCCCTAAGCCAATCGTAACCTGTCTTAGTACACATTCTGTGCTGTCCTCGATCCATTTTGGTGCTTTTCTCATTGCCTCTTCCATCGATACAGGTCTTGGAATAATGCTGCTGTAGGCGTCTATTCCCGCCTGATAATTAAGGGCTGCTCCCTTGCCGATCGTCCCGGTGAGGGCGATAACGGGAATATTATTCTTCTTGGCGATTCGGGCTACTTCTGAAGGGATCTTACCATTTGGCGTTTGGAAATCAAGACTGCCTTCTGCCGTCAGCACGACATCTGCATGTGCAATTTTTTCTTCGATCTGGATATAGTCCTTGATAATACTGAATCTGGGGTGAAGTCGTGCACCCGTAAATGCAAGCAGTCCTGCCCCTAATCCTCCTGAGGCGCCTCCACCGGGAATTTTACGAACATCCGTCTCTACAGCTTCCTGGATGAGACAAGCATAATGCTCAAGTGCGTTGGATAGTATATCGATCTGTTCAGGAGTCGCGCCTTTCTGAGGTCCGAACACCCGGGCAACGCCCTGATCTCCGCACAGGATATTATTCCAATTACAGGCGACATCGATTAATACGTCATGAATTCTAGCATCCAGGGCAGAGGTGGATATCGAGCTTACCTTTAACAAGTCTTCTCCGCCATGAATATGGATCACTTCACCTGCTTTATCCAAGAACTGTACACCGAGTGCCTCGGCCATACCCGCTCCTCCATCTGAGGTACCGGAGTCTCCGCAGCCTATGAGGATATGGTCCACGTTCAGATCGAGTGCGCCACGGATTAGCTCACCTACACCATACGTCGTCGTCTTTAAGGGATTGCGCTGTGTACGTGGAACCAGCCGTAACCCGCAGACTGCAGCCATCTCTATGACAGCTGTTCGTTTGCCGTTTTGCTCATATACCCCAAAATAGCTGTCGATCCGCTCACCTACAGGACCGGTTACATTTTGCGTTATTAGTTCCCCTCCTTTCAGATTAACAATTGTTTTTGCAAAACCTTCACCTCCATCAATCATAGGGATTACGTCCATTTGAATCGAAGGGTCGAATCGCTTAACCCCGCGCTTCATGGCGCTCGCGACCTCTTCGGCATCAAGACACTCCTTAAAGCCCGACGGTACAATGACAATTTTCATTTGTAATTCCTCCAATGAAGAACATTTTTGTACTTCAGGATTTATGTAAAATCCTTGTTAAATAATGTACATTTCGTAAATGAGAGAACCATGAGAGGAGCATTAGAAATGAGATAGAAAAGGGAAGTAATATGAGAAGAGGGTCATTATAACTGCTGATTACCATAATTTTATTTTGCCGAAGATCGGGTTAGATTTTGGTATACTAAGTATTTGGGAACGAAAAAAGAACCGAAGAAAATCTCTTCGGTCCTCTGTACATGATGATTAACGGGAGGTATAACCTGCATCCGCGTGAATGGTTGTACCCGTAATATAGGATGCAGCATCAGATGCCAGCCATAGACTGGCCTGAGCAATTTCACCTGGTTGTCCAAAACGGTTAAGCAAGCTCAGCTGAGGCGCATATTCTTCTTCAGTGAAGCCAAATTGTTCTAATGCACCGCGAAGCATAGGAGTGTCGATTGCACCGGGAGCTACCGAGTTTACACGGATATTTTGAGCGCCGTATTCCAGTGCAGCGACTTTGGTCATGCCGACAACTCCGTGCTTGGCTGCGACGTAAGCAATGTTGTTCGGTTGAGGACGGTAACCGCTTACGGATGAAATGTTGATGATGGAACCGCCATTTCCTTGTTTGACAAGCTGCTGCAGTTCATACTTCATGCATAGAGCAGCGCCTTTAAGGTCGACGGCCATTAACCGATCCCAATAAGCTTCATCAAATTCAGCCGCCGGCTTGTCGTCAGGTGTTAGTGCTGCGTTGTTGACTGCAACATCTAGCTTGCCATAAGTATCAACCGTAAACTTAACCATGGCCTGTACTTGCTCCGAATTGGAAACGTCAACTTTGACGAAGGCTGCTTCGCCGCCGTCTGCTTTGATGGACTCTGCTACTGCACGTCCTTTTTCTTCGTTAAAATCTGCAATGACGACCTTTGCTTTGGCTTCAGCAAATAGTCTGGCCGTGGCTTCGCCCATACCCATAGCGGCGCCTGTGACGATGGCTACTTTACCTTCTAATACAGGAAATGTCATATATATGCCTCCTAGTAATCGCTTTATTTTCTCTTCGTCTTCACTATATATGGAGAAATTGTGACTATCAATGAACAGTCATTCCTAGTGTGTTTGTTACTGTACAAATCCATACCATTTGTATAGTGCGATTTTCAAATCATGTATTTATAAGAACCGAGGTGTCATACCATGACGGGAATAGATAAGCGTGTCCAGCGCTCGAAGGATGCGATCAAACAAACTTGTCTGGACCTATTGTTCCACAAACCGTTTGACCAGATTACAATTTCTGAAATTGTGCGTATTGCAAATTATAATCGAGGAACCTTTTACGCTAATTTCGAAACGAAGGAAGATCTGCTTGAGGAAATCATTCAGGATGTCCTTGATGAGATGGTTCATCAGATAAGGCACCCTTACAAATCCGATATAAAAGTGAATCTAAATGAAATGCCAACCGAGGATATTACCTTGTTCTCGTACTTCAAAAACAATGCAAAACTGTACAAAATGCTGCTGAGTGACCATATTCGGGTAGATTTTCGTTATCGCATGGCGAAGGCCATCGAGGAGCTGTTTATTATGGAATATGTTTATGAGCTGGATGAAGGTGCCCACGTGGATCCGAAGTGGTTATACATTTTCCGAGCACACGGTATAGCTGGTTTTATCATTCGCTGGATCGAAGAGGGGTTCAAGGAATCTCCGCAGTATATGTCTGAGCAGATTGTGGAGCTGATGCTTGTATCGACCAAGACCTTTTATGTAAAAAAGTAAATGAATGTTATCTGACATTGTGCAGATGTGAGAAGGCATAAAAAAGACATCGAGCTTTGCATGATAATTGCAAAGTCTATCGATGTCTTTCTGCTTGGTAGAGAAGTGTTTCTAAAATTTATTATTCCGGTTTCTCGGTATTCGTGGTGTAGTACAGGCGGAAGATGATGTCTTGATTATGATTACCGAAGCCGGAGCCAAACAGTGTCACACCGCCAATATGCTCAGCATCTTCTTTAACCGCAATACGGAAGGACCAATAGCTGTTGCGGATGCCAATATCATCAATCGTGACATCCGACAACTTGATGCCGTCCATGAATGTGCCTTCTTTTTTAATAATGAGATGCTTCAGTAAACCGTACTGATTGACACTCTCAAACCACCAAGGCGGGTTCAGCTTGCCTTTGCCCCCGAAATCTCCAGGGCTTGTCCACATCCCTACCTCAACACCATTTACAATGAACGTAATATCAGATGGCCAGTGATTATTGGTAAGCGGAGCTTCAGAAGAAATCTCCATTGAGATTTCCAGTTCTTCCGGAACCTCGTCACCCATCAGATAGTTTGGAATTTTATACTCGACATAACCTTGTCCGAACCACAATATTTTGGCATTGAGACGATCCGGATCGAGAAAATAGCGTGGATCATCGAAGATTCCGATGACGGAGTCCCGGGTGCAAATTCCACAGGTAGGCTGGATCTGTACATCAGTAAAGTGACCAATGGATATTTCGGTTTTGCGAATCTCTCTTGGAATGACATCCTTGATCGGGAATGCGATTTCAAGATTGTCCATACTGAGAGAGCATACCTTCTGGGCAGCGCCGCCTTTGCCAGGAGTCATTGTTGATTCAATGATTCCAGCCTTCTCTAATTTCTTTACATGCATAGTCATGATCGCACTGCTAAGCCCTAGCGCTTCTGCCAATTCCTTAATGTTCATTGATTTCTGTGACAGGAGATGAACGATTTGAATTCGTACATTACTAGAGATCGCCTCAAATATATGCAAATTCTGTTCAGCTAATTCAATTCTCAATGTTATTCCTCCGAACGGCGATGATTTATTAATGTATATGTAAATCATACATGTAGAACTTTATAATATATGATTCTCCGCACGTTCACAAGGTATTATTCAACTAATTAAGAGAAGATAACCTGCTGTCAAAGCGATGAAAGTAAGGATCATTTGCGCTAAAGCAGCTGTTTGTCCAGCAGTTAAATGAAATAAAAATAAAGAGACCTGCTGAAAGCACGGAGATATACAAACTGTTTTCTAATTAGAAATCAAGAAAAGGTTAAGGTGTATGTAAATGAATAACGAAAATGTAATTGACAGAAGGAAAAATTCATTCTAATATTTAGGTGAATTAATGAATGTATTTATGAATTAATAAACAATTGTGTAAATCAATTCGATGAGACAGGAGATTGACATCCATGGGAAATGAAATTCAATTTGTTAACCCTATTATACCTCAACGGGCTGATCCTTGGGTATACAAACATTCAGATGGCTATTATTATTTTACAGGCTCCGTTCCGGAATATGACAGAATCGAAGTTCGCAGAGCGAAGACGATTCAGGAGCTGGGAGAGGCCGAGCCGGTTGTAGTATGGCGCAAATATGATGAGGGCATGATGAGCGCAAATATATGGGCTCCCGAAATTCACTTCATAGATAATAAGTGGTATATCTACTTTGCTGCAGCCAGAACAACAGAGACAGTAGAAGGTCTGTTCGATCATCGGATGTTTGTCTTGGAGAACGCTTCAGAGAATCCGTTAGAAGGCGAATGGACAGAGAAGGGCCAGATCAAGACCAAGTGGGAATCCTTTGCACTGGATGCTACGTCTTTTGAGCACAAAGGTAAGCGCTATCTCGTGTGGGCTCAGAAGGACCCTGATATTGTCGGCAACTCCAATCTTTATATTGCTGAGATGGAGAATCCATGGACTCTTAAGGGAGAACAGGTTATGATTGCCGAGCCGACTCATGATTGGGAGAAGATCGGATTCCTAGTAAATGAAGGAGCTGCGGTGATACATAGAAATGGTAGAATTATCATCTCCTTCTCAGCGAGCGCTACAGACTATAATTATGCTATGGGATTAATCTATGCAGATGAAGACAGCGATCTTCTGTCGCCTGACAGCTGGACTAAGCTGCCTGATCCTGTGTTTGTTACGAATGAAGAGACAGGACAATACGGACCGGGGCATAACAGCTTCACTGTTTCTCCGGATGGGTCTCAGGATATCATCATTTATCATGCAAGAAACTATAAAGAGGTAGAAGGGGATCCTTTGTACGATCCGAACCGTCATGCCCGCGCCCAAGTATTCGACTGGAACGAAGACGGGCTCCCGGACTTTGGTGTTCCTGTTCCCGATGGTGGAGTAGTAAGCCGCTAAACCAGCGGCTTACAAATAAATTTGCGCGTAATGGATAAAAGTGGTTGACAATGAAAGCGCTATGATTTATGCTATGTTTACAAAAACATTAATTATTAACATAAATATTATTAATGTTTTTTATGCCTGTACGGGAGCACTCCTAGGCAAGCTCCTCCACAGCAGATCAGCAAGTTTGAAAGTTAAAGTAAAAGGCAGCCCATGATTTAAATCTTTGAATACGGTTTCATGAAAACATTGATTTTGAAAAGCACTGGGGGGTTCTTAAATGAATCGTAAAAAAGGTCTTTTGACAATTGTTTCTATGCTCCTGTTGGTTATCGTACTTGCTGGCTGCAGCAGTGACGATAAGAACACAATTACTTTTTGGACACCGCTGACTGGTGAAGACGGGGCTTATATGGATCAGCTCGTTAAAGAATATAATGCGACTGAGCCAGAAATGAAAGTGAAGCATGTAATTACCTCTGACATGTATACGAAATTATCCACAGTAATTAACTCCGGTAAAGGGATTCCAGATTTGGCGATTATCCATGCTGACCGCGTACCTGGATATGTGAAGCAGAATGTACTTGAGCCAATGACAGGCATCCTGTCCGCACAGCCTGAAATTAACGAAAACAACTACCTGCCTCAAGCATGGTCAACAGGTACGATCGATGGAACACAATACACAGTACCTCTGGATATCCACGCTAACGTAATGTACTACAATAAGGATTTGCTTGCGAAGTACGGTGCAGAATCCTTCCTTGACGATAACAATGTAACAGTCGAAGAAATCCTGTCTCTTCAAGGGAAAATGGAAGAGGGAGATTATGTCGTCAATGATGCACTTCTGGGTTGGGCTATGCTTGGACAGCTGCAGAACTTAGGCGGCGATGTACAACAAGATGGTCAGCCGACTGTAAATACACCTGAAATGAAACAAGCGTATGAGTCCGTTAAGCAAATTGCAGATGCAGGTCTGATGACTCCATTTGGTGAAGATGGTTACCTGATGTTCCAGTCCGGCAACGTTCTCTTCTCCACGGATGGAACATGGAGCTCGACTGCTCACGCCGGTGTGGAAGGCTTGAACTTCGGTGTAACGAATGTATACTCTGCAAGCCCTGATAAATTTACAAACCGTTCTTCTTCCCACTTGTTCGCGATGCTGACTAATGAAGCAAGAACAGATGAGAAGGAAGCAGGAATCGGCAGCTTCCTGGAGTTCATTCGCCAGAACTCCATTGAGTGGGCCAAAGCAGGACAGATCGTAGCAAGTAAACAAGTATTTGAAAGTCCTGAATACCAGGATTATATGCAATCCTTCTTTACAACAGACGAGAAGCAAATTGAATCTCTGTACATCTACACTTATGAATATTATCCGTATGTATCAGAAGTGGTAGATAAGTACTCTAATGATATCATTCGAGGCAACGTAGATATGGATGAAACCTTACAGACGATGCAAAAAGAAGTCGAGGATAAAATTGCTCAAGGCAGCACCGGGGCTCAGTAATACAGAATCAAAAGAAGAATATATAGATGAACTGAAGATGACTCAGGGTTCAACATTAATCTTTAGTACATCGATTTAGTACAAAGTAATGTGCCATTTATGGCACATTACTTTTCCAAAAGGAGAATTGAAAGGCTATGAAGAAAAGATCCTTTGCCCCTGTTTTCTTTGTTGGGCCCCATCTTATACTATTTCTAATATTTATTCTGATACCGACGATCTACGGTATTTATGCTTCGTTTACTCAGTGGAATTTAATCAATGACCCGGTTTGGGTTGGTCTTGATAACTATAAAACGATTCTTTTTGATAGTGAATCTACGTTTAATTATCAATTTTACAATGGTTTGAAGAATACACTGCTCTTTGTTCTTTTAAGTGTTCCGATCTTGATCGTAATCCCTCTGATGATTGCTGTGGCACTGGAGCATAAAAAAGTGAAATTGAAGGGAACTATTCAATCGATCATTTATATTCCAGGCCTCATTTCTATTTCTGCAGCTGCACTGATCTGGTCACTCATATTTAATAAGCAGTTAGGTGTTACCGGTAATGTATTCGGATCGGATACGGTCTGGGCTACAAATCAGCCGTATGCTTGGATTATTATCATCGTCATTACCGTTTGGGGCGGAGTTGGAGGTAACATGATTATCTACCGTGCCTCTATTAATGGTGTTTCCAAGGATTTGTACGAAGCTGCTGAGATGGACGGGGCAGGTTCTGTTCGCAGATTTTTCAGCATTACATTGCCGTCTATTCGTTTCCCGCTCATTTATACCTTTGTTATGACAACTGCCGGCTCCTTTAACGTATTTGGTCAGCCACTCATGATGACTGACGGCGGACCGCAACAGAGCACACACGTACTTATGATGTACATCAGACAACTCGCATTCGGTTCAGGTGAATCCTTGGCTGGTATGGCATCTGCTATGGCAGTGCTGCTGGGTCTCGTTATTTTGGTTATTTCGGCATTGCAATATTATGTAATGAACCGAAATGCGAACTAGGAAGTGGATACGGAAGGGGCAGATGGTTCAAAATGAAAAAGAAAATCAATATTTCGAAATATATATCGTACCTATTTCTTATAGCGATTTGTGTCATTTGGGCGATTCCTGTTCTATTTGGGATTACGACATCGTTTCGTTCCCAGACGGAAGTGGTTTCGACCGGCTTCAGATTGCTGCCGGTTGACTGGGACTTCAATAACTATGTGACCATATTGGAGAATACGTCTACTGCTCCGATCTTGCGCTGGTTAATGAACTCTTTATTTATTGCGATTTCGCACACAGCACTCGTTATTGTCATTATCTCGATCACAGGTTATGGCTATACACGCATGAACTTTAAGGGAAGAGACGCCTTGTTCTTTACCTTGCTCGGGATTTCGTTCTTCCCAGCGGTCGTAAACCTGATTCCTTCTTACAAGATCATTGAAACGCTTGGCTGGGTAAATACCGCATGGGCCATGATTATTCCCGGTCTTGCGGGGATGGGGAACATCTTCCTGGTAAGGCAATTTATGAAGGGTATTCCAAATGACCTGGATGAATCCGCACGCGTGGATGGAGCAGGTGATTTTAGAATCTACTTCTCCGTCATTCTGCCATTAGTTAAACCGGTATTGGTCGTTTGCGGCTTGTTCTCATTCATTGGTTCCTGGAATGACTTCCTATGGCCAGTTATCGTATATACCGATGTTGAGAAAATGCCAATTACTGCGGGCTTACTCTTGCTTCAAGATATCTATGGTAACTATCGCTTGATTGGACAACTCATGGGATCTGCAATGCTTGCGATCATTCCTACACTAATCTTGTTTATCTTTGCACAGAAATACTTTATGCAGTCCATTAACCTGAACTCAGGTATTAAAGGTTAAAGGAAAGACTGATGAACAGGAAACAGTTCAATCCGATTCAAAGTTCAAGCGAAAAGAAGCTTTCACCATGGCGGTGAGAGCTTCTTTTCGCTTGAACTATATTAGCCTAGATAGATATCGTTTGGAGCACATTCTTTAATCGTCTTCTGGTTAATCCGGAGCTCCTCGATGTAGGAATCTATAATGTGCCCCAACTTCTTTACAATTTCTTTCTTAATTTGATTTATGTAATCCTCAGAACAGAATGCCGAGCAGACGATGGTCCCATTGGCATAAGATTTAGTATCCGAGCTGATCGTATTTAGTTTCTCCTTATATAATCGCTTGACAGGTCCGTTTTCTTCTCGAATTTCATAATAACGGTTTGTCTCAATAAGCAGCTTCCATGGGATCACAAGCATTTTGAATTGATCTTTTTTTAATTCAGCAGATATTTTATAGATTTGAATAGGTGTGCTCATCGTGGATTAGAACCTCCTTATATCGAAACAAGACCCTTTTTAATTTCAATTGCATATTAAGATCTATTAATATGGAAATTATATCATCTGTAAGGATCATATCCCAATGTAATATATGGTAATCTACGGCTTTGCTATATGAGCTGTTGAAACGTCGAAAGCAGCCCAATCCGGTAAACTTAGGAGCTGCTCTCGTATTCATCAAATGATGGGACAATGAAGTTAAGGTGCCAGTACAATCGCCTCATATGGCTTAAGAACACCCCTCGTAAGATCTATCATTTCATTAGGCTCTTTGTAATTCCCTATAAGAAGGCGAGTATCCGCGAGTCGTTCTATATCATTCGAATCAAGGGAGTAAGCGGCTTCTTCCTCTGAGAAGTTAAGCAGAACGAGCCAAGTCTGATCCTCAAATAAACGCAGATACGCAAATACTTGAGGGTGATCGCTTAGAATTGCCTTATACTCTCCGTAGGTGAGTGCAGCATGGTTTTTACGAATATTAATAAGCTGTCGATAATAGTTTAATACGGAATATGGATCTGATTCCTGTTCCTTGACATTAACCTCCTTGTAATTCGGGTTTACTGGAAGCCAGGGCTCTCCCGTAGTAAATCCAGCATGAATGCTCTCGTCCCACTGCATAGGGGTCCGTGCGTGATCTCTTGCTTTTCTTCGAATTCGCTGCATGATCTTCTCTTCATCTTCTCCTCGTTCATTGACCATGACATCGTAGTAGGCAAGTGCCTGCTGCTCTTTGATATCTTCAATCGAATGAAGCTTAGGATTGTTGGTCATTCCCAGCTCATCACCCTGCAGCATAAAAGGGGTTCCTTTTAACGTATGCAGCATGGTGCCAATCATTTTCGCGGATTGAATCCTGTATTTACCGGGATGGCCAAAGGAATTAACCAGCCGGGGCTGATCGTGATTGCTGAAGTAAAGACCAAACCATCCGCCTGGATCGCCCACGTTATTTTGCCATTTCTGCATGACCTCCCGCAGCTCATCAAGGGTCCATTCTTTTTGTTGAAATTCATCCTCCGGAAGATTACCGAGCGTAGTGGCTTCAGGAGAGATAACCATGGACAATTCTCTGCGATCCGGGTGTGTGTAGTCGAGTACATCCTGCTCACTGATATAGGACATTTCACCTGCAGTGAAGATATCGTAATGAGAGAACACTTTTTCATGCATTTCCTGCAAATAATCGTGAATATTCGGTCCATTCTTAATGAAGGGCTCACCGTTCGATTGCAGTCTGGTCAGATCCGAATCAGGGAAGGTCTGATCCTTCGAGATCGCATTCACTGCATCGATACGAAAGCCGTCAATGCCTTTATCCAGCCAGAATCGCATCATCTTATACATACTTTCGCGCAGGTCAGGATTGTCCCAATTCAGATCCGGCTGAGTCGAGTTGTAGAGATGCATATAATATTCCTCGTTCTCCTCATCAAAGGTCCAGGCAGACTTGCCAAGATAAGAAGTCCAGTTGTTAGGGGGGCCGCCGTCTGCTCCGGCAGGTCTCCAAATGTAGTAATTTCGGTAACGACTGTGCTTGTCAGCGCGCGATTCTCTGAACCAGGGGTGCTGATCGGAAGTATGGTTTAAGACCAGATCCATGAGAAGTCCCATCTCTCTGTTATGAACCTCCTCCAGAAGGAGATCAAAATCACTCATCGTTCCGTATTCAGGCTGGATCGCATAATAGTCGGTAATGTCATAGCCATGATCGATGTCCGGCGATTTATAGATGGGGTTCAGCCAAAGGGCGGTTACTCCTAAACTCTGCAGATAATCCAGCTTGGAGATAATCCCAGGCAGATCTCCGATCCCATCCCCGTTACTGTCTTTAAAGCTGCGCGGATAAATTTCATATATGATGTTTTGCTTCCAGGCTTTTTTGTACTTGATATGCATGTAATACCCCTTTCCATCCTTCTCTCTTCACTACTAATCAGTTATTACCCTTGCATGAGTCATAAAAATCGAAGAAGTTCCTAGAAAAGCGGTTACTGCCAATCGAAGAATTATTTTCTTGACTATGGTTAGAATACAAACGAATCTTTATATTCCATCGTGGTTGGGAGTTTATGCATTTGACAAAAGGAATTATGTCCTACTTTCCCGATTGGGGGGTATGGTTACAGGCAATCGTCATCTTTGTCGTCCCATTCATACTGCTAAAAGCAGGCAACAATTTGAATGAATATATTCGTTCAACCTCCCGTGGCAAAAAAGGAGGGAAACGCCCTCATATTAACCAGAGCACCCGTCCTGGGAACGATGAAAGTATAGAACTTACTGGTCAGTATGATTCGGATATTAAACTTGTCCAAAATACCATTGGAACAAACTCTGATGTACACTTCCGGGAGTTTATGATCGAAGGGCTTGGCGCCAGGGCAGCTATCATCTATGTTGATGGGCTCACCAATGCAGAATCAATTAACACTCATATTATTAAGCCACTCATGCGAGAAGAAATGTCTGAGCTGCTAGCCTCTGAATACAGCTCCGATAATGGATTGAAGCTTTTCCTGGAACAACGGATGATTCCCGTCATTGAAGTAGTGGAGTCTACATCTCTTCTAAATACAGCGGAGAAGATATTAACTGGTTATACGGCACTTTTGGTGGATCATGTGACAGGGGTGTTCATTGTATCTTCCCCTACTGGGACTGAACGGACAGGTGAAGAGCCGCTCTCTGAAGCACTCATCAGAGGTCCAAGACTCGGATTCACGGAGAGGATTGGCGATAACACCGGACTCTTGCGGTTACATGGCAGAAATCAAAGTCTTCAAATCACACAGTATGAAGTTGGAAATCGTGTTAAAAAAGATTTGGTTATAGCTTACATGAAGGATATTGCTGATCCACAATTGGTGGAAGAAGTGCAGAAGCGCATTCAGCAAATAGACATTGACGATCCACTTGAATCGGGTTATATCGAACAATTAATTGAAGACAACTGGCTAAGTCCCTTCCAGCAGCTGCAGAATACAGAAAGACCTGACAGAGTCATCGCTGCGCTTCTTGAAGGTAGAGTGGCTATATTGCTGGATGGGACACCATTTGCTCTTATCGCACCGGTATCGTTCAGTATGCTTCTGCAGTCACCGGAGGACTATTATGAACGATGGATTTGGGGGACTTTTATCCGCATTATTCGGTATGCTGCTGCTTTTCTTGCTTTACTAGCGCCTGCTCTGTATATTTCCTTCATTTCCTTCCATCCGGGGCTAATCCCGACCAAGCTGGCACTTACAATAATTAACACAAGAGAAGGAGTACCCTTTCCCTCTATTATTGAAGCGCTCATCATGGAACTTGCTATAGAAATCTTGAGAGAAGCAGGCATTCGTCTCCCGAAGCCGGTTGGCCCTGCGATGGGGATCGTTGGCGGTCTCATTATCGGAGAAGCAGCTGTACAGGCTGGTATTGTGAGTCCATTCTTGGTCATTGTTGTAGCGGTGACGGCGATATCATCCTTTTCAATTCCTTCGTACAGTGCAGGAATTACGTTAAGGGTACTTCGATTCGCTGCAATGTTCAGTGCTGCAGCCTTTGGGCTGTTCGGGGTTATTATGTTCTTCCTGCTGATGAGCAGTCATCTTGTCAGACTGAAAAGCTTTGGAATGCCCTACGCCGTACCCATGGTTTCCTACAATCTTATAGACTGGAAGGATTATGTCGTACGTGCTCCCTTGTTCTTAATGAAGAGAAGACCTAGCAAGACAAGTGGTAAGGACAAAGATCGTATGAACTGAGAAACACAAATAAAGAAGCCGAAGGGTGGTCCTATGAGCAGCAGTGTGAACAAATCGGAAGATCAAATTACGACAACCCAGGCTGCAATTATTGTAATTAATTACATGCTGGGCGCCGGAATCTTGACCTTGCCGCGTACCATGGCTAAAGCTGTAGGGACACCGGATGTTTGGATTTCCCTTCTTATTTCAGGTGGGATTGTATTTGTAGCAGGAGTTATTGTGGCACGCTTATGTATGAGATTTCCCGGCAAGACCATTTTTCAATTTACAAGCGAGATTACAGGTAAATGGATTGCTTATTTAATCGGTTTCGCACTGTTCAGTTATTTTATTACGATATCGGCATTCGAGATTAGGGTGATGGCTGAAGTGACTCGGTTGTACCTGCTTGAGGGAACTCCGGTATGGGCTTATGTCATGGTCTTTATGTGGGTAGGCTTTTATCTTGTTCTTGGAGGGATTAATTCTCTCGCTCGATTGTACGAAATTATTCTGCCGATTACGCTGGTCATCTTTGTGATGGTCATTCTACTCAGCATTCGTTTGTTTGAGATTGACAATCTAAGACCGGTTCTTGGCATGGGAATCGTTCCTGTGCTGAAGGGAATTAAGCCTTCTTTGCTGTCATTTACAGGATTTGAAGCAATGCTCGTCGTCACGGCGTTTATGAAACATCCATCAAAAGGAGTAAAGGCGGTTATTTATGGTATTTCCGTTCCACTTGTTATCTACTTAATTACGCTCATCATGGTTATCGGCGGACTGTCGTTAGATGGTACCGTAACGAAGACCTGGCCGACGCTTGATTTACTCCGTAGCTTTGAAGCAGAAGGACTAATCTTTGAGAGATTTGAATCACTGCTGCTCGTCATATGGATTATGCAAATTTTTTCTACGTTTACAATTACACATTATGCTGCATCACTGGGAGCGGCACAGCTGTTAAATAAACATAAACTGACTCCATTTTTGCTAGTGCTGCTGCCCGTCAACTATATGATTGCGATGCTTCCAAAGGATATTAATCAGACGTTTTTTCTTGGTGATATGCTTGGTAATTTATCATTAATTCTTTTCTGTGTAACACCACTTGTCCTTCTGATCATCAGTATGATTCGGAAGAAAGGAGGCAAGCCAAATGAACATCTTACGGAGCACACTTAAGCTAATTCTTACTGTAGCCATTACGGTCTCTTTGAGTGGCTGCTGGAGCAGCAGGGAAATCGAGGATCTAAGGGTATACGTAGGACTTGGCCTTGATGTGGCTGATGAAACGAATTTTGAACAGCAAGTTAATGAGCTTGGTGGCCATTATCCCAAGAAAAATCTGCTCACTGCAACGGTACAAATTGTACCAGGAACGAATGAGAAGCAAGCCTCTTCGGGGCAAGGCGGCAATAACTCAGAGAGCTATCTTAATGAAAGACTGACTGGAGACTCGTTGCTTCAAATTTTTAGACAATTCTCACTTCGCAGGGATCGTCCTATCATAGGTCATCATCTTAAGGTAATCGTCATCTCCAGCGAACTTGCGTCCAAATTTCCATTGGAACAGCTGCTGGATTTTATATTGAGAGATAACGATATTCGGCCTAGTGCGCTGGTGATGATCAGCCAACAAAAGGCAGTAGATGTACTTAGTGCTAACCAACCAGGAGAGGTGCCATCCTTTAACTTGCGAGGACTTGTCAATAACCGCAAGCGTAACAATCGAATTCTTCCTCCTGTGTCATTGGGCAAGCTTGAGGGTTTGATGCAATCCGAGCAGAGCTTTGTATTGCAAAATATCATCATGGCGGAGAACGAATTAAAATTTGCTGGGGCTGCCGTTTTCAGTAAGGATAATAAATTCATCGGCAGGCTGAGTCAGACAGATAACGAGGCAGTTTCTTGGATCAAAGGTGCTTCTGGAGGATTACTGAAGACTTATCATGAGAAAACAGGGGATACAATTCTATACGAGGTCACTTCGGTTGACAGTAAAGTTATACCCTTAATTGAAGATGGAGAGTTATCTTTTCACATTGACATCAAGAGTAAGGGCCAGCTGATGGAAGACTGGAGCATACCCGAAGAGCCATCAGATAATCCTCCATATATTGAGGAGATAGAGAAGCTCTTTAATGAAGCTCTAAAGAATGAATTAAAACAGCTGCTGGACAAATTACAGCATACCTATCATGTCGATGCAGTTGGGTTTGGTAAAGAGCTCCGTATCAAGTATCCCAAGGAATGGAACAAGATGAAGGAGCGCTGGGATGAAGTGTTTAGTAATACGCCCATTACGTATGATGTGGATTTAAAAATCGTTGATTTCGGATCTACAACGGAGTAAGAAAGGAGTTCTGGATAGGAATGTTTCCATTGCTGAATTGGATGATAAGACGATACAAGAAGAAGCAGCAAGAACATCGTGCAATAGCTGGCAATACGGATACGGATGTCGCTGTATTAACAAATGACCAGCATAGCGTAAGTATTGGTAAAGACCTGATAAAGAACGAACAACAGCTTCGCCAGTCTTTCTCCCAATGCTCTGATGTAGTGTTTCGGAAGATTCCTCTTCCGAATATGAGTGAGATCCTGATTGTATTTATTGATGGATTGGTTGATACGAAGATGATCGATGAGAGTGTCTTAAATCCAATCATCCTTGGCGGCTCGAAGGAAGGGGGGGAGGCATCGAACCCGGAACAGCTGATCCTCACCCAGCGAATTCCTGCGTCAAATATGAAGAAGGCAGTCAGCTTTACGGAAGTGGAGAAAGGACTGCTAAGCGGGAATGCCGCCATTTTGGTGGACAAGGTACCTTCAGCACTCATGATTGATATGAAGGGAGGAGCAAGCCGAAGCATTGAAGAGCCGACCTCGGAAGGGGGCATTCGGGGCCCGAGAGAAGGGTTTACGGAAATGCTGAGACAAAATACGGCCATGGTACGGCGCAAGATAAAGAGCCCTAAGCTCAAAATGGAGTCCTTGGTCATCGGTGAATATACACAGACGGATATCGTGATCTCCTACATAGAAGGCATTGCGGAGGAGGCCGTGCTGCAGGAAGTCAGAAGCAGGCTAAAGGATATCCAGATCGACGCCATTCTTGAATCAGGTTATATAGAGGAGTTTATTCAGGATGCGCCATATTCGCCTTTCTCTACGGTTCAGAATACAGAGAGACCGGACACCGTGGCGGCAAGTCTTCTGGAAGGAAGAGTCGCTATCTTTATAGATGGCACACCGTTTGTGCTAATCGTTCCGTTTACCTTTTGGGCCGGCGTGCAGGCAGCAGAGGACTTCTACAATCCTTATCTGTACGCCACGGCTACCCGGCTCATCCGAATTATTTTCTTGATGGCTTCTCTGTTTCTCCCTTCCGTCTTTATTGCCATTGTCAATTTCCATCCGCAGATGCTGCCGACGAGCCTTGCACTCAGCTTTACCCAGGCGAGAGAGGCTTCTCCATTTCCCATGGTGATCGAGGCCTTCATTATGGAAGGCGTATTTGAGGGGCTTCGGGAAGCAGGGATTCGTCTGCCGAAGGCGATCGGATCAGCGGTCAGCATCGTCGGTGCGCTCGTTATCGGTCAAGCTGCCGTTCAGGCGGGCATCATATCTGCCCCTATTGTTATCGTCGTGGCCGGTACAGGAATTGCCTCCTTTACCGCGCCTCGCTACAATGTCGGGTATGCCTTTCGGATGCTGCGCTTCCCACTTCTTCTCTGTGCGGGGGTGTTCGGATTGTTCGGCATAACCATCGGCACGTTGGCAATTCTGCTTCATATGGTTAGTCTTCGCTCCTTTGGTGTCCCTTATATGAGCCCATTGGCACCGGTTGCTTCGGTGAATATGCAGGATATGATATGGCGCAATCCACACTGGGCGATGAATAAGAGACCGAATCTTATTGGATCTCGGAACCCGACACGTACTCCAAAGGGTCAGAAGCCCAAACCGTAAGCTAGGAGGCAAATTGATATGAGATTAGCATTTAGATGGTCCGCGGTCCTTACGATGCTCATATTGTTAACAGGATGCTGGGACAGCAGAGAGCTGAATGACCAGGCATTTGCTTTGGGTGGAGGCGTAGACTATATCCCGGAGAAGGGGTATAAGGTTACCAACCAGTTCGCGCTGATCTCAGGGGGAGGTGCGGAAGGGGGAGACAAGCAGCAGGACTATACAGAAGAAGGAGAACCCAAGAGCACCATTTACGAAGCTTCCAGCTTTGTCCAGAATAAAGTGTCCCGCATTATTAACAGAGGACATCGAAGGACACTGGTAATGGGTGAAGAGCTTGCCAAGATTGGTGTGAAGGATGTTATTGATATTTATAGCCGATATCCGGAAACACCGCTTCGGTCAGATATATTTGTTGTAAAGGGAGGTCTTGCGTCTGATTTTCTGAAGAGCAAAACTCCGTATGGAAATCAGGCCGTTAGAGAGTATTACAAGCTGCATCAATCGCATCGCGAAGTGGCAGATATTACGTTTCTTAATTTGCTCCGATCCGTAAATTCCGACTCCATGGGGGGAGCTGTTCTTCCTGCGGTCGAAAAAGTTGCGGATGCCGAAGGGAAAAAGGAAAAGACAGTGATGCCCTATCAATACATCGGCAATGCGGTGTTTGATAATCAAATGAAGCTAAGAGGATATTTGGACAACAAAGAGGTTGGGTACTTAATGTGGTTTCTCATGAGAGAACGAAGCGTTTCGGTTACGGATTTGACCAGTGACATCGGCGGTGAGGGAGCGATAAGTACAGAGATTAGAAATTTGAAGAGTAAATATCGTCCCAGCTTCGAAAATGACCATGTAGAGATGCATTTCATATTGACAGGGGATGCTCATTTAAATGAGAATAATTCTGGACTTGATCTGTATAATGCCGAAGTCATCCGGCGGATGGAGCGTGAAATTGCGGATGAGATCGTCAAGGATGAACAGCGGCTCATTCGCAAAATACAGAAGGAGTTCAGAGCCGATGTTTTAAATGTTGGAGATTATTTATTTCGCAACCATCCCGGAGAGTGGCGGAAGCTGCAGCCGCGCTGGGAAGAGATCTTTCCTGAGATGAAGATTGATGTAGAAGCACATGTTACCATTAAGAGCTTTGGCGTTACCGGTGCTTCTCCCCAGTTAAAAGAAGAGGAAGTGAAGCAGAAGGGAATCGGAAGCGAGAATGCTTCATAAATAAACATGAAATCGGCCCTTAGCGGGCCGATTTTATTTTATGTCGGATCAGGCTGACGATGAAGAGCAGAAGTGGAAGTCCAATATATAGAGGGATCCAAACATAAGGCGTAACAACCTGAAAACTGACTACACTTATATGCTCCGTCACATTGTTATCCAGTGACATGCCGAGAATAATGATCACAAGTATCGCCGGCAGAATAAGCCTGCGGCCCTTCTTGAGACGCAGCAGGAATTGAATTCCTGTCAGCGCAGCATACATTTTGATGACCAGTTTAAAATACGCTGTGCTGATCATAGTCACAACTGCAAAAGGATTTAGATTCGTAATAAAGCCCTGAATGTTGACCATGCCTGACAGGGAGTAAAAAGGGTAGACCAGACGTTGAAACAACACATCACCAAACACCGTAATTGAGTAAATATCCAGCAGCAGGATCAGAAAGAAGACAAATGCAGTAGAAAATAAAGTCGCCTTCCATACCTTGCTCTTCTTATCCGTCATCACCCATATCATGGCGAGGGCAATACTTTCTCCATAAGTTTGCGTAATGCCTTGAAGAATCGTTGTCTTAAAAACAGGGTCCCATCCCTTCCACAAGACAGGCTTCAGCAATTCCCAGTTGATAATGTCGGAGAACAGAAGGAAGATCAGTTCAAGGAAAAACAGACCCAGTAAGATGGGAAGCAGAATCTGTCCGAGCCTGGAGATGTTTTCTATGCCAAGGATCAACCCATATAGGGCGAGTGCGCTGAACACAAGGATAAGTACGATAGGAGGTGTGTTCGGCAGGATTGTAGCCGGCACCAGATCTCTCAAATCACCGATAATACGAGCGGCATCCAGTAGAAATACACAGGGATACAGCAGAGCGATCGGAATCCCGATCCATTTGCCGAATTGGCGGGGGAACCATTCAACCAGTGTCAGTCCGGGGTTAAGCTGCATAATCCCCAGATACATGGCAATAAGTATGATCCCGATCAGAAAAGAGAGTACGGTAACAATCCAGGCATCTCTCCCAACGGTCGCTTCAAAGGCATAGATGATGGTTGTGCCGAACTGAAACAGAAATGTAATGGAGAACAACTGGTATCCTGAGATTTTAGTCTTCATGTGGTAAGCTCCAGATTCAAATATATATATTCCATTATGTACATTTGAAGGTAGCTGTAACCGTCTTGTTCTATGAAAAAGAACTCCTCGCCGTCTGGCAAGGAGTCGTTCATCGCTTTATTAGCTAATTCATGCTACCACTTCAGTGAGTTTCCGAATACAAGGCCATTACTGATAAGTCTTCCTGGCGAGGTTACGGTTTTACCATTGGCATACATACCTGAGGAAGCGCCGCCGTCCATATTCATGGCTTGATAAGCTCCCAGCTTCAGCATAATATTGCCCCACTGTTTGATCGTGGCCCCAGGGACGGTTGCCAGCACAATCGTTCCGTCCTTCTTGATGGCAATTCCGCTTCTCGCACCGCCATCCGTTAAAATTTTGGAGCTGCTGAACCCTTCGGCTGCCGGATTTACGGCAAGCCTTCCGTCTTTTACAAGTCTCGGACCTGCACCGATAGCCGTATGGACATTGGACCAGTTGATATCTTTGTTATCTTCATTATAGTAACTGATGCTGTAGTCTACATAGCTTCCTTTTTTGAAGCGTGTAGCAAGCATGTCCTCCTCCTTGCCTGTAAATACAAGCACATATCCGTCACTTGGAATGGCTGCATTTGTATTTGGCCCGACTTTGGTGACGATGCCTTTGCGAACGGTAATCGCTGTTCCGTAGGAGAAGCCAACATTTGCACCACGCGTTGGTGTATACATGACAGCTGACGTTTTCCCTTTGGTCGGTGTGCGGTTAACGAAGTAGACATACCAGCTCTGTGCTCGCTCCTCGGCAGTCTTGACGGTGCCGCGAACTCGAACACGAAGTGTATCCATAACAGCAGAGCCATCCCACTTGAAACCGATGGTTGTACCTGTATTGCCTATATGCTCAATAATCCCATCGCTGATGATCATGCCATAAGGATCTGGAACACCACCGTAAGCTTCAAAATAAGTTCCATTTATAGCAGCAGATGCGTTATATGTGCTTGCAATGGAAGACAGCGAATTGACCGCGCCTACTCTCTGATTGGCAAGACCGGCAGTGACTGGTGTTCCTTTTGGCAAGGTTACGGTCTTCACGCTGAAGGTTCTGCCCGACACACTGACTTTTTTCGTCGCATAGACAGCCTTGGCTTTGGAAGCTCCTTTTGTGACAGTCACAGGCAGCTTGAGCTGACCTTTGTAGCCTGGAGTGACGACCTGGATCAGAATGTTCGTAGAACCCTGCTTTACAGGGATAACAACCCCTTCCTGATTGACACGGGCGATGGCTTTGTTACCTGAAGCATATACGACCTGCACTTTTTCTGACATGTTAAGCTTGTTTTGAATAGACTCACGCTTATCCAAAGATAGAGTAATGGATTTGGATGGATAAGTTAGGATAACGGCTGTTGTCTGACGGCTTACCGCTTGTGCTATTCCTGAGTAAGAGATGCCCGAGGAGACGGGCAAAGCCAGAGCACATGCAGCCGTAAGCAGAATAGCAGCTGATTTTTTGACGTACATTTTGGTAAAACTTTTCATGATGCGGATGTTTCCCCCTTATGTATAAAAAAATAGGTATGCCACTACGTTGTTATCGGTAAAGAACTCCAAAAAACTTACATATTCTTCAAAATGCCAGAAAGTTGTGCATACGTCCTCTGTATGCTATGATTTGGTTACCAATAGTAAGTAACAGAATATTAGGAGGTATAACAGCATGAAAGTAGAAATTTGGTCGGACTTTATGTGTCCTTTTTGTTATATAGGTAAACGTCGTTTTGAGGAGGCACTTGAGTCTCTTCCGTTCCGTGAATCCGTAGAAGTGGTATATCGCAGCTTCGAACTGAATCCGAATGAAGCAGTGGACACGGATCAGACAACGTATGAATCGCTGGCAAGCAAATATGGAACAACGGTTGAGCAAGCCAAAGCGATGACAGCGAATGTGGTAGAGCAGGCGAGAACTGTAGGATTGAACTACAATTTTGACCGGATTAAACCGACGAATTCATTTGATGCCCATCGTCTGGCTCATTATGCAGCAAGTAAGGGCAAAGACAAGGAAATGGTGGAGCGGCTCCTTGCTGCTTATTTTGTAGAAGCACAGCATGTGGGCAGTAAGGAAGTGCTCGTGAAGCTGGCCACAGAAATCGGACTGGATGGAGAGGAAGTCAGAGCAGTCCTCGCAGGGAATCAATACAGCGATGAAGTCCGCGCGGACGAGAGAGAAGGGGCGAAGCTTGGCATTCAAGGGGTTCCATTCTTCGTTATTGACCGCAAGTATGGCATCTCCGGCGCCCAGCCGCTTTCTGTGTTTAGTCAGGCACTCACTCAGGCTTGGTCCGAGGGCCAGCCGCTGCAGGTAATTGGCAACACCGAGGATGCTGCTGTATGTACAGATGATTCCTGCGTGATGCCTGGAGATGAGAACAAATAAACAAGAACCACTGATCCTGCGATTCGGGCTCTTTCTAGAGCTCGGATCGCTTTTTTTTTTGTGGCTGGTAAAACAGATTGGACCGAAATTTACAGGCATAAATCCTGATAACGCTTACTATATATAATGGTGTAAGAGGTTATGCTACACTCCGGTAGCTGTCAGGAGCGCTTGTTACTCGGAGGAACCGCATCAATCCTCACCTTACAATCAAGGAGGTACTTGTAGTGGAGAACAATAAGGGCTCAATTCCGCTGGGTGTTATTTTATGCCGGGACTGCCACAATGAGCTTGGCGTACAGGAAACAAATCGTGTACAGGTTTTTTATTCAAACTGCGGATCAATCCACTGTAAGGAGAAGCGATTGAATTCGGAATATGAGCAGTATCTTGACGACAATCCATAAATCCTCATTCATAGTGATCTCACTATAAAATACGCGGGCAATAAAAGAGCAGAGGACGCATAAAAGCGAACCCTCTGCTCTTTTATATTTTTAAACGGAAGAAACTTCTTTTTTGCTCTCTCGTTTCTCTGAGAACATGATTTTAAGCAGAGGAGGAGTTACCAGGGTTGTCACGATCACCATGATAATAACCGAGGTGTAATACTCGGCAGCAAGCAGTCCCGAACTGAGCCCTGTTCCTGCGATGATGAGAGCCACTTCTCCTCTAGAGATCATGCCTGTGCCTATAGCAAAGGAAGAATGTCGGTTGAACCCAGTCAGACCAGCACCCAGCGCGCCCCCTAGCAGCTTAGTTATAATCGCAATCACACTGATGACGACAATAAATCCGAGCTGAGATCCGACACCTTCAAAGTTGACATTAAGCCCGATATTGACAAAAAACACAGGGACGAACAAGCTGTACGCGATGGGCTCCAGTTTGTTCTCCACCGTATGCTTGTAGTCAGTTTGCGAGATGGCAATCCCTGCAGCGAAGGCTCCAATAATCCCCGCAACGCCCATCCATTCAGCAAAATAGGAAAAGGCAAGTGCGATAATGACGCCGGCAGAGATGACCGTTTCAGCCACCTTCAGCTTCGACAGCCATTTCATAAGAAGTGGAACAGCCCAAATGGCTGCTGCAATAATAACGACAAAGAACAGAACCTTCTTGCCGATCAGTGTCCCGAGGCTGACGGATTCTCCGGCTCCAAGTACACTCATCATGACAGCTAAGAGGACAACGACGAGAATATCGTCTACAACGGCAGCACCAAGAATCGTCGTTCCTTCTCTGGAACTCAGCTTGTTCATCTCCTTAAGCGTTTGTACGGAAATGCTGACTGAGGTTGCACAGAAGAGCAAACCGAAGAACAGCGCATGATGCTGATCCATGCCGAAGGCGACAGCTGATCCATAACCGCCAAAGAAGGGGATGATGACCCCGCCGACCGCAACGGCAAAAGCAGCCTTCCAGTTTTTTCGCAGCTGATCCAGATCGGTTTCTAGACCTGCGATGAACATGAGGACGAGGACCCCAATCTCCGCAAACTCTTGTATGAATGAAGTCTGATGCACCCATCCAAGTACTGCGGGTCCGAGTATAACCCCGGCAATCAATTCCCCCAGTACGGATGGCTGTCCCAGCTTCACGGACAGATGTCCTGCCAGTTTGGTGAAGATAAGAATGAGTACAAGATGCAGAATAAACTCCATAGTGATCTCCTTTCTAAAGTCAAATTGTCGAGTTTGCGAGCGAATCACAACGAAGTTATCATAACGATATATTGTCCGGACAGCACGGGTTGTAACCCAATCCAAGACAAGAAAAAAGGCATATCTGGCGTAAGGAGCCGTTGATATGCCTCAAAAAAGACAGAGAGATACCTGATGTGCCAGACTCCCCCTATAAATAAAACTACGTATGTGATTGTGAGCAATAACTCAGCTTATTATACTGCTTGAAATTGAGATTGAAAAGACATGTTTTTTCGGTAGATCGATTATAGAGTATAAATCTATACTATGAAACAGAAGCTAGAACCCGTATAGAGTGATTGTTCGAAGTGTTGTCACTTAACACCTAGAGTATGGCAGTATATAATTAGGATAAGCATTTACTCACAGAGGAGGATACGCGTAAGTATGGGCAAAAATCTCGGGGAAGGCGGGTACGTCCCGACGAGCAAAAAGAATTTCGCGGGAATTATTTTAACCGTTTCCCTTATCGCAAATATTATTATTTTAGTACTATTCTTCGGTCCCGTCGGCTACAGTGGTGAAATCAGCTTTGATTATACGATTCTTCCAAGAATCAATGCTGTGCTGAACAGCTTTACTTTTATTTTTCTGGTTGCAGCCCTGATTGCAATCATGAAGAAGAACATTAGAATTCACAAGGGGTTTATTCTTGCTGCTTTTACTTCCACATTATTGTTTTTGGTAACCTATTTAACTTTTCATTATATATCGCCTGAGTCTGCCAAGTTCGGGGGAGAAGGGATCATTCGCCCTATATACTTTACGATTTTGATTACCCACAGCTTCCTGGCGGCTGTAATCGTCCCTCTAGCCTTGTTCTCCCTGGTATGGGGCTGGACGATGCAGGTGGAGAAGCATAAGAAGATTGCACGCTGGACGATGCCGATCTGGCTCTATGTAAGTATTACTGGGGTTATCGTCTATCTGTTTATGGCACCTTACTATTAATAAAGAATACGAAGAGGCCGGAATTTCCTTCTGTCTGGAAGGAGATTCCGGTCCTTTTTTTTGTTTAATGATAAGGACATGCTACAATAGAATCTCATTGATATTTCGTCATAGAGGAGGGAAACGCACCGTGAAGAAGAACAGACTCGGTTCATCAGATCTCTTAGTGAGTGAGATTGGACTAGGCTGCATGTCGCTCGGGACGGATGAGAATAAAGCGGTATCGCTTATTCATGAAGCACTCGATCGCGGCGTTAATTTTCTGGATACAGCGGATATTTATGATGATGGACGAAATGAAGAAATCGTAGGCAGTGCACTGAAAGGCCGCAGACAAGATATTATTCTGGCTACCAAGGCAGGGAACGTTCGTGTCCCCGGACAGTCCGGTTTAACCTGGGATCCAAGTAAACAGCACATCCTCTCCGCGGTCAAAGAGAGTCTGCGAAGATTAAAGACGGATTATATAGATTTGTACCAGCTGCACGGAGGTACGTTAGAGGACAACATGGAAGAAACGATTGAAGCGTTCGAACAATTGAAGCGGGAAGGCGTTATCCGTTATTACGGAATATCCTCGATTCGGCCAAACGTAATCAGAGAGTATGTTCAGCATTCTCAAATCGTCAGTGTCATGAGCCAATATAGCCTGCTGGATCGCCGTGGTGAAGAGGAGGTATATCCTCTGCTGGATGAACATGGAATCAGCGTAATTGCGAGAGGACCGATTGCGAGTGGGGCGCTTGCCGATGGCAGAGATGACAAAGCAGCGAAGGGTTTCTTGGATTATTCAGCGGCTCAGATTACCGATATTCGTCATCAGCTTCGTCCTTTAGTGAGTGAACAGCGAAGCATGTCTCAAACGGCTATTCGTTATGCACTTCATCATCCAGCGGTGGCGACTGTCATTCCTGGTGCAAGCTCGCGTACTCAGCTGCTTGAGAATATCAGTGCCGCAGAGGCCCCTTTGTTCACAGAGGCGGAATACGAACTGCTTCGAGAAATGACCAACGCAAACCTATATACGCAGCACCGTTAAGGGTCAGCGGATATATTATATAACTAGAACCATAAGAGAGGAATTTGCAAAATGGAGAGAATACAAACAGAAGAACAATACAGAGAGCTTATTCAAGGGGATCAGCTGACCGTTATCAAATTTGATACGACATGGTGCCCGGATTGCAAAAATATGGACCGATTCATTGGCGATGTCATCGACCAGCATCAAGATAAACAATTCTACGCTATAGATGCGGAGAAGCTTATGCCGGTGGCTGACGAGAACCAGGTCCGGGGTATTCCAAGCCTGCTCGTGTTCAAGAACGGAGAGAAGATTGCTCATCTGCATAGTAAATGGGCAAAGACTCCTGCTCAGGTGTCGGAGTATCTTGAAACACTAGAATCCAAGCTGTAAAATAGCTGATTTTTATGCCCTGACGAGGTGCCCTCCCTGCTGTTCGATTGAACAGCAGGGAGGTTTTTTTTTACAGCACGAAGACAAGGATGACCAGAGCAAGTCCAAAACGATAATAGGCAAAGGTAGACAGCTTGAGTCTTTTTAATAAATGAAGAAAGGTTCTTATGGCGAGCATACCTACAGCAAAAGAAGTAATTAGTCCGGCTGCAAAATAAGGAATATCGCTGACAGATAAGTAGGATGCGCTCTTCATGAGATCTAGCAGTGTTGCAGCAAACATGATCGGTACGGATACGAGAAAGGTGAACTCAGCGGCCGCCGTATGGCTGACTCTGGCTAGCAGCCCGCCGGATATCGTTGAACCGGATCTTGAGAAACCAGGCCATAATGCGAGAATCTGGAATAATCCGATTGTGAATGCCTGCTTGTAGGTAATATCGTCGATCGTAACCGCAGTGGGCTTTTTGTGCCATTTCTCAGCAGCGATCATCAGCAGGCCCCCGGCAACCAAGCTGTACACGACCGTTTCGGGTCCGAACAAGTACGTTTTGATGACATCGCGCAGGAGCACGGCGGCAACACCAGCAGGCACCATCGCCAGAAAAATATGGAGCAGGTTCAGTCGCGGAACCGTGCGGTCTAACGGTTTGGTTTTGAATAAATCAATAAAGGTGTGCCAATATAATACGACAACAGCAAGCACTGCACCAAGCTGGACAACAACCTCGAAGGTTTTTACACTTTCTTCATCGGTAGATAAGCCAAGCAAGTGAGCAGTCAGGATCATATGTCCGGTTGAAGACACAGGCAAGAATTCAGTCAGGCCTTCAATAATCCCCATAATGATGGAAGATAAAATATCCACGGCATGTCCTCCTTAAGTCACTTGGGATGTGTGATTCCGTGCTCCCAGCAGGAATTGATCTTTTATATACTACTCGTCTTACCGGGAAGACAGAACCAGTAGTAATTGTTGATTTATGTCGAAACTAGTCACTTTGCAGGTCGACTTTTTGTGATATGATAGGTGAAGCAAGCTCTCTTTTGTGTAAGCGCTTAGAATTAGATATAGGGGTGAATCCTTTGCTGTCATGGCTTGTACGGCTTAATAATAATACGAAGCTGAAGCACAAGCTTCTGATGAGTTACGTTCTTGTCGTCATGATTCCTGTGCTGATCATCGGTATAGGGGTGACTTATTATTTTCGGCAGCAGGCGATGGACCAAGCGATAGAGCAAGCTCGAAACAACGTAGATCGGATTAAAAATCAGGCCTCCACATTTCTTAGGGTGCCGACAGATATATCAAATCTCCTGCTGTTCAACAAGGAACTGGAAACCGTTGTGAATACGGAATACTCCAGCATCCTCGAGCTGACAAAGACCTATCATGCCTTCGATCTGTTCAATGAGTATCTTCAGCAATACCGGGAGCTGTCTGCGATCCGATTCTTCACCTATAATCCCACTCTCGTGAACAATCTGGAGTTTATCCCGGTGACGGATCAGATTGAGGAAGCCCAGTGGTTTGATCAAGCGATTCATGCAAGAAGCATCGGTTGGTTCTATGTTCCGTCGACACCTGATAATCCGGCGGATGCCTTGGCACTGGTCAGAAGGGTACATTTTCCTGAATATCAAAGTCAGGGTGTGCTGATGGTGCTCATTAATCGTTATGAGATCAACAACATATTAAGCCAGGAACCCTTTGACACGATGATTGTAGACAGTCAGGGATACATTGTCGCAGCCAAAGATATAAGCCTGGTGGGACGAACCTTTGACTCTCTGGATATTGGAGTGAATCTTAGCAGCCAAGTGACGGGGATTATTGATACGGATGTAAAGAACGAGCCTTCCAAAATTATAGTCGATGAGCTGCTTCCCGCTTCCAGCATGAATGGATTTCAAATTGTCTCAGTCTTCTCCAACAAGAGCATCGTTAATGATGCGAACAAGATCAGCATAATTGGTATGCTCTTTATCGGCTTGGTACTGCTGGTGGCACTGGCATTTGTCTATGTTATTTCGTTCTTAACGACAAAGCGCATGCTTGGATTAAGCCGCCAGATCAACCGGGTCGCCCTCGGGGATTTGAAAGTCGTATCCAATATTGACGGAAATGATGAGATAGGTCAGCTGTCACGACAATTTAATTCCATGGTGTCGAGCATTGATCAATTGATGACTCAAGTCGTTGAGACCAGTGAACAGAACAACCGGCTCGAGATCGCCCAGAAGGAAATCAAGCTCAAAATGATGGCAAGCCAGATCAATCCGCATTTTCTCTTTAATGCGCTGGAGTCCATTCGGATGAAGGCACATATTAAAGGAGAGGTCGAAATTGCGAATATCGTTCGGCTGCTCGGGAAGCTGATGCGCAAAAATTTGGAGATCGGCAGCGGACATACGACCGTCAAAGCCGAGATGGAGATTGTGCAATCTTATCTGCAGATTCAAAAATTCCGTTATGAAGATCGCCTGGATTTCGAATTGCGGCTGGACAAGTCTGCTGATAAAATATACATCCCTCCGCTGATCATCCAGCCTCTCGTTGAGAATGCGATTGTGCATGGACTCGAGAATCAGGAAGAGGGCGTTAAAGTGGAGGTCGAGATTCAAAATTTGGACGAGAAGCTGCTTAGAATATGCGTAAAAGATAATGGCGTCGGCATAACCGAGGAACGGCTTGCGGAAGTACTTACTTCCATTGCAGGTCCGGATGAGGAAGAAAAGAGCCGTATTGGCCTAAGAAATGTTCATCAGCGATTAACATTGTCTTATGGCGAAGAGCACGGATTAAATATTCATAGCGAATATGGAGTAGGTACAGAAATTTATTTTACTGTTCCCAAAGGAGGCAGCCTGAATGTATAGCGTAATACTTGTAGATGACGAACCGATGATCAGAGAAGGGCTGAAGACGATCATTGATTGGGAAGCACAGGGTTATGAAATCATTGATACGGCTTCTAATGGAAGAGAAGCTGTGGAGAAATATCATGAGCTTCAGCCGGATCTGATGATACTTGATATTCGAATGCCTGGAATGACAGGTCTTGAAGTGATAGAACAGCTGTTTGAAGAAGGAAAAAAGGGCCATTTTCTAATCTTAAGCGGTCATGCTGATTTTGATTATGCCAAGAAGGCAATCAGCTTCGGCGTAGATGGCTATTTGCTTAAGCCGGTGGACGAAGAAGAAATGATAGAGGAACTGGAACGAATCAAGAAAATGCTGGACAAAGAGGAGAAGATCAAGCAGCGGACCTCAAACGAAGAGCTGTTCTACAGAGAGCATCTCATTGAGTCTATTATCTTTGATGGACAAGTCTGGGAAGATGAGCAGCTGAAGGAATGGGGGCTTCATTCTCCAAGCTATCAAGTACTTCTCCTTGAACTGTATGACGATTCTACATTATTCCTAACCGAAGTGAAACGGGAAGTGGCAGAGATGCTGAATTCCTCACAGCGCGGAGTCGTATTTAATGCAGGCAAATATGTCGGGATCTTGCTCCGGGAGCCGGTGCTGTCCAAAGAGGAAGCCCGCCGTTTATATGAAGGGATCGTAACGGTGCTTAAACGTTACTCTACTATGATATATATTGCTGCAGGCCGTCCTGTCGATCGTGTCCGGGAGCTTGAACAGTCTTACCGTGAGGCATTAATTACGATTGAGCGGCGATTCTTCGCAAAAGAAAGAAGTATACTGCTTCTGTCCGACGTGCATGAGCCGGGTGAGGAATTTGAACAGGCAAGTACGATGAATGAACATGAACTGGCTGATAAGCTGTATTATGCGCTGGACATTAGAAGCAAGGACCTTCTTACCCGGGTATTGTCAGAGATAGAAGAGATCGTAACCAAGAACCGTTTTACCGAAGGTGACATCAAAAAAATCACGGCTCAAATAGCCGCATTAGCGCTGAATAAGCTGTCTTTGAATCATGAAGAAGCCAAGAGCATCGCGACAGAGCATACGGCTATGCTGGCGGCTTTATACCGGCAGCCCACGCTTTACGATCTGTTAGAGACTTTGAATATTCAGTTTGTAAAAGTCATTTCTCAACTGGGCGGCAACAGCAAGGATACGGTAATTAAGCAAATGATCGATTTCATTAAACGAAATCCAGGGGATCACCTCAAGCTCGAAGTGCTTGCCGAAGTCTTCAATTATAATAGCAGCTATTTAGGCAAGCTGTTCAAAAATTACACAGGAGAATCCTTTAACGTATTTGTCGACAAAGTTCGCATGGAGCGGGCGAAGGAGCTGCTGTCTGAGGGTCTTAAGGTCCATCAAGTGTCTGCTACCATTGGATATGCAAATGTGGATTATTTTCATAGTAAATTCAAAAAGTATGTTGGTGTGTCACCGTCTGCTTACCGGGAGCAATCCAGGGATCAAAGCTAGGCGGTCTTTCCATGAAAACAGAAAACGTTTTTGCATGAAATACGGTAGTTCAAACCGCTCATTTGAATACCCTCATTTTTAGACATTTTATATAACGATTCGACGACACATCTCTAATTTTTATATGAAATTATATTAAATCCATTGGGTATTTCTCTTCAAAATGTTGGAGTATCATTAAGTTATCAAACAGAGGAGGGGTCATTTCATGGAAACGCTAACACAGCCCGCTTCCACGGATTCCAAGGAGTCACCCGCTACGAAAGCGAAGCGGAAAGGGCCTAATAACTTTTGGAAGACAGTGAAAGACCAAAAGTATTTGCTGCTGATGTCCATGCCTTTCGTTGCATGGGTGTTCGTATTCAACTACCTGCCGCTATGGGGATGGACCATGGCATTTCAAGACTTTAAGCCAGCAAAAGGCTTTTTCGAGCAGGATTGGGTAGGGTTCAAACATTTCGTCGAGTTGTTCAGTGACGATCGGTTCTACCTTGTACTAAGAAATACATTGGCCATGAGTTTGATGGGACTAGTTGTCGGTTTCGTATTCCCGATATTCTTCGCTATCCTGCTTAATGAGCTACGCGGGAAATTTTTCAAGAGAACCGTGCAAACGGTATCATACTTGCCTCACTTTGTATCCTGGGTCGTTGTAGCCGGGATTGTAACGAAAATGCTGTCCACAGACGGCGGTATTATCAATGATATCTTAGTCGCACTTAATATTGTTGATGAGCCGATTCAGTTTATGGCACAGGGGAACCTATTTTGGTACATTGTAACCGCTTCCGACTTGTGGAAGGAAATGGGATGGAACGCAATTATTTATCTGGCAGCGATTACAGGTATCGATCAGGAGCTGTATGAAGCTTCCCGCGTCGATGGTGCAAGCCGCTGGAGACAAATGTGGCATATCACTTTGCCTGGTATCCGTTCTACCATCTCCGTACTATTCATCATGTCGATCGGTCACTTGATCAGTATTGGTTACGAGAAACAATTCTTGCTAGGAAACAGCTTGGTAACGGACTACTCGGAAGTACTCGATCTCTATGCTCTGAATTATGGTTTGCAGATGGGCAGGTACTCATACGGTACAGCAATAGGTATATTCAACTCTGTGGTCAGCGTAATCCTGTTGTTCACTGCAAACGGACTCTTCAAGAAATTTACTAAAGAGAGCATCATGTAGAAAGGGGGAAGGAAGTGTGTCTAAAGCTAACAAAGCATTTAACGCTACACCTTCGGAGAAAGTTTTTGACGTAGCGAACTACGTTGTTATGGCTACGATTCTTATTGTGACTCTGTATCCGTTCTTGAACGTACTGGCAATCTCACTTAACGAATCAACGGATACTGTTCGCGGTGGAATCTACTTGTGGCCTCGTGAATTTACACTTGAGAATTACGCAACGATTTTCCAATATGACGGCTTGATCCAAGGTGCTCAGGTATCCCTGGCTAGAACGATTGTCGGAACCGTGCTTGGGCTCTTGAGTTCATCCATGGTAGCATACACACTCGCTCGTCCTGACTTTAGAGCGAAGAAATTCGTGTCTACGTTCCTGGCACTTACGATGTATTTCTCTGGCGGTTTGATTCCAGGATACATCCTGATGAGAGATCTTAACTTGATCGGTACGTTCTGGATTTACATTTTCCCAGCTCTGATCAGTGCATTTAACGTATTCGTTATTCGTTCCTTTATTGATGGTCTTCCATACGCGCTTCAAGAATCGGCCAAGCTCGATGGAGCCAATGACTTCAAAATTTATTACAAAATCATTCTTCCGCTCTGTAAGCCGGTACTTGCGACAATTGCATTGTTCCTGGCCGTTGGACAGTGGAACTCCTGGTTTGATACTTACTTGTACAATGGTTCAAAGCCGGAGCTCACGACCCTTCAATACGAGCTTATGAAGGTCCTTCAAAGTACACAGCAAGGCAGTGGCTCTACAGTTAATGCGAATGATATGGCACAGCAAATGGCCAATATTTCACCGGAATCCATCCGGATGGCAATCACTATTGTCGTTACTGTTCCGATCCTTGTGGTCTATCCGTTCCTTCAGAAGTACTTCGTTGGCGGTATGACACTGGGTGCAGTTAAAGCCTAATCCCTCCATTTGGATAGATTGAGGTCAAGAAACGTAAAATTAGAAAAGATACAGATAGATACAGATAGAGAGATAAATATAACATGTTGGATTGGATAAAAAAGATAGTGCGTAATTTGGGGAGGAACTTTAGAAATGCCTAGCAAAACAACGAAATTTGCAATTGTACCTTTACTTGGAATGTCTCTTCTGGCCGCAGGATGCGGCGGGGGAAGCAATGGCAGTGGTGAATATGAAGATACAAGTAATGATACTTCACCAATAACGTTTGATTTCTTCAGTGCTGATGCTTCACCAAACTGGAATCAAATGCAAGATGCAGTTGGTAAAAAAATCACCGAAGCTACAGGCGTTACTCTGAATGGTGAGTTTGCTGTAACGGGCGGAGGACAAGACCGGGTTGCACTTATGGCAGCGAGCGGTGAGTATCCAGATATCATTTCTGCCAAAGGTGAAGTGAATAAGCTTGTCGATGCAGGTGCCTTGATCGACCTGACAGACCTTATTGAGGAATACGCACCTAACATTAAAGCTCTATATGGAGAGTACTGGGATCGCTTGAAGTACAGCACTGAAGATGAATCCATCTATGTGCTCCCAACCTATGCAGGTGTAGGTCAACAGTATTTTGATGCGACAGGTGGATTCAAGCTGCAGCACCGTGTGCTTGAAGAACTGGAATATCCTGAAATTCGTACAACAGAAGATTTCGAGAAAGCCTTGAAGGATTATATGAAGCTTCATCCGACAACAGATGGACAGCCTACTATTCCATTGACGCTGGATGCAGACGACTGGAGAATTCAAATTACAGTAACGAACCCGGCATTCTGGGCAACAGGAGCGCATGATGACGGTGAATACTTCATCAATCCAGATACTTTTGAAGCCATGCTGCATGTTAAACGTCCTGAGGAAAGAGAATACTTCCGCTGGTTAAACAAGCTGTATAACGAGGGTCTGATTGATAAAGAAAGCTTTGTACAAAAATCGGATCAGTATAAATCCAAAATTGCCAGTGGTCGTGTACTTGGTCTGATCGACCAAGAGTGGGGTTATGCGGATGCTGAGAACTCACTGAAAACTCAAGGGAAACATGACCAAACTTATGCGACATTCCCTGTAACGATGTCTGAGGACATCTTGGATCATACGTTCCAAGACACAGGTTTCCAATCTGGATGGGGCGTAGGTATCTCTACATCAAATCCGGATCCAGTACGTACAATCAAGTTCTTTGACTATCTGGCTTCTGAAGAAGGTCAAATTCTGATTAACTGGGGTATCGAAGGCGAGCACTACAACGTAGATGAGAATGGACAACGTGTCATTCCTGAAGAAGTGCTGAGTGAGAAGAACAACAATGCAGGACCGTTTACGAAAGAAACGGGGATTGGCTTGTATGGAAATATTGCACCGCACTATGGTGACGGCGTGAAGGATTCTACAGGCAATTATTACACAGCCAACTATCCAGAGCAGATTGTTGCTTCCTATTCAGAAGCAGACAAGAAAACGCTGGAGCAATACGGAGCTGAGACTTACAAGGACCTGTTCCCGAAAGAAGACGAATTCCCTGTAAAACCATGGGGTGCTGCTTATAATATGGCTGTACCATCTGGATCAAGCTACAGTGTTGCATTTCAGAAATCACAAGATATTATCAGAAAACGTATCCCTGAAGCAATCTTGACTTCACCAGACAAGTTTGATTCTGTGTACGATACCATGCTGACTGAGCTGGACAAAGCTGGCGTAACTGAAATGGAAGCAGAGTATACTGAGCTGATTAAGCAAAGAGTAGAGCTGTGGAACGGAAGTAACGCAGCCGCAGAATAATTAGGTCAAATAAACTGAGCTCATAATGCGCAATTGTTAAGAACAAAGAGACTTTTATATTTCTATATAAGTCTCTTTGTTCTATTTTTATTAATAATTTACATTAAAGTCGATAATCTAATTATATTTACATATATAGTAATCGAATATTAATAAAATGAAGAACTATTTAACCGAAAACGTTTAAACATGATGCTCCGGACAGAAATATGTAAAATTCCTGGGTCAAGTGCTTATGCTTCCTAGTTGGATTGACTGAAATATGACCTTTAAAAGCAGCTCTTTGATGTTGATCAACGGACCCAAATGTCTACAAATATCATTCGAAAAAAGTTATTAATAATATGAAAAAATAGATTGACTTATTGAAGGGAATTTCATACAATGAATATATTGAAAGCACTTACATTACCTTGTTTCGAAAACGTTCTCCTCAACTTAGATTAAACTCAATTATTAAACTTTTTTCCTCAAAAGTAACACAATTATTAGCTTATCAACCCATTTTCTACTTTATTTAAGCGCTTTATATGTAATATTTAATAATTCATGTTATTTCTTTTTTCATTATCGGTATATACAGGGAAACCTGTTATGCATATAAAAGATTTTTTTAAGGGGGATTACAGCAAATGAAGCACAAAGCGCCAAAGACAATCGCTATGTTGCTGCTTGCAAGCACAATGTTGTTTACTGCTGCCTGCGGAAATACAAATGAGGGTTCAGGCACAGGAACAGAAGGTACATCTGACTCTACTGAGCCAATCACATTAACTTTCTTCGGTGCGGATGCAAGTCCAAACTGGAATAAGATGCAGGATGCAGTTGGACAGAAAATTATCGAAGAAACAGGCGTTACGATCAATGCGGAATATGATATTTCCAGTGGCGGCGGTAATGACAAGATTGCCCTTATGGCAGCGAGTGGAGAATATCCTGACCTGATTTTCCCTAAAGGTAACCTGTCTAAGCTGGTTGATGCAGGTGCAATGATTGACATGACAGATCTGATTGAAGAACATGCACCTAATTTGAAGAAGCTATATGAAGGTCAAATGGACCGACTGAAATACAGCAATGAGGATCCAGCAATCTATGCTATTCCAACGAATGCGGGTGTTGGGCAAACTAACTTTGATGCAGGCGGCGGTTTCAACCTTCAGCATAAAGTAGTTAAAGAACTTGGATACCCTGAGATCAAAACATTGGAAGATTTCGAGAATGCTCTGCGTGAGTATTACAAGAAGCATCCAACAACGGAAGATGGACAGCCAACGATTCCGCTTACACTTAGTGCAGATGGCTGGAGAATCATGATTACAGTTACAAACCCAGCATTTGCTGCAACAGGTGCTCCTGACGACGGCGAATACTACATCAATCCCGAAACTTATGAAGCGATGCTTCATTACAAACGTCCAGAAGAGAAAGAATATTTCCGCTGGTTGAATAAAATGTACAATGAAGGTCTTCTTGATAAAGACAGCTTTATTCAAAAAGATGACCAATACAAAGCGAAAATCGCAAGTGGTCGTGTACTTGGTCTGATTGACCAAGACTGGGCATATGGCGATGCTGAGAATGCTCTGAAATCAGCCGGTAAATATGATGAGACTTATGGTCATTACCCAGTAACTCTTGATGAGACATATAAGCGTGCTGACTTCCAGGACACTGGACTTGATGCTTATGGTATTGGTATTACAGTAAGTAATGAAGACCCCGTACGTACAATCAAATTCCTTGACTGGCTTGCATCTGATGAAGCTCAAGTGCTCCGTAACTGGGGAATTGAAGGAGAACATTATGTTGTAGAAGATGGGGTTCGTAAGATCCCAGCTGATGTTCAGGAACGCAAGAACAATGACAACTCAAACTTTACAAAAGAAACAGGAATCGGTCTTTACAGCATATTTAGTGCACGCTATGGTGACGGAGTGAAAGATCCATCCGGCAACTATTACACAACAAACTTCCCAGAAGAGATTATCAAAAATTACAACGAAGTTGAGAAGGAAACACTTGCTGGATATGGTGTAGACACATGGAAGGATCTGTTCCCATCTAAGGATGATTTCCCAGTTAAAGAGTGGGGAGCAGCTTACAATATGCCGGTACCATCGGGTACGGATTACGAAGTAACTTTCCAGAAGACACAAGACATTATTCAGAAGCGTATTCCTGAAGCAATTGTATCTACACCGGATAAATTTGACCAAATCTATGACACTATGCTGCAAGAGATTGATAAAGCAGGCGCTGTAGAAATGGAAAAACAATACACAGAGTGGGTTAAGGCTCGTGTAGAATTGTGGACAGGAAAAGACCTTTAATTATTTCACACATTAAAAGGTAAAACCTCAATGGAGCGAAGATTAGTTGATAATCTTCGCTCCATTTTTATACTCGTAATTAGGTTATCTCATTGACCTTCGGGTGATTATGAACTATAATTTTTATGAATATGTGTAAGCACTTTCATTCAAGGAGTTAATTGATATTGCGATCAGTTAGCTTTCATTTTTTCAAGTAATCGAAAACGTTTTAGAATTTGAAGTGTATATTTTGAAACACAATTAATCTGATGGGTTGGGGGAGCTCAAAATGACAATTTTTCAATTTCCTAAAGATTTTCAATGGGGTACGGCTACAGCGGCGTATCAGATCGAGGGAGCGGCTGCAGAAGACGGCAGAGGACCGTCCATATGGGATACCTTCGCTAAAACACCAGGTAAAGTATTTAATGGAGATAACGGCGATATCGCCTGCGACAGCTATCATCGTTATGAAGAAGATATTGCACTAATGAAGCAGCTAGGTATTCAGAGCTACCGATTCTCGGTATCTTGGTCACGTATTCTCCCAGATGGGGACGGAGAGATCAACCAAGCGGGTCTTGATTATTACCACCGCTTCGTAGACAAACTGCTTGAGAATGGTATTGAGCCGTTTTGTACCTTGTATCACTGGGACTTGCCTCAAACCCTTCAAGACGCTGGCGGGTGGGAGAGCGATATAACGGTCGAGGCTTTTGTGAAGTTCTCAGAGATTATGTATCGTGAGTTTAATGGTAAGATCAAGAGCTGGCTCACGTTTAATGAGCCATGGTGTATCGCGTTTCTATCCAACCTACTGGGTGCCCACGCGCCAGGCAATCGAGATCTGCAAACAGCACTAAATGTTGGGCATGGTCTGCTGCTGGCTCACGGCAAATCCGTTAAGAAGTTCCGTGAGCTGGGTATAGAAGGCAAGATCGGTATCGCTCCAAATATGGAATGGGCTGTCCCTTACAGTAAGTCTGAAGCGGATAAAGCCGCAAGCGAACGCCATATCGCATGGTTTGCGGACTGGTTCCTTGATCCGGTCTTCAAGGGGGAATACCCTCAATTTATGGTCGACTGGTTTGAACAAGCTGGCGCTAAGGTAGACGTTAAGCCAGGAGACATGGAAATCATTTCTCAGCCGATTGATCATCTCGGAATCAACTACTATACCATGAGTGTGGATCGTTACAATCCGGATGCCGGTGTACTCGGATTTGAACAGATCGATATGGGACTCGTTCAAACCGATATCGGCTGGCCGGTGGAGTCCCGTGGATTGTATGAAGCACTGCATCATTTGCAGAAGTACGGTAACATCGATATTTACATTACGGAAAATGGTGCATGCATCAATGATGAAGTGGAGAACGGACAGGTAAAAGACTTCCGCCGTATTTCATATTTGCAGCAGCACATCGCACAAATCCACCGTGCTATAACCGATGGTATACAGGTTAAAGGATACATGGCTTGGTCCATGATGGATAACTTCGAGTGGGCAGAGGGGTATCGTATGAGATTTGGGCTCGTACATGTGGATTATCGCTCGCTGGTAAGAACACCTAAAGAGAGCTTCTACTGGTATCAAAATGTGATCAGAAACAACTGGCTCGAAACGAGACCTTTATAATGAAATAGAGCTAACCTAAGGCTCATTTATTGCGAAAACCGCTGCAGATTCTAATTGCAGCGGTTTTTCTTTTTCACCGGTTTACTATTCATCAATAACTATAAACTATATAGGCAAAGTAAAGCTTTATTCTGGATTATATAGGGTGCAGCTACCACCAAAGCGTCCAAAAAATAAGTCGGAAATGTGAAGTGTCAATGAAGAAATTCCAGATATGGATTGTAAAAATAAGGTTATTGACCTTAAATTTCAAAAATAATGAAATATTTTTGACTAAATTTTGAACAAATAGTGAACAATTCTTGTTGAAGTGTGATATATTAAATGTAGTAAGCACTTACAAAATTTAGAAGGAGTTGACTTCCGATGATTGTGAACAAACCTGCACGTGTCAGCGCTGCCCGAGAGAAGGATGACCGAGCTGTACGCATGGTGTTCATGATGACGGTAATGGCCTGGGTAGCCTTAATTACAGGTGTAGTCATCTGTTTGTTTAATCTTCATGCACTGACGAACAGCAACATGGGAATTATGGTAGGCATAGGCTTTTTGGTGGGTAGTGTCTACATTTACTTTATAGGAAAAGCGATGGGCCTTCTCGATCTCCATAGAAAAGATCAAGAGACCGAAGATCAATAAAGTGAGGCGTATGAGGGAGAGGGAAATGACTGTTTCAAACCGCTGTATATTTGGTAAAGAGCCTTAGCCGACAAACCCAAATGGTTTGAGTGGCAAAGGCTCTTTTTGTTGTGGAATGCAAGGAAATAGATCATTTGTGAGAAAAAATTCACAAAATTTGTGATCAAATTCGACAAATTTGTTAACACCCGTTTTATTGTCATGAATTTCTGATATCTTTAGGGGGAAGATAATAGCATCGTTTGTAATTGCGCATTAAAGGAGAGGGGATCAAGATGGATAAAAAACCTAGATCGCTTTCCAAAATCATTCTTGCAGTAGTGATTACGCTGGTTACCTTGGGCGTTATGATATGGTCACTGTTTGCAGATGAGAACGGAAAATACGTTGTACTCGATCCAAGTGGACCGATCGGCGAGGCACAAAGGGATTTGATCATAATTTCAACCATTTTGTGTGCGATCATCATTGTACCTACATTAATACTGGTTGGTGTTATTGTATGGAAATATCGTGACACACCTGGAAACAAAGCGAAATATTCACCGAACTGGGCGCACAGCACAGTTGCCGAGGCGATATGGTGGGGACTTCCTATTCTAATCATTATTGTACTTGGTGCAGTCACTGTGCGCTATACGTATGCAACAGAGCCTTCGAAACCGCTCGTGTCTGATAAGGAGCCGATTACGATTCAAGTAACCTCCCTGGACTGGAAATGGTTGTTTATGTACCCGGATTCGAATGTAGCAACTGTAAATACACTGACGATTCCTGAAGATACACCGATTCGTTTCGAGCTGACTTCGGATGCACCGATGAACTCGTTCTGGATTCCGGAACTTGGCGGACAAATGTACACGATGTCGGGTATGGCGATGGTTCTTCATCTTCAAGCCGATGAGCAGGGAACCTTTATGGGTTCAGGAGCTAACTTCTCTGGAGAGCATTACACAGATATGAAATTTGATGTAAATGCGGTTTCCGAGGAAGACTACAACAACTGGATTAACGAAGTGAAGCTGAACTCTCAGCCGCTTACGGCTGAAGGTTATGATCAGCTCTCTGATCCAAGTGTTGAGGAAGTTCAATATTTCTCAGCATTTCCTGAAGGACTGTTTAACGATATCGTTACTAAATACGTAGTGGATCAAGACGAATCTGCTGAAGCAACAACGCACGAATAAACATTAGCTCGAAAGGAGGCCCTTCATTCATGTTTAGTGATTTGTGGGAGTTCCTGACGACAGAGTTTTTGGTAACAGGCGATCCCCTTATTTTGGGGGCACAGGTATCTATCGGCCTAGCATCACTTGCGATTGTCGTCGGACTCACTTATTTTAAAAAATGGGGCTGGCTCTGGAAAAACTGGTTGACAACGGTTGACCACAAAAAAATCGGTATCATGTACATCTTGGCCGCGATTCTAATGATGTTCCGCGGCGGCGTGGACGCGCTTATGATGAGATTCCAGCTGGCTTTACCAGGTATGGAATTCTTGCATGCGGATCACTATAACCAGGTCTTTACTACACACGGAACGATCATGATTCTGTTTATGGCGATGCCATTTATGTTCGGTCTGTTTAATGTGGTTGTACCTCTTCAGATCGGGGCGCGAGATGTCGCTTTCCCTTATCTGAATGCTGTCAGCTTCTGGCTGTTCTTCCTAGGTGCAATGCTGTTTAACCTTTCATTCGTAATCGGGGGTTCACCTGCAGCCGGATGGCTCAGTTATCCACCTTTATCAGGGCTCGAATTTAGTCCGGGGGTAGGACAGAACTTCTATATATGGGGGATACAGATATCCGGTATCGGTTCCCTCGCCACAGGGATTAACTTCCTTGTAACAATCATTAAGATGCGTGCTCCAGGCATGACTTGGATGAAAATGCCGATGTTTACCTGGTCCGTATTTGCTACCAATATTATTATTTTGTTTGCATTTCCAATTCTGACGGTTACTTTGTTCTTGCTATTCATGGATCGTTTTGCAGGAACACATTTCTTTACGCTGGATCTCGGGGGCAACCCGATGATGTATATCAACCTCATCTGGATGTGGGGTCACCCAGAGGTTTATATCGTTGTTCTGCCAGCCTTTGGTATCTTCTCCGAGGTTGTGGCGACATTCTCAAGAAAGAGATTGTTTGGATATAAATCAATGGTATTTGCAATGCTGATTATCAGCGTACTGTCCTTCTTCACGTGGGTCCATCACTTCTTTACGATGGGATCAGGCGCCGATGTCAATGCATTCTTCGCGATTACGACCATGTTGATTTCGATACCTACGGGTGTCAAGGTCTTTAACTGGCTGTTTACCATGTATCGCGGACGAATTCGTTTTACGCTTCCAATGATGTGGACCATTGCGTTCCTGCCGTGCTTTATTATCGGGGGGATGACAGGCGTTATGCTGTCCGTTGCGCCGGCTGACTTCCAGTTCCATAACAGTTACTTCTTGATCGCTCACTTCCACCAGGTTCTGATCGGTGGTGTCGTGTTCGGTTACTTTGCTGGTATGTACTACTGGTGGCCGAAGCTGTTCGGATTCAATTTGCCGAACCGCTGGGGACATTGGGCATTCTGGACATGGAACATTGGTTTCTATATCACATTTATGCCGCAATACGCACTCGGTCTAATGGGTATGACTCGTCGTCTGTACACATACGGATGGGATACAGGCTGGGCAACGCTGAACGTGGTATCTTCTGTCGGGGCATTCCTGATGGGGGCCGGCTTCTTGTTCCAGCTCTTGCAAATTGCAGATGGTATTCGAAAATACAAAGAAAACAAGGTCGGAGCGGATCCATGGGATGCTCGTACACTCGAATGGTCTATTCCTTCTCCGGTACCTGAATATAACTTTGCTTTCGTTCCAAAAGTCGATACTGTCGATCAATTTTGGGAGGATAAACAACGTAAAGCTACGGGCGCTCATCAAACGCAAACAGCTGAGCCAACATATGAGCCAATTCATATGCCGAAAAACACAGGTATTCCAATCGTGATGTCTGTCTTCTTCTTTATCGCAGGCTTCGGGTTTGTATGGGATTGGTGGTGGATGTATATCCCTGGACTGCTTGGCGTGGTGGCGACTCTGTTCGCACGCTCGTTCCAGTACGACACGGATTATTACATTCCGGCTGAAGAAGTTAGACGTACCGAAGCAGCCTTGAGGGGGTCGGTATAATGGCACACACAGCAGTAAATAATCATCATGATGATCACGGTCACGATCATGGTCATCATGATCCACAGGAACTAAAGACTTTAGGATTCTGGCTGTTCCTAATCTCTGACTTGATTCTGTTCTCTGTATTCTTTGCGACCTATATCGTGTTGAAGGATAATACGGCAGGCGGACCAGAAGGGCCGGATCTGTTTAACATGACGATCATTATTATCAACACATTCGTCTTGTTGACGAGCAGCTTCACGAGTGGACTTGCTATTCTGGCAATGAACCGCGGAGATAAGAAGGGATTAACGATCTGGCTGATTGTTACAGCCGTACTGGGTCTGACATTCCTGGGTCTTGAAATTTACGAGTTCACTGAAATGGTTCACCACGGAGCACTGATTACAACGAGCGCATTCACCGGTGCTTTCTATACTTTGGTTGGTACTCACGGCGCTCACGTAACGTTTGGTCTGTTCTGGATGTTCGGTCTGCTTCTTCAATTGAAGAAGCGCGGAATTACTCCTGAGATTCGTGGTAAAGTAATGAACTTAAGCTTATTCTGGCACTTTTTGGACGTCGTATGGATCTTCCTCCTTACGATCGTCTATCTGATGGGGGTGATGTAAGATGGCGGAACAGCATAATCATGCACATGAATCTCATGAGGAGCATGGATCACTTAAATCTTACACCATTGGATATGTCATCTCGATTATCCTGACCATCATTCCGCTTGTTGTCGTTCTGAATGACATGTTCAGTAGAACCGTAAACATGGTTATCATTTTGATCATGGCGGTACTGCAGTTTGGGGTACAGCTCCTATTCTTCATGCACATTCGTGATGGAGAAGCAGGTAAGCCAAAATGGAACGTTATGGGTCTGATTCTGGGTATCCTGCTCGTGCTTACAATCGTTGTAGGTTCGATTTGGATCATGATGAACAATCAAGTGGCTCACTGATCCTGATTAGTGAACCAGTCTTAGCAAGTTAATCTATAATGAATGAGCACCTTGCCTTTCTAACCATCGAGCAAGGTGCTCTTTTTTTGATCATGCACACGAATAGATCTAGCCTGCCTTTGCAAACCTAGTTAGTATTGGTATGATTAGATGTGGAGCAACAGAAATATACAAATAGTGAGGACGATAATAATGAATCAAACAGCAATTTCTCCTTTGGTTGATCATACACTGCTTAAGGCAGATGCCCGCAAAGAGGATATTATCAAGCTGGCAGAGGAAGCAAAGACTTACGGGTTTGCATCCGTATGCGTCAATCCGGCTTTTGTAGCGGCTGCTTATGAAGTGCTGAAAGACACTCCTGAGGTTAAAGTATGCACTGTTATTGGTTTTCCTCTCGGTGCAACAACTTCTGCAGTGAAAGCTTACGAAACAACGGATGCTATTAATAATGGAGCTACCGAAGTGGATATGGTGATTAACATCAGTGCGCTCAAAGATGGCAATGATGATTACGTTCGCGAGGATATCGCAGCTGTCGTCAACGCAGCTAAAGGGAAAGCACTGACCAAAGTCATTATCGAGACCTGTCTCTTAACAGATGAAGAGAAAGTACGTGCATGTGAGCTGGCTGTACAAGCCGGTGCTGATTTTGTGAAGACTTCCACGGGCTTCTCTACAGGTGGAGCGACGAAGGAAGATATCGCGCTCATGCGCAAAACGGTAGGGCCTGATGTAGGCGTCAAGGCCTCTGGAGGGGTACGCAGCAGTGAGGATGCATTAACGATGATTCAAGCGGGAGCTACCCGTATTGGAACAAGCGGCGGCGTTGCGATTGCAAAAGGTGAGCGTTCTGACAGCAGCTACTAATCGGATATAGGATTTGAATGGTAAGCGATCCCGAGAGGGGTCGCTTTTTTGACATAGTTTTAATTTTTCATTGATAAAGGGTACACAAATCGACTTAAATAAACTAAAATAAACCTATATGAACTTCCTTCTAATATAATCTATGACATACGAAAGGATTGATATCAAATGCAAAACCGTTATGCTGCTCATCCCAATGAAGTGAAGAACTATGATACCAGCCGTTTACGCGAGGAATTTCTGATCGATCACTTATTTGCCAAAGATGAACTTGTTACCGTATATTCTCATGTGGATCGCTACATCGTAGGATCTGCGGTGCCAGAGTCTCAAGATATCAAGCTGGAAGTGAATTTGAAGGATATAGGGACGGACTTTTTCCTGGCTCGTCGTGAAATCGGTATCATTAACATCGGTGGTCATGGAACGGTATCTGCCGATGGGGTACGGTATGAGATTGGAAGCAAGGAGTGTCTGTATATCGGCCTTGGTGTGAAGGAAGTGATCTTCCATTCAGGCTCAGGAGAAGCTCCACAGTTTTATTTTGTATCCACACCTGCCCATCATGCTTACCCGACAACGAAGGCAACACAGCAGGAGGCTACGCCGGCTCACTTAGGCAGTATTCAAACCTCGAATGAAAGAACCATATATAAATACATTCATGAAGGAGGAATCAAGAGCTGTCAGCTGGTCATGGGAATTACAGAGCTTGATCCGGGGAACATGTGGAATACGATGCCTGCGCATACACATAATCGTCGTTCTGAAGTGTACTTGTACTTCAACCTTCCGGAGGATGGAGTCGTATTCCATATGATGGGTGAGCCCGAAGAAACGAGACATCTGGTTGTTCGTCAGGGTCAGGCTGTTATCTCACCGAGCTGGTCGATCCATAGCGGTGTAGGAACGAGCAACTACACGTTCTGCTGGGCTATGGCAGGAGAGAATCAAACCTTTGATGATATGGACGGCGTGAAGATGACGGAGCTGAAATAACACAGAAAGTTGAATGAAATATGAACTCAATGAAACGACATGAAAAAATAATGGAGCTGCTCATTGCCAAGCAGGAAGTGACCGTGAATGAGTTAAGTGAGCTCCTTGAAGTGACTGGAAAGACCATCAGAGAGGATCTGGACAAGCTGGAGAGCATGGGTCTCCTCGTGCGGGTGCACGGGGGAGCCATGCTGGCCCAGAATGATCAATATGGCATTCTGACCAGTATGGGTGCGCTGGAGAAGCACAATCCCGAGAAGATCGAAATCGCAGAGCGGGCAATGACTTACATCGAGCCGTATGATGTCATTGCTCTTGATGGAGGAAGCACGACACTGGAGATGGCACGACTGCTGGAGAATATTCCGCTGACGGTCATCACCAATGATCTGTTCATCATTTCCGAGCTGACCCGTAAGGATCAGATTCGGCTGGTGGTGCCAGGCGGGTCCAGGGTCAGAAATATGCTGGTCAGTGATGAGACGGAGCAGTTTATATCCAGCTTGAACATCCACAAGGCGTTTATTTCGACGACGGCTCTGCATCCTGAATTCGGTTTTTCTATATACACGGGTGATCTTGTTCCTCTCAAAAAGGCACTGATCCACACAGCGCAGCATGTCTATGCTGTAGTGGATCATTACAAATTCGGTCGATTTGCACTGCGTACTTTTGCAGCTTGCGGAGAGGTCGATGTGATTATCAGCGACAAAGCACTTACGGATGAAATGAAGACTCCATACGAAACCATGGGAGTGAAGATTGATAATTAGCGGGAGGCATAGAGAAGTATGAACTATTTTGATCTAAGTGGTAAAGTAGCACTGGTTACCGGTACCTCCGGTGGATTAGGTCAAGGCATGGCCATAGGGCTTGCAGAAGCAGGTGCGGATATCATTGCTGTATCCCATTCCATGCCGACAGAGACGGTGCAAGCGATTGAGCAGCTAGGCCGTAAGGCATTGGGAATTCAGGCTGATCTGAGCAAAGAAGAAGAGCTTTCATCCATATTCGAACAGGCACTTCAGTTTCAGGGAAGAATCGATGTGCTTGTCAATAATGCGGGAATTATCCGCCGTACGCCGGCAGCTGATCACGGAGCCTCGGACTGGCATGATGTCATTGACCTTAACCTAAACACTGTATTTTTCTTAAGCCAGCTGGCTGGAAGACATATGATTGAGCGGGGAAGCGGCAAGATTATCAGCATTGCTTCCATGCTGTCTTATCAAGGCGGTATTAATGTGCCGGGGTATACAGCCAGCAAGCATGCGGTAGCAGGCTTAACCAAAGCACTGGCTAACGAATGGGCAGGTAAAGGAATACAGGTCAATGCAATTGCTCCGGGATACATGGTAACGAACAACACCCAGCAGATCAGGGACGATGAGAATCGCTACAAGGATATTACAGCTCGGATTCCAGCTGGACGCTGGGGGACACCGGAGGATCTGAAGGGACCAGTGGTATTTTTGGCTTCCTCCGCTTCAGATTATTTGAATGGACACGTTCTGAATGTAGACGGAGGCTGGCTCGCTCGTTAATGCTCATTTAAGAAGGAGGATACGAGAACATGAAACTGGGAGTTCTGGCGCATACGTTTGGTAAACAGCCCACTTCAAGTCTGGCAGCTCGCATCGCCGGCAGCGGGTTTACATCGGTTCAGCTTGCACTGGCCAAGGCGTTGTCAGATATCGATTCTTCAACTGGTAAACTGAGCCCGGGTCTGGCCAATTGGGTAGGTGAGCAGTTCCACAAGGAAGGCATACGGATAGCGGTGCTGGGCTGTTATATTAACCCGGTTCATCCGGATACAGCCGCGAGGAAGTCTGAGCTGGCACGCTTCAAAGAACATTTGCGTTATGCTCGTGATTTTGGCTGCAGTATCGTAGCCACAGAAACAGGAAGTTTAACCACGTACAAAGAGACTCATCCGACTTCCTACGAGGAGCAGGGATTTGAGGTGCTGCGTGAGTCGGTGCTTGAGCTCGCAGAGGAGGCGGACAAATGGGGCGTTCATGTGGCCATTGAGCCCGTGTCTGTCCATACCTTACATACAAGAGAGCATATGCAGCGCTTGTTCGAGGAGGTTCCGTCATCGAGCGTTGGGCTGCTGTTTGACCCATGCAATCTGATCAAGGTAGAGCATGTCGTGGACCAGGCAGATTTTCTGCGAGATGTGTTTGAACAGCTGTACGATCGAATGATTGCCATCCATGCGAAGGATGTTGCTTTTGATGTGAGCGGCAAAAAGTACAATCCTGTACCTGGCGAAGGGATATTGGATTATCCTTTATTCTTTGAACTGCTCAAAGCGTATAAGCCTCATATCGACATCTCTCTGGAAGGTGTAACCGCGGAGCAGGCAGATGATGCGGCAGCCTATTTACGTCGCTTATGGCATGCGGACAACTAGTTCCTTAGCAGATATCAAGGTTTTCCCGAATTCATAAAATCTCTTCTCATGTAACAAAATGAGAGGAGATTTTTTTTTATGAGTTCAAACTTTTTCTTGGACCATCTCGTTACAGCATCGAAACCGCGCGGAAATACCATAACGAATGGGGAACAACGAAACATATGATCACGACTCAGAATTTAACCAAATCATATAAAGGGCATCTGGCATTGGATGATGTGACCTTAACCTTCAACGAGGGCATGGTCGGCCTGCTAGGACCTAACGGTGCAGGTAAAACGACTTTTTTGAGAGTTATGGCTACATTACAGAAACCGACATCAGGAAGTGCAAGCATCTTCGGGGTTCCACTGTCACAGCCGGAAGAGGTGCGCAGACAGATCGGTTACCTTCCGCAGCATTTCAGTGTGTATCCACAGCTTACAGGCAGAGAGTTTCTTGATTATGTGGGGGTATTGAAAGGGATCCACGCTGCAAAGGCCCGTCAGGAGGAGATTAAACGCATACTTGATCAGGTGAATCTTACCGACAAGGCTGACAAGAAGGTGCGGACTTATTCAGGTGGCATGCGGCAACGTCTCGGGATTGCACAAGCGCTGTTGGGTTCTCCTAAGATGCTGATCGTTGATGAACCAACTGCTGGTTTAGATCCGGAGGAAAGAGTTCGATTTCGCAATATACTCACCCGGTTCAGCGTTGGGAGAATCGTACTCTTGTCAACACATATCGTTGCAGATATTGAAAGTAATTGCAGGCAGATCGCCGTACTGTCCAGAGGACAGCTTGTGTTATCTGGTAATTTGTCCGATCTGGCTGATGTTGGTGACGGCAAGGTGTGGCAGGCCGTGCTGAACGATGAGGAATTGCGCCAGATAAACCCCATGGCGATCGTATCGACTCAAAGATTAGAAGAGGGAGTCTCCTGCCGCATCATTAGTGATGACGCTCCGCATCCAGCGGCTGTGGCGGTTAAGCCAACACTTGAAGATGGCTACCTTACTCTGATTGGGAGAGAACGTCATGCATAAGTGGGCGAAGCAGTATGTGCTGGAATGCCGTTTATTGTCCCGAAGGGTCGTACTCATGTCCCTGCCTATTGTGTATGCCGCATTTTTTTGGCTGGTGATGTATTTCAACTTCAAGAATCCAATGCAAAATCTGTATTACAGCATAGACCGTATTCAATCAGTCGGACATACGATGACGCTTGGGGTGGCGATCTTTCTGGGTATATCGCTTGCACGCCGTGATCTGGCAAGACTTGCATATGAGTGGGTGAAGAGCTATCCGATATCATCTGCTGTCCAGCTTACAGCCAAGTATGCTGCCATTCTTAGTTATTTAACGATATTTACGATCCTCATTGCTGCAAGTATGCTCATCGCTGGGCAGATCAGTGGGCTGGAAGTAAAGATCGTTTGGCCTCGCATGCTGTATTTTACTATACAGTACGAAGTGTCCTATGCCGTCACGGTCGCACTCGGGATGCTGCTTGGCGTCATCATCAGTAACCGGGCTGTGTATTTGATCGGGTTCAGCGCCTGGATGTTTGGCACCTTTTTCATGGAAATCTTCGTACTGGAACGCTATGGCTGGCATCTGCTGAAGACATTTCATCTCAGCCAGCTGTTCATCGAGAGCGGAAAATGGTATCAGACCTGGAGTGTAGCATTGTTTGCCGATGAAAGGAATGCTTCGAGAGTATTTGTTCTTATGTTTGCCATGCTCTTACTTGCGGCTTCTATTCTTGTTCTGAATTATAAGCGTCCTGTTCGAAAGACGGCCAAGTCCTGGATAGCTTCTGTATGCGTACTCGCTGTGTGCAGCGCAGCGTTCATCCCATACTCGTCTATATGGGCGGAGAAGAATAACCAGATCCAAGCCATATTGCATGACCCGAATGTACAAATGGAAGGTGAGTCAAGTGCTGAGCATCAGAATATCTTTGCCCTTTCCTCATATGACCTCTCCATCACTCAGAACGAACAGGATATCCTTGAAGGCTATGCGGTGATGCAGCTGGAAGCAAAGGCAGTGGATAGAGAGGCTGATGCGCTGAAGTTTACACTGAATCGTGCTTTTGTAATCAAAGAGCTGCATATTAATGACGAGCCTGTCAACTATGTTCGCGAGGGGGATTGGATAACGGTTCATGTCCCAGAGTATACGAAGAAGCCGGCTGACTATGAGCTTGTGATTCGTTACCAAGGGAAGCTTGTCATCCCTTCGAACAGCAATTTTGACGTATATTACTCTTTCAGTTCGGGGGGAAATACGTATCTGGGCGGTATGATCGGATGGTACCCTATACCGGGCAAGCAGAGCATCTATGAATACCGAATGGGTGCAACGGAAGAGGATCGAACTTTGCTCCTTGCTAATAAGCTGCAAGTTGAACCAGTTAATATGCAGGTTACCTTCCGCAATTTTAAGAACGAGATGTATACGACACTGGGCAAGACGGAATTAAAGAGCAGGGCAGGAGCAGGGGATCTGGCGGCGGCTGACGAGGATCAGGTAATTGCGGGGCGTGTGACGTCACCTCTGACAGCCATCGGAGCGTCGTTTACGGAGACGACAAGTGCAGTCGTACCACTTAAAGTGTACTCGACTCCTTTTGCACAGCGTTCTGTATTGCATGTGATGTCATTGGTGGAAGAGCAGTTTGCTTATTTCAAATCATGGCTTCCAAGTCTTGAACCGCAATATAAGCAGTTGTATATGTATGGTGATCCGCTCTACCTGAGCAGCTTATCTGATATTCAAAATGCGAGCTATATTCATAATGATCTTAATTCTTCTTATGACGCTTTTACGGCCAGAAATTGGATGAATGCTCTGATATTTGGTGATCAAGCCGGTGCAGATATGCTTTTGGTTGGGCTGAGTGAGCGCAATCAATTAACAGAGACGACTGCTGATATCAGACATCTGATTGGAATGCTCTGCTGGTATGTCTATTACCTTGATTACGAGCATGAGCCGCAGCATGAGGCCATGAGTAACTCAATGCTGTCTTACTACTTAATGAGATATGATGCGCTGAGCAGTGATCTGTATCATATGGCAGCTCAGATGATCAGCGAAGTTGATCAAGCTATAGAAGCAGGACAGACAGAGCAAGTGAAGCAGGTGCTTCATCATTTTTATAAACAGGATCTCAGTGTGCCGCCAGTGAAGCCGAATGAAGCTGATTTTATTACACCGCAGCAGTGGAATAAGGTATGGGACCAGGTGATGTCTGATGAATAATCGCTATACATCTTGGCTGCGAATGGAGCTGAAGGGGATGCGCAGCGGAACATTCTGGCTGGTTGTCGCCATATATCTGCTGCTGCTTACCACGATCCTGTTCCGAACCTTTGAGGATGGGGCTGCCCCAAATCCAATGCAATATAATGAAATGCTGTCTTTCTTATTGTGTACGATGGCAGCGATCCTGTTCTTTCAGCGTGAATGGGGAGCTGGGAGTATGGAAACCATCGCTTCCTATCCGATGAGTCTGACTGCAATGACCATAAGAAAATGGGGCTTGGCCATCATTCTTATGCTGATTGCCCAAGCAGGCTGGATGACCTTGTATGTACTAAGATTCGGACAGATGTCAGCTCGAGTGTATCCTTGGGATGGTGGAGAAGCAATAACAGACACGGTTCATATGATCGAGCTGCTCATTCAGCCCCTACCGGCGATGCTGTTCATGATCTCCATAACGATCTTCGGGATGGTGCTGAGCCAAAAACTGTATGGAGGCCTGGCGCTCGGTTTTGCCTGGTGGCTGCTTGATACGATGACGATGGGTGCTATTTTCCGCCATTTTACTCTTTATACAACGTATTTAGACATGCGAGAGGTGCCATTTGTGCTTAATCGCGGGTTGCTAGTGGGTGCGTCGTTGATCCTTTTGATTATAAGTATCTTCGTAATCAATCGCCGGCATCGATATACCAAAGAATCGGAGCTAGAGTAATTGTTATAGCATTGGAAGGAGGGGGGCTGTGCTTACGGATGAACAATTGGCACGAAAAATGAGCGAAGGAGATCAGGAGGCGTTTGAAATGCTGGTGAACCGGTTTCATGGTTCTCTCCTTCTATACGCTGCAAGGCTGGTTGGAGACCGAGAGAAGGCTAAGGATCTGGTTCAGGAAACGTTCATTAAGCTGATTCGCCATCTGCGAGAACAAGACGGTCTTGATCATGTGAAAGCCTGGCTATATCGTGTATTGATGAATCTTTGCCGGGATTACTGGAAGAGTGCTGCCGCGGTACGTGAACGAGCAGCAGGAGAGCAGATGCCTGACAAGGAGGACCCTCACGTAAATGCGGAGGAACAATATCTCAAGGGAGAGACCGCTGACGAGATCCGAATGCTGCTCGGTGAACTGACAATGATGCAGCAGCAGGTCATAACTCTGCGTTTCTATGAGGATATGAAGCTGCAGGATATTGCGGAGCTCCTGAATATTCCGCTAAGTACAGCAAAAAGCAGTCTATACGCAGGTCTACGTCGTCTAAAAGTAAAAATATTGGAAAAGCCGGAGCTTTATGCGTCGATGCCGAATCTGATGACGGATACGTTTACAGAAAACGAGGTGTATGCCCATGAATCAAAAAGCTGATACAGGTCTCGAAATGCTGGAAAAGGAGCTTCGTTCTGTGCTTCCGCGTAAGGATGTTGCGCCCCCTTCTCAAGAAGAGACCTTGATGCTTCTGTCTTCGCTGCAAGGGGAGTTTGAGCTTCTGAAAGAAAACAAGGCACTTATAACAACATTTAGCAGTGATCCGGAAGTTCAACGAATGAAGCACCAAAGTGAACAGTCCACTGATGCTTGGGCAGAGGGTTCTATTCCTAAGCCTTCTCTGCGAAATCTGTTAAAAAGCCAGATGCGTAGAAATCAAGCAGCGATCTTCGGTACAGGGGCAATTCTGTTTATGCTGCTCGCCGTCCTTATTGATCCCTATCGCCCTAATCAACTTTATGGTGATTCAAGCTTGACAATATACTCCATAACGACACCGCTGCTGTTACTGGTGGCGATGCTGTTTACACTGCGTTCAGGCGATCGGGGGTTAAGATCCGTGGAGAGAATTACGCCTTACCCACTGGCATTGATTGCATATAGCCGGGTTCTGCTGACCTTCCTAACTGTTCTTGTGCTTGCGCTTGTCAGTAATGTGATCGTCTATTTGAGAGTGGCGACGGTGGGTGGCGATGTATCCCACTTCGGACATTTTGTCCTTATGTGGCTGGGGGTAACATTAATAACTGGCGGGACAGCAATGTCGCTTTTATTCTACAAAGGAGTGAAGGCAGCCATACTAGGCTCTTCTGTCGTCTATCTAGTATGGCTGGTGGTTCAACAGCAGCTGTCCATAACGGAGAGTCCCGGTTCCATCATCTTGTTATGGATCGACAGCCTTGTATTTGTTGCCGGAGTTGCCTTGATCTTATTTGCATACTACAGAAGCCGGTCACTTATAGCTGGGGCGAGGAAGGCATGATTACGCTAAGTCAAATTCAGCAGCAAATGGGCAGTTTTGTATTGGATATTGAATCATTAACTCTGCATAATGGACTAACTATGCTTGTCGGAGAGAACGGAGCGGGAAAGACGACGCTGCTAGAGCTTCTCGCTACCGTGAGCGAAGTGCAGAAAAAGGGTGAGATCCACTATGAAGGCAAGAGCGCAGAAGGTTATAATCTATTGCTTGTTCGAAGCAGGATGGGATATGTACCTTCTTCCATGGAATTGTACGGGAGTATGACGGTATATCATCAGCTGCGTTATTTCGGAGAATTGAAAGGCATATACGATGATGCAGTGATTAGAAAGCTGCTATTGGAATTTGACCTCGAGAACTATGCTCCTGTCAAGATTCGCAAACTATCAAGTGGCATTGTCCGCAGAATTCATATTGCTCAAGCGATGCTCACGAATCCCCGATTCCTAATGCTCGATGAGCCTATGAACGGCCTTGATGCCGGTTTTCGTAGAAGAACCATTGCATATTTGTCCCATTTGGCTCAGCATCGCACCGTAGTAGCAGCTTCTCACGAGCTGCAGGAATGGGATCGAAGTGCCGATTATGTTCTATGGCTGGATTGCGGCAGGGTTGCTTTCTACGGCTCTGCTCGTGAATGGATTCAGAGTGTGCCAGGTGAAGTGTACGAAGGAGAGGTCAGTGATAAAGAGTTAGCTCACATCCCTGAGGCCAGTATCATTGCGCGAAGGACAAATTCAGACGGGCATGTGGTTCGGCTGTTCGAATCAGGCCAGTTGAATACATCTTTCCATAAAGTAACTCCAAGTATAGAGGATGCTTATTATATTAGAAAAAGACTACAATCCCCTCGTAATGATTAAAGCGGGAGTTTGTGGTCTTTTTTTTGGTGTTCGTTGTTAGCAAAATTAAAATGAATAAATATTATAGGAAAAGTAGGAATTAGTCTTTTCAAAGTTAACAAATTATGAGAGAATATGGTAAAAAAGAAGCGTGCTTTTGCCCCGCTCAAGAGGAGGAAAACAGAAATATGTCTAATGAACAAAAAGATTACGCATTTGAGACTCTTGCTGTCCATGCTGGCCAGGAGATTGATCCAACAACGTTATCGCGGGCTGTTCCTTTGTACCAGACAACTTCGTATGCCTTTCGTGACAGTGAGCATGCGGCCAAACTGTTCTCTCTTCAAGAATTCGGTAACATCTATACTCGAATTAACAACCCAACCACAGACGTATTTGAACAGCGAATTGCTGCCCTTGAGGGCGGGGTAGGGGCACTCGCTACAGCCTCGGGCCAAGCAGCCATTACTTTTTCTATTTTGAATATCGCTGGAAGCGGAGACGAAATTGTGTCAGCTTCAAGCCTGTACGGAGGCACGTACAATTTATTCTCTTCGACGCTTGCAAAGCTTGGAATTACAGTCAAATTCGTTGACTCGGAAGATCCGGCAAACTTTGAATCGGCTATTACAGACAAGACCAAAGCCATATATGCCGAGACGATCGGCAACCCACAAGGTAATGTGTTAGATATAGAAGCGGTAGCTGCAATTGCCCATAACCATGGAATTCCGCTAATTGTAGATAATACGTTTCCCAGTCCATATCTGCTGCGTCCGATTGAGCATGGAGCAGATATTGTCGTCCACTCAGCAACCAAATTTATTGGCGGACATGGAACCTCAATCGGCGGCGTGATTGTCGACAGCGGTAAGTTCGATTGGGAGGCAAGCGGCAGGTTTCCAGGATTGACAGAACCAGACCCAAGTTATCACGGGGTTGTATATACTGAGGCTGTTGGACCCCAAGCCTATATAATTAAGGCTAGAGTTCAGCTGCTGAGGGATCTCGGATCAGCGATTTCACCTTTTAATTCATGGTTGCTGCTGCAAGGACTAGAGACCCTGCACTTAAGACTTGAGCGTCACAGTGCTAATGCACTTGAAGTTGCAAAATATCTAGAGCAGCACCCGGACGTTCTATGGGTGAGCTATGCGGGGCTTCCGAGCCACCCGTCTTACAGCCTTGCACAGAAGTATCTGCCTCGGGGTCAGGGGGCCATACTGACTTTCGGAATTAAAGGCGGAGCGGCTGCAGGCAGCAAGCTGATTGAGAATGTTAAACTGTTCTCTCACTTGGCGAATGTAGGGGATTCCAAGTCGCTTATCATCCATCCGGCAAGCACGACGCATCAGCAGCTCTCAGAAGAAGAGCAGATCGCAGCAGGTGTGAATCCAGAACTGCTTCGCTTGTCGATTGGAACCGAGAACATTAAGGATATACTGGCTGACCTGAAGCAGGCCATCGAAGCCAGTCAGTTAGATCTGAACATAGCTAATCCATCCTAAACGAAGCTCTTGCTTTGAACCCCAAGCCCTTATTGACAGGGTTTGGGGTTATTTTTACATTACCTCAATTCAGATTCTGTTCCTCTTGTTCATGCTCAAATGAAATTTCTAACATTACTATTTACAATTTCTGTGGGCCAGGTATATAATACATTAAAAGTTGCACAAAACAAAAATAATTGTATATATGCAAAAATGATTATCATTCTCAATGATGTCACCATGCTATTTTTACGAAAAACCATGCTGCTTCGGGATTCCCGAAGCAGCATGTGTCATTTTAAGGCCATTAACAATGGCTCTCATTCTCAATTAGACCAAGCAAGAAGAAAGGATAGTGAAGAATATGGAGGCTATTCAGCAGCGAATAAGTACTGCAGCACAAGTGGATGAACAAGGGCTTTCACCTCAGCGTCCTGGACGCAAAAGAGGTCCGAATTTTAAGATGATGCTTAAGAACCGGGAGATGCAGGCGGCTCTCGGCAGCGGGGTCATGATGCTGGCAGCATGGGGGATCTCAGGAAGCTATGAGCTTGTTTCGATCGTGCTGTATATTGCAGCTTATACGATAGGAGGCTGGGCCAAAGCGAAGGAAGGTGTGGAGACGCTCGTCAAGGAGAAGGATTTGGACGTGAACCTTCTCATGATCGCTGCAGCTATGGGAGCTGCGGCGATCGGATATTGGAATGAAGGGGCGATGCTCATCTTCATCTTTGCGCTCAGTGGTGCGCTTGAGAGCTATAGTACGGAAAGAAGTCATAAAGATATCTCCTCCTTGATTGGGTTAAAGCCAGAGACAGCGCTTCGGTTAAAGGATGGAACAGTGGAGCAGGTCGCAATTGATCTGCTTCAGCCTGGAGATTTACTGCTGGTTAAGCCGGGCGAAATAATGCCCTCCGATGGTAATGTATACAAGGGCTACTCTGCCGTGAACCAGGCTTCCATTACAGGAGAATCAATTCCAGTGGAGAAGAGCGCAGGAGATGAGGTTTATGCCGGCACAATGAACGGTGAAGGGGCCTTATATATTGAAGTGACTCAGCCGGCCGATAATACATTGTTCTCGAAGATTATCAAATTGGTAGAAGAGGCCCAATCCGAGGTACCGGCTTCTCAGCGGTTCATCGAGAAATTTGAAGGGATTTATGCCAAACTGGTTGTTTTGATTACGCTTGTTCTTGTTCTAGCGATGCCGCTGCTGTTTGGTATCACCTGGGGAGATGCTTTTTATAAGGCGATGGTATTCCTGGTTGTTGCTTCTCCTTGTGCTTTGGTTGCTTCCATTATGCCCGTTATGCTGTCTTCGATCTCAAGCAGTGCGAGAAGAGGGCTATTATTTAAGGGCGGAGCACATGTAGAGAATATGGCAAAGACGGCTGTGGTAGCCTTTGACAAGACGGGGACCTTGACGAGAGGCGTTCCGGAAGTTACTGATTTGATCGCTGCCGCCGGGTATGACGAGATGACCCTTCTATCTCACGCGGCGGCAGTGGAAAGTCAGTCTACACATCCACTGGCAGAGGCGATTGCAGCAAGGGCGATTGCAGCTGGAGCACAGCTGATCCAAGCTGACGATGTCCAAAATATCACGGGCTGGGGGATCAAGGGCAGAGTTGCCGGCCAGTTATGGAAGGTAGGCAAAACAGATGTACTGGATGAGAATGATGCGGATCCGGCTTGGATACAGCGCAGGTCAGAACTTGAGCGTGAGGGCAAGACGGTTTCCGTCATTATGCAAGGAGATCACATTGCGGGTCTGATCGCGATGCGGGATACGATTCGTCCACAAGCGGTGAAGGCAGTGAAACGGCTGCAAGAGCTCGGTATCAAGGTAGCCATGCTGACGGGCGATCGACAAGCTACCGCTGATGTTATTGCGAAGGAAACGGGAGTTGATCTCGTTTATGCCGGACTGCTCCCAGAGCAAAAAGTAGAGAGAGTTCGCTCCCTGCGTGAGCAATATGGCCATGTCGTCATGGTTGGCGACGGCGTTAATGATGCACCCGCACTGGCTGCAGCAACGGTTGGAATGGGCATGGGAATGTCGGGCAGCGGAACGGCCATAGAGGTCGCAGATGTGGTGCTGATGAACGATAACATTGAAGAGATCGCCTGGAGTGTCACACAGGCAAGACGTGCGGCAAGAGTAGTGAAGCAGAACATCGTCTTTGCCATTAGCGTAATCACCATTTTGATCGCAGGAAATTTCATTTCTGAGTTAGCGCTTCCTCTCGGTGTGATCGGACATGAGGGCAGTACAATTCTCGTGATTCTCAATGGACTTCGATTATTAAAGTAAATGGATCACGTAGACACGAGCACCATAATAAAAGCGTCGTTTGCTCCTGCAGGCTTTAAGCCTTGGGCAAGCGACGCTTTTTGCTGCTATATAACGTAAGCTCTGTGAGGAAGAACTACTGTCGAGTCAGAATACCTCGGTGAGTGTAATCATCGTAATCAATCCCAGGATAAAAGAGATCGTCGCCACTCGCTGGTTGCCGTCCCCATGGCTTTCCGGAATAAGCTCCTTATATACGATGAACATCATGGCTCCGGCTGCGAAGGCAAGGCCATAAGGTACGAGTCCATCAACGACACTACTAAGCGAATAACCGATAATGCTGGTTACAATTTCTACTGCACCCGTTAAGGTCGCAATACCTAGTGCTTTGAACCGGCCGATATTCTGATTAACGAGGAAGAGAGCAACGAGAAACCCCTCCGGCGCATTTTGCAGACCGATCGACAGCGCGATCAGATTGCCTAAGCTGTCATCTCCACTGGCATAGCTGACGCCGACAGACAGGCCCTCAGGCAAGTTGTGCATCGTAATTGCAGCAATGATAAGAAACGCTTTGCCTTCAATATTGAAGGGACGCGATTCTGGATTTTCCAGATCAATATGCGGTATATACATTTCCAGGACCAAGAGAACGATACTGCCCGCAAGGATCCCGATGAACAGGACCAATAGATTAGATTGACCCAGTGCTTCCGGGATAAGACTATAGAGTGAAGCTGAGGTCATAATTCCAGCCGCATAGGCCAGCAAGATGTCCCGGAGCCGGTGTGTGACCTTGCGCATAAACAAGATCGGGATGGCGCCAAGCCCTGTAGACAGAGCGGATATAACACTTCCTATTAATGCTTCAACCATAACGTTTTATACTCCCTCCTCTAATGCAGCACATCTATTATTCAGGTGACATCAACCGACAAATGAGCATTGACATCGACTTTGAAATTGCTCATAATGATGACTAGATTAGAATTATTATAAATTATGTATTCCATTTCCGTAAAGTTGACGATTTCTTGAACAGGTGGAGCCATTCAATACATTATTCATGATCCTTTTTCTGGTGACAACTCTTTTTGAGTTTATGTTGTGCTTCAGGTTCTAATACATATTGTATGTTTGCTTGACACTAGTTCATTCAAAGTATGTATATTACAGCAATTTACGGATAGCAGCGGGAGGTTATTTAAATGTATAAATCAGTCATTATCGGTACAGGCCCTGCGGGTCTGACAGCAGCGATTTATCTCGCTCGTGCCAATCTGAGTCCACTTGTTATTGAAGGCCCGGAACCGGGTGGTCAATTGACAACGACGACTGAAGTAGAGAATTTCCCTGGCTTCCCGGAAGGTATTATGGGACCAGAGCTTATGGATAATATGCGCAAACAAGCCGAGCGTTTCGGTGCTGAATTCCGCACAGGTTGGGTGAACAGCATTGATATGGCTCAGCGTCCTTTCAAGATTCAAGTTGAGGGACAGGGCGAGATCGTGTCCGAAACCGTTATCTTGTCTACAGGAGCTTCTGCTAAATATCTCGGTATTCCTGGGGAGCAGGAGAACGTGGGTTATGGTGTCAGCACTTGCGCGACTTGCGACGGCTTCTTCTTCCGTGGCAAAGAAATCGTAGTGATCGGCGGCGGTGACTCTGCTCTGGAAGAAGCAAACTTCCTGACTCGTTTCGCTTCCAAAGTAACGCTGGTACATCGTCGTGAAGAGCTTCGTGCATCGAAGATCATGCAGGACCGTGCACGCAGCAACGAGAAGATCGAGTGGGCGCTTAACCGTACACCTGTTGAGATTGTTGCTGGTGAAGGCGGAGTTAAGGGTGTTAAAGTTCTTAACAATGCTACTGGAGAAGAAGAGATGATTGAAGTTAGCGGCGTATTCGTAGCGATTGGTCACAATCCGAACACAGGCTTCCTGAACGGTCAAGTAACGATCGACTCCAATGGTTATATCGTAGTGAATCCTGGAACGAGCGAAACGAACGTTCCTGGCGTATTCGCTTGCGGTGACGTACAGGATACACGTTATAGACAAGCCATTACAGCAGCAGGCAGCGGATGCAAAGCAGCGATTGATGCTGAGAAGTTCATCGAAAGCCTGGAGCATAGCGCGGTTGCTAACTAATAGAGTTCTAGCTTAACTTATAATTTAAATTTCTTCTTACGAGGTGAATATTATGGATAAAGCAATAGTATATACTTCTACCAATTGTCCACATTGCCGTCAGGTGAAGAGCTATCTCACAGAGAACGGCATTGAGTATGAAGAGCGCAACATTGAACAGAGCGACGAATTTGCACAGCAAGTATGGGATATGGGTCTTCGTGCAGTACCTGTAACCGTGCTTGGCGAGCACCGTATCGTTGGCATGAACAAATTGCAGTTCCACAAAGCGCTTAATCCGCAAGGATAAGATATCAAGTCATAGCATAACCGCACCCTGTGTGGTAGTTGTTCCCTTACCTAATAGAGAAACAGAGACATCGATAAGATGAATTTGTTCTCGGTTACATGAGTGTAAGGGACACAGCCGCTAATGGGTGCGGTTTTTCTTTTTGCTGATAGATGGGTAGTATAGTGGTGTGACTAAAATGAATAATCTGAAGTGTATTCAAGCGAGAATGGGGCGAAGTCGGATTGAGAAAAGAATCCTTTGGATATAGAAAATTGGCTTACTATATTTTAATAATGCTGGCAATCGTCCTGCTCACCTCTTGCAATGCAGCGGATACAGGTACCTCTTTACCAGATCCGCCAAAGGAGCAAGAACAGGAACAGCCTGGAGGAGAATCGGGCTCGGATCACGGACCTGATGAAGAAGGAGCAGACTCCGACTCCGAGTCACCACCAGATGCGGGCAGCGAATCGGAATCGGATGCCGAGGATGGACAAACATCCATAACGCCGGAGCATGATGATCTATTGCCTGCGCAGGAGGCGGCCATGGAGCAGCTCGCGAACCTGTCAATTGAGGACAAGATCGGACAAATGATTATATCCGGTTTCCCTGGAACAGAGCTGGACATGGAAGCCGAGGAATTAATTCGTAATGGACAACTGGGCGGTGTCATCTTGTTTGGGCCGAATATCCGCGATCAGAAGCAGCTTCAAGCCTTGATCAATGAAGTCAAGAAGAGCAATGGAGAAGGACAGCAGCCCATGTTCATTTCTGTGGATGAGGAAGGGGGACGTGTCTCCAGGCTTCCTGAAGGGAAGACAGAATTCCCATCGAATCAACAGATAGGGAAGTATAAAAATGCTGAAATATCTGCTCAAATCGGAAATGTCATTGGAGAAGAGCTCGGTGCGTTCGGTTTTAATCTCAACTTTGCACCTGTACTCGATATTTTCAGCAATCCGGAAAATACGGTGATAGGAGATCGTTCGTTTGGAGATTCGGCAGAAACGGTCTCCGAGCTCGGCATAGCCACTATGAAAGGGATGCAGGAAGCCGGCGTCATTCCGGCTGTGAAGCATTTCCCGGGCCATGGAGATACGAAGGTGGATTCTCACGTTGGCTTGCCCGTTGTTCAGAAGACGAAGGAAGAGCTTGCTGAGCTGGAGCTGGTCCCTTTTCAGGCAGCAATAGAAGCTGGAGCAGACATGATGATGGCTGCGCACATTCAATATCCGAAGATCGATGCTTCACTCCGGCCTGCTTCCTTGTCTAAGGTCATGCTCAGTACTCTGCTCCGTGAGGAAATGGGATATGATGGGGTTGTCATTACCGATGATCTAGAAATGGGTGCAATTCAGCAAAATTATGGATCCGGTGAGGCGGCACTGATGGCAATTCAGGCGGGAGCTGACATCGTACTGTTCGGCCATACACCAGCCAAAGCGGAGAAGGCGTATAACACGCTTTTACAGGCTGTGCGGAAGGGAGAGCTCTCGGCTGCAGATATTGATCGGAAGGTGCTCCGGATTCTAACTCTTAAATACAAATACGAACTAACGAATGAGCCGGTGGAGGAATCGGCCTTGCAGGTCGTTGGATCAAGCGAACATCAGCAGATTGCGGACCAGCTGAAAAAATAATACCCGTATAAAGTAAAGGCATCATACGTGAAAATACCCTGCGGGCTAGACTTTACTTAAGAGTCATAGCCAACAGGGTACATATAACGTGCTGATGCCTTTATTATTGCTGTTTTAAAAGAAATACCACATAAACCACTGGAATATACCGTAGACCGCTACTCCGGATACGATATACCATAGGGCTTGTTTCTTTCTGCCTTGAAACAGTCTGAGGATACCTAGACTAGCCAAAGGTGCGATTACAATTAGGAACAGTAAAACAGCAATAAACATCGCGGCTGAAATATCTGATGTATCCACATAAGTCACACGAATTCTCTCCATTTCGTACGTAAGGTATACACACAAAGGTAAGACTCTGCTGTGATAAATGACACACAATTAGTTTCATTATACCTTGAAATAGAGGGCGTGCGACGATAAAATGGGACGATTTTTTGTCTGAATTAGTAAATATTTAACAGTCCAATGGATCACACATCATTAAATCACCTGGTGTACAGCTTACGCACTTACTCGAATGTGACCTAGAAATTGAGAGATTGCTCCGTATGCCGAACCGATGAGGGTCGATTTGCTTCCGAGCTGGGCGAAGCTGATCTGCAGACTGCGCATGTGATACGGCAGCGTCCTCTTTGCGACGACCTGCTGGAGCGAGTCTTCCATATAATCTCTAGCCTCGGACAGCGGTCCCCCCACAATAATTCGCTCTGGGTTAAAGCTGTTGACGATATTTGTAATGCCGATGCCCAGCCGATGTCCGATGCTTCGATACAGCTCAAGCACAGCGGGATCCCCCTGTTCAGCATAAGCTACCAGCTCGGCTGTTGTCCCTGCTGGAATCTGAAGATTTGGGTCGCTATACGCCTTCTCTGAGGCATAGAGCTCCCAGCAGCCTCGATTACCGCAGGTGCATTGTTTTCCTTCTGCATCAATGGACATATGTCCTGTCTCACCTGCATATCCCCAAGCTCCTTTATACAGCCCGCCGTCAATCATGATCCCCGAGCCAATCCCTGAGCCTGCACTAATATAGATGAGATGACGCATTCCCTTACCTGCTCCAAAGTGAAGCTCGCCGGAAGCACCGGCATTCGCTTCATTGTCTATCGTTACAGGAAGCCCGAGCTCTTCCTCCAGCATGCTCGCCAGCGGAACCGTGTTCCAGCCAAGGTTCGGTGCGAAGAGGATCGTACCCTCCTCGTCTACCATTCCTGGCACGCCAACACCTATGCCTATGACCCCATGCGGCGATAAGGGAGCCTCGGTCTGCAGTTGTTTGGTCATTGTGATGATCCTGGCAGTGACGGATGGAATATCGTGATCGGTAAGAGGAAGAGAGGTTTCATGCACGATATTTCCCGCAAGATCGGTTAGTACACCGCGAAGCTTCGCAACAGTCAGCTCAATGCCGACCGCATAACCTGCCGTATTATTAAACAGCAGCATGAGCGGTTTGCGTCCGCCGCTGGATTGGCCTGGACCGAGCTCCGTGACGAGATGATTCTCAATTAACTCCGTAACCAGATTGGAAACGGTTGCCTTATTCAGTCCGGTGAGCTCCGATACTCTTGCTCTTGAGAGCGGGGCGTGCTCCCGGATCGTGCTCAGAATAATGGACTTATTTATTTTCTTGACCAGAGCCTGATCTCCGGTAATCGCCATGGATAAAGCACATCCCTTGTGATGATATAAAGACTATTGTAACGAAAATCATTTCAAAAAACAAACTTTGTTTAACCAATAGACAAAGTATTTCGAGTGTGATAGTATAACGGTGTAAACGATTTCGCGAAACAGTTTTAAACTAATTTTGAGGAGGGCTTTGTAACATGGCCTATTTTGAATCCGTTAATAAAATTGCTTATGAAGGTAAAGATTCCAAGAATCCTTTTGCATTTAAATTCTATAATCCTGAAGAAGTCGTAGCCGGCAAATCAATGGAAGAGCATTTCCGTTTCGGTATGGCTTACTGGCACACACTTACAGCTGGCGGTTCTGACCCGTTCGGTACAGATACGGCAGTTCGCTCTTATGATAAATATTCCGGTATGGATCTGGCTAAAGTTCGCGTAGAGGCTGCTTTTGAATTCATGGAGAAAATGAACCTTCCATACTTCTGCTTCCATGACGTGGATATTGCTCCAGAAGGAAGCTCACTTCGTGAGTTCTACAGCAACATCGATACGATTGTTGACCTGATTGAAGAGCAAATGAAAGCGACAGGCAAGAAGCTGCTCTGGAACACAGCAAACATGTTTACCAACCCTCGCTTCATGCACGGTGCTGCTTCGACTTGCAACGCAGACGTATATGCTCATGCAGCAGCTCAAATCAAGAAGGGTCTTGAAGTAGGTAAACGTCTTGGCGCTGATAACTATGTATTCTGGGGCGGTCGTGAAGGTTATGACACTCTCTTGAACACGGACATGCAGCTGGAGCAGGACAACATCGCCCGCATGTTCCATATGGCTGTTGATTATGCCAAAGAAATCGGCTTTGACGCTCAATTCCTGATCGAGCCTAAACCAAAAGAGCCGACAAAACATCAATATGACTTTGATGCAGCTACATCCATCGCATTCTTGCAGAAGTACGGCTTGGACAAGCACTTCAAGCTGAATCTTGAAGCGAACCATGCAACACTTGCTGGCCATACATTTGACCACGAAATCCGCGTTGCCCGCATCAACGGCATGCTCGGATCCCTGGATGCAAACCAAGGCGATCTGCTGATCGGTTGGGATACAGATGAGTTCCCTGTAGATATCTATGATGCAACACTGACAATGTACGAAGTTCTGAAGAACGGCGGCCTTGGCAAAGGCGGCGTAAACTTTGATGCCAAAGTTCGTCGTGCTTCCTTCGAAGCAGAAGATCTGTTCCTCGCTCACATCGCAGGTATGGATACTTATGCGAAAGGTCTTAAGGTTGCAGCTAAACTGATCGAAGATCGCGTATTCGATGATTTCATCGAGAAACGCTACTCCAGCTTCAAAGAAGGCGTCGGTGCTGAGGTTGTTGATGGCAAAGCAACACTTGCTTCTCTGGCTGAGTATGCACTGAACAATGAAACACCTCGCAAGAATGAATCCGGCCGTCAAGAGCTGCTCAAAGCAACTCTTAACCAATACATCTTGGCTGACTAATCGTCCCGCCGGTTTAAGCAATACAAGTATGATTTAAGAGCCAATAGGACGTTTTATGAGAAGCCTTTCGGATCGTCCCCGGCCTTTGGCGTAAGCGAAAGGCATGGGGACGATTCTTTTTTTTACAAGAAGAGGAGGAGAATAAGATGAGTTATGTCATTGGTGTAGATTTGGGAACCAGCGCGGTAAAGACGGTTCTGGTCGATCGCAGCGGGCATGTATTATATGAAGCATCGGAGGCTTATCCGCTGTATCAGCCCAAGGCTGGTTATAGTGAGCAGAATCCCGAGGATTGGGTACAGCAAACGATAGTATCCTTACGTAAATTGATGGAGATATCCGGTATTAATCCGGCTGAAGTGGAAGGTCTCAGTTTCTCGGGGCAAATGCACGGGCTCGTGCTTGTGGATGCAGAAGGAAGCGTCCTTCGCCCGGCTATTCTGTGGAATGATACACGTACGACTGCTCAGTGCCGTAAGATTGAAAATACACTGGGTCAGGATTTGCTGTCCATCGCACGCAATCGTGCGCTCGAAGGCTTTACACTGCCGAAAATTTTGTGGGTGCAGGAGAATGAGCCTGAAATACTGGATCAAGCAGCGCTGTTCCTGCTGCCTAAGGATTATGTACGCTACCGGTTGACCGGCGATTATGCGATGGATTATTCGGATGCAGCCGGAACGCTGCTCTTGGATCCTGCTGCGAAGTCCTGGAGTGAACAGATCGCGAATGCATTCTCCTTACCGCTCTCCCTATGCCCGAAATTAGTGGAGTCCTTTGATCTGGTGGGCACCTTGCTGCCAGAAGTTGCAGAGGACGCTGGACTTACCCCTCAAACCAAAGTATTTGCCGGCGGAGCTGACAATGCTTGCGGTGCCATTGGTGCAGGGATCCTGAGTGAAGGGAAAACGATGAGCAGTATTGGAACATCCGGAGTCGTTCTATCCTATGAAGAACGCAAGAACCTCGATTTTGAAGGGAAGGTCCACTTCTTTAATCACTCCGAGAAGGATGCCTACTATATTATGGGCGTTACCTTGGCAGCGGGTTATAGCCTGACTTGGTTTAAGGATACCTTTGCCAAAGACCTGTCATTTGATCTGCTGCTGCAAGGCATTGACCAAGTTCCTGCGGGAAGCGGCGGATTGTTGTTTACGCCATACATTGTGGGTGAGCGTACTCCGCATCCTGATGCAAATATCCGCGGCAGCTTTATCGGTATGGATGCAAGCCATACGCTTCAGCATTTTGGACGTGCGGTCCTTGAGGGAATTACCTTCTCTCTTCGTGAGTCGATTGATATTATCCGCGGTGCCGGCAAGACGATCAGTGAGGTCATCTCCATTGGAGGCGGCGCCAAGAATGAGACCTGGCTGCAAATGCAGGCGGACATCTTCAATGCGAAGATTATCAAGCTCGAAAGTGAACAGGGGCCTGCCATGGGTGCTGCAATTCTCGCAGCATATGGCTGCGGTTGGTTTGATTCACTGCAGGAGGTTGCCGCCGCATTTATTCGTCCGGCCAAAACCTATGAGCCGAACCCGGAAACAGCGGCATCCTACGACAAACTGTTTGCACTGTACCAGGAAGTATATGGCCAAACTCGTGAGTTGAATGAGAAGCTTGCGGAGTATAGATCGTAAATTTTTGAATATGCTGAGAACAAGCCATCTGTCTTTTTATAAGACGGGTGGTTTTTTTTGTATGGTAAAACGGAATTGTATTGTTCGACGAAAGCTCAGGCTCATCTTGAAGCTCGAAGGACCTCCTTCGCGTATCCTTCGGATCCTAGTTATATCGGCCGAAATTTACGAATAAATTGGAGATGGAGGCTGCTGACTGTCTTAGGACAAATATAGGCAGTTCGGCTGGGTAGGAGGAAAACATGGCAGAATCAGTGAGTGGCAAAATTACGTTGTCCATGATCGTGAAAAATGAGGTAGGCAGGTACCTGGAACGCGCTTTGATCAAGCACCGTCCCTGGATCGATCAAGCGATCATCATTGATGATGGAAGCACGGATGGAACACCCGAATTATGTGAAGAGCTGCTTCAGGGGGTAGAGCATGTTCTCATCCGTAATAAGCAGTCTCATTTCTCCGATGAAGTGTCCCTTCGCAAGCAGCAGTGGGAAGCAGCAGCCCAGGCAGGAGCCGATTGGATTCTTAATCTGGACGCTGATGAAATATTTGAGGATGGATGGGACGAGGATTTGCACGCATTGACGACAGGAGCTCATGAAGCAGTTTATTTTCGATTATTTGATATGTGGAGCGAAACGCATTACCGAGAAGACCTGTATTGGCGTGCCCACCAGATCTATCGGCCTTTCCTGGTCAAATTTAACCCACATCAGACGTATAAATGGAAAGAAACTCCCCAGCACTGTGGAAGATTCCCGCTGAACATCTTCGAGTTCCCCTACATATGCCACCAAGCTCGTATTCAGCATTTTGGCTGGGCCAGACGGGAAGACCGATTGCATAAATATGTCCGGTACAGACAGCTGGACCCAGAGGCGAAATATGGATGGAAGGAGCAGTATGAATCTATTCTGGATACGGCCCCTTCCTTAGTACCATGGAGATCCCATTAAAAGGAGGACGAGGGCACTATGACAGCTCTGCAGCGTATCCTGATCGCAAGTCCAGTGCGTCAATCACCAGATGTGTTAAAGGCCTTTCTACAATCGTTGTCTTCACTCTCCATCCGGGAGGAAGAGATCGAGGTAAGCTATGTATTTGTTGATGATAATGAGGCTCAGGCCTCGTCTAAGCAGCTGAGAGCTTTTGTACGAAAGCATGGAGGAAGAGTAGTAAAGGCTGCGGTAATCGAAAAGCCAAAAAAAACATGGATCAAACGGAGCCGAGCGGGAACCAGATCTGGAGCAGCAAACGCAGAAAATGCAGCAGATACAGAAAATGCAGCAGATACAGAAGAAGCTCTGAAGATGTCTATAGCAGATCCATCACCGACAGAAGACCCGAACTCTAATCCGGTTTACACCCGAAATGAATACGGCCATTATTGGCCTGAAGAATATATATGGCGGGTAGCAGCCTTGAAGGATTGGATCCTATCCTATGCAATAGAAGAAGGCTATGATGCTCTGTTTTTGCTGGATTCCGATCTGGTGCTTCATCCGTCCACGTTGACACAGCTCTTGAACGGGGAGGAGGAAATCGTGGCAAACCTCTTCTGGACCCGCTGGCAGCCGGGAACGATCGAGATGCCGCAGGTATGGCTGAGAGACGAATATACATTATATGAAGAGAGACGGAATGAGCAGCTTACGGAAGAAGAGAAGCAGAGACGAAGTGCGGAATTTATGAGGAAGCTGCGCAAGAAAGGAAGATACGAGGTAGGAGGGCTTGGGGCCTGTACTTTGATTCGCAGATCTGCGCTTGAGAAGGGGGTTCGTTTTGCCCGGATCGATAACCTTACCCTTTGGGGCGAGGATCGTCACTTCTGTGTGAGAGCCCAGGTGCTGGGGATCCGGCTGTACGTGGATACACATTACCCTGCTTATCATATTTATCGGGATTCGGATTTGGACGGAGTCACAGCCTTTCTTCAATCAGCTTTTAAGCATACGATAGAGGGAACAGAGGCAAGCAAGCACATCCTCATTAGTCTGTGCATGATTGTGAAGAACGAGGAAAAATCGCTGGCACGGTGTCTCGATTCAGTGCGGGAGATTGCGGATGAAATCGTCATTGTGGATACGGGTTCAACAGATCGTACTCGTGAAATTGCGAAGGAATATGATTGCCGAATTGTAGATTATGAGTGGAAGGATCATTTTGCCGATGCCCGAAACTTTGCCTTCAGCCAGGCTGAAGGAGAATATATTTTATGGCTTGATGCGGATGATGTGTTTGAGGAGAAGGACCGGCAGCAGCTGCTGGATTGGAGGGAACGGCTTGATTCGTCCATTGACGGGCTGTCGATGGAATATCATCTGGCCTTTGATGGATCGGGCAATGTAAGCCATAAGCTGAGAAGAAATCGGCTGGTTCGAAGGGATAAGGGCTTTGAGTGGCATGGTGCTGTGCACGAATATTTGGCTGTCTCGGGCAACATTATTCATACGAACATTGCAGTAACACACAAGAAAGACAAAGAATATACAGACCGTAATTTACGGATATACAAAAGACTAGAAGAACGGGGAGAGATATTTACTGCAAGGGATCAGTATTATTATGCGAATGAGCTTCGAGATCATGGTTTAAATGAGGAAGCCGTTCAATGGTATACGAGATTCCTCGATTCGGGTCACGGCTGGATTGAAGATAATTTGTCCGCGTGTTTGAAGCTGGCCGAATGTATGGGAAGGCTTGGGATGAAGGAACAGGAGCTTGCAGCCTTGTTCAGATCATTTACCTATGCGATCCCGCGCGCAGAAGTATGCTGCAGGATAGGCACCTGGTTTGCGGAGCGTACGGAGTGGGATACAGCCATTCATTGGTTTGAGACAGCTGTAGCGCTGAAGCGGCCGCAAGATCCGTTAGCGAACATTGATGAGCCATCATGGACATGGATTCCGCATCTGCAGCTCTGTGTCTGCTATGACCGTCTTGGTAACCATGGGCAGGCCAATTACCATAATGAGCTGGCTCTCAGGTATCATCCCACGCATCCAAGCATGCTCTATAATCAGCAGTATTTGAAAGAAAAATTGCAGAATGGGGTTTTGCGTTAGAAAAAGATGTGATAGAGTGAGATAAGTTGTATGTTACAGTGAAGATGATGAGATCGTACCTATAAAGCCATGTATAAGGAAGAAGGGCTGCTGTTCAGCCTTTTTTCTTTTTAGCTGGCTTTTATTTTTTGCAAGGAACGTTCTATAGCTCGAAAAGTTTGAATTTTAATTTTGGGTAAATCAGGAATTTCATAGTTTGTATTATGATATAATGGCACAGATTGGAAAAAAGAAAGGAGCGTTAGAGGATTGAAGCAAAATGAGAATAAAAATAAAAAATCACCCTCAATGAAGAGAGTGGCCGCAGCGCTTGCTGCTGTGATGCTGGGTGTACATACACAAGGAGTCATTCAGGAAGTATCGGCTGCCCAAGTATCCGCTGGCGAAGAGACGGCATTGAGTATAACAGACAGCACCATTCCCAAGGGAGCAAAAATCTCTTCTGAAACAGCGCATAAAAACATCCTTAAACTATTTCCCGAGCTATCCAAGGCAACGCTTACTTCGGTTCAATTGGGATCGAATGGGTCGTACCCTCCTGCAGAAGAGAAGGTATGGGATCTCTCTTATAGCATAACTAGAGGGAATTCTACTTCGAGCTTCAGCGCTTCCGTATCCAGCCAGACGGGTGAGGTATTGTCAGCACATCTACCTGAGTATCTCATTCAGAGAGGAGATTCCGAAGAGCACATATCAGAAGAGGAGGCAGCCGAGATCAGTGCTGCATTCCTGCATGAAGCTATACCTGATCTCAAGGAAGGAGAGTACTCATCTCTTGAAAATATGGATCAGGGAATGAATCCTCTATTTGGACGAACAGAATATCCATTCTCCTATCAATTGAAAGTAAATGGCCTGCCTGCTGTCGGCAACATCGTTTATATCAGTGTAAACGACAGCGGAGAGGTTACCAGTTACACTCGAATGACTGGACATAGCAATTATCCTTCTCCGGTTCCTAAGGTGACGAAGGAGGAAGCTAAGAAACGCTTTGAAGAAAGTCTTGACCTTCAGCTGGCTTATGTTCCCGTAAATTATGCTTATAACAATGGCAGCAAAGAGTACTATTTGGCATATATACCTTCTAACACGGGGGAAGTTGTTGTCGATGCGATAACGGGTAAGGCTGTCGATGTGTATGCCTCTGGAGAATCGGATATATCTATATTAGATGAATCGCTGCCTAAGAAAGATGTGAGCTTTGAGCCTGCAGCGAAGCCGCCAGCCCGCGATGAGGTGGTTGCCCTTCTTAAGAATAAATTTCCTTCATTGAAAGAGTATACGGCGATAGATGTAAGTCTTAACCGAAGTTCGCAGCGCGGTGCTGTGAAGAAAGTGTGGCATGTAAGATTTTCGCATCAAAAGGGTAATGAAGTAAGCGACATTAGCACTCAAGTTGACGCAGAAACAGGCCAAGTGATCGACTATTCTGAATGGTATCATAGCAGCACTGATAACGGGGACGCGTCGATCAAAGAAATTTCAAAGCAAGCGGCCAAAGACCAAGCTGCCGAAATGGTATTATCCCTCGTTCCTAATGCAGTGACCGAGCTTCGATTAAGCCAGATGATCTCGATGGAAGATGGGTATAACTTTGTTTATAGCCGATATTTGAATGGTCTTCGTGTCATAGGGGATAACGTGAATATATCGATGACCAAGTCCGGTCAGGTGAATACATTTTATACAAGCTTAAGCGCGGAAATTGCCCAGCTGCCAGAGGTGAAGGAGGCCAGCATTAGTCAAGAAGAGGCGCAAGCAGCCTATTTGGACTCGACTGAAATGGTGCTTAGCTACCAAGAATCTAATCCATACTATATTACAGGCGAAGAGATCCCTCCGGTAAAGCTGGTATACATGCCATCCCAGGGAGCAGCTCAGCTGTACTCCTCCAAGGTGATTGACGGTATAACAGGCAAGCTTCGAGAAATGCATTCGTCTGGTGCGAATCATACCAACGCCCTGGTGGTTGATATTGCCGGACATGAGTCGGAAGACGTTATGCAGCGGATGATTACCCACGGGGTGCTCGTTCCTGATATTGAAGGTAAGATTGAGCCGGAGCGAAACATCACGAAGGGCGACTGGTATACGTATTTGGCACGGGCTCTAGATCCGCATGTGCAGATGAACAGTTATTATTCAAGCAATTCAGCGAAGCTGTTTGCTGATATTGATATGGACAGTCCGTACTATTTCATTCTCAACCGACTGATCGAGCAGGGATGGGTTGAAGCAGACCCAGAGATCGCCTTTGCCCCTAACCATTCGATCACAAGAGGTCAGTTGTCTGAATTGATTATCAGCATGCTTCAATACGACAAGCTGGCTAAGTTCTATCAGCAGGGTAATGATTTGCCGAGTGTGGCAGATGCTGCACAGATTGATAATAAAGGCGCTGCTTCCTTGGCAATCAGACTGGGGATCCTTCCTCTTATTGAAGGCAGATTCCTTCCGGATCGTCCCGTGACCGTGTCCGAGGCGGCTGAGGTGATCAACCGGCTTGCTGAGCTCCAGGATAAACTGGATTATTTTACGAGTGATAAATGGGCGTATCGTTATTATTAAATTTTTTAATACGGCAAGGAACTAAATGGAGACAAAGTGAATATGTATAAGAATAGGCTTCCCTGATAAGGGAAGCTTTTTTCGAGTCTCATCGACAAAACTAGAACATGGAGCAGAAGCTTGTTTATGCTACAATATTTCTGCCGGACATGAGTTGATTACCGGAAGGGAGGCAGGATGATCAATGAGAAAACGCAGATTTGGATTATTTATTGTCATGTTGCTAGGTATCGTGCTTATAGGAGCCATTCCCCGGTCAGTTCATTTGCATACGTTGTACGCCGCATCTAATGAAAACGCAATCACATCCGAAGAATTACATGAGGTACTCACGAGTGCCATGGTAAGCAGGACAGATCAATTTCAATTTACCTATAAAGGTAAAGTAAAAGTGTTAAAAGCTACATTGCAGGAAGCCATAGAAAAGGCGATGCGAAGTGATTCTTACATTCAGTACACACTCAAGAGCTACGCCTATCATTACAAGGGCACGAACGCTTCAGCAGAAGTAAACATCGAGTTTAAATATAGAGAATCTCTAGAGCAGACGGCTTATGTCAATTCTCGAGTGGACCAAATACTGGCCGACATCATTAAGCCAGGCATGAATGATCATGAGAAGGTGGAGGCAATTCACAACTATGTCGTTTTGAATCTGGCCTATGATGAAACCATGCAAAAATATACAGCTTACGATGGACTTGCGACAGGAAGCACGGTGTGTCAAGGCTACTCGCTTCTTACTTATCGGATGCTTACCGAAGCAGGCATTACGAATCGAATCATTGAAGGGCAGGCTGGTGGTCAGCTGCACGCTTGGAACCTGCTGCTCTTGGACGGAGTCTGGTATCACATGGACACGACCTGGGACGATCCAACGCCGGATCAACCGGGCAAAGTCAGTTATAACTACTATTTGCTGACGGATGAAGAAATGGGGCAGGATCATACGTGGGAGGCGCAGTATCCTACCGCTGTAACGCCTTATCGCGAAGCCATTCATGTACTGATGCTTCAGAATGACGATAAATATGCTGCTTATAAGCGTCTCTACGAAACGCTGAATTACGGTCTGTACAATGAGGACGAGATCATTCAAACATCAGCAGAGCTGAGAGAACGGGTTCAATCCAAAATAGACGAGGGCGCCCATTCTGTTATATTTCGTTATGATGGAGAAGAGAATGAATTGTTTCGAGAACTTAAGGAGCTGTACAGCCTCGGAATTAAGTCCATCTCCTATTATGTATCTGATTTTGAGGAGACCGGTGATCTAAAGGTGAAGGTGAACTGGAAGCAGTAGGAAGCGATGATGAGCAAGACGATCACCCCTTTTTCAAACGGGAAAGTCTGATCTGACATTAGAACAGCAAATAAAAAAAGCCTAATCTTGCTGCTGCAGCAAGATTAGGCTTTCTTCGATAGATTCAAGAGGTAACTAGGATGGATCTGTACTAAAATCGCAATCCTTCAGCGGGATCACCTTTGTTTTATGCTTCCACTTGTACCCGAGCCAGATCGCAAGGAACAATGGAATCGTAAAGTATGTGGCCACGAAGTCGAGCCAGGTTACATCGCTAAGATCAAGGGTAAGCGCCTGACCAAGAATAACGATCATACAGAGTACAAAGGCAAAGAGTGGGCCAAACGGGAACCATTTTGCTCTGAAAGGCAAGTCCTTTAAATCTCTCCCTTGAGCGACATAGGCTTTTCTGAAACGGTAATGGCTGATGGAAATACCGAGCCAAGTAATAAATCCGCACATGCCAGATGCGTTAAGCAGCCAGGTATATACCACACCATCGCCAAACATGGAAGCCAGGAAGGCGAGCATGCCGATGACTGCAGTGAGCAGCAGGGAGTACACAGGAATTCCTCGTTTGTTCAGCTTTCCAAAAATACGCGGTGCTTTGCCGTCCTTCGCAAGTGCGTACAGCACACGGCTTGAAGCGAACATCCCTGAGTTACCGGCAGATAGTACAGAAGTCAGGATGACCGCGTTCATCACGGAAGCGGCGAAGGCGAATCCTGCTTTCTCAAATACGAGCGTAAACGGGCTGACGCTGATCGTTTCCAGATCTGAGTTCAGCAGGTTTGGATCGGAATAAGGAATGATGAGACCAATAACCAGAATCGTCAGGATATAGAAGATCAGAATCCGCCAGAAAATTTGCCGAATGGCACGCGGTACGCTCTTACGCGGATTTTCACTCTCACCGGCAGCGACCCCGACAAGCTCTGTTCCCTGGAAAGAGAATCCGGCTGCCATGAATACACCGAGAAGTGCAAAGAATCCGCCGTGCAGTGGGGCATCCCCTACGGTAAAGTTCTCAAAGCCGGTCGCTTCTCCGCCCAGGATCCCGAAGATCATCATGACACCGACAATGAGGAATACGATGACAAGTACAATTTTGATAAGTGCAAACCAGTACTCGGATTCCCCATAACCTTTAACGGACAAGACATTAAGTCCGATGAGCAAGAGGAGGAATACCAGGCTCCACAGTGCTGAGTTGCTGTCCGGGAACCAATATTTCAAAATAATCGTAGCTGCTGACAGTTCAGCTGCAATCGTAATCGCCCAGTTGTACCAGAAATTCCATCCGAGGGCAAACCCAAGGGACGGATCTACGAATCTTGTAGCATAAGTGCTGAATGAACCGGAGTCTGGCATGAAGGTAGCAAGCTCCCCAAGGCTGGTCATTAGGAAGTAAACCATGATGCCTACCGCAGCATAAGCGATGAGTGCACCGCCTGGGCCAGAGTTCGCAATCGCGCCGCCGCTGGCGAGGAACAATCCAGTACCGATCGAGCCGCCGAGAGCGATCATTGTCATATGTCTTGTTTTAAGCCCTTTGTTCAAGCCAGGGCCTGTCGTTTCTTGATGCTGCATTCTTTTAATACACTCCTTCTATTTGGTCTTACGTATGCATCTATTCCATAAATCTCAGGGTATTATGAAATGGATTCGTATGCCGGGAAAGAATAAAAAAAGACCGCTGGTTTGTATACCCGCGGTCCCTATTTTTAACTTCCGCACCATACTTTAAACGTTAAGATAGCTCAACATAGCTTACGCTATGACAGTTCTGCTCCTTTCGGATCTAGCAGCCCCAACCTGGAGTACGTTTCATAGAGCAGTACTCAGACAGATTTCGGCGGGTACGCCTTTCAACACGGAATCCAAACGGCAGCTCTTATGCCTCTTCCGGTTTACTGATCGTAACCGCGACCTCTACCTCACCTGTGTATGATGAGGTGTATCTTATATTCAATTTGCTGTAAAACAGACTTCAGTATAAAGCAAGAGCTGCCCAGAAGGCAATGGTACAATCTTCCTTATTGTGTGAGGATTTGATGAAGATTAATCCCGCTTGCGTCCCGCCATCTGCTGCCATACCGTACCAGCTGCCTGCTCTCCGGATTCAATCCGTTCCAGTGCCATTTTTGCCTGGAGGCTGACTTCAAATTCGGGATCATCTGCTGCAATTTCAAGCACTTCTCTGGCATCCTCTGTACCTACTTCATATAAGAAACGGGCTGCACGCCAGCGAACAAGCTTGCTGGTGTCCTTAAGCGCAGTCATCATGACCGGCGTGGCTGCTGGATCCCCGATGTCGGACAATGTATCCCCCGCAGTCCGTCGTACAGCAGGTGATTTATCCTGCATTGCTTCATATAATAGCTCCTGAGCCTCCGGTGTCTTCAGATCACCCAAGTAGACAACTGCCAGGCGGCGTGTTTGCATCTTCTCATCCTTCAGGGCCGTATGAATCAGGTCTATACGCTCTGGCGTAGGCTCCATCTGATCAAGCGCGGCATAACGAACGCGCCAGTCGTCATTTTGCAGTGCTGTCCGAATCTCCTCGTCCGTTAAATCTCTGCGCTGCTCAACAAACTCCTCTTGCTTGGTGCCGTGAGCGATGGCTTGCTCGATCACTTTTTGAAGTCGTTCCGGAGGAAAGGCTGCTTCGAGCTCCTGCTCAACCTCGCGGGCAATATCAGCTAATTCGCCGTAACGAACACCATAGTCCGTCAGCTTGCGTTCCTTGATCAGCGTCGCGGAGGCAACCTCAGTCACCGCCTTTACAAACCGGTCAGACAGAGAGATACGTTCCTCTTGTGCGCCTGCTTTGACTCGAATTTGCATGGGGACTCCACGGAAGAATTGAACGAATACCTGAGCTTCGCCGAAGTGTTCCCCGTCGGCTGCATCTGCCTCAGCCCATTGCAGCTGCGCACCTTCCTGGCCCAGCTTCTCCTGGACTTCACCGAGGATGGCAGACCAGTCAGCATTGCCTTTGCGATCCAGTGCAACAAAGCCGGCAGTATGGAACACACTTTTGACCCCTGGAATATGAAGCATCTGGCGGATAAAGGCAGGAGCAGAACGCTCGTTATCTAATGTATAGGTTCGGCGAATGCCTGCTTCAAGCTGTTCGTCGAGATGCAGCATCATCGTATTTGGACTCGGTGTAGGTTCAATGGATGTAATTTTCATAATAGATCGTCGACCTCCGTTCATGTTCTTTGTTTATTGTAGCCAAATATTTCATTCCTATTTTGTATGAAATTTTAAGTGTACAATATTATTGTAACGGATTAAACCGCTAGGTTCATCATTTTGGCGGCTCTTTCTTTGTTTATTGGGAATTTCCGCGTTATTTATGCTATAATATGTTGCCATACGGGTAGAAAAAGGCTTCCACCCAGTTGTGCGAGGATTTTGTATCAAGGCTTGGAATGAACGGATGCAAAATGCTGATGCAGGCCAATGATGAACAATTTAATTTATATATAAAGGATGGTATGTTGAATGATCAGTACAAGCGGCATAACGCTCCGCTACGGTAAACGCCCATTATTTGAAGATGTGAACATCAAGTTTACCCCAGGGAACTGCTACGGCCTTATCGGGGCTAATGGAGCAGGGAAATCAACGTTTTTGAAAATTTTGTCCGGTGAAATTGAAGCAAACCAAGGTGAAGTGCACATGACACCAGGTGAGCGGATGGCCGTTCTGAAACAGAACCATTATGAATACGATGAGTATCCGGTACTTGAGACAGTGATTATGGGCCACACTCGTTTGTATGAAATTATGAAGGAAAAAGACGCGCTTTATGCCAAAGCCGATTTTACCGAAGAGGATGGTCTGCGTGCAGGTGAGCTCGAAGGTGAGTTCGCGGAGCTGAACGGCTGGGACGCGGAACCGGATGCAGCAGCGCTTCTGATTGGTCTTGGCATTCCTCGTGACATGCACGAGCAAAAAATGGCCGACCTGAGCGGCAATGAGAAGGTACGTGTTCTCTTGGCGCAGGCTTTGTTCGGAAACCCGAACAATTTGCTACTCGATGAGCCTACCAACTATCTGGATCTGGAATCCATCCAATGGCTGGAGAACTTCTTGATGGATTATGAAGGTACAGTTATCGTGGTATCCCATGACCGTCACTTCCTGAACAAAGTATGTACGCATATTGCAGATATTGATTTTGGCAAAATTCAGCTGTATGTAGGTAACTATGATTTCTGGTATGAATCCAGTCAGCTGGCGCTTGCCCTGCAGCGTGATGCGAATAAGAAAAAAGAAGAGAAGATGAAAGAACTTCAAGCGTTCATTCAGCGCTTCTCTGCCAATGCATCCAAGTCCAAACAGGCAACTTCCCGTAAGAAGCAGCTTGAAAAAATTCAGTTGGACGATATTCGTCCATCGAATCGGAAATATCCGTTCATCAACTTTAAGCCTGAGCGTGAAGCAGGTAAACAGCTTCTGACGATTGATCGTCTGAGCAAATCTGTTGAGGGCGAGCAAGTCCTTAACGATCTCAGCATCGTGGTGAACAAGGGTGATAAGATTGCCTTTGTTGGACCTAACGGATTGCCGAAATCAACCCTGTTTGAAGTGCTGATGGGTGAAACAGAAGCTGATTCCGGGGAATATACTTGGGGTGTTACGACCTCGCAGGCGTACTTCCCGAAAGACAACTCCAAATATTTTGAAGGTGTCGATATGAACCTGGTTGAATGGCTGCGCCAGTATTCCAAGGATCAAGAAGAAACTTTCCTGCGTGGATTCCTTGGACGTATGCTGTTCTCTGGAGAAGAAGCACTCAAGAAAGCAAGCGTGCTGTCAGGTGGAGAAAAAGTCCGCTGTATGCTTGCCAAGATGATGCTGAACGGTGCAAATGTGCTTATTCTGGATGAGCCTACGAACCACTTGGATCTCGAATCCATCACGGCACTGAACAATGGTCTGATTGATACGGATGCAACGATTCTGTTCACATCCCATGACCATCAGTTCATTCAAACCATCGCGAACCGTATTATTGAAATTACGCCAACAGGTGTGATTGATCGTCAAATGAGCTATGATGAATACCTTGAGAATGATGAAGTGAAGCAGCTGCGTACTAAAATGTATCCAGTAGAAGCTTAACATCATAAAAAAAGTCCGTATTCCATGGATTGAATTGTTACCAATTCATCCGGAATACGGACTTTTTATGTTTTGCTGCCGGCAGTTTAAGAATTGGAGGATAACCAATATTAAGACCCGCCAGTACGACGACGCTGATTATTCGGCTTTTTGTTGTTTTGGCTGACTAATTTCTTCGTTCCATTATTTTGGAAGCCGCCGCCGCGATTCCCGTTGTTTTGCTCTTTTTTCTGGGCGAGCTTTTGCTTTACTGCATCAGCCAGACTAATTTTACGAGGCTCGTTATTTTCGCTCATGAGATACATACCTCCTCTTTCGTAATCACTACCCGGTTGAAATGTAGGGTATACATACTTAACATTTCACTACCCGGTTGAATTGTTGAGTATACATACTTAACATTTCACTACCCGGTTGAATTGTTGAGTATACATACTTAACATTTCAACCTAATTTTATCCGTTTTTAAATCTCCAAACAAGGGCAAGAATAGATTAGAGTATAATCTAAAATATCAACCGGATTTGCCCATAGGCAAAAAAGTTTGTTAAGACTCATAGCGATGCCGCCAAGCAACACTGTTTCGTCTTGTCTACAGCAATGTGACCCGGCAACATTGTTTCTATAGACCCACACGGTACCCATTTGGTAACATGGTAAAACGATTGTTCAAGCTTGCACGTGCCTATGAATTATATTTGTGTGCTTCAAAAAAGGAGTGTCGTTTCGGTTGAATGCTTATGATGATATAAAAAAAGGGGAGCGCGGGGCATGGATCAGCATCGCTGCCTATCTCGTTCTGTCAGCCTTTAAGCTTATTTGCGGTTTTGCTTTTAATTCAAGTGCTCTAAAAGCAGACGGCTTTAATAATCTGACAGACATTGTTGCTTCGATAGCCGTCCTTATCGGGCTGAGGATTTCACGGAAGCCGCCGGATTCGGATCATGCGTACGGCCATTTCCGGGCGGAAACGGTGGCAGCACTGGTGGCTTCATTTATTATGGCGATGGTCGGGATTCAGGTGCTCATTGATGCGGGAACTTCACTTTTTGAAGGAACGAAGGAGATCCCTGATATTTGGTCAGCTCTCGTTGCAGGAGTGGCCGCCGTAGTTATGATTGGAGTATATTTGTATAATCGCAAATTAGCCCGCCAGATCAGAAGTCAGGCGTTAATGGCTGCAGCCAAAGATAATCTCTCTGATGCATTCGTCAGTGTGGGGGCTGCTATTGGTATAATTGGAGCCCAGTTCGGTTTGCCTTGGATGGATACCGTTGCTGCATTTATTGTAGGTCTTCTCATTTGTAAGACAGCCTGGGATATCTTTAGAGAATCGACGCATAGTCTTACCGACGGGTTTGACGAGGATCAGCTGCATGATTTGCGAACTACGGTCGCCAAAACGCCTGGGGTACAGGGCATCAAGGATGTCAAAGCAAGGCTGTACGGCAGTCATGTCATGGTCGATGTCGTTGTTGAGGTGGCAAGGGATCTAAGTATTGTCGAAGGGCATCACATCAGTGATACGATTGAAGAGAACATGCGGAGACATCACAATATAATGCATGTGCATGTGCATGTGGAGCCGGAAGAAACGCGGATCTAGCTGAATAGCGACGAATAAAAAACACAAAAAAGGTGTTCCTCTCGTTATCGATTGTACAAGAGGGACACCTTTTATCATTTCATCTATATTTTACTGTGTTACATTCCTGTATTGACCCATGCAATACCTTTCCAAGTATAAATTTCTACCCAAGTTTCGCCTGTAGTTTGGTTCATAACTTCGTTTCCGGTAACAGATACGAATTGAGGGCTGAGAGCACCTGTTGCTTTGCCGTTAGGAGCATCATAGAAGTAAGTGATTTTTGTAATCTCCAGTGGCTTAAGCGGGATATCGATTCCATCTCCAGGCTCTACAATCGGTTCTCCATAAACAACGTCGGACACGGATCCGTCTGTTGTGGAAGTTCCATCAACGCTTACAGAAATAGGAGTCGGGGACTCTGTTTCTGTAGTTGGGGTAACTTCCTGTGCGCTGGCTGCTGCCGCCATGGAAGCTGTTACAAAAAGTGCTGCGGTAATACTGATCATTTTTTTCATTTGGATATCCTCCTAGTGTTGTTATGTAGTTCTTACATGCTTTATCAATAACCAAGCAAATAAGGATATGAAACACAAATTATAACAATTATTTCTTTATTTATCCAAGGCACATGTGCCCGGTTTCTAAACTGATGGTTTTGGACTAATTTTCTTGGGAAAGTAGCACAAAAAAACCTTACCTGACAAAGTGTTGTAATAAGGTTGGAGCTAACCAACCATCCTACACTTCTGTCACCGTAAGGTTTTTTTATGTCGATCGTCTGATGCTATTCTAGCAGCATTGTGTCATTTTACATCTAAGCTTCCATGGATGCTTTATCGCGATCGGCTTCTTCCTGTGAAGAGAGAAATAACGAACAATACCAGGAATACGAAGAACAATACTTTGGCAATGGATGCAGCTGCTTCAACAATACCGAAGAATCCGAAGATACCGGCTACAACCGCTACAATGAGAAAAATTAGTGACCATTTCAACATGGTAATCATCCTTTCCGTTTTTGTCAGAGGTGCGTTTCGCTTAGTGCTTGTCGTCACCTCGTTCGTAGTTGTCATTAACCCCGAAGAATTAAGACGAAACAAAAAGGGGGACTAGAAGATATTGTCTCAAAATTCCCTACAAATAATACGCGGATAAATAGAATTTTACCTCTCTTCTGTTTGTTTCGACAAAGGGGAGGCAGGGTAACTATGAAATAACAAAACAACAAAACAAATTGCGAAAGCGAGGTCATCCAATATGATAGAAGTAAGTGTTCTCATTATAGCGATAGCATTTGCCGTGCTTGTCGTTTTCCTCATCAAAACATTAAAGACAGTTCAGGTCTCCCTTGATAATGTATCCAAGACGCTTCAGGAGGTTCGAGGTACAATCGACGAACTGGGATATGAAGTGAAGCAGACCGTTAGACATGCCAACGATATTACAGCTGACGTTGAGCATAAGATGAAGCAGATTGATCCAGTTGTGACATCGGTCAAAAACCTGGGAGAGATTTTAACAGAGGTTACTGCTGCTGCGAAGCAAGTATCCTCAACGCTCATGAACAAATTCCAGAAGAAAAAAGAAGGATCGGTGGATACATCAGTAAGCAGAGCAGCTGATTCCAGCTACACGAAATCACTGCCTGCGCCTGGCATGACAACACCGACTTTAGCACATCATGACAACCATTCTTCACGCAAGTGGATGAATTATGTAGATATTGCAGCAGACACATGGAGCAGATTCCGCAAATAAGAAGCCAACTAGAAACATGGAGAAGAAGAAAGGGTGAGGCTAATGTTACGTATGCTCGTATTGATGCTTGCTTTAACAGCTCCTCTTTCCGTTCAACCCGTGGCAATGCAAGGGGAGTCCGTAGCATCTGCTGCAGTACAGCCTGCAGCAGATCGGACTACCTTGAAATCAGACCAGAAGGTTACTTTTGATACAGTGAATGACATCTCTTTATATGACACAGCTGAAGATCTCGTTGATCAATACGGGCAGCCCGTAAATATTGAGCATAATCGACTGCTTGGCAGTAAGGAATATATTTACGAGGATGTGCTGGTTGGTATAAATAATGGCGTTGTAAACTATGTTCAAGTAGATAACAAAGCCAGTTATTTAAAGGTGAATAATGAATATATGGAGATGACTCCAAGCAGTATCAGAGCCACTCTAGGAGAGCCTGATTTTGTAGCGCAAGATGGAGAGGTATATGTTAGAGATCATCATGCTGTGAAAGTGTATATGAATCCGGATAACGGCAAATTGCAGCATGTGGAATTTTTTGACGAATATTCATTTTGAATGAATTAATAAGGGAATCAATTTCATAAATCATTTTATGAAATTGAAAGTTTATTTAAATACTTGTTTCATTTCAGAGTATAAGGGTTAATGTTCAATATGTGAAAATCTCAAAGGAGCGTGGATACCATGAGTACTACCAATGCAAAGAGCTATGCTAAAGTGGTTGAGAATGGAATTCAAGCGGTTGAGGCGGTAAAAGAGCTTCGTGAAGCTGGATATACTACAGATCAAATATTCGTCTTGGCGCATGACCAAGATCGAACGGATCGTATTGCAGATAAAGCTAATGCCAAAGAGATCGGAATTAAGGAGGAAGGGATGTTTGATTCTCTAGCCAACCTGTTCCGCTCACGAGGGGACGAGCTTCGTGCGAAGATTGTAACGATGGGCTATACCGAAGCGGAAGCTGATTATTATGAGAAAGAACTGGATAAAGGAAAAGTACTCGTTATTGCTAGACGGGGTGAATGATATTTTTAAGTTTAAACATATGGAAATAACATATTTATAGAGCCAAGGAATGGGACTAAAAGTCCCATTCCTTCTGTGCGTTCAATAGAGAAATCTATGAAAAATGGGTGAAGAAGCTTTAAATGACAACCTTAGATGTGTGCGTTATTTTATAATAAAAGGGATGCAAACCAAGGTTGTAAGGCATTTGACTTTTATTGGGACTGCTCTAGGTTACGAATCAGTGTATAATCATTGTTAGTGGAATTTGCAGTACGAATAGCGCATTTGGCTTCTGACAGAAGGAGAGAGCTATGAGAATATTAATTGTTGATGATAATCCTACCAATGTCATTATTATTCGTGAAATCTTAAAGAAAGAAAATTATCGAGATATTATTACGGCAAGCTCCGCTTTTGATATGTTTGATGTGCTTGGCATTAAGCTGGGTGCAGATGTAGATGGGAATGTGAATGAGCCTGAGGCGTCTGATATAGACCTTATTCTGCTGGATATGATGATGCCGGAGATGGACGGGATTGAGGCTTGCGGTGTTGTGCAGAAGTACCCGCACCTCAAAGATATTCCTATTATTATGGTCACCGCTGTTGGAGATTCCAAGAAGCTGGCAGAAGCGCTTGATGTCGGTGCAATGGACTATGTGACCAAACCTATTAATAAGGTTGAGCTGATGGCTCGTATTCGTCTCGCCCTTCGATTGAAGCAGGAGAAGGATTGGAGAAAAGAAAGAGATAAGCGCATTCAAGACGAGCTCAAACTCGCGGGTCTGGTACAAAATGCGGTGTTAAGTCCGGCTATAGAGGATGATCATTTTCATGTTCATGCCTTGTATCAGCCTTCTGCAGAACTGGCTGGGGATTTATACGCCTGGTATCCGCTTGGCAAAGGAAGATACGGTGTGATTCTGCTTGATATGATGGGGCATGGCATTTCTTCTTCTTTATTTTGCATGTTTATCGCATCGGTATTAAAGGATGCGGTTACTACCTACGTTCAGCCTGACCGGGTTGTCCAAGAGCTGAATCGTAGATTTAATCAGCTGTACCTCGAGGAACAACTGGTGCAATATTATTTTACAGCCATTTATCTTGTGGTGGACACGAATGAAAAGCGTATTGATTACGTAAATGCAGGCCATCCGCCTGCCCTGCTGTTCGAGGATGACGGAACCGTACACACACTTGATGTGGTTACACATCCGGTAGGACTATTCGAGCAAATGGATGCGAAGACAGAAACGATATATTACAAGGGTGACAGCCATATTGCGATGTTTACAGACGGGCTGCTGGAAGTATTCGAAGGTGAGACAGAGGAGCAATTCGCTTATCTAACGCAGAATTTATCTAGAGATCATACTTGGGATGAGACGGAAATGCGCCGGATCTTTCTGGATGACAGCATTCCGAAGGAACATGAAGATGATATTTGCTTAGTATGGATTACACTAAAAGGAGAATGACAGTATGAAGATACGCACTCGACTGCTTATAGGCTTCAGTGCATTAATGGCAATATTGCTTGTTCTAACCATTGTCAGTTATAACACAACCAGCTCGATGCGAACGGAAATTGATGAACTGTACAATGACCGTTATATGAAGACCCGATATACTTCTGGAGTGCGTGCAGATGTAAATAATATAGCCACCCAGATTGCGACAGCTATAACGAATCCGAATACAAATTCAGCAGAAACGCTCAGTCAACGGATCGAGGATCTTAAGTCAAATGCTGCGACACAGCTTGAAGAGGTTACCGAGCGAGCGACTGAAGCTGAAGAACGCCGCTTGGTTGACCAGGTTGTCGTCAATTTAAGAGAATATACGAGCTACACGGATCGTCTTCTGGCCCTGCTGGAATCAGGCGAATATGCAGCGGCTACCAACCTTCGGACAAACACGGGAACGGTTGCCCAGCAAGGGGTATTAGATGTACTGACAGAACTCAATAATTATCAGGATCTACTAATTGATGATCAGATCCAGGAAGCGAATAACGAGATGAACCGCTCTATCCAGTGGCTCACTGTGCTGCTGGTAACCGGATTGCTTGTCGCCCTGGGGGTTATCTTATGGGTGATTCCAAGCATAACGAAGGGTCTGAATACAGTTTCGATGATGATCCAAAGCTTCGGCAAGGGAAGATTCCGGACGATCAAACGTATTCAGGTCAAGTCCAAGGACGAAATTGGACAGATTGCGCATGTGTTTAAAGACATAGCCAAAGATTTAGAAGAGAAGCAGCAGATTGAACAGGATTACCTAAGAGCACAAGAGGATCAGAGCTGGTTGAATGCCAATATGGCCCGAATTACGGAGATGCTGCGGGGTATTAATTCAACTCATGAGGTAGCACAGCTGTTCATTAGTGAATTTGCACCTATTTTGACGGCCCAATATGGGGCTGTGTATCTCCATGACGAGAACAAGCATCCTGAAGAACTCAGACGCTACGGAGCGTATGCTTTTGACGACAGCAATACAGAATGCAGCCGCTCCTTTAAGATTGGGGAAGGCTTAATTGGTCAGAGCGCGCTGGATAAAAAAGTGATCGAGCTGACTGAAGCACCAGATGGGTATTTGTCCATTGGGTCGAGTCTTGGCTCTGCGAAACCGGCCCACATCCTGATCCAGCCTGTACTCTTTGAAGATGAAGTAATGGGTGTAGTCGAGATTGCATCCTTCGAATCGTTCTCGAGTCTGCAAAAAGCTTTGTTTGATCAGCTCGTTAACAATATCGGTATCATTATTAACAATATTAATAGACGTATGCGTGTGGAAGAGCTGCTTCGTGAGTCTCAGACACTTACAGAGGAGCTTCAAGTGCAATCTGAAGAGCTGCAGACTCAGCAGGAGGAGCTTCGTCGTTCGAATGAGAACCTCGGTGAGCAGGCAGAGGAGCTTAAGCGTTCTGAAGAACTGCTTCAACGCCAGCAGGAAGAGCTGGAGCATTTCAACACCGAATTGCTTGCGAAGACGAGAGCTCTCGAAGAGCAGGTACAGCAGGTGGAAGAGAAGAACGAACAGATTGAAGAGACGAAGCGGCAGCTGGAGCAGCAAGCCATGCAGCTCTCGATCACTTCCAAATATAAATCCGAGTTCTTGGCGAATATGTCCCACGAGCTTCGCACTCCGCTGAACAGCTTGCTTATCTTGTCACAGCTGCTTACGGAGAATAAAGAAGGTAATCTATCGGATAAACAGAAGGAGTATGCACAAACCATCTATATGTCCGGTGCTGACCTCTTGAAAATGATCGATGAAATTCTGGACCTGTCCAAAGTCGAGTCTGGAAAGATGGATATTAATCATGAAAAAGTCAGCCTGCAGGATCTGCGCAACTTCGTTCAGCAGAATTTTGCGCCGGTTGCACTTAGCAAGGATTTGAAGCTGGCATTTGAAGTCAAGGATGAGCTGCCAGAGAGCTTCATATCGGATGGGCATCGGGTGAAGCAGGTGCTGCGGAACCTCTTATCCAATGCATTCAAATTTACTTCAGAGGGCTCAATTACGGTCAGCATGAGACAAGCGGACGATTCAGAGCTGCCTCATTATATTGATATGGATGTACCTTTCCTGGCTATTTCAGTGAATGATACAGGCATTGGCATTGCTCCTGACAAAAAAGATCTGATCTTTGAAGCCTTCCAGCAGGTGGATGGAACGACCAGCCGCAAATACGGAGGAACCGGGCTTGGACTCTCCATCAGCCGTGAGCTGGCTCGTCTGCTTGGCGGGGAGATTATGCTGGAGTCTACGGAGGGCAAGGGCAGCACATTTACTCTGTATCTCCCTCTGCTTACAGATGCTAAGCTGGGAGAGCAGCGGGAGCTTTCGGTTGAACAGGGCGAAGCCGCAGCTGCACAAGAGTCCAGAGGCCGTTACCTGCCGCAAGGAAGATCGGTACTGAGTGCTGTACAGAGTGAGGCCAAAGCGCAGATCGCATCCTCCGCGACAGTGATCAATAACATCAAGGATGATCGGGATACGATTAAAGAAGGCGATCGGGTGATGCTGATCATTGAGGATGATCCCAAATTTGCGAATATACTGATGGACATGACGCGTGCCCGCGGATTTAAAGCGTTAGTTGCTCTGCAGGGAGATGTAGGACTGGATACAGCGAAGCAATATGTCCCTGATGCGATTATTCTTGATATTCAGCTTCCGGTGATGGATGGATGGGCTGTGCTTAACGAACTCAAGGCGAACTTGTCGACTCGTCATATCCCGGTACATGTGATTTCGGTTATTGATGACATTAAGCAAGGCTTGATGATGGGGGCTATCGCTTATCTGAAGAAGCCGTCTACTCGAGAATCGCTGGATAATGCTTTTTCACATATTGAATCCTATATTGATAAATCATTGAAGCGGCTTCTCATTGTAGAAGATGATGCTGTTCAGAGAAATGCCATTATAGAGCTTATAGATCATGATGATGTTGCAATAACTGCGGTGTCTACAGGCAGGGAAGCGCTGGATGAATTAAGAAATGTGAAGTATGACTGTATGGTTCTTGACTTGATGCTCACCGATATGACGGGATTTGAGCTGCTTGATCAAGTAAGGGATAATGCGAGTCTGAATGATCTTCCAATTATCATATATACAGGCAAGGAGCTCGACAGTAAGGAGGAAATGGAGCTGCGCAAGTATGCGGAGTCCATCATTATCAAGGACGTCAAATCACCGGAACGTTTACTGGATGAGACAACCTTGTTCTTGCACCGGGTAGAAGCTAATCTTCCTGAAGATAAGAGACAGATTCTACAAAATCTGTACAACAAGGAAACTTTATTTGAAGGTAAACGAATATTGCTCGTCGATGATGATATCCGGAATGTATTTGCTCTATCTAGCGTTCTTGAAGGGTATCGTATGGAAGTCACATTTGCCGAGAATGGCAGAGAAGCAATAGAAATTCTCGAACGTGATCACGGATATGATCTGGTGTTGATGGACATGATGATGCCGGAGATGGATGGTTACGAGGCAATGAGAAGAATCAGAGAAATGCCTGAATTTGATAAGCTGCCGATTATTGCCCTTACCGCCAAAGCGATGAAGGATGATCGCAGCAAATGTATAGAAGCAGGAGCTTCAGATTATGTGAAAAAACCGATTCAAACCGATCAATTATTATCTCTAATGAGAGTTTGGCTGTATTCATAATCTGTATTCGTGGGTAAGTATGTTAGAATACACCCAATTTGATCGAATTTTAGTAAGGAAGTGGGAAGGTAATGACATCCTGGGATCAAACACACACAGAGGATTCGGCGGACGACAAGCCGATGATTAAGGAACGCGAGCAAATTGAAATTGAATTGTTAATGGAAGGAATACACCGTTTTTATGGGTATGACTTCCGTAATTATGCACTCCCTTCACTGACACGGAGAATTCTTCATCATGTGAATGCGGAGCGTTTGAAATCGATATCGGAGCTGCAGAATCAGGTACTTCATAACCGGGAAGCATTCAAACGTCTAGTGCAAAGCTTGTCTATCCCCGTAACTGAAATGTTTCGTGATCCCAGTTTGTTCAAGACGTTCCGCGAGAAAATAATTCCCGTATTAAGGACATATCCTTATATCCGGATATGGCACGCCGGCTGTTCGACGGGAGAGGAAGTCTATTCGATGGCTATTTTGCTGCATGAAGAGGGGTTATATGAGAAATCCCGTATTTATGCAACAGATATGAATGAACGTTCTCTCCAGCAGGCGAAGGAAGGGGTGTACGGCATTGAGAAAATGAAGCTGTACACCAAAAATTATTTGGAGGCCGGCGGTACGGGTGTCTTTTCAGAATATTACACGGCACGCTACAACTCGGTCATGTTCCATCCTTTTCTGAGACGAAATATCATTTTTGCAGAGCATAACTTGGCTACGGATCGTTCTTTTAACGAATTCAACGTTATATTCTGTAGAAATGTCATGATCTACTTTAACGATGAGCTGCGCAATCATGTTCATGGCCTGTTTCATGAGAGCCTGAGCCACTTTGGAATTTTGGTATTAGGGGCGAAGGAATCCATTCATTTCTCAGGCTATAGTGATGATTACGAGTCGATGGACCGGGCTGAAAAAATATATCGCAAGGTGAAATAAACGCGGGGGGTTAGGTTGTTATGGTCATGGGGGCTCAAGAACCGATTCATATTCTGCTTGTAGATGACCGCCCTGAGAATTTGCTTGCGCTTGAAGCAGTGCTTGAGAGTGAGCATTATGTTCTCGTAAAGGCGACTTCGGGGGAAGAAGCATTGAGGAGTCTTCTTAAGCATGAATTTGCCGTTATTGTTCTCGACGTCCAGATGCCTGGGCTTGACGGAATAGAGACCGCAAAATTGATTAAAGCCAGAGATAAAACCAAAGATATTCCAATTATTTTTATATCTGCTAACAGCAAAGAGGCAGAGCATCTATTCGCCGGATATTCAGCGGGTGCGATCGATTATATGGTCAAACCGTTCATTCCACAGATTCTAAAGTCCAAGATTGAAGGATTTGTAGAGATGTATTTGTCGAACAAGCAGCTCAAGACCCAATCCATGCTGCTGCAGCAAAAGACGATGGAGCTGGAGCGGATCAATAAGGAATTGGTTGAAGCGAAAGAGGCTGCTGAGATTGCTGCACATGCGAAGACAGAGTTTTTGGCTATTATGAGTCATGAGATTCGAACGCCGATGAATGGGGTTATCGGTATGATTGATCTCCTGATGGAGACCGATCTTGCAGAAGAACAGCAGGAGTATACCCAAATAATTAGAAGCAGTGCGGATGCCTTGGTAAGCATCATCAACGATATTTTGGACTTTACCAAAATGGAGTCTGGCAAAATGGAGCTGGAACGGCAGCCATTTGATTTGTCCAGCTGTATTCAGGAAGTGTTGAACTTGTTCCAGGTTGATGCTGCTAAGAAAAATTTGGAGCTCGTTTACTTTGTCGATGAGAAGATACCTTCTGTCCTCTACGGAGATATGACCAGACTTCGCCAAGTGCTGATTAATTTGATCAGTAATGCAGTGAAGTTCACAGAACAGGGTGGAGTGTATATCATCTCTTCGCTTAAACAGGTTGAGAATGGGGTCTATACGCTGGAGTTCACGGTGAAGGACACGGGTATTGGAATTCCGGAGGAGAAGGTTCACCATTTGTTCCAGCCATTCTCTCAGTTGGATTCCTCTATGACTCGAAAATACGGAGGAACCGGATTAGGTCTAGCTATATGCAAAAACCTGGTTGAGATGATGAATGGTCATATTTACATTGATACAACCGAGGAACGGGGAGCATCCTTCGTATTCACCGTGGAAATGGCTCCTTATGATCATCACGGCAAAGAGGAAGAATGCAAGGAGCTGCAAGCACGTAGTCATACAGAGAAGGAATCTTCTGCAAACGTGCTGGTCGTTGATGATCATCCGATTAATCAAAAGTTGATGGTAAGTATGCTGGGCAAGCTGGGCTTGTCCTCAGATATTGCTGAAGACGGTCAGCAGGCATTAGATATGATGCTGAAGTATAAGTATGATCTGATATTTATGGATCTACAGATGCCTGTAATGGATGGATTGGAAAGTACTCGCCGTATTCGTAAAGAGTTAAATGGTGTCCATTATCCGACGATTGTTGCCATGACGGCTAATGTGATGGATGGAGTTCAGCAGCGCTGTCTGGCAGCAGGGATGGATGATTATATTAGTAAGCCTGTCAAAATGGGTAGTGTAAAACAGAAACTTGCTCAAATCCAAAGGGTCGGAAATGGAGTATAAGCTTCTTTTTACCTGAATCAATTTCTACAGAAATATTTTCCAAGTGCAGATTTGTTTCACTATATAAATAGGTGGTTAATCAATATAGAAATAATTTTTGGGAGAGAGATGTCTAATGAATACAAATAAAAACGACAAGTTTAAAGCAGAGACAGAAGTCAATAATAACACTTGTACAGTTTATTTGAGCGGAGAGCTGGACCTCTCCGTTGCTCCGGACTTTAGAAATACGATGGAGCCCCTAGTGGCAAACATGGATCAAAACCTGATAGTGAATCTGAAAGATCTGAAATACATTGATAGTACGGGGATTGGAATTTTGTTGTCTATTCTAAAAGCAAGACATGCGAAAGATGCCTCATTCATGGTGGAAGAGGTTCCTGGAAATATACAAAAGCTATTTGACATGACAGGCATCACCAAATTCTTTGTCCCTCAGGAGAATTCCCAATAGGAAAGGATCGAAGAAAGAATGAAAGCAGAAGCACAGAGAGTAACACTTAAGCTGCCAGCTACGGCAGACTTTGTTGATATTGTCAGATTGAATCTGTATGGAATTGCGTCAAAGATGGGTTTCTCCTATGAGGACATAGAGGATATGAAGGTTGCTGTTTCGGAAGCATGCAATAATTCAGTGCTCTATGCCTATGGAGAAGAGAATGGCGTTGTGGATGTGTTTTTTGAATTTGATGACGAGGAATTGTCTATTACGGTCAAAGATGAAGGGGAGAGCTTTGAGCGTGTAGAACAAAGAGACGGCATCGCTGCACTGCATGACAAAGATCTAGATGAGGTTCAAATCGGTGGACTGGGATTCTATCTGATGCAGGCTCTGATGGATGATGTCAATGTCGTCACAGAAGAGGGCAAAGGAACAGAAGTCGTCTTGATCAAACGCCTCACTAAGAGTGAGGAAAGGGTATGACCGATCGCTTGACTCCCCAAGAGTCGATGGACGAAGCAGTGGGTTTGATTTGGGAGTATCAACAGACCAAAGATAATGAAATTGCTACCGTTCTGATTAAGAAATACGAGCCTATGGTCAAGATGGCTGCAGGCAAGATTTCTCGAAATAGACCTGACTTATATGAAGACCTGTATCAGACAGGCCAAATGGCTCTCGTTAGGCTGCTCAGTCAGTATGATATTAATCTGGGCATTCCTTTCGAGCCGTATGCGATGAAGAGCATGATTGGCCACATGAAGAATTATTTAAGGGATAAGTCTTGGTACATACAGGTGCCTCGCAGGATCAAGGAAAAAGGCGCGCTTGTGCAGCATGCCATTGATGATCTGACGATTAAACTCGAAAGATCACCGGATGTTAAAGAAATTGCGGAATATCTGGATCTAACGGTGGAAGAGACCGTTGAGGTATTGGCAGGACGTGAGTCCTACCATTACGTATCGCTGGATTCACCGCTGTCTCAAGATGAGAGCACGGCAACGCTTGGTGAACTTATCAGTTCAGAGGCTAATGATTATGATGCCGTTGAGAAACGAATGGATCTTCAGCAGGCACTGGGTCAATTGAAGGAGCAGGAGCAAAAGGTACTGCTGCTTGCATTCCAAGATGGTCAATCCCAGCGAGCCATAGCTCAGAAACTGGGCGTCTCTCAAATGAGTGTCTCCCGTATTCAGAAGCGGGCAACGGAAAAACTCAAACAAATTATGACGCAATCCTCATCATCATAGGATAAATTTTTAAGAGGCATGCCAGCATTTCCTACGGAATGCTGGCATGCCTCTTTGTCGATACAACCATGTATATTGTTAAGAGATGGAATACGGGGGGATATGGATGGATCAGCTGAACTTACAGGAGGTAAGGCTGTATGAGAAGTGGGTCTGGCAGGATTATGAGGTATCTGAATTTGATTGCGAAGAGTTGGATAGGCTGAAAGAAGAAGTACCTTCTACAGCAGAATGGCTCAACAAGCTGCCTGAAATCCAGACGAATTACATATCTGTCCGTACCTTTGGCGGCAAGAATGTATTGTTCGGCTCACTGCTCTATTCTATTAAGAAGAACCTGGACGACGAGCAGCATAGCCATCAGTTTTATTTTTATGTGGATGCGACTCATCTAATTACGCTGAATATCGATAAGCATACCCGAGACGCCTTGCTTGCAGACGAGCGAAAGCGAATGTTTGAGGAAGCAGAGGATGCGGTATCGGGTATGTTTATCGTTGCCAGGGCGCTCCTGCATTATTTTCATATAGGTCTGGACAAATTCGAAATCAATTTGCGCAGCCTGGAGGAAAGTATGGAGAAGAGAAATGCCCGGACGCTGATGGATAAAATACTATCTGCCCGCTTTGAACTTTTATTTTGGAGCAATCAATTTATCGCGTTCCAGGAGCTGCTGCATGCCTCCAATGAAGCTTTTCATTTCCTGAAGATCGAGGAACGAACAACCTATAAACAGCTGACTTACCGGATGAAACGTATGGACAGCTTGTTCCGTCATTATGAGGATGAGATAGATACTTTAATTTCAATTGATAACGCGGCTTCTTCCATTCGCGGCAACGATATAATGAAGACGCTGACGATTGTTACAGCGGTCTTTACTCCGGCGACGGCCGTTGGGGCAATATGGGGTATGAATTTTGAGAATTTGCCTTGGATTAAGACAGAGTGGGGATTTACGGTTGTCACTGCAGCAATATTGATAAGCATGGCAGGTATGTACATTTGGATGTTTATGAAGGGCTGGACAGGAGATATTCTAAAGATCAAGCCTCGTGGTGAGAAGCCTTCAAACACAAAGAACCCGGACTGACGGGCTTATGCAAAATATCATGACAAAAAAGCCTGAATTTTAGCTCCGTAAGCTAAAGTCAGGCTTTTCTACTCTCTCCATTTAACGGGGAACTTATTTTGAAGCATCGATATATCCTTGCAGCTCAGCAATATATTGACCGATGACAGGAAGATTCATATCGACAATCAGACTGAGAACCCAACCGAGGATCGCTAGGACAAGAACCGTACCAACGGACATTCCCAGACCTCTGGCAATACCTGCAGTCAGATTGGCCAAAATCCGCTTTTTGGGGCTGGTATAATTCTCAAGAATATCTTTGAACTCCGCGCTCTCCATTGCTTGAATAATTCCTTCCAGCCGTTGGTTCAAATTCTTCACCTCATGCCGGAGTTCAAAAGGATGCTCGTTAACCTCTTCATTGTTTGCATTGCGCTCAGAGTTGATATTCCGATTGGTTTTCAACTCAACAGAACTCATCAGAAACGCCTCCACTTCTGTAAGAAATTTTTAATGCTCGAATGTCTATAAAAATAGCCAGCTGCAAGCAGCTGGCTATAACGAAAGCAACTTCAATGCTTAAGGCAGTTTGGTTGTCGTTGTTGATGAAGTTGAAGGTGTTGAGTAACTACCTTGGGATGTACTGCTACCGTTATTTGACGATGTAGTCGAATTCAGTTCATGTTCTGCTTCGTTCGCAGCCTTAGCTGTCGTTGCCGCAACTTCCTCGGAAGCTTTCATAGCTTCATTTGCTACTTCATCCTTCGCCTGCTTAATGCTTGCTACGACAGAAGTGGTGTTATCGCCTACGGTCTTCGCCAGCTCACTTGTTTTACCAGATACCGTTTTGGCAATTTCAGATGCTTTGCTTCCCACGACGCCTGCTACTTCTTTGGTCTTGTCAGAGACAACAAGCATTTTATCGGATAGATCACCTCTTAAATCACGGCCCGGCTTAGGGGCAAACAACAAGGCTGCTGCTGCGCCAAGAAGTCCACCGATGAATAGGCCTTTAGCGAAGTTATTACCATTGCCCGTATCTTCATTTCTGTAGTCCGTCATGTTTTTAGTATAATCTGTCGCGTTGTGAGTCATGATTGATCACTCCTTCAATTGTAATAATTAACTCTTTTTTACTAATAACCCGTTAAGCTGCTCTTCTAAACAGTTTACCAATAAGTCCTAATATAAAGACGAATATGGCTGTACCGATTATGGCGGGGACCACGGCAAAATCAGCGATGATCGGGCCGAAGTCACCAAACAGCAGCGAACCAATCCATGCGCCGACAAATCCCGCAATCATTGAACCTAGAATTCCGCCGGGCATGTTATGGCCAACGAGAGCATCACCAATGAGTCCAATGATTATCGCCATCACGATACTAATGATGATCCCCCACATAACAATCGCCTCCTATGCTGCTTTAGTGCCTTGCTTACTTCGTATATAAACTATCGACAGTAAGGTTGAAACAAAGGATGCAGGAGCAGACGATTGTACTGTCTTCTATTGAGAAGCTTCCTTCAGCAGGCGATGCATGCAGAAGGCCCATATACCTCCGCATAAGAGGCCTGTCACAACATCTGTCGGATAATGAACGCCGAGATAAATGCGGCTGTACCCGATCAATAGAACGAATAAAGCGCCAAGGACGGCTACAAGAGATCCAGATCCACCTCTATTTTTTATTGTCTGCACGAGCAGGACGAAGATAACGCCGTAGAACCCGGCAGCAATCATAGAATGACCGCTTGGAAAGCTGTATCCATGGGCGGCCATCAGCTGTTCAAGCTCAGGCCGTTCTCGTCTGAGAAGAATTTTGAGCACATAATTAATGCTCCACATGCTAATGAAGCTGACCGCTACGATATATGTGTTTACATAAAGTTTACGAAAGATCCCATAATAGCTCACAAATGCAAGTGCAACAATGGCAGTGATATTAAAAGAACCAAACTCGGTAATTCCTTTAATAACCGGCAGCAAGGAATAGTACCAGCTGTCTGCGTGAGGAAAAAGATAAAACTGGATATTTTCATCAACCGTTTGAACCTTATCGACTCCAATCAGCATAAATAAGAGTACGATGATGAGAACAAACCCCAAACTGCCGGCTAGTCCAATAGTAGTCCAGTAAAATTTTTTTTTGCTGTTATTCGTCATAAATGTGTAGCTCCTGACTTTTGATTGGATTGGTTGTAAAATAGGCAGATTGATAATGGATACCCGATCGTATGAATTCAGCTGATTTTCTTCTAGTCTATCCATTATCTCTGTCAAAATGGTTTCTTTGTACTATACTGTACTATGGTGTTCGTCTTGGTACAAACCAAGCGGCTAGCAGTCCTTGAGAAGGAGAGAAAAACATGTTAGATGCATTATTATTAACCGAACTTCGGGGTGGTGTAATGGAAAGCGCACACCGCGGTCATATATCGATTGTTAATGAAAAAGGAGAAGTTGTATATTTCGCAGGCGACCCCCATTTTAAGACCTTTACCCGTTCTGCGGCCAAACCACTCCAGGCCATACCGGGCATTAGGGCGGGCATACAAGAGAAATATGGACTCACCTCTGAGGAAATTGCCTTGATGGTCTCCTCCCATCGGTCAGAGGATTTTCACCAGCGTGTATTGATGCAAATGAAAAATAAGATCGGAGTAGATGAGACCGGTTTAGTATGTGCTCCGAGTTATCCGCTCCATGAAGAGAGCAGAACAGAATATATTAAGAAAGAGGGACACAAACGAAAAATTCTTCATAACTGCTCAGGTAAACATATGGGTGTACTTGCCTATACGAAGCTGAAGGGGGCTGACCCCAGTACTTATGCGGATCCGGATCATCCTGTGCAGCAGGAAATCAAAGAAGTGATTTCACAACTTACAGATGTTTCACAGGAGGAGCTGTCTCCTGGAACCGATGGCTGTGGATTTCCGGTCTATGCGCTGCCTATTTCAGGAATGGCGAGAGCCTTTCTTAAGCTGGCTTGTCCGGATTTGATTGCTGATGAATCTACCCGGCAGGCTGCGCAGCTCATCACTGCAGCTATGAATACAGCACCAGAAATGGTGGGAGGAACAGGCAGAGTAGATACGGTTCTGCTTCAAGATTCCAATATTGTTGCCAAGGGCGGATTTCAAGGCGTATTTTGTTTTGCGCTCCGGGAGGAGCGGCTGGGAATCAGCTTTAAGGTTCTCGATGGCTCCGAAGAGGAGTGGGGACTGATTACCGCATCGATCCTTGAGCAAATCGGTTATCGTAATCAGGTAACATTGAACGCGTTAAGGAAACAATTCTCACAGGACATTCGTAATGATGCCGGGACCGTTGTGGGTACCGCACAGCCTGTATTTGTTCTTCAACACTGATTAGAATCATCATCTGTAGGCCAATAACAAATAGCCCCTATTCTGCCATTGGGCAGGTAGGGGCTGTTTGTTATGCGCGAAGCCGGCCCAATTCGGATACGAGCGCTTCTACTTCGGAAATACTGAGATTGCTTTTGGAATTAACGATTTCGTAAATATCCAGGATATCGTCGTACTGAGCTACTGTGAACGCAGATGACTGGAGCGCAGAGGCACTCGCCATTCTTAGTTTAGACTTGATGGCATCAATCATAAACTCGATGTTTTGCTGATTTTTTTGGGATAAATCCATGTTCCGTCCATTCCTTTCGACTTCATTAAAGTTTGTTCGTATTGTATCATGTAAGCATCTAGATAGAAAGATAAAGAGGAGGTTTCGCTAACCCTTGTCCAAATTTACACCGATGACATCCCGGACAACAGCCTCTGGTCACAAAAGAAGTGGAAAAGAAGCACTTGTTTCATTCTTCAAACAGATTGGAGCGCAGCATTCTATAGATAAAATAACCTTTATATGTATCGGAACAGATCGTTCGACAGGTGATGCATTGGGTCCGCTTACCGGAAGCTACTTAGTAGAGTACGGATTTCAGCACGTGATTGGTACGCTGCCAGAACCCTGTGATGCTTCGACATTGAAGCAGATGATTCGTGCCATTCCGGCTGACCATGCAGTTATTGCGATTGATGCTTGTCTGGGTTCTTCAACAGATATTGGCCAGTACCTATGCCTGGAGCGTCCGCTGGTACCTGCTGAATCCGTAAAAGGAGACCTGCCTGCTGTCGGCCATTACAGCATTGCCGGAATTGTTAACGTCAATGGCCCTAAGCCATATTCACTGCTTCAGATGACCTCTCTACATCGGGTGATGAATATGGCACGTGAGCTTGCGGAGGCTGCACATGAGGGATTTCAATTACTAACTGGTTCAGCAGAGTCTGAAATGCTTAATGTATGTAATACTGGATTTCATGATCCATGCTAACAGAAAGAGGGCGAATGTAATGGAAAAAGTACAATTAGGAAATCATGTTATCGCTTATAGAGATCATGGAGAAGGACAACCTGTCGTACTGCTGCACGGTTATTGCGGAAGCTCTGACTACTTTGAAGAGGTATTGCCTCAATTAGTGAAGCAATATCGCTGTATCGTACCGGATCTCAGAGGTCATGGGGAATCGGGAACGCCTAACAACAGCTGCAGCATTAGTGATATGGCAGATGATATCGTGGAGCTGCTCAATCATTTGGGTATTCAGCAGGCGAGCATCTTCGGCCATTCCTTAGGAGGATACCTCACACTATCTATTGCAGACAGATATCCTGATCGGCTTGAAGCCTTTGGCTTAATCCATTCAACGGCTTATCCAGACAGTGACGAGGCCAAAGAAAAGCGTCTCAGAGCGGTGTCTACCATTCAAACGGAAGGTATCCAACCCTTTGTGGATTCTTTGGTTCCTAATCTGTTTGCAGCAGAGCACCAGACGACGATGGTATCCAAGATAGATCGAGTCCGGGAGATTGGTTATCGGACTTCTCCTCAAGGAGCATCCAATACAGCAATCGCCATGAAGGAACGTCCTGACCTGCGGCATGTGCTGGATGAGGCGAGCGTTCCCGTGCTGTTAATAGCGGGAGTACAGGATACCGTTGTGCCGCCGGATCGAACCTTTACTTCAGACAGCCCGAGGGTAACACAGTCGCTTATCACAGATGCCGGCCATATGAGTATGATTGAGCAGCCGGATGAATTCCTTCGTGCGCTTACCCGCTTTATGAATAATAAGGTAAAGTAAGTGTTGTATCTATATAAATGGTTAGACAGCAGGCTTGGGTAATGTCCAGGCCTGTTTTTTTATAGGTTTGCACAGTTTAGTGGATTCAAAGAGCTGTATATATTACTATCAGCTGGTTACAACAAAGTCTGTTGTGTTTGGCTTTTTCCTTATATTCCGGGTACAATTTAAGTGGAGTGCTGGAACGCTCAGGATTCACGGATAAGCCGCTCCGTGCTTCGGACAGACGGCCAAAGGAGAAGAGACGCTGATGTTTAGAAGAGACTATCTCCTCCGCATGGTGGAGGAAATGACGGAAATGATCGGTAAAGTGTTTGAGTTGAAGCAGAAGAAAATGCACATTGATGCCTTATGGGAGCTGGATGAGTGGCTTAAACGCCAGTTCAGGCTTAATTCTCAGCTGCTGAACTCTCTTCCGGTTGAAGATATCATCGATTTGTTCCGTCTTGGTGACGGTGTGGAAGTAGACAAAGTCCAGCAAGTGGCACGAATCATGGAAGAGGAAGGCCGAGTGTACATGGATCAAGGCTTGACTGATCAAGCACTTGTCCGCTGGATGAAAGCTCTGCATTTATATTTATATAGCCTGCTTCATGGGGCAAACAGAGAGATCTTAAGTGCACCTGAACGCGTTGCGGCATTGCAGGAGGAAATTAAAGGGTATGAGCTGCCAGAGAAGACGGAAAGACTAATGGCGTTATATCACGAGAAAGCCGGACGATATGATGAGGCGGAGAACAGCTGGTATCGCTTGAGCAGGCAGGATCAATATGCACAGGAAGCGGCTGAGTTCTACAAGCGTCTGCTGCTGCATGAGGATGCACAGCTTGAACAGGGCGGTCTGCCTCGCACGGAAGTGGAGGAAGGGCTTCGGGAATTGCAGGGCAGATAGTGGGATAGAACGGCCGGCCGCTGGCTTTATAAGACAAGATGCGCTGGACAATGTGTTCTGATATGTTATTGTTACTCAAAGAACAACGTTAACCATAGAAAGTGAGATGTACCCTTTGGATTCATTACGAAAATTAATTGAAGGTATTTTTGAAGAGCAGGGACTGATTACGGCCACACTGAGTCAGCTTCGTAAGAAAGAAGGACAGACCTTCACTAAAGTGCAGGTTAAGCCGGTTCTGCTTAAAAACAAACTCCATTACCAATTTGCATACCACCAGAACAACAAAGTAACTCATGATAATTTGTTCCCGGATGAAGCTTCTGAGCGGATGAAGCAACTATTTGAGGAGACTTTTCGGCAAGGCATGATCTGTACTCCTGAAGCAGACTATCAGATCTTGATCAGCAAGAAGTACAAAGTGTCGATCTTGACCAAAACGCCCTCCAAGCAGGAAGCGGACCTGTCTCATAATCGGAAGAAACGTTATGTGCTAGAGGACGGCAAGCCAATTCCCTTCCTGATTGAGCTCGGCATTATGAGTGATGAAGGGAAGGTGCATGCCCGTAAATATGACAAGTTCAAGCAGATCAATCGCTTCCTTGAAATGGTGGAGGATGTGCTGCCTAATTTGCCGCAGGGACGGCCGATTACGATTGTTGATTTTGGCTGTGGCAAATCGTATCTTACCTTTGCATTATACCATTACTTGGCTGTGCAGCAGCGCAGGAAGCTTCAGGTCGTAGGTCTGGATTTAAAGGCAGACGTCATTGAACATTGCAGCCAAATCGGCAAGAATCTGGGCTATACTGGGCTGAAATTTCTTGTAGGGGACATTGCAGAATACAATGAGCTTGAACAGGTGGATATGGTCGTTACACTTCATGCCTGTGATACAGCAACAGATGCTGCTCTTGAGAAGGCGGTACGCTGGGGTGCATCCGTAATATTGTCTGTTCCATGCTGTCAGCATGAGCTGTTTGCTCAAATGGAGGCAAATGTCATGAATCCTTTATTATCGCACGGGATTCTCAAGGAACGATTTGCTGCCCTTGCAACGGATGCCATTCGTGCCAAGCTGCTTGATATTATGGGCTACCGCACACAGCTGCTGGAATTCATCGATATGGAGCATACACCCAAGAATATTCTGATTCGCGCTGTAAAGGGAAATGCTGGAGATACAGATCAGCTGTGGAATGAGTATACGGCTTATCGTGATTTCTTACATGTCAATCCTTACTTGGAAAGAGCATGCACAGATCTGTTACCGGTAGGAGCAGTAAAGTAAGGGGATCTTGTTTTCTCCAATTTTATCTCACAAACTACCTGCCATATGTTTCAGAAGTCCAGCCCGGAAGGGTTGGGCTTTTTTGGGTTAGGCAATAGTAATAGGAGAACATTTCAACGAATTCTAGTGGAAAAGGGAGCCTCCTTAAATGCAGCATGCTGATCAAATACGAAAGAGCAAATCGGATAATGGGTTAGCCTTTTATGCCTTAGAGTCAATCGGACTACTGGTTACGGCAGCGCTCGTATATGCTTGTCTGCATCAGGGGTTGTTCTTCCCTTCCACCTGGCAATGGATCAGTATCTGGTTCCCGGCCGTGCTGCTCGTGTTGTGGCTGATCACCACCAATAGGGCTTCAAATTCAGCAGAATTAATGTACAACCATACACCGATTGTTTTCATTCCGTTGTTCATCGCTTTGATCTATGTGTGGCACCTGCAGTTTGGGAATCCGGTAAGCGTCAACGGAACAAGAGACAGCCTCATGCCATTTTTTATTATTAGTGTGTTCGCCGCGGGCTGCTGTATTCTTGGACAATCTATAGGAGGAAAAAAGTGGCTTTCAGCAGGCTTTCAGCTGACGGGCTGGCTGATGACGCTAAGCGGATTACTGGCCGTATGCGGTCTGCTTGTCCTTCCTAATGCAGTCATGAGGACGGATGATCCTCTGCTGAGTGCCTATGGTGCCAGACTTGCGGGCTTGGTCGAATACCCTAACGCGTACGGCGTGCTGGTCGGGATGTTCTTCTTGGAGCGGCTGGCTTCAGCCGCTTCGGCATGCTCCAGCTCCCCGGCAGGCGAGCTGAGGAAGGTGGCAGGAACGGCCCTCGGCCTGTTCCCAGCTGCGACCGCGCTCCTCATCAGCGAGTCGCGCGGAGCATGGCTCGCGCTGCTGCTGAGCGCACTCGCGCTGCTCCTGCTTCAGCGGCAAGGCAGGCGCCTGCCGCTGCTCTGTGCGAGTGCGCCGCCGCTCTTATGCGCCGCGCTCGCACATCAAGCCCTTGCCGGCGCAGCACTCGCGCCGGCTCCACTCCCCGGCCTCATGCTGCTGGCCGGGGGTGAGATTGCAGCGCTCGCACTCGCGCTGCTGCTCCATGCACTGCTGGCACGCGGGCACCGCGTGGCTGCCGCGTGCATGGCCCTTGCTGCACTGACAGGTGCAGCAGGGCTGGTGTACCATACTGCCATCAGCAGAATCACCTCCGGCGCAACTTGGTTTGCGAGGGAGGCGATGTGGCGTGATGCAGTGCTATATGGTCTGCGCTCCCCTTGGCTTGGGCATGGCGGGGACGCATGGAAGCATGCGGTATATACGGTCCAATCCACACCGTATATCGGCACAGAAGTGCACAGCGGATATCTGGAGCTATTCCTCGATACCGGTGTGATGGGGCTTATGCTCATGCTGCTCCTATTCGCTTACATCCTGCGCCTGCTGTTACGACATAGTCGGGAGACCATTCCCGTGTGCTTGATTGTCATGCTTCATGGCGCAGTCGATTTCGACTTCAGCTATCCTTTATTTTGGATGCTGCTTGTGTTGATTGCAGCCTGGAAGCTGCCGGTACAGCGCTTGTAGCCACCAGTAGAACTTCTTGAATCGTTATTTTGCTGCCGGGCGGGTATCTTGTTTATTGAACCTCATTCATACTCAGCAACTTCCGTTTAGCCTGAATTTCCAGTCAATCTGCTGATCACTAGCGGATTGACTGGGAATTGGCGTAGCTCTGCTCAGCCCTATATTATGTTCTACCCCCCGTAAGCGTCTCGGAATGCGCTGGACAGCTTCGCGGCAGGCACGTTCCACAGCTCGGACAGCTCAGGAAGCACCTCGGTGTCCCACCAGTCGCACTGGGCTTTGCGATTATCCTGATGCTCCGTAACCCAGAGCAGGTTTGCGATGACCTTGCGGTAATACAGGTCTTCACCCTGCGATACCAAATCCGGGGCAATATACAGCTTCATCCGTTTTACAGTCCGGTACAGCTCCTTGCTGCAGGCACGTCTTATCTTTCTTGCGGACGGAAGCTTGGGTGCCGGTCCCTTGGAGAACGGGGCTGTCTGCTTGCCGTAGCGGGAATGCTCTTTCATGCTGATCGACCTCCTCTTTAGGTACCATATGCGAAATGGGGAAGGGCGGATACACTTCAGACTATTCTCAGCACAGAGCGTAAGCTACGGATTCCGTAAGACTTTCTCCAAGCCGAAAAATCGGCTATTATTGAATATGGAGGCTGGAATAAGAGACAACGTTGTGATGCAGGATAACAGCTTGATCTGTTTTCCTATCATTCCCACGTTCACTTGTTTGGCAGTTTCTGTTTGTTACGAGCCGAATTAGTTTATATGTAATCAATAATTCAAATCATGCTAATACGGGAAAGGAAGTGCTTCTCATGGCTCCTAATTTATCACACAAGTTTGGTAAAGGATTGTCTCCTCAAGAATTTATAGAGGGTATGACACAGAATAAAGAAGCTTTTCTAGATTGGTATAACCGCTTTGAGTGGACGAATGAAGAAGATAAATCCTTCTTTGACAGCTTAAAATACCGTGATGACCTGCGGGCAGTCATTATCGCTGCAGATTGGTGCGGTGATGTCGTTCGAAATATTCCTGTCGTCCTCCGGGCTTTGGAAGCGACGGATATGCCAGTGGACATGCTGATCATGGAGCACCATCTGGAGATCATGGATCAATTCCTGACTATGGGCGGACGTTCGATTCCAGTCGTTATTTTTACAGACTCGGGCGGTGCTGTTCTGGGAACCTGGGGACCACGTCCTGAGCATGTCCAGGAGGCAATGGTTGCCTTCAAGGAGAATAATCCAGACCGCGAGGCTGCGGATTACCAGAATAATCTGGCAGAGACGCGTCAGGAGATTAAACGACGTTATGGGGAGGGAACGGAATATCAGGCAGTCATCATCAAGGAGCTGCATGAGTTGATATCCGGTTTTTAAAATGCTGAACATACGTACTTTCAGTCTAGGTCCCCTGCAAACCAATGCCTATTTGGTGCAGGGAGAAGACAGCGGCAAGGCTTTTATCATTGACCCGGGGATGAACCCGGCTTCTCTGATCCGCGCAATTGAAGATTTGGAGATTGAGGCTATTCTATTGACCCATGCTCATTTTGACCATATTGGCGGTGTCGAAGAGATTCGGAAGCTGAAAGGCTGCCCTGTATATGTGCATACCGCTGAGGCCGAATGGCTTACGTCGGCAAAGTGGAACGGTTCACTGCGCTGGCCGGAGCTTGGTGGAGAGATTACGGCGAGTCCGGCGGAATATGATCTTGCAGCGGGTATGAAGCTGGACCTTGTAGGACAGACCTTTCACGTGTATCATACACCTGGGCATTCACCAGGAAGCGTCAGTCTCTTATGCGGTAAGGATCTGTTTGCTGGTGATGTTCTGTTCAGAGCGGGCGTAGGAAGAACCGATCTGCCAGGTGGAAGTGAGCGAGAGCTGATCCACTCCATCCAGAATACACTTTATACATTGGAAGATGATGTTAAGGTATATCCAGGCCACGGTCCAAGGACGACGATTGGTTTTGAGAAACAAAATAATCCTTATGTTCGACCTGGGCGTTAATTTAAATATTATGTCGATAAATGCTTCGAAATATATAGACAAATTTTTTATAATTGGTTACAATTATTTTTATTGAAACACCCACTAACTTTGCAAAGCACGCAGACTGCGGACGAGTCCCGGTTTGCGTTCTTTTTATTTTGTGTGTAATAACAAGTGCTATAGGAGCCCATTCTTTCCATAGACAGCATTCTTTATTTTTAGTAGACTAGACAGACAATAACAATCAGGAGGTAGACGATGCTACAATTAGGGGAGAAAATTATCATCGTCGCGGACGCCTTTGAGCAGAATCTTCCTGTAGGGGAATATGGTTATGTGATTGCATATGACCGGAACCCGGATAACGCTTTTGACTATGTGATTCGTGTACCTCAGGTTAACCGCAATTATTTCGTACCTACCGGCGATGTCGAGCCGGAGGTTTTGATCTTGAGGCAGGAGGCGGAGCGAGTCGAGCGGGAAGCTCTGATTGACTACGCTCTGGCGACACATAACGAAAGCCTGTTTCGTCAGCTTATGAATGGCGACAAAGTGGAACTCGTGGAAGAAGAGGAAGAGGCCGCAAGCGAACCGATGTCAACAGCAGATTTTATTAAACAAGTCAATCTTCGTGCGTGGATTTAAATGATAGGGTCGGCATTTGCCGGCTCTTTTTTGTATTCTTGGATTTGATACGCGTATTGGGTATAATCGGGTAACACTTGGATTTTCATTTGATTCACCGCATGGACGTGTTAAAATGGACACAATATGAATAGTATAGGTATTTTTAGAAGGAGGATTTGAAGGCATGAGTATTACGAAGCAAGATGTGCAGCATGTGGCCAAGCTGGCCCGTCTTAATCTCAGCGAGACAGAAGAAGCGCAGATGACGGAGCAGCTGAATGCCATTTTACAATATGCAGAGAAGCTGAACGAGCTTGATACAGAAGGTGTGGAACCAACTACGCACGTGCTTCATGTATCGAATGTAATGCGTGAAGATGAGGTTCGGGAGAGCCTGCCGATTGAAAAAGTAATGCTGAACGCGCCTGATGAGGAAGATGGCCAGATCAGAGTGCCGGCTGTACTTGAATAAGCTATTTTTTAGGGAGGTTAATAATCTTGAGTTTGCTTAAACATACACTACCTGAGATACATAATAAGCTGCATGCCAAAGAGATCTCGGTTTCCGAGCTGACCGCAGCATCTTATGCAAGAATAGGACAAGTTGAGGAGCAGGTACGTGCGTATCTCACCCTTGATGAGGAAGGGGCAATGGAGGCCGCAAGAAGGCTGGATGACAAGCTTGTATCAGGCGAAGCCCGCGGACTCCTATTTGGCCTGCCTGCAGGAATTAAGGATAACATCTCAACAGAGGGGCTCCGCACAACCTGTGCAAGTCAGTTCCTATCGAACTTTACTCCAGTTTATGATGCGACTGTCGTTAAGAAGCTGAAGGCAGCGGATGTCGTAACACTTGGCAAGCTGAACATGGACGAGTTTGCGATGGGGGGCTCGAACGAGAATTCGAGCTTCTATCCGGTGCGTAATCCATGGGATCTGGATCGGGTGCCCGGAGGCTCCAGCGGGGGGTCAGCTGCGGCAGTGGCCGCAGGAGAAGCTTACTTCACACTCGGCTCCGACACGGGCGGTTCGATTCGCCAGCCTGCCTCTTATTGCGGCGTAGTCGGTTTGAAACCGACCTATGGTCGTGTTTCCCGTTTCGGACTAGTTGCATTTGCTTCTTCTCTTGATCAGATCGGCCCGGTCACGAAAAATGTCGAGGATTCTGCTTATGTACTTCAAGCGATTTCCGGATATGATTCTATGGATTCGACGTCAGCCAATGTTGAAGTTCCTGATTTTCTGAGCAGCCTGACCGGAGAAGTAAAAGGTCTGCGGATCGGAGTTCCTAAGGAATATATCGGCGAAGGCGTTGATCCATCCGTGAAGGAGACGGTAATGTCTGCGCTTAAAGTCCTCGAAGGACTCGGAGCAGCCTGGGAAGAGGTATCTCTTCCGCATACAGAGTATGCGGTAGCCAGCTATTATTTGCTAGCTTCCTCCGAAGCATCTTCTAATCTTGCCAGATTTGATGGCGTTCGTTATGGCGTTCGTGCGGACAACCCTGATAATCTGCTTGATCTGTATCATAAATCCCGCAGTGAGGGCTTCGGCAGTGAAGTGAAACGCCGGATTATGCTCGGAACATACGCACTCAGCTCAGGCTACTATGATGCCTATTACTTAAAGGCTCAAAAAGTCCGCACGCTGATCAAGAATGATTTTGACGAAGTATTTAAGAACTATGATGTTATTATTGGACCAACAGCGCCTACGACAGCATTCAAGCTCGGTTCTCAAGTAGACAATCCGCTGACGATGTATCTGAATGATATCCTTACGATTCCTGTCAGCCTTGCAGGTGTGCCTGCGATCAGCATTCCTTGCGGTTTTGCTGATGGAATGCCTGTCGGAATGCAAATTATCGGCAAGGCTTTTGATGAAGCGACCGTTCTTCGTGTTGCCCATGCATTTGAGCAGCATACGGAATATCACAAACAGCAGCCACAGCTATAAGGCCTAAGGGAAAGAGAGGGAAAATGAATCATGTCAACATCCAAGTACGAGACAGTCATCGGGCTTGAAGTCCATGTTGAGCTGCATACGAAATCTAAAATTTTCTGCGGCTGCTCCACGGAGTTTGGTGCACCGCCGAATACACATACATGTCCGATCTGCCTGGGGCATCCCGGAGTTCTTCCGGTGCTGAACCGTCAGGCGGTCGAATACGCGATGAAAGCAGCCATGGCTCTGAACTGTACGATCGCAGATATTAGCAAATTTGACCGTAAGAACTATTTTTATCCCGATTCGCCTAAGGCCTATCAGATCTCTCAATATGATCAGCCTGTTGGAGAGAATGGCTGGATTGATATTGAAGTGAACGGAGAAACCAAGCGTATCGGAATCACACGTCTCCATCTGGAGGAGGATGCGGGTAAGCTGACTCATATGGATGGCGGTTATGGTACACTTGCGGACTATAATAGAGTAGGTACTCCACTGGTTGAGATTGTATCAGAACCGGATATTTCTTCGCCGGAAGAAGCGCGTGCTTATTTGGAGAAGATCCGTTCCATCATGCAATACTGTGATGTATCCGATGTGAAGATGGAGGAAGGGTCCCTGCGCTGCGATGCCAATATCAGCTTGCGCCCATACGGACAGAAAGAGTTCGGTACCAAAGCCGAACTGAAGAATATGAACTCCTTCCGTGGCGTACAGCGCGGTCTTGAATATGAGGAATACCGCCAGGCTGAGCTGCTGAATGACGGAGACGAGGTCGTTCAGGAAACTCGCCGCTGGGATGAGTCGCAGGGCAAGACACTGTCCATGCGCAGCAAGGAAGAGGCTCATGATTATCGCTACTTCCCAGACCCTGACCTTGTCACACTTCATATTGATCAGGAATGGAAGGATCGGGTAAAGGCTACTATTCCAGAGCTTCCTGATGAGCGTAAAGCGCGTTACACGGCAGAGTACGGCCTGCCTTCCTATGATGCCGATGTCATTACAGCTTCCAAAGCGGTAGCTGATCTGTTTGAAGAGAGTCTTAAGCACACTTCGGACGCCAAAGCCGTATCCAACTGGATTATGGGAGATCTCCTTGGCTATCTGAACAGTGAGAATCTGGAGCTGTCAGCGGTTCCGATCACGGGTGAAGGTCTTGGCGAAATGATTGGATTGATTGAGAAAGGTACGATCAGCTCGAAGATTGCGAAGACCGTATTCAAGGAAATGCTTGTGAGCGGCAAGAAGCCGCAGCAGATTGTTGAGGAGAAAGGTCTCGTCCAGATCAGTGATGAGGGAGCCATTCTTGGCATAGTTGAGCAAGTCGTTGCTGCGAACCCGCAATCGGTTGAGGACTACAAAGCAGGTAAGCAAAAAGCAATCGGCTTCCTTGTGGGTCAGGTAATGAAGGAAAGTAAAGGCAAGGCGAATCCGGGCATGGTAAACAAGCTGCTTGCTGATGTCTTGAACCGGTAGTATGCTGGTAAGTACAGTCATAAAATCGTTGAACACGGAAGCTCGTCCATTGCGGCGGGCTTCTTTTTGAATTAGGGGGCTGGTTAGGGAAATGATACTAAATATTTCTTTGCAAGACAGGGACCTGATGCTGGAAGTATGGAGACTGCAGCAGATGGCATATCGCTTGGAGGCCGAGCTGATCGGCTTTCACGACATTCCACCGCTGCTTGATACCATTGACAGTCTTCAGGAATGCGGAGAGACGTTTTATGGGTATATAAATGAAGATATGGAGCTTATCGGGGCGATTTCGGTGGAGCAGGAATGGGAAGACAGCCTGACGATCTCAAGAATGATGGTTCATCCGAATCATTTTCGAAGAGGTGTTGCCGGTCAGCTTATTCAGCATGTACTGGATCAATATTTCGAAGTGCGAAAGTTTATTGTGTCGACAGGCATGAAGAATACACCTGCTGTAATGCTGTATCAAAAGTACGGCTTCGAGCCTGTACAGACCTGTGAGATTGCACCAAATGTGGAATTAACGACGTTCCATTTGAATAGGATGTACGATCGTTCTTAATTCAGACACGAATGACGGAAGGAGATATGCAAATGAACGATCCTTGGTATATCAGTGAATGGAGTATACTTCTTAGATTGCTCCTTGCCATGCTTATGGGAGGGCTTATCGGACTTGAACGCGAGCGCTCCAACCATGCGGCAGGCTTCAGAACTCATATTTTGGTATGTTTGGGTTCATCATTAATTATGATCTTATCGGTCTATGGCTTTGGTGATTTTGTAAATGAGGTTAATGTTCGTATGGACCCTGCACGTTTGGCGGCAGCCGTTATTACCGGCGTGGGCTTTCTGGGAGCGGGAACGATCCTGTTCACGGGTAAATCCATCACTGGGCTTACGACGGCAGCTTCAATATGGGTAGTCGCAGCCATAGGTCTTGCTGTAGGGGCAGGCTTCTATTTTGCCGCTGTAATATCAACGCTGCTGGTACTTCTGAACTTGTGGGTATTTAATAAAGTTGAACGCCGTTACCTTAAAGCCAACAAACAGCACTTGATAACACTAAGCGGAGACTCATCTCCCAATCTGATTGAGAAGATTTCCGCCTTTATGGAGGCTGAGAAGATTATTATACGGAAAATGACGGTGAGTGATCTGGAAGTGGGTCCTCCCGGCTATCGATCTGAATTGAATCTTCATGTGGAAGTATCCCTGCACGTACTGGTTCCTAACAATTTCAGCACCGTGGATTTGGTTACCAAGCTACAGAGCTGTCATCAGTTCAGGTCTATATCAGTGGAATAAACAAATTTTAGACACTTTACTTTTCGTTATTTGAGAAGTAAGGTGTTTTTTTGTAGACAAAATATATTCGGGATTTGGAAGTTTGTGCTGCAAACAACATAAGCTTTCCAGTTACTATAGAAGAAGAATAGGGTAGTATCAAAAGAAAAGCAGATTATGCAATTGTTCTTATTGGAGGTGAGCACCTTAAATGCAGATGAATACCGATCCGAACCCGAAGCGTCCAAAAAGACGGCTCCAGCGTAACTGGCACAAGTTTATTGCAGGTTTATTGTCTGCGTTGTTCCCTGGCTTGGGTCATATTTATTTGGGTTTGTACATTAAAGGCCTCACTTTTATTTTCTTGTTATTGCTTGATTTAACGGCCTTATTATACTTCTCGTCGATTGGGATTCAGATCAATGTTCCGTTAATTATTTTATTGTCGCTTGTCATCCCCGTCATTTACTTCATCAATATTTATGATGTTCTGCAATTAGCGGATTGGGTGCTTATGAAAAAACGACGTATACAAACAGAGGGAGAGCCAAGTAAGGACTCGTCTATATTGCGCCCAGGCATCGGTTTTATGGGTTGGGAGCGAGGGTTATCCTTCGGCATGCTGCTGATCTTTGGCGGTGGACTGATGGTGCTGTTTGTACAGAAACCCCGCTGGCTCGAATGGTATTTGGCTCAGTATGGGTTATATGCTGTAGGCGCTGCCCTTGTTATCGCAGGGTTATTATTATTAAATCGAGAACTGATATTGTCCTTCACTTTTAAGAAACGTCGTTTGAATAAGAGTACAGGCTCTTACTTAAAAATTAGAATTGGGAGATATACAGCATCGACCCTTCTCATTATCGTTGGCATTCTGCTCATTATAGACAAGGTCGATCAGACCGAGTATGTTTTCAGTCTAGTTAACTATTGGCCGTTTATCCTGGTCATTTGGGGGATTGAATTTATTATCGCCTTTCTGCTCAATCAAGTAATACCTGCGGCAAAAAGGAAATCACGCTACAGATTCAGACCCGATTTTAAAGGCATATTATCTGCCACTATTTTGATCTGCTGTATTTTTATTGTGACACAGCAGGATCATTACGCGCATCTGTGGAACCGAGTGAGCCTGAATTTAAGTGCCGCTTCGCTGGATTACAGTGAGGCAGCCGACAACCAAATCGAAAAAGAAACGATTTCTATTCCGGTTGAAATGGAAACAGGTGCCGTTGTCGTCGAAAATGTGAATGGTGACATTCGGATTAACCGAGGGGACGTAGAGTCGGTCGTCGTCAAGACGGTTGCTTGGGTGGATCAAGTAGAACCTGTTGAAGCTCAGGCCGTTGCAGATGCATCCGAGGTTAATGTCCAGGAAGGGAAAACGATCCAAATTGCTACCAAGCCTCAAGGATACGGGAGTGAATCTAAACGCCAGCCTAGAATGAATCTGACCATCACGATCCCGGATGACCGGCGCTTTGATCTGCAAGTGAGAACCTCTAATGGCTCTGTATATCTTGATCGGCCAGAGGCAATCAGCAGCATTCATGTCGAAAGCGGGAATGGAAAGATCTATATCCATAATGCCATTGGAGATGTCCATGCCAAGACCCTTAACGGGAATATATCGGTAGCTGATGTAATCGGAAGTGCTGTGCTGAGCACCAATCGCGGTGATCTTCGAGCAGAGGAAGTGACAGGCAGCGTAGATCTTACGACGCTTGTTGGACGCATACAGGCTTCAGACATCGTGGGGGATATTACAGGCAGTACACGAAACGGGAATATTTCCGTAAATGAACCGGTTGCCAAATTAAAATTAGAGACATTGAACGGTGCTGTCCAGGTCCAAACGAAACAGATCGGCGGAGACTGGGACATATACAGTGCTGTCGGCGATATTTTATTAGCCATTCCTGAGACAGGAGATTATGAGGTATCGGGCTCAAGCACTTACGGTAATCTTAACGTCGAACCTCCCTACACGATTGAGAATAGGATGATTACAGGTGTCTCCGGAACAGGAGAGTATAAGGTTCAAGTAGAGGGTAATAGTGATATAACCATTCAGCGCTCTTTAATGGAGGATGAGACCAGCGGGGGAAATACGCAGACGAATCGGACGAATCAAATGCTGCAGTGATCACTTGTTTTTTTGACAATACCTTAAAAGTTCCCTGATTTGCATGCCTCACATGCGTTGACAACAATTAGAATTAAACTTTACAATATATTTGTGTGATAAAGGTTACTGTAATTGTTATTTTTTTATGAGACTATCTATTTCTTTTTAGGCGCATGAATAAAGGTAAGGCGGTGGGCCATATGTCAACACGTGTCCAACATGCATTAGAACAATTGAAAACGACCGGTGTTCGTATAACGCCTCAGCGCCATGCGATACTCAATTATCTTATGGAATCCATGGGACATCCAACAGCAGATGAGATTTATCGAGCTCTCGAGCCTCAGTTTCCAAGCATGAGCGTGGCGACCGTATATAATAATCTGAAGATGTTTACAAATGCCGGTATGGTGCGGGAGCTGGCGTATGGCGATAATGCAAGCAGGTTTGATGCCAACGTCACAGATCATTATCATATTATTTGTGAAGCGTGCGGAACCATTCGGGATTTTAATTATCCTTCACTTGCTGATGTGGAAGAACGAGCCGGGCTGGATACAGGCTTTCAGGTGAACGGATTACGGTTGGAATTGTACGGTGTATGTGAGAGTTGCAGGCCATCGTAAAAGGTGTATACAATAGCGTGAGAAATTCCTTTCATAGGAGTATCTCACGCTTTTTAGATTTTGGGTATTCGCAGCGAGCGTCTATGGATGAGGAAGAAGCTATTGCTATAGGATGGGGGAGCATCAATTGGCAAAAGGTTATCGCAAAAAGAGAAGGAGAAAGTCCAGTTTTACTAAGAAGATTGCAGCGATTGGGTTTATTGGAGTAGGTATCTATTTGCTGATCACGACATTTAATCTGCAAAATATATATGAAGACGCAGACTGGAGAGGTTTTACGAAACCGATCTTTGTACAAGGAGAGCTGATGGATTACGAAGCTGTAGGCTCGGGTGAGAGCTTGCAGCTCCCGCTTCCTGTTTTACAGGAGGCCGTCGATCCGGCGATGCGATTTGAAGACGGAGATCGTGCGATTATATTAACCTCATCGGATAAAGTAATGAGACTGCATGTCGGTAAAGAGGAAGCAGAGCTGAATACGAAGGAGTATGAGCTTCATACGGCTCCTTTTGAAGAACAGGGAGTACCTTATGTACCATTGCAGGCAGTAAAAGAAGTGTACGGTGTTACCGTTCATGAAGACATGGATACTGGTGCTGTGCTTCTAATGAACGCAGGCGAAGTCATTCAATACGGCTCAGCAGCCGGTAAAGATCCTGAACAGGAAATTCCACTCTATAAAGAGCCGGATAAAGGCTCTGCAATCATCGCGCAGATGAATCCAGGGGATCGGGTGAGGATTTGGTCCACGAATGGAGACTGGAATTATGTTCAAATGGATGATGGTTATGCGGGGTATACATCTGCTGGCAAAATAAAGCCCACAGAAAAGGTGACGGTTCCAGTACCAGAATCATTACCCACAGCAGCCGAACAGCGCTGGAAGGGGAAGACGATTAATCTGGCATGGGAAGCCGTATACAATAGAGCAGCTGATCCAGCCAACCTGCAGACAATGGAGGGCGTCAACGTGGTGAGTCCGACATGGTTTGATATTACAGATGGCAATGGTTCGGTAGAGAGCAAGGGTGATCTGGAATACGTACACAGGGCCAAGTCGCTGGGTATGGAGGTCTGGGGACTGCTCAGCAATAGCTTTGATCCGGATATGACTGCAGAAGCACTCTCTACTTATGATCGACGAACGGCTATTATCCAGAAGATGATCGAATATGCTGATGCTTACGAGCTGGACGGTATCAATATAGATTTCGAGAATGTGTACACAGAGGACGGGCCGATGGTTACTCAGTTCATGAGAGAGCTTCGTCCTTACGCCAAGCAGAATGACCTCGTGTTGTCGATTGCAGTTACTCCGAAGTCAAACAGTGAGATGTGGTCCTTATTTTTAGATCGCAGGGCACTAGGTGAAATTGCAGATTACATGATGGTCATGACTTATGATGAACACTGGGCATCAAGTCCAACGGCAGGATCCGTTGCATCCTTGCCATGGGTGACTGCGGGGATGAACAAGATCATGGTAGAAGATGAAGTGCCTGCGGACAAGCTGCTGCTTGGAATTCCATCCTATACTAGAGTATGGTCTATCAAGGAATCCGGAGAGGACAGCGGGATTACTTCCAAAGCGATTGGTATGGACTCAGCGCAGGATCTGATTAAGCAGCACAAGCTGACTCCGACATTCTCAGAGGATACAGGACAGAACTATGTAGAATTCACAGAGGGGGAAGTGCGGAATCAGATCTGGCTTGAGGATAAAACCTCACTTCGGGCAAGAGTTGATCTTGCGAGTGAGCTGAAGCTCGCTGGAATCGCCACCTGGAACAGAAGCTTTGCCAATGAAGGTGCATGGGCAGTGCTTAATCGAATTCATCAACGTTGAAGAACTAATACATTATAATTATAAAAAAACAGGGACAGTTCAAAAATGAGAGCTGTCCCTGTATTGCTATTCTTGCACCTGCTTATGATCTGGATACGGGTTCCGATTTCTTCATGTTTAATTCTTCAATAGTGGTATTTGCCTGTGCTGGGTCGTGCGTTAATATCGTCTTGCAGAACATACAGCGGTCCGTCTTGCCCAGCATTTTGGTGAGCTTGCTGCATTCAGGACATTCAATTTGAACTGCGCTCACAGACATCATTCCAGCCCAGAAATAGATGGCAAGACTGCCCATCATCGCGATCAAGCCAATGACAAGTCCAATGCCGGCAAATACCTTGCCTGCGCTGCCCCAGAATACAATTCCGGCTGTGCCGAGAACCATGAGCCCCATGCCCAGCATTGTAAGCAACAGTCCCCACGTACGAAAGGCTTCAATTTTTGCAGTTTTAAAAATCATAGCTATGCTCCTTATGCATGAGTGTCGTCTTCTCAGTGAAGCAGGAAACCTATGTTCTTATGTAGAACTATATTATAACTTAACTGGAATAAAATCACCATTTTTTGTCTGGAGGGAGACCGTGGAACTTAAGAATTATTCTTTTTTATCGGAGGAATCATCTAAACACGGAGCAGTTGGAGCAATTGTCTATCCCCATTCAGGGGAACAATTTTATGGATCACTTATGCAGGATTTCGAGGTTCTTGTACTGATACTGCATGAAGAAGGCCCAACTGAGAATAGATACAGGCATTCAGCCATTGGTGAATTGCGATATCAGATTCTATATATGGACTGGATGCGTCTGACCCGTTGTTTGATTACGGGAGAAGATCGAGGTGTGGTTGAAGCTTTTTTACATGGCGATATATTATGGGACAAGGGTGACAAGATTAAGGTTCACAGAAATTATATTCAACAATTCGGTCCAAAGCTCCGCAAGCAAAAAATATTTTATGAGTTCTCTCAGTTTTTGCGCACTTATTTGGATGCCAAGAGATGGATCAAAGACGGAGAAGTGATCGATGCTTATCAAGGCGTTCTGGAATCATTAAATCATTGGGCAAGAATTGTAGTGATGGAGAAAGGAATCTCACCCGAAAGAGCAGTCTGGACTCAGATACGAGATATGGATCGCTCTGTATATAAGTTGTATGAGGAGCTTACAATGAGCAAAGAGACCCTTGAACAGCGCGTAGAGCTTATACTATTAGCTTGTGAATTCTCTGTGTTGTCCAAGATGGAGAGCAGCTGTAGTCTTCTACTGGACATTCTTCGCAGTGGAAATAAGCCGTGGAGCCTGCATGATCTGATGAAGCATCCTGACCTTTGCTTTATGCAAGATGAGATTCCGTTACTGCTTCGAAAATTGGTTCACCGTTCTATTATTAGAGAAATAGAGAGCCTTGTTCCATTTGTAACCGAAGGAGGCAAAGAGATTAAATATTGTGCGAAGTGAATAATACCGACTTATATTATCGCTCCGATCTGTTGTTTTCCATTGTTATCTGTACTGAAGTAGAATAGACGCAGAAAAGATCGAATTTAATTGAAAAAAGTTAGCTAAATAGCTTGACTCCTATATTCAAATCGTGATAAATTATAACTCGCCCGTTAAAAAGGCGCTAAGCATTCTCGAATAACTTAAATGCGTGGTTATCCATTGCAGATAAGAGGTTGAAAACTTTTTAAAAAAAGTGCTTGACTAAAGAATGCAGAGTATGATACATTATAAAAGTCGCCGCTGAAATTAAATGAAGCGATGACAACGAAGTTGATCTTTGAAAACTGAACAACGAGTGAGCAGAATTTTGCAACTGCAAAATTCTAAACGCGAGGTTATGGTACAAGTCGTCAGACGGTATGATAACCGAGCAAAATAAAGAGAACATTACGTTCTCGTCAGTTTTTCTAAATGAGCTTAATCGCTCTTTCAATATTTTGAAGGTTGGATATTTTCTCGAAGCGATTCGAAAGGGTGTTCAGCTCGATAAATCCTTATTGGAGAGTTTGATCCTGGCTCAGGACGAACGCTGGCGGCGTGCCTAATACATGCAAGTCGAGCGGACTAAGAGCGATCTTCGGATCGCTCAAGGTTAGCGGCGGACGGGTGAGTAACACGTAGGTAACCTGCCCATAAGACTGGGATAACTACCGGAAACGGTAGCTAATACCGGATAGGTTCTTCTCT